>DASYYY010000008.1:0-146527 GCA_035933635.1 Thermoplasmata archaeon | reverse complement strand
ATCGGGCACCCCAGGAATCCGCCCTGTGGTGCGATGTAGGGCCGTCGCGGGGCAACTCGGCAATAGGCAGGTCCCGACTTGTTACGTCGACCGGGAAGCCGAATTCCGGGGGTCATAAAGACCCGATAAAGTGACAGAGCCAACCACCACACACGAAATAGTACCTGCCCTAATCCCTAGTTGGGTAGGTGCCGGCCGAGAGGCACCTACCCGGGCGACTCGGTCGGCTCCTGCCTAAAGCGGGCATGGAGAAGACGAAGGGCGGCAAGCGAGCGAGACTTTCGGTGATCACCGTGGCCGCGGCGGTTCTCGCGGTTGCACTTCTGGCTCTCGTGCCCCAGGGGCCGAGCGTCGAACGTTCGCAGCTCGGCTATTCGCTCCCGCGAATCCAGCTCGCCGTCAACCCGGCGGGGGTCCCGGCAAATCAGTTCGACATCAATCGGTCCCAGTCAAGCGGAACCTACGTCAGTGAATGGGTCTCGCTGAACAACTCCTCCTCGCTCTCCAAGCTTCCCCTCATCACCACGGCCAACGGGTGCAAGTGGGTCACCGTCCTCAATCTCTCAGTGAAGGTGAACACCTTCAACTTCGTCAAGCCCGCCCAGGTCACCTCTGGAAACAACACGGGGACGATTATCCTCGGTCTCGGGTCGACGAACTTCCCCTCGTTCAAGGCCTGCGCGGGTTCGACTTACTTCGTCGACTACACTCTCTGGGTCTACGCGGACTACATCTTCTCGGCGATCGGGCTCGGCAACAGCCAGACCACGGGAACGATTGCTGCGAAAGGGCTCGCGAATCTAACCCTGGTCTCGCAGACTCCCACCGGGTACGCAGGGGCCAAGATCATCTTCCTCAACCAGACCTTCGCGTTCGACGTCAATCACGCGGTCTCGATTCTGGTCCCGACGAACACCAGCTTCCAGGTGACGGTCCCCGCGCTGGTGACCGGGGCAACGACCTGCGACATCACCGGTCAGATCTGCTCGTATCCGCAATGGACCTTCTCTAGTGCGACCAAGGTCGGGACGACGAACGTCTCGACGAAGAACACGCTAACGTTCGCCCAGCCGCTCACCGCGACGTTCAACAACTGGACGGCCAGCTACACGAACGCCTCGATCGGCATCAACACTCCGACCGGTGCGTTCTTCGTTGGCGTCGGGAGTTTCTGGTCCACCTTCTTTGTCGCACTCTGGTGGGTCTGGATCGTCATCATCCTGGTGGCGGTCGCGATCGCGGTCATCGTCTCGGGGCATCACGGTCGCGGATCCCGCTGAGCACCGATCCACTCCCTCGGAGGCAACATGGATCGGTCCCGACGCTCGTACTGGGCGTGGAACACAGCCCTCGCGACCGCGGTAGCGATCGGCATCGTGGCTTCCGGCTTCGCCGGGAGTGCCCACGCGGGGTTTGGAGTCTCTCTAGGCGCCGTGGGGTCACCCCATCGGGGCGCGCTACCCATCGCTGATTTGCGTGTCCGGGACGATCCCTCGGCATACCGCGAGCTCCAGCGGCAGGTTGCGAGCCTGCACACGACCCCGTCGATAGCCCGAGGAATTCTCAACAATGTCGGGAATGAGACCGTCTCTCACGTGGTCCAGCAAGGGCAATTCACGACGCTGGGATGCGGCTTCAATTGCCTAGCTGGAATCGGGGCAGGTCTGGGTCTCGGCTGTGCCGTCGGGACTGTCTTCGGCTTGGCGGGTGGGCCGGTCGGCGCTGCAGTCGGTTGCGTCGCCGGTGCGGTCGCGACCGGTGTCGCCCTCGGGATTGGAGCCTACATCGGTGCCCAAAGCTCCGGGCAGGTCAGCCTCGGCGCCCAGTATGCTGCGTGGGCGAAGACCGTCATGGCGGCGTTCGGGAATGAGGAGAACCTCACCGCCACCTCCTACGCGAACTTGGCTAGTGCGCTGAACTTCTCCTCAATCGGCTTCCAGCGGATGGCCGACAATGCGGCCCTACTCCAGCTCAACCGCTCCTCGTACTCCTACCCCTTGGATCTGGTCCAGTCCGGTCTCGCTGCCCAGATGGGGGCAATCGGGTGGGCCTACACCCGACAGGTAGGGGAAGTAATCACCCCCACAATCAACCAACTCAACGGTAACGGGGCGCCCGGCGCGACCTACGCATCGGTGAACCCGGAAATCAGCTCGGCTGGCGGCTTCGGACTTTCGGGGGCCGGGTCGCTCACATACACCGCCGGGGCGAGCAGCTCGTTCCAAAACTACGTCGGGGGCCCGATGATCTCCACAGCTTCGGGATCCGCAGCGACGTTCGACGTCTACGTGCCCGGAGGGACCAACATCACTGAAGCCGCTCCCGCGGGGACCACCCTAACGATCGCGGCGCGTTCCTACGCCAATCCGTTGGCCTGGTGGAACGTCACCACCTCAATCCCGAGTGGATCGGGGCTCCAATACGCCACTGTGCCGACACCGCAGTCCGGTGGGTCCTACAATTTCACTTTCACGGATTCGGGTGCCGGCGCTGGATCCTCCTACATCATGCTCTCGAGCGGGACGCGGCTTCCCTCCAGCAGTAACACCCCGCTCGGCATCGACGCAATCGGGACCTACTTTGGGGCAGGGCAGAGTTCGGTATGCGGAGGCACGGCGGCAGCGCAGTGGTTCTGGACCGACCCCAGCACCTTCGTCCTCGCCCATTACGCCACCTGCTCCGTCACAACGGCTGACACACCCTCGTACAAGATCTTCGCCGGTCCAACTGGCGGTCAAAACTTCCTTACTTGGCTGGGCAAGATCGAGTGGAACGCCGCTCTGAATGGGAACGCCTACTGGTCATTCCTGCGGTCGCTCGGATACACCTCGGCCTCGCAGATCCCGGCGAACTGTATCATCCCGGCGCCCTACCAGGTCCTCCCCTCGAACCTGAACCTCGGGAACCTCACCGTCCCGCAGCTCACATCGCTTTACGAGGTCTGGCTCCAAGGTCTCGGGAACTTCTACAACGTTACTCTGTCCGGCACCCAGTTCTGCGGTCAGCAGAACGCCCGGTTCAACCTCAACAGCGTGACCTGGGGGAATTGGGCGGTCTCGACGGTAGGCTCGCTCTATATCGCGAACTCGAGCGGGACATTCAACTACAACGGTAAGCCGCTAGGGTCGGAGCGGTTCTCGAACGCATCATCGTGGGCGATTACGGCCACCCAGATCGTCCTCATGCCCACGCTCCAGCAGATCAGCGTGCCCGTGGGCACGCGATGGGCAGTGCCGACGAACAACCCGGTTTGGGTCTACGTCTACGACACAGTCGGCTACTGCAACCCGCAGAATCTCACCCCCGCCTGCCAGGGGGACACGTCGCAGATCCTACAGCTCACCGGCAACGGGACGGGAACCGGAGGGTGCCTCACCAACGCGTTCTTCTGTCCTGCAGCGAAGCTCGTGCCTTTGGCCCTCGCGCCGGGGTCATCGATCCTACTCACCTCCTGCACAATCAACGGCGCCGCGAAGGCGAACTGCACTATCGGTCCGCAGAACATCTCGGTGACCGTCCGTCAGCTCACTTGCGGCAGTGCTTGCAACCAGAGCGCCCCGCCGGGAGCGTTCGTCTTCTGGAATCCATTCACCGCGCTGGCTTGCCTCATCGCAGTCCTCTTCGGCGGTTGCGGGAACGCGCTGGGGTCGCTGATCAGCAGCATCCTGACGTTTCTGATCGTCGCGGCCGTGATTCTGGTACTGCTGTACCTCGGGGTCTCCTACGCCATCGGCAAGGGCCGAGGGCTTCAATCGACGCGGGGAGCGCGGTAGGAGGAGGAAGAGATGAGAACAAGCAGACCAAAGGTCGGCGAAGGACTGCGTCGAACGAACTGGGCCCGCCGGCTCAGCCAGGATCGCAGAGGAGAGGTCGGGGCGCACTGGATCGCACTCATCCTGGGCGTTGTCCTCGCTCTGGTTGGTTTCCTGTGGGTCCTAGTCGGCGGTGGGATTGTCAACCTCGCCGGGCTCTACACGCTGATCATCGGCGTTGCCCTCGTGATTGTTGGCGTCGTCGCCGACGTCGAAGTGAGCCACGGACGACGGGGCCGCTGAGACTCAGCCCGAGGCGCAGAGGAACGTGTCGGGGCGAGCTCGTGCGCGGGCGCTCGTCCCGGCGGCGCTGCTGACCCTTCTCCTCGCGCTGCCGTCCGGCCTGTACCCTGACATCCGGATATTGCCGTCCCCCGCCGAAACGAACTCCTCGACAATCCACACGACGTCGGTCCACGCTCCCGGCACACACACGGCGCCAGCGGTCGCCCATCCCGATGCCGGGCCGCCGCCTTCCGCGGTCTTCAACCGCGTCTGCACGGGGACGGCGACGAACAACTGTCTCAGCGGACCAACGCAGCGCAAAGGCGTCGCGATGGCCTGGGATCCCACGGACGGCTACCTGCTGGTCTTCGGCGGGGGGACCACCGGGTCCGCGGGTCTGAAGAACGACTCGTTCAAGTGGCAAAAGGGCGCGTGGTTCCCGCTCAACACCCCGAACACTCTCTCGTTCCGGTCCAACGCCAGTCTCGTCTGGGACGCCGCCGACGGCTACGCGGTGATGTTCGGCGGCTTCACCGCGGGCGCCGGCGAGTTCAGCCTCCAGACGTTCAAGTTCGTCGGGGGAACCTGGAGCCTGGTCATCCCGACGGTCCGCCCGCAGGCCTCGGTCGCGGCATGCATGGTCTACGTCCCGCAGGTCGGATCCGGCGGGAGCGCCACGGGAGGCTACGTGCTGCTCTTCGGGGGCGCCGGGAAGACCAACGCGTCCGCATCGAACTGGTACGGCTACACCTGGAAGTTCTCGGCGGGGCTGTGGACCAACATCTCGGCCAACGTCGGGGCCGCGCCCGGCGCCCGGGGCTACAGCCAGTGCACCTACGACCCCACCGACGGCTACGTGCTGCTCTTCGGCGGGATGCAGGTCGGCGGCGCGACGACGCTCGCCGACACGTGGAAGTTCGTCCCGACCCACAACTCCGGGGCTTTCGGCGGTAATTGGACCAGCCTCGCCCCGACGGGCGCCCCTCCAGCGAGCTGGATGGGCAACCTCCTCTACGTGACTGCGACGCAGCAGGTCCTCCTCTTCCAGGGGGCGGCTGGAACACTCGCCGCCCCCACGGATCCGAGCGGCGGGGTCGCGGTGTGGTCCTGGACGGGATCCTCCACGACGTGGGCGAACGTCTCCGCCACGGTCGGGTTCGGCCAGAGCGGGAACCCGAACCCGAAACCGGGCTACGACTCGGCGATGGCGGACATCCCGACGTACTCCTACGCCTACCGGTTCGCCGGTCAGACCGTTTCCCTCGTCACGTCGAACGTTAGCTACGCCGTCGGCAACCTGCTCGGCGGCTACTCGACGGAGAACCTCGGCGAGATCGTCAACGGCTCGTCGATGAAGTACTACTCGAACACCACCGGCGGGATCGGACCGTTCAAGTTCGTCTACTCCGCGCTTCCGACAGGCTGCTCGACTTCGAACACCAGCGCGCTCGCCTGCACTCCGACCGGACCGGGTGTCTACGGCGCCGTATCGGTGGTCTTCACCGGCTCGGACGGCTACAATGTCACGATCGTCGGGCTCGGACTGGTCGTCGACCCGAAGGCCGTTGGCACCGGATCCATCGTCTCCCTCACCCGCACGGCGACGATCAACGCGTCGCTGTTCTGGGGGATCCGCCACGTCCAGAACCCGATCTTCAATTCGACGATCATGGCCCTGCAGAACGCCTCGCCATTCACCTGGGTCCGCACCGGCTCGAACTGCGACGCCTACAACTACACCGCGAACCTGCAGTATGCGTCGAACGGCGCCTCGAGCGCGCTGAACTTCAACTGGAGCTCGCTGCGCGCCTACCGTAACGTCACCCACTCGAAGATCATCCTCTGCGTCGGCGGTGAGATCAACAACGCGGGGTACGCCGCGAACCAGGTCGCCTACATCGAAACGCAACAGCACTTCCGCCCGGATCTCCTCTCGATCGGGAACGAGCCGTCGTTCTGGAACCATTTCAACAAGCCCTTCGCGAGCTGGTCGGCGAGCGACAACCTCGCCCCGACGAAGCTGCAGTACGCCCGGATGGTCCAGAACTACACGGCCGCGATCCACGGTGTGGACCCGACGCTCCCGATCATCGGGATCCAGGCCGGCAGCGGGGCATTCACCGACCCTTCGTGGATCAACCAGACCGTTGCGATCAACGGGCCGAACCTCTCGGCGGTGGCCTACCACCTCTACCCGCAGTCGAAGATGACCAACTACGTCCCGGTCTCGGACTTCTTCACCAACCTCTCGAAGGTCGGCCAGGCGACCCTCTACGATCGCCAGAACATCACCGGCGCCTGCCCCACCTGCAAGAAGATCCTCCTGCTGAACGACGAGTTCAACAGCGCGATGGCCAGCGACGTGAACCCGTGGCAGGCGGGCTACCCGCAGGTCGCGTGGATCGCCGCGGGCGCGGCGCAGGAGATTCAGCAGAACGCGAGCCAGTTCATGTTCTTCGACTTCGTCGACAACGGCGTCCTCGCCCTGGTGAACAGCTCCTCCGGGCTGGTCCGGTCCTCATTCTACCTCTACTCCAACGTGCTCGGCCATCTGAACCTCGGGCCGGTCTACACGGCGCCCCTGAACACCTCGGTCCGCGGGATCTACGCGGTCGAGACGGGGAACAACCCGCGGACGCTCCTCCTCGTCAACACGAACACGTCGGTCACCTTCCAGCTCACCGGCGGGGTCGGCTTTCCACTCGGGAACGCGGCGAGGAGCTGGACTGACGATCCGACGAACCTCACCCGCTCGGCGACGTACTTCACCGTCGGCGGCTTTCGTCCCCTCGTCACCCTTACCACGATAACCGTCCCCCCGATGGGGGTCCTAGTACTCGCTTCGGGCAACGTCACCGGGAATAGCTCAGGGGGCGGCGGCGGGGTGTTCAGCAGCGGCAACCCGTGGTTCTTCCCCGCGGTCGCGGCAGGGCTTGCAGGCGGGGTTCTCGCATTCGCAGTCTACGCGGGCGGTCGGCGGAGGAGCTGATGGTCTCCGCGACGGACGTCTGGACCGCGCTGGCTCCCTACTCCATCTGGATCGTCTTCGCGATAATCGTCCTGGTCCTCTACGGGGTCGTTCGCGGCTGGTCTCAACGCGCTGGCACTACGAGTCACAAGAGCGGGGCCAGCGTCTACGGGACCCTGATTCTCCTGTTCCTGGCGGGCCTCTGGCTCTACTACACTGGCTGGGCGAACTACGGAGAGTTCCTGATCATTCTCGTCGTCGTTCTCGGGGTCATCTACGGCATCACGGCGGGCCGAGCGCACCGGGGCGGGGCGCCCCGCCGGGTGAAGAGTGGAGCATGAAGAAGGGGAGCCGGACGGGCCGCCGTACGACCCGGGCATGGCTCTGGGACTATCTGATCGAACTGTCCCTCCTGATCATCGCGAGCGCGACGATTGTCGTTCTCGCCCCGCATCTATGAGGCGGGCGCTGGCGACGGGAGCAACCGCCATGGTCACTCTGCTGGCGCTCGTGGTTCCGACCGCTTTGGGGAACCCCCCGTGCAGCCCGATCGCTTGCCACTACAATGGAAGCGGGCAGCTCCCCGCTCCCACAGGGATCAAGGCGGGGAACATCACCACCTCCACCGTCACACTGACCTGGACTAGCTACTCGACCTACAATCAGGGCTACTGGCTGACGAACGAGTCGGTGTTCTTCTGGACGGGATCCCCGATCACCGCTCAGGGTTACTGCCTCGCCAGTCCCGGGTTTGGGCACCAGGTGATCAACGCCACTCTCCTGTTCAGCGTCCCGGGAATCGCAGCGCCCCAGCCACCGACCTATCCGCTTTCGTGGAACTTCACCGCGCTCCAGGCCTCGACCAGCTACTGCGTCGAGATCAATGAGTGGAACGGTCCTGCTTACGGGAACTACTCGAGGGGCCTCGTGTTCGCGACCGCATCGCCCAGCTCGGGTGGTCTCCTAGGTGGGGCCGGGTCGGGCGGGCTCAACTCCTCGAACGTAGGCGGGCTGTTCATCCCGGGCGCCGGCGGGCTCTCCGCCGGCTACGCAGTGATCACCTACTCGGTGATCATTCTCGTCCTTAGCGCCGTCGTGCTCTCCATCCTCATGCATCGGCACCACGGTCGGGGGAGCAACTGAGGGGATGGCGCGAAAACCAGAGCACCTCAACTCGGAGGCCTCGAAAAGGAAGTTCGAGGAGGAGTACGGGAAGGAACACGGCGACGAGGTTTTCGGCGCCACAGTCGGCAAAGTCGCCCGTGAGCAGGCCGCCGAGAATCCGACGAAGACTAAGACCGAGCACGTCCCCGGCCACTTTTCGTTCTCATCGAAGGGGAAGCGATTCCGGGTACGACCCCACCCCGCGACGATTCACGCTGAACCTCACACCCGAGGGCATCACGGAGGGCCCTGCGGATCCGCATGTCGGCGCGGAGAAACGATGCATCGACATCGGCACGGCCGTCGCTGAAGCACCGAGCGGCGTGGGCGACGCTCGCGCTGCTACTCTCCGTGGCGGTGGTGCTCGTCGCCCTCCCCGGCAAAGCCTCGGCGGCGGCCGGCCTACCCACTGGCGTTTCCCTTGGGGGGAAACCGATGGGCGTCCCCGGGTTCGCCGCAATATGGGGCGAGCCTGGCGGCACGGTTAGCATCCCGCCCCCGGTCGGCCTGACCTTCATCACCGACGGCAACGAAGTCTACGATTCCTCGGTGACGATGGTTTTCGAGTTCAGCGGGACTGCGCAGCTCGATGCCACCGTCACGGCGGAGCAGTTCAATCTGGTCGAGGCGACGATCTACGTCAACCAGACCCGCGGAAACTTCACGGCCACCGTCCCCGAGCAGGTCCAGCTCCAAACCGACATCCAGTGGTCGAACGAGTCGGTCGCCCTCGTCCCGCGCTCGTTCTCCTACGTCGTCCTTCCACTGCCCCAGACGCCTGTGGAAAAGCACCTCGTGATCTCGGTCGCAGGGGCTAGCTGGGGGCTCACCCACCTGACCCCTGTGACAAACTCTCTTGCCGGCTACTACTCGACCGGCGGGCTGGATCTCCTCCTCCTGGTCGAGGCCCTGATCACCGCGGGGATTCTGCTCCCCGTTGCCGGGCTCGCTCGATCGGTAGCGCGTCGGGTTCACTATGTCCCGAAACCGAAGCTCGTCTGGCCGGCCTTCTGGGCCGTCCCACCTATCGTCGGGTTCTCATTCTTCTACCAGCCGACCAATGAGACCTTCGGGATCGTCAGTCCGTTCGTTTACCCGGCGTTCTTCGCGATCGCCGCTTTCCCCTACCTGCTCCGCCTGTTCCGAGACGCGAAGCTCGCGGAGTTCACCGGATTCAAGGCGAGGACGTCGACCTCCGCGGTGATGCCGGTGGTCGACCTCAACGTCGTCCAGACGGAGAATGGTCTTCGGTGCGCCCCAGAGACCTGGCGCGAGGTCCTCTACACCCTGGGTGGCGTCCCGCTCCCCGAGGTTCAGATGGACACGGTAGCCTCGGCGGGAATCGAGTTGAAGATCGAGCCCGCCGGGCTTCCGGTCGAATACCCGCTCGAGAGCGGCGGCGGGATCGTGGACATCGACATCATCTATTGGTTCGACGCGACGAAAGGAATCCGGCGCGTTCGGCATCGCTTCACCTGGTGGACCCAAGAGGAGATCTCCGAGGTCGAGGAGAGCGCCGACGGGGCGAAGGTCGAGAAGAAGCGGAAGGTCCGCAGGTTCCGGCCTCACGTCGAGCGCGGGTATCTCCGGGGTGCCTTCCCCCCGATCAAGGACGTCGCCGAGTTCTTCGCGGGGGTGCGGTCGGTCGAACAGGAGGCGATGGACCACGAGCGCGATCGCCTGCTCGTCGCTGAGCTCCGCGGCCGACTGCGCCACTCGGCTCGAGAGTACGCCCAGAAGGAGATCGAGGCGTACGAACGAGCTCACCAGCTTGGACTGGGGGAGCGGCCGCCCAGTGAGCGCGAGCACCTAGTCCAGCGCTCGAGGAGGGAGTCCGGTGGTCGAGGGGACGCGCCCAGCGCCTGAGCGGCTCGACCCCGCACGGCTGACCCGCATCGTACACGCGGTCCGGAACGTCCGGCGGGAGAATCTGAGCCTTCGACGCGAGAATGAACGGTTGAAAGACTCGCTGCGCCGGACCCTCTCGCTTGCAGTCTCCTCTCCCGCGTTCGAAGGAGGACTGGGGGGGAGGGGTGCCGTCGCTCTCTACCGGAACCAGAACATCGCCCGCTTCCTTGAGCACATGAACAACATCGGGGAGTGGGCGCTTGCGAACGGGGAGCAGCACGCGCTCTTTCTCCTCCGGACGGTCGTGCTCGCCGACTTCGAGTCGATCTTCGCGGCGGCACCCTTGACCGTGGAAGAGGCGGAACGACGGAGCCTACTCGAATGGAAGCTCAAGGATCCCGCCGCCGCGATCGTCCTCTGCGGCATCGAGGAATGGAACGAGCGAGCCCGACAGGATTTCATGGCCGAGGTCCTTGCCTCCGGGGTGGACACCTCGACTTGGGCTCTGGTCCGCCACTCGGCCGAGACTCCCCCCTCGAAGTCGGGGCCCTCCCAAGATGACAACGAAGCCTGAACCCCTCGCGCTCTCGTTCTACGGCGGCGGTGGACCACCAGAACCGACGGGGCTCGAGCGGCTCGACCGGTTCGTAGCTCGCCTCGAACGCGATCGGTCGAATGGCTGGCCCGTCGTGGTAGTCATCGACGGGTGGAAGACGGGGGCGGGGAAGTCGACGCTTGGGATCCAGATCTGCCGACGACTCGACCCGAAGTTTGCCCTGACGAATGTAGTCTACTCCGCGCGCGAGCTGCAGGACTGCTACGCATCCCTGCCCTCGGGCTCGATGGTATTGTACGACGAATCGGTGCTCGGACTCCTCACGAGGAAGGGCTCCCGCGACGACGAGCTCTCAGGGCTAATAGGGGCGCTGTCGATCGTTCGGAAGAACGGGATCGGGACGATCCTGACCGTCCCAAAAATCCGGATGCTTGACACGATCGTGTACAACGGCCTGGCCCCCTACTGGATTTACATCGAGGATCGCGGGCGCGGGCGGGTCCACCGTGCTCACAAGGGGCCGCGATACCGGAACAGTCAGTCGAACATCGCCTTCGATCGCCTCTGGGCGCTGTCGCCACTCGGGTGGCGATCCCTGGACCGGGATCCGCTGTTCCGGGCCTACAACGAGCGGGCGATCGAGCACAACCGGCAGTACTTTCGCGAACAAGCCCAGATTTCGGATGCGAAGAGGCGTCGGCTGCTCGGCGAGAGCCGAGGAAACTCGGGAACCTCTTCCCACGAAACCGGTCCGGACCGTCGCTTAGAAGGGGGGGTGGGGGGGTCCCCCCGCCCCGACTACTGCTGCCAAGGGTGTGGTCGCAGGTTTGACAACGCCCACAACCTGGGCGCTCACCGCTGCGCCGCCGCAACGAGTTGATTCCCACCGCGCGAGACGCGTCTGAACGGCTCGGGACGGGTCCGAACCCGTCTGAGGCTCTGAAACCCCACTCTTCCGAGACCGTTCCAGAAGGTCCGTTCGGAGGTTCAAGAGGGGTAGCCCGATCAATCGCCTGGGGCGAACCGGGATGAATCGCTTCGAGCTCGAGAGAGTTGAGGGAATACGACAGGGAGCGCTCGCCGTCTACAATCAGATCCGAGACCGAAAGGACGTACCGAGAGATGTCAAGGAGTTCGCGCTATCGGTCATCAGGCGCGCTGGGGATCGCGCCTTGCACGATCGTCTCGGAGACCTGCTCGGGATTGAGGCGCCGATGGCGACGGGGTAACCAGTGCCGACGATGTTTCAAGCCTTGATGAACCCTGAGTAGTGCGATGGCGGCTGCTCGCGCCCCGTGCTCTTCGCTCCGGCATCAGATTCTCGAGTCGGTCAATGACCTGGTGTACGTGACCGATCAAGGAGACCGCTGCGCGGTGGCTCTCCCACTACCAGACAACGCCGGCGAAAATGTCGAGCTGTACGTTGAGGAAAAGCCTGGAAGGCCCTACGTCTTGCTCCACGATGACTCGGGCGTAATGCTTCGATTCCGTGAAGCAGGGTATGATTGGGGAGACACACCGAACGAGGAAAAATTCACTGCACTACTCGAGGCGTATGGCCTGAAAGTGGACAACTCCGAACGGGTGTTCATGGAGTGCGATCGTCCGCGACTTGCCGAGTGCGCTTGGACGATGGGGAAGTTCCTATCGGAGGCGACGCAACTTGCAAACCTCGCGCGGCCCCAGTTCAGGTACAACTTCCGAAGGGCCGTGCGGGATGAACTAGTGGGGATGGGACTGACCCATGTCCCATTTCGGCGAATAAAGCTGGCTGCTGAGGATTTCACGTTTGACTTTGAAATCGGATCCCGACACCTCGTCTTGGTGAACGCATTGACCGCCACGACACCCGCACAGGCGAAGAACGCGATTTCTCGGTCCTACATGGCCGGGTCGCTTCTCAAAAAGTACCGCTCCCCAGGTCCCAGTTCGAGGAAGTTCACGGTAACCTACGACGAGAACTCCGAGATTCCCGAGTCAGGAGCTTTCTCGGAGCTCGCGGACGTTTTGGATCACACCCCCATTCCGGGTTCCGAGTTCGCGTCGACTATCCGGGCACTCGCTACGTCTGCGTAGGCCATTTGTCCAGACCGCTTGGTCGGACCTCGATGGAAAGATAGGCGAAGACCGCCTCCTTAGATTCCGCCAGGTCGATCGCCGCGGGAACCTCCCACGGCCTTCGTTCCTGTTTTCCTCGAAAGTGCCCCACGATGACATGCGGCGCCCGATCACCATTCGGGCCGACCTTGTGGTTGTCCTCCGAATGGAACATTGCTATGGTCTGATTCCTGGCCTCGTCAACGAGCCGGTGGCGGAGTTGGCCTCCGCGATTCTTCGTGAAAACCAAGAGGAGCTGGACGCCCTTGGACGCGAGCAGTGGGTCGTCATGAAAAACCTCGATCTCTTCTTCGCTCCGGGAAGGCGGCGAGTCTACCTTGCGGACCGGGTCCTGGGTCCACTTCGGAACCTCGATTGCGTGGCAGCACTCATCGAGCGTCAGGATTGAACGGTCGACATCGAGCCGAGGGCACATCTCCTACGGTTCAGCTCCTCGGGGGCGGACCGCCGGAAGTTTCGCGCTTCGACCTCACGTCCTCGTAGAGCGACCTGACCTGGACCGGCCCGGCGATGGCCTCCCACGCCACGACGCCCCGGGGGGCGGCGCTGAGGAAGGTAAGGTTCCCTATCGACGTCGGGTGGTTCCTACCGTCGTCGACGAGGATGACGCTTTGGATCGAAGTGTGCGGTATCTCGACGATAAACCTCGGCCCGTTGCCGGTCTTCGTGAGCACCCTGGAGCTGGTCATCGCGTAGGAGATCGAGCGCCAGAGAAGCCATCGTACGATCGCAATGGCGATTCCCACAACGACCAGGACTACCAGCCACGCGCCGACGACCTGCGAGAGGAAATCTGGAGAGCTGAGGAAGATCCACGCGCCGGCCGCGGACCCGCCCGAGAGCACTCCCCCGAGCAAGAAATGGCGACCACAGAACGGCCAGAAGGCCGGGCGAGTCTGAAAGTAGAGGATCTCGTCGGGCCCGAGGTAGCCGACGGGGAAGGAGCCGGGGTCGACACGGAGCTGTCGCGCACCTTCGGCCATAGACGCGGAGCTCAACGTGGCGGCGGGCCTCCCGGGTGCTCGCGCTTGTACCGCTCGACCTCGTTCGCTGTCGCGTACCGGATGAAGTCCACCACAGAGGTCCACCGCCGGCCGTGAGCGACGATTGCCTCACACTCCCGGTAGAGTCCGTCGGGGAGACTCACCTGTAGTCGCTCGAGTTTAACCCTGCCTTTCGCGGGTAGCGGCACATAGGTCCTCACCCAGAAGGAAGGGTTTATCTGCTCGGGCGCATACGGGTGTAATCAGGTGTAATCCTGTGTCAGGGGCCGAGGAAGACTCCACGGTGCCGACGAGGCTCCGCCCTTCCACCCGACAGCGCCTGAAGGAACTTCGCGTCGAAAAGCGGGACACCTACGACGATGTCGTAACTCGGCTCATCGACGAGCACGAGGCTCGCGCCCCTCAGTCGGCCACCGCATCCGAGCCGAACCGACGGAGCGGCCTGGTCGGGCCGCTCGTACAGGGCGTCCGACGGCTCGTCGGAAAGGACGGAGAGAAGCCCGGAGAGCAAGCCGCGGGGCTCAGCGACGGGGGGGTGCCCGCGTGACCCTGAGGATCTGCGGCCCATGCGGGTCCGAACTCGCTGAGGATGGATCCTGCCCCCGACGGCCCGAGCACCGGATTTTCATCGTAGAGTTCGAAATCCACGGCGAGCGAGAAGTCGAGGCCATCGACGAGACGACAGCAGAGGAGGGCCTCACCGAGTGCTACTCGATCAATGAGCTCGTTAGCGCCGAGCCGTGGGACCTCAACACGCGGCTGAAGGAGTCGCGATGATTCCAGCGACCCTCGACCGCTGGTCGCAGGACCCTAACTTCGTCGCCGCCCAGGAGAGGATGAAGCGCGGCATCGGCTGGGACTGGGCTCTCCTCGAGACGACTGCACTGCGGCTTGGCGAGGGGGGGAAGCCGTTCTGCGCGGAGGACGTCCTTGACGCTGCGGGTGGCCGCGAGCTCTTCCCGAAGAACCTGATCGGTTGCGTCCTCGGGAACCTCCGCAACCGGAAGCTCGTCACGATCCTGGGACGCGAGAAGTCCCACCACCCCGCGGCAAAGGGTCGCTGGATCAACGTCTTCGTTCGCACTCCGAGGGCGGACCAGTCCGAGGGGCGGCCGGCGGGTTCACAGGCCGCCGGTTCGTCCCTAGCATCGGTCACGCTCGCCATCCCGACGGAGGCACCTTGGTGACCCATGCGATGGCGAGCGGGACGCTCGTCGAGCACGGGCTCCTCGAGCCTTGCCCTCTAAAGCTGGTCAACTGCGGGGCGCTCGCCCGTGTCGAAGAGGCACGGCTTGCGAGGGACGCCGCGTTCGCCCGCCGTGCCCGCCGACTTTCACGTTCCGGAGGTTCAGCATGAGCACACCCAGCCCCGCAGCCCCGCGCTTCGAGACGGCCGACAAACTCGCCGAGCGCCCGACCTCGCTGGCGGCGGGTCCATTGGCCGATCCCGCCGTCGCCGCCCTTCTCGTCGCGCCCGAAGTCTCCCTTGCCGACATGAAGCGGATCTGGAACGCCTACTTCGAGCTCAAGGCGTTCCTCCTCGAGGACTCCGCTTGCTTCGACGTCATTGCCGGTCGGAAGGAGATGAACCGGACCGGATGCACCCGCCTCGCGATGGCCTTCGGGCTATCGTTCGAGGAGCGCGAGGTCACCGAGTCCAACGTCCAAGATGGTGACACGGGGGAGTACGACCACCGCTGGCTCGTTCGGGTCCGAGTCTCGAAGCACGACCGGTTCGCTGACGGAATCGCGTCCTGCCGCCTCTCGGAGATCGCCGAGCGCACCGCCAAAGGTGAGCTCGTCCCGATTTCCCAACGCGAACACTTCGCCCTGACCAAAGCGTCGACTCGCGCGAGGAAGCGCGCCATCGCCGACCTGCTCGGCGGGACTGAGGCGGAGTAGGCGTTGGCCGAACCGAAGCAGAGCCTCCACCGCAGTTCGCTCCTGCGCGACTACTTCCTGGCGCTCGTCGAGGAGCTTGAGGACGTGGCGAATCGCCTACCGTCCCCTTCCGAGAGAACCGGGGCTCTCCGCCACATCGGCGAGATCCGGGCTGAGCTGGGGGTCGCATGAACGCCGACCCTGGCGCGGCTCGCTTCTACGCGAGGCAGATTCCCCTCGCCTACTTCTGGTTCGAGATCGCGGCGCTCTGCATCACGGTCGGGATCGTCGCGGCGACAACGCCCTGGATTGCGATGCTGCTGCTGGCGAGCGGCGACTTCTACGGGGTCGGCTGGGAGAAGATCGCGGTCGCATCGCTCGGGACTCTTCCGTTCAGCATCCCGATTTCCTACCTCGTCGCGCGCTGGGTCTGGGGTATCGCGGTCCAGGCCTACCCGCGACCGAAGCTCCGACTTCCCGCCGTGGCCCCCGTGGTCTCCGTTCCGGCCGGCGCCCGGCTCGACGGCGAGGTAGTGCCGTGGTGATGGATTGGAGCCTCGTCCCGTTCGCCCTAGGGATCGGTGGCTTCCTTTGCCTCGGCTACCTCTTGTTCCGTCCCCACGGCTGGTTCACTCCGCTGTTCCGAGAGCGCGTTCGCCGGCCTCACCAGGTTCGCTTCGCGGCGCGCCCGGTTACCATAGCGGGGAATCTCCCGCTGTTCGGCCCGATTCGCGGGCGCGACGAGATCCTGCCCTGGATGGGCGGGAGCGACGAACAGGAGGCCCGTCGATGAACACCCAGAACGCTGCGATCGTCTTCGTCGCGCTCCTCTCGGTCGCGGCGATCGTCATCGCCGGGGTTGCCTACCTCGGCCAACCTCCAATCACGGGCGCCGCCGGTTCTCAAGGGTCGCAGGGCCTACCAGGAACGAACGGGACGCCAGGGAGGAACGGAAACAACGGCACCCAAGGCCCGGCGGGTCCCCGGGGGACTCAGGGACCTGCCGGCCACAACGGGCTCAACGGCCTCAATGGCACCAACGGGGTCAACGGATCCAGAGGACTGCCCGGGCGAAACGGGACGAACGGGAAGCAGGGTGCGACCGGACAGAACGGGACCTCCTACACCTACGCGGACCTCTCGCTAACCTTCCAACTTTGCGGCAAACCGTACGACCTCTGCAGATCGGTCCCCAACGTGACGCTCTACGTCTGGGGTCCCTGCACGGATCTCGGGCGGGGAATCTGGACCTGCAACATCTCGCTCAACCTCAGCTACTCGCCGACGATGCACAACTACGATTTCGACTCGGTGCAATGCCTCACGCCCAACGGTTCGACCTGGGACGGCGCCACGTCGTTCTACTTTGCGAGCGCAAACCCGTCGCTCCCGTACACGTTCTACCCCTCGGGCAGCCAACCATTCACGCTCTGGTTCCAGGTGGTTCAGGCAAGCGGGACCATCACCGGGACAGTCGACGTCGACGTTGAACAGGTCCGAGCCGGGTGATCCTCGTGCTCTCTGGTGGACTTTCGCGGAACTTCGATGTCGCGCTCCCGGTCGGCGTTCGAGACTCGCTAGACATCGGATGCGGACCGAACAAGGTCGGCACGGTCGGAATGGACCGTGTCGGATTCCCCGGCGTCGACGTCGTCCATGACCTGCGGAAGTCGCCCTGGCCGTTCCCAAACGGCTCGTTCCGCCGCGTGATCGCGCGCCAGGTCCTCGAGCACCTACCCCGCACGGGGGTCGACGACGATGACCTCCTCTTCGACGTGATGCGCGAGTCGCACCGCGTTCTCGTCCCTGGAGGAACGATGCAGATCGAGGTCCCGCACGAGGACTCGCTGGAGGCGTGGGGTAGCCCCGCTCACCAGCGCGCATTCAACGAGGACACGTTCGCTCACTTCCTACCGACGCGATCGCCCTACTGGCGGAAGCCGATCTTCCGGTCGATGCGGGTCTGGGTTGACCGCAGGATCCGTGCATTCGGGCTGACGGAGTGGAACCTGATCGACCGAGCTCCTAGGCTCTACCGGGCGCTTTGCATGGCGCACGTGGGCCGCCCGAGGAACCTCCACGTGGAGTTGGTAAAGTGATGGCTCCGCCCCGAATTGAAGCGCTCCCTTCCGACCGCGTCGTGCTTTCGGATACATGCTCGCTCCCCGCCGCAGACTTCGTGGAGGGGCGCTACGGCGTAATCGGTCAGTCGGGACGTGGAAAGTCAGGTCTGCTCAAGGTCATAGAGGAGGAGCTAACCCGGCTCCACCTGCCGTTCGTTGTATTCGACCCGGCCGGCATTGCTTGGGGCCTTCGCAGCTCCGCCGACGCGAAGAGCCCCGGACTGCCGATCCTCGTCATCGGTGGGGAGCACGGTGACCTTCCCCTGAACCGTCACGCAGGAGCTGAGGTCGCCGAGGCGATCGTCAAGGCGAACGTCTCCGCGATCATCGACTTCTCCCAGGAGCCGAAGGCTGCGTATCGCCAGTTCCTCGCCGACTTCTGCCACCGCCTCTACGCGATCAATAACAGCCCACGCCTGGTGATCATCGACGAGGCGAAGGAGGTCCTTCCCCAGAGCGTTCGAAACGACCAGGCGGTGGCGTACGACGCCGTTGAGCGGCTGATTCGTCAGGGTCGGAATCGTGCGATCGGAGTGATCATCGTTTCCCAACGCGCGGCAACCGTCAACAAGGACGCACTCACCCAGTGCGGCACCCTGGTCGTCTTCGGCCTCGTGGGAGCCCCCGACAGGAAGGCGCTAAAGGAGTGGGTCGAGGCCTGGGCGACCCGAAAGCAACTCGCGGAGTTCGAGGCAGGTCTCGCCTCCCTGGAGCGGCGCGATTGCTACGTGTGGTCCCCTCAGGACTTCGGGATCTTCCAGAAGATCCGCGTCCGGGAGTTCCACACGCTCCACCCCGACAAGACCCACCTGCGTCGCGCGGGCCTGCTCCAGGTGCGTCCCTCCACGACGGACGTGAGTGCCATCGTGGAGTCGCTCGGGACCCAGCTCTCCACGATCAAGGCCGAGAGGGCCGAGCTCGCAGACGTGCCGAAACTGCGGTCGCAGGTCACGCGGCTCACCCGTGAGTTGGAAGCGGAGCGGGCGAAGCCGAGGGCGACCGCCGCCTCGAAGGCGGAACTCGACCGAGCTGTGCGCGAGGCGACCGAACCTCTCAAGGGACAAGTCGCCGGGCTGACGCGCGAGTCAGTCGCTGGCAGGAAGGTGATCGAGGAGGCCCGGATGCACCTCGAGCGCGCTGCGCGGACCCTCGGCTCCCCGCTTACAGCGGAGACCACACCCATGCTTCCTCAGCGGCCGCAGGCCTCGCCCCTAGCGGTGACCCGCCCCCGGATAGAACCCCGGGCTCAGTTGAAGGCGGGTGCCGAGGGGGAGGAGCGCGAGCTCCCGACGCCGACCGGAGGCGCCCTCCGGATGCTCCGCGTTCTGGCTTCGATCCACCCCGAGTCGGTCTCGAGGACGAACCTCGGCGCGATGGCCGAGATCGCACCGAACTCGGGCACATTCTCGGACTATCTGTCGCTCCTGCGCCGGGCCGAACTGGCTGAGGACCTCACCGGCGGGTCAGTCCGGGCGACGGATGCAGGTCTCGCCTACTTCGCGCAGCGGCCCGACCGACTTACCCAGGAGGAACTCGCGAACTCAGCTCGCGGCCGGGTGAGCGGCGGTGCGCGCCGAATGATGGACGTCCTGCTCGCGGAGTACCCAGGGTCAATCACCCGACAAGAACTCGGTGAACGAGCCGGTATCGCCCCGAACAGCGGGACCTTCTCCGATTATCTTTCGATGCTCCGGCGCCTTGGCCTCGTGAAGGTCGAGGGGTCCGACGTCACCGCAGCCCAGGTGCTGTTCCCGTGACCGAACCCCCTTGCGGCGTCTGTAAACTCCCCATCTCCGAGAGGGACTACGCCCAGGGCAATGTCCAGTTTGTCCCGCGCGAACGCGGACCTGACTCGCGGATCCACGGGATCTGCCCAGCGAGGAGGAACTTCGCGTGAGCCGGGCCGAGTCCCTTCCGGGAGCTCCCGCTATGCCGGAGAAGCGGATCCTTCTTGGAGACTCGGCTTGGCTCAGTTCAGGCGAGCATTCAGGCGCCGAGCTGCCCGAGGATCTGGTTCGACGGGTTGGGTTCGCCGTGCTTGATGCTCAGCTCGGGATCTCGCTTGAGTCCCGTCACCCGAAGGGGACGCTGCACTGGAGTGGCGACACGCGGAGGTCCAGATTCGATCGCGGCCATTTGGCCGGAATCATGGCCTTTCTCGAGACGCACTGCGATTCCGACGTCTACGTGGAAGTTCAGCAGGACGGTCCAATTCTCCTCGAGTCTGACTCTGCCTACGGGCCAGTTCGAATCGCTCTCGCGCCGAGGATCGAAGAGTGACGCGATTCTACCTCGCCTCCGCGTACCATCTCCCGTGTTGCCGAAACGCGGGCGCAGACCTCGCAAAGAAGATCGAGACTGAGATCGCGCTTGCGACCGGTTGGGAGCCGACTGCCCACTGGCACACCGACTTCCGTCACGGAGAGACCTGGTACGCCGGTCAGGCGGCGGCCACCGACCTCGAGGACATTCGTCGGGCCGACATCCTGATCTTCGCCCCGCTGACGGAAACCAGTCGCGGAACCCATGTCGAGCTGGGCTTCGCGCTCGCCCTAGGCAAGCGCGTGCTCGGGTGGAGGCCGGAACACATCGAGGGAACGGCTTTCGACACTCAGACCGAACGAGTTCCCGGAGCGATCGAACGGATTCTCGTACGCGCCCTAGAGAACCACCGCGTCGAGGACGTTGAGCGTGCGGCGGACGAAGCGGAGTGCGAGAGACGTGGCCTGGACTCGGCGACCGGAAGGCCGCTGGAGGTGGCTCGATGAGCGTGGGCAACTGGGGCCTGGTCCACGGCCAATACGATTGCCCGCTTTGCGGCAAGCGGCGAGAATCCGGGACGCAGCTCGACGCGCATCTGGTTACACGCCATCGGGACCTATCAGTCCGTGAGCGGGGAGAAATCCTGATCGAGCTCCGCCGAGCGAACGGGTGGCCTACAGGGACCGACGTCTATCGAGCGGAGGTCCCGGCGTGAGCTTCTCCGGCGACCCCGAGCAGACCGCGGAGTTGATCCTCGAGATCGAGAGCCCGGTCCTTCGCTGCGACGAGTGTTGCTGGACCCCGCTTTCGGGCCTGTCGCATCCCCACTACCACGCCACGTTCCAACTCGGTCGACTCCGAGGAGCGGTGCGCCTTCTCCCGATTACGGGAGTGATCACGCAGCGGAACTCCGCGCTACTCCGCCTTCGAACCGAGGCCGAGCGACGCTGGAAGAACAGGAGTTCGGGGCACCTGTGAAGACTGACTCTCAGCCCCACTTGTGCGAGAAGCATCTCGCCCCGTACGTGGCCGGTGTTACGAACGTAAGGGCGGACCACAGAGTCGTAGTCGGTAACGATCTCCGCAGCAATCCCAAGGATCCCCTCGAGCTGAACTGCGTCGTCTGCGGAGGATCATCGATGTTCTTCCTCGACCTTGGAGCCGTGACGAGATCCGAAGCCGTCGGAGGAAGCAAGTAGTGCTCGCCCCCTCCCCCACCCCGGGTGAACTCGCCGTGGTCTCTGTACCACGGCGGTGGAGCGAAGCAGGAAGGGAGTTCGTACGGTGGCAACAGGAAACGCGAAACCAGTATCAGGGACGGAACGGGCAGGAAGCCGTTCGGTTCTACGCAGCCGTCGGCCGGTGGCTCGTCGAGGAAGGCCTCACCGCTGGTCCGACCACGCTCGGAGAGCGCCACCTGGTTCGATTAGTCGACCGATTTGGGGCAGCCCCGAAGACCAAGCGGGTGCGGCTCAGCCTCCTCTCGACGCTCCTCGAACACCACGGCAACAACGTGGTCCGGCGTTCGGGCGTAGCTCGCGCCTACTCGAAGTTGGCGACACACCGCCGGTGGCTCACGAGCGAAGAGCTGGACCGGCTCTGCGCCTCTGCTCAGGGAGTCGAACGTCTGGTCCTCGCCCTCGAGGCGAAGCAGGGTCTACGGCGCGTCGAGCTGACCCGGTTGCGCCTCGAGGACGTGGACTCGCCGAAGGGCTGGCTGGCAGTGCGCGGGAAGGCCCACAAGGGCGACGTCTCGCGACGAGTGCCGATCGGAGGCGCATTGCGCTCGGAGCTCGCCTGGTGGATCCCTCAACGCCTGAGCGCAGCCCAGGGCGCGGAGGACTGCCCAGAAGTCCTGGCCTGGAACGAGGACGGCCGGATGCGACCCTACAGTTACGGGAGCATCGATCGATTCGTGCGAGCTGCGGGGAACCGGGCCGGCATCGTGGTGTCGAACCACGACCTGCGGCGGACCTTCGGTCGGGTGCTCAAGAACCGAGGGGCGGACTGGCGCGAGATCGCGGGGCTGTACGGTCACGCGAGCATCGCCCAGAGCGAGTACTACGTCGGCCAGGAAGAGGACCGCCTCGTCGAGACGATGCGCCTTCTGGACCGCCCGGTCGAGGAGATGCCCTGATATGGTCAAACTTTGGTCCGGCCCGTCGGGGCGCGTAGCCCAGTCTGGATAGGGCACCGGGTTCCTAACCCGGCGGTCGGGGGTTCAAATCCCCCCGCGCCCGGATCTCGGAATCCGGTGGGGGTCTACGGGGTGACCGTTTTGGCGACCCGTTCGACGGTCTCCTTGACGAGACCGACCGCCTGGGCCGCGAGCCGGTCGGCCGCCGCGTCGGTCCGCGCTTCGCAGAAGACGCGGATGAGCGGCTCCGTTCCGGAACGCCGGACCAGCACCCAACCGTCGTTGCGGTACGCCTTGATCCCGTCGAGCGTGACCACCCGATCGGCGTCCTTGCTCAGTTGCGGAGCCAGCTCGGAGAACACGCGCTCGAGGTGCTCGACAGGGCAGGCGACCTTCTCCTTGCGGAGCGCGTAGACCGGCAGGTCCCGCACCGCTTCGGCGAGGCCGACGCGCTCTCGAGCCAACAGCGCCAGGAGCGCCGCCGCGCTCATGGCACCGTCGCGGGCGAGCTGCAGCTCCGGGAAGACCAGCCCACCGTTCTCTTCCCCTCCGAAAACCGCCGACCGGGCCTTCATTTCCCGCGTGACGGTCGGGGAGCCGATCTTCGTGTAGACGACCTCCCCTCCGATGGGTCGAACGGCATCCTCGACGCTCTGGGAACTGGAAACGGGCGTGACCACGACGCCGCCGCGGTGCCTTCGAACGGCGTCGCGGGCCATCAACGTCAGGATCCGCTCACCCGGAAGGAACTGGCCTCGGGCGTCCACGAACACCGCACGGTCGGCATCGCCGTCATGGGCGATCCCGAGGTCCACGCCGAACGCCGGTACGGCCCTGACCAAGTGTGCGAGGTTGCTCTCCGTCGGCTCCGACAGATGGCCGGGGAACGTTCCGTCCACCTGCGCGTTCAAGGTGATCACACGGCATCCGAGCTGGCGGAGCAGCGAGGGCGAAGTGGGTACCGAGGCGCCGTTGCCGCAATCCAGCAGCACCGTGAGCTTGCGCTCCCGTATCGCCGCCGCGTCGACCCGATGGAGGATGGCATCGACGTACCGGCCCCCGCCGGAGGTGTCGGCGGTGACGGTCCCGACCTGATCGTATCGGACCGATGCGACGATCGAGTTCGCGACCCGTTGCTCGAGCTGTTCCTCTACGGACCGAGGAACCTCGAGCCCGTCGCCGGCGATGCACTTGATCCCGTTGAACTCCGGAGGGTTGTGCGAGGCGGTGAGGATCATGCCGAACTGGGCCCCCACGAGGGGGATGTTGTACTGGATGGCCGGGGTCGGAAGGAGTCCGAGCTCGATGACCCGATGGCCACCGAGGGCAAGCATCGCTGACGCGATGCGCGCGTAGGCCGGACTGCTCGTCCGCCCGTCCCAGCCGATCGCGATCGGGGGACCGCGGGGGAAGAGTTCGGCCGCCGCCCCGGCGACGGCCGCCACGAACGGCCCCGTGAGCCGCTCGCCGACCACCTCACGGATTCCGTTCGTGCCGAACAACCGCACGGCTCCGGGTGACGGCGTCGGCTGATAACGCCCGCGGGGGTCCCGTCCCCGGTCCTACAGGGCCGAGGCCAATCATGCCAGAGCGCGCGCCACCCCGATGGCTCGTGGACGAGATGCTGGGTCGTCTCGCGCGATACCTGCGGTTCATGGGCCACGACACCGCGTGGGTACGGGGCGCTGAGGATACCGAGATCCGGGCTCGCGCCGAACGGGAAGGTCGCACGTTGTTGACGAGGGACCGGTCGCTCGCCGCTCGCACTCCGGGCGCGGTGCTGCTAGGAAGTGTGCAATTGCACGATCAACTCCTCGAGCTGATCCGGAGGTTCCCCTCTCTCCCGACCGAGGTAATGTTCGACCGATGCAGCCTGTGCAACGGACTCGTTGACCCGGTCTCCTCACCGGGGGAGGGGCGACCGGCCCCAGCACGGCCCGACGCCGGGGGTCCCACGCGAAGCGTCTTTCGGTGCCGGGACTGCGGCCACGAGTACTGGGAGGGCAGCCATACGGAAGGGATCCGGCGGCGCCTGAAGGCCATCGTCACCGAGGCAGCGACTCCGTGAAGTTTTGGGTGGAGCTCTCCGGAGAAAGCCCCGAGCTGGCCGCCGCCGAGCTCGATGGGGTCACCGAAGCACTGGGCGTCCGGCGCGGTCGGGCGGATCCTCGTCTCCCGGTTCGATGGAAACCCCTCGAAATGGACCGTCGCGCGACCGCGGAGGAGATGGCGAGGCGACTCGCCCTCTCGCGACGGGTCATCGTCGAGCTCCCCGGCCTGGGCCGGACCGACCCATCGCTCGGGGTCGCTTCGGGCTCTCCCGCCGGCTCGATCGCGCTGTCCTGGGCCGGCCCTCCCCCCGAGGGGGCGGAGGAGATCGTTCGCGCGGTCGCCACCGCACACCGTCGTTCCGGCGGGGTCATCGACCTCGAGCGCCCGGACCGGAGGATCGTGCTCGCGGGGGCCGGCGAGGACCTGTGGGTCGGCGAGGTCGTGTCGGAGGTCGACCGCCGCTCCTACCAGAACCGGCGGATGCCGTCGTTGCCCTTCCAACGACCGGTCAGCCTGCACCCGCGCCTCGCCCGGGCGGCGGTCAATCTCGCCCGCATTTCCCCCGGGGCACGGGTGGTCGACCCGTTCCTGGGGACGGGCGCCCTGCTGCTGGAGGCGGGGCTGCTGGGAGCCCGCCTCTATGGCGTGGACATCGATGCGCGCATGGTGCAGGGGGCCGAACGCAATCTCGCGGCGTTCAACCTCCACGCCGAGGCGATCCGTGTAGGGGACGCGCAAGAACTCGCCGTCGAAGCGGACTGGCCCACGTTCGACGCGATCGTGACCGACCCCCCGTACGGTCGGGCGTCCAGCACTCGAGGTGAATCTCCCCCCGAGCTGCTCGCACGGATCGTGCCGCGATGGACGCGGCTGCTGCGGCCGGGGGGGCACCTCGTGCTGATCGGGCCGTCGTTCGAAACGCCAGCGGACGCCTCGCTCGAGCTCGTGGCCTCGCTGCAGGAGCGGGTGCACCGGAGTCTGACCCGCTACTTCCAAGCCTATCGGAAGGTCGGGGACGCCCGCTCGGCGGCGTAGACGTGGGGGGATCCGGCCGTCAGTAGACGATGACCTGCCAGGAGTTGGTGTTCCCCGCGGAGGCCACCGGGCAGAGCTGGGTGACCACGAGGTCGAGCGTCACCGCCGCCTGCTGAGGGTTCTGGAAGACCACGTTGAATCGCCCGGTCGCCCCGTCCCCGACGAGGGCGTAGGCGGCCCGGGGCGAGCTGAAGCTGGGGGCGTGCGCGAAGGTCGAGACGTTACCGTTCGGCGGCGTGACGATCCACGTCGAGTTCGCCTCGAACGACGTGAGAGCCGTCCCGTTCAGCCGGGTCACATTCCCTCCGACGGTCTGTACGACCTGTACGATCGTCGCGGACATGAGGTAGGCATGGTCGACGAGGTCCTGATTCGCGACCGAGAGGGTGAGATTGTCCGCCATCGCCGCCCCGGCGGGCAGCGGTCGGATCTGGGTCGAGGACTCCGATTGGAGGTGGAACGATCCGTTGGGGGTCGCCAAGGGAACGAGGGTGAATCCCCCGACGAGGATCGCCACCCCCACGAGCCCGACCCCGACCCGTTTCCACCCCACGGGGGAGAGGTCGTTGAGCGGCGGCGGATGGCGCATCCCGACCAGGAAGATGAAGATCGCGAAGATCAGCCAGCCGAAGTAGAACTCGAAGCCGATCACCACAAGCACGCCGAGCACGATCCAGCTCGCGTAGGTCGCGTTCTTGCCGAGGAGGGCGCGGGCCACGTGGCCCCCGTCGAGCTGCCCGGCCGGAAGCAGGTTGAACGCGGTGACGAGAATCCCGACCCAACCGGCGAGCGCGAGCGGATGGAGGTTCGTCAGGGCACCGGGGATGAAGAGCGCGAACAGCGACCAGATCGCCGGGGTGCCCACGAGCAGGTTACCGTAGCTGAATCCGAGGAAGGTCGGTCCGCACGAGGCCGGCGACAGCGCGGGCGCCCCGAGCGAGAGGTGCAGACCGAGGAGCGTGATCGGTAGCGCCACGACGAATCCCACGAGAGGTCCGGCCACGCCGATGTCGAGGAGCGCCTTCTTGTCCGGGAAGGGCTCGCGCAGGCTGATGAACGCCCCGAAGGTCCCGAAGATCAGGATCGGTGGCGGGACCGGGAGGAAGTAGGGGAGCGAGGCGTCGACGTGGTGGCGACGCGCCATCACGTAATGGGCGAGCTCGTGCAGCCCCAAGATCAGCAGCAGCGGGGCGGCGAAGAAGACCGCCCCCCACAGGAAGTCCGAGCCCGTGAGCCCGGTTCCCCCCCGGTAGGCAACCCAGAGGAAGGAGCCCGCGACCACCGTCGACGCTACCGTGGCGACCAACAGCGCGAGGTTGACGTACGGTCCCCAAGGATTGACCGGGGGGCGCCGTACCACCTCGACGACGTACTCCCCGCCCTCCTGGCGAATCTGGGGGACGTAGAACAGCGGCCAGAGCTCCTGCCGCATCCGATCGAACTGCGGCTCGAGGGTCGCGGGATCGGCGTGGACGAGCAGGATGAGCGAGTTGGCGGTGATCTTGGTCTCGTAGACCGGAAAGTACTGGCCGACGAGGGCCTTCAGCCGTTCGAGCTCCGACGGCGATGCGCCGGGCAGCGGACCTGTGCCGGCCGCCACCGACTACTCCTTGCCTTCGCCCTTCGTGGCGCCTTTGGTGGCCGCCTTGCGCAGCCGGGAAGCGCGTTCCTTCGCGCTGTACCCCGTGACGTCCTCGAGGAACCGGTTGTACCGCCGGATCGTCTCCTGGGCGACCGCCTCCTCGACCTTGGGGTTCATGGTGACCTCCACGGCGAGCTCCTTGCCATCGGCCCAGACCTTCATCCCGGCCAGTGCCCCGTAGGAAACGCGCACGGCGCTCCCTTCGGCCTCACCGGCACCAAAATGCTCGCGGCACAGTCGGGCGAGCTCCTCCTCCCGGAGCCTCGGACGCGAACTGGCCCGGACCGGGTACCGTTGCACCACGTCGAATCCACCGGCGAGCGCGACTTAAGGTTGAAGGGGCGGGGCGGGCTAAACCGTCTCGATCTCGAACAGCACGCGGTACCCCCGGAGCAGGCGGCTTACCTCGTCGCCCAGGTCCAGGACCTGATCGGTCGTGGCGCTCGTCTTCCAATCGTAGACGAAATCGTAGTTCCCCTGGGTCGGGACGAACCCGAAGCCGACGAGCCGATCGGCGACCTCGGTGGGCTTGGCCCCCTCGCTATGGAAGGTGACCCGGAGGTAGGTTTCCATCGGAGTGCTCGAGTGAGGTCGCGGCCTTCAATCTTTCGAGGAGACCATGGCCCCGGGAGTTCGCCGAGGTCGGACCCGCCGCGTGCGGGGGACGCCCGGACGGCGAGCCTTCGGCGGCCGTGCGCGGGGAGAAGCGGGCGAGGGAGCAGCCGCCTTCTTCGACCCCGAGGACCGACCCTCCGCGTCGATCTCCCGAGCGCGGATCCGCCGCGAAGCAATGGGGTGGTGGTCTTCGGCCATGACGAGCGGCACCCACCGTACCCGAAGAGCTGCCAGACCCCGACGGCGACGCTCGGCGTTGACCGAGCGAACGCCCGCACGGGTATCCGGGGTGGCGACGATGAGGTCGGGACCGGGCTCGACCGAGCGTCCCCACGTATCGTTCAGCGGGGCGATGTACCACCGGTTCTGCGACCAGCGACTCCGGAGGAACCGACCGAGCTCTCGGCGGCGGCGGCCGTAGGCGAGGATCGCGGCTCCCTGCGGTTTGGGATGCCGTCGCAAGTACGCAGCGGTCGTCAGTCCGATCCCCACGCGGTCGGCGGACGCGAACGCCGCGGCAAGCAGCGCCCGGTGCCCCGCATGGAGGTGGTCGAAGGTACCCCCGAGGACGGCCTCTCGGGCTCGGCGGCGCGACCCTCCCGGGCGAGGAGATCGCGCGTTCATCCGCCTACAGCCGGCCCGCCGAAGATAGCACCGTGATCAGGATCACGAACGCGATGCTCGCGTAGATCAGGTAGGTCAGGTTCCGCCGATTCTGCAGCTGCTCGTCGCGCTTGCGGCGGCAGCCTTTGGAGCAGAACTCGTCCTGCGGATCGACGACCTTGCCGCAGACCTTGCAGTGACGGTGGTCGTCGAGATCGCTCACGGAGGCATTGCAACCGGGCGACGGGCGATAGCGATTGTGGTCGTTGGATGCGACCGGATCGCCTCCCTCGACCAGGGGAGCGCCGGGACGCTACGGAGCCCGCGCTCCGGGATGTCCCTCGGGTAGCGCTCGTCGTGCCGAGCGCCCTACCGTGAGGCTCCGGCGCGCCCCGCACGCCGAAGCCGGCGCGGAGGGGGAGCTTCCGGCTCCTCGTCGTCGTCCGCCTCGCCGACCTCCTCGGGGGAGATGATCGGTCCCGCGGCCAGCGGCGGGAAGGGTACGCCCTGGTTGCTGCGCCGGTCCTCGGTCAGTTGAGAGAGCTGCCGGATGAGCGTGAGCCAGACCTTCCCCTGGTGGGCGATGGTCGTCTCCATCCGCTCGCGGATGTCCCGCGTCCGGTCGGCGACCTCACCGTCGAGCCGGCGCACCTCGTCCTTGAACTCGCGGCGCACTTGGGCGAGCTTGGGCTCGATGTCCCCGGGCGCGCCCGGGCTCTTCTCGAGCTCGGCGACCTTCAACCAGGTCTTGCGCACGACCGGCAGCAGCCGGTCGGACATCGCGAGGATCTTCTGGTCGACCCCATCGAGTTCGCGGCGGAGCTTGTCCTCGGTCTTGAGCAGCTCGGCGGTGTGGTCCTTGAACGCCCGCTCGAGCTGGTCGAACCGGGCGAGCGCATCGGCCTCGGCCTGGCGGACCCGCTCCTCGGCCTCGGCGAGCCGGGAATCGAGCAGGAGCTGCACTTCGGCCCGGACACCCTCGGCGCTCCGGGTCAGCCGCTCCTTGACCATGGCCTCGAGCCGCGCGGCATCGGGGACGCGCGCGACCGCCGCGTCGACGTCGCGCCGCATGCGCGCCAGCAGCTCGACGGTGGTGCCGCGGAGGTGCTCTTCGGCCTCGCGGAGCTTCTGGTCGGAGTAGGACTGCAATCGGACCTGGAGGTCGGCGTTGGCGTGAGCCTGGGCCTCGCGGGCCTCGGCGAATCGGGTCTCCAGCGTCTTGGCCAGGCGTCCGTCGTACTCCCCGGAGGCCTTCTCCGCGTTGAGCCAGGTGCGGGTCTCGAGGTCGCGGACCACGGCGAGCGACTTGGACTCGGCTTCCTTGATCCGGGCCTCCAACAGCGCGCTCAGCTTCAGTTCGAGCTCGCGCAGCTCCTTCGGCCGGCGTCCCTCCGCGTCGACGATCCGCGCCTCGAGCGACTGCCGCAGGCGTGCCTCGAGCTCGGAGCGCGCGCCGGCCTCCTGGTTGGCCGAGTCGCGGAGTTGTCCATCGAGCACGGCGGCGAGGGCGGCGCGTTCGCCCGCTTCCCGTGCGCCGAGGTCCTGGCGGAGGCCCTCGATCGCTTCGTGCTCGGTCTCCTGGAGCTCGGCGATGCGACGGTTCAGTAGCGGCTGGAGGCTCTCGATCGCCTTGGCCGACAGCGGCGCGTTCGCCGACTGGTAAGTGGCGAGGCGTTCCTGGAACCGGGCGTCGGCCTCGGCGAGGGAGCGGCCGAACCGCTCGGTGGCGACCTGGACCTCACGCCGCACCATCTCGTCGACCTTGGCGGCGAGGAGCCCCTTGTCCCCGCGGGGGGAGTCGCCGAGCTCCCGCTCGATCGCCGGGCGAAGTCGACGATCGATCTCCGCACCCACGGTGCCCGGGATCGAGTCCCTCAGTCGGCCTTCGGTGCTCGCGAGGACCCCGGTGAGCTGGGCGTTGCCGGCGCGTTCCAGTTCGGCGATCTTGCTGAGAAGAATGAGGCGGGACTCCTCGAGGCGCTTCCCTTGCGTCTCGTCCTGCGCAGCGATCTTCAGACCCAGTGCGTCTTCGATGCCCGCCCGCCACTCGGGGGGAGGGGAGGCGTTCGCGGCCGCAAGGCGGCCCCGGAGCTTCTCGTCCCAACGGGCGTCCAACGCGGCGAGCATCTGGTTGAATCGGGTCTCGGTCGGCGCCAGGAGCGCCTTGAGCCGGGTCTCCGCCACGGCGTCGAGGCGCCGGTTGACCTCGTCGGCCACCGCCGACTCGATCTCGTTGGCCAGGCGGCGCAGGAGGTCCTCCTCGGCCCGCTCGATCTGGCCGGGCAGGTGCCGCCCGACCGAGGCCTCGACCTCGCGGGAGATCCAGCCCGCATCGACCCCCCGTCCACCGGCCGCCGGAGGCGCCGGCGGTGTGGGGAGGGGCGCGGCGACCGTCGGTCCACGGATCGCTGGCGCGCTCGGGTTGGGCGCGGGCGCGACCGGGGAAGGGGGGGCCGTGCTCTGGAGCGAGGGGTCGTCGCCCACCGGGATCGGAACCGCCTCGGCGCGTCGAGGGGCCGACGCGGGGAGGTCGCTGTTCTTGGCCAACCACGACGGATGGGAAGAGGGCGTCGCCGCCCCGGCCTCGAGGGCGGTCGCTCCGGCACGGGCCGCCGGCGCCACCGACTCGGTCGGGGGCACCGTGGCCCGAAGGTACTCCTGGGCGCGCTTGGACGTCTCCGCGCTGACCGGGGCGTGACGACCGCGGCTCTTCTGCAGCAGCAGCGCGGCGCTCTCCATCGCCGTGCCGATCCGCCACATCTCCTTGCGGCGTTCCTTGCCGGCCTGGCGCTCGGGGTCGCCGACCAGCGCCCGCAGCTTGGGGAGCTCGACGAGGTCGACGCGCTGGACGATGGGGGTCAGACGCGCCGAGTTGTGGTCGCGCACGTACTGAAGGACGAGGGGAACGGAGTCCTTGGCGCGCCCGGGGCTCGGGACCCCGTCGGTCAGGTTGCGGAAGCCCACCGCCGCCGAGTCCCAGCTCTGCAGGCGCTTCTTGTGCCGGTCGCCGACCGCCTCGGCGGAGGGGATACGCATCAGCGCCACGGCGAGCGGGATCTGCTCGGCCAGCTCGTGCAGGTTGGTCTTGGGCTGGGGGAGGAAGTAGGGGAAGGCGAGAACGGCCCCGAGCATGAGCAACGAGGCGGGGAGGACCCGGATCAGCTCGTTGAGGACCTCCCTCGAGGCGTCCCACTCGCCCGAGGCGATGGCCACGACCGGCTCGGTCGAGCCCCGGTGGAACAGGAACCCCTCTCCGAGGATCGCGTAGAGGTTGGGGTCCGGGACGGGGGGCTTGCGGCCGTCGCCGCGGCCGCCGGCCATGGTGGCGTGCCAGCGGAGCACCGAGGTGCCGAACTCACCGGTCGCCAGCAGTTGGGAGGTGTCGAGGACGAGGGTCTTCATCCCGAGCCGGGGGCGGTCCTCCGTCGAGAGGAACATCCGTCCGACGCAGGTGTAGCGGCCCCCGTAGGCGGGATACAGGAACAGGTTCGGGTAGTAGGACAGGGCCTGCGGCGGCCCGGGGGTCCAGTAGTCGTGGGTGTCGGCGACGTTGACCGTGAGATTTCCGACGAGCCGGATGAGATCGAGCGTCTCGCGCCGACCGGGGAAGTCCTCCGGGACGGTCGTGTAGCCGGGACTCTCGGCCTCGTTGTCGACCTGGCGGCACCAGACGACCGCGACCGGGCCGGCCGGTGCGACCTCCCGCGCGACGAACGGTTCCGTCGGGGACGTGCGTCCCTCCGCCTCGGCCGGGCTCGCCATCACCCACCGCGGGTCGCGCGCTTCTCCAGGACGCGTTCGCAGACCCGCGCGAGCGGGAGCGTCGTGTTGACCATCACCGGCACCCCCGGCACCTCGCCGCCGTTGGACTGGGGGAAGAGCGAGGCGTCGTTGAGCAGCATCGGGACGCCCTCGCCGCTCGAGACCGCCGACGAGATCAGGAAGACGTCCTCCTTGGCCGAGATCCCGCGACCTTCGTTGGCGGCGAGGATCGTGCCCATGCCGGCGCCGTCCTTGGAGACAAGGAAGTCGTAGGGGTCGAAGTGGCTCTCGTAGCCGCGCTCCTTGACCGAATGCTCGACCTCGTTGTAGAAGTCCCTCAGCCGGTCGGCCTTGGAGATGGCGAGCACGAGCGGGATGTTGTTCTGGCGGCAGTACTTGAACACGCCCCGGGCGAGGTTGACCTGCTGGGCCTGGTCGCGCAGCGACGGGAGCGCCGGCGACAGCAGCAGCACGATCCCGTCGGCCTCGCAGACGAAGTGGCCCAAGAGCGTCAGCCCGCGACGCCAGAGGTCCCGTCGGTCCGGCCGCCAGGAATCGAAGTGGGGGATGACCCGGCAGCTCCGCTCCTCGACCTCCTTGTCCACGGAATCGAGCCAGAGTCGGTCGTAGGTGAAGTAGTCGGAGATGATCCCGCCGGCCTCGTCGATGGTGTGGAGGATCATCGGGCGGCTCGTCGGCCCCCCGCCGTTCTCGGTGCCGTAGCGGAAGTGCATCTTCATCTCGACGAACTGGTTGAACTTCGTCGGGAGCGGGTACTTCGTCAGTACCCCCTGCTCCTCGCGCCCGGCGGCGAGCTCGACCCAGAGCTTGCGCTTGTCCTCCATCGGTTTGTTGACGTAGTAGCGCGTTGTCGTGTCGAGCCCGCCCTCGGGGTCGTTGGGGTCGGTCGTCTCGTAGGTGGTCTCCTCGAGCACGACCTCGGTGTCGAGGTCTCCGTAGAGCGGTAGCGGCAGCGCCCCCGTACGCGCCGGGACATAGACGACGGGGAGGTTCAGGCCGAAGTGACCGGACAGGAATCGGAAATAGGTCGTCTTCCCCGACGCGGGTATCCCGACGACGGCGATCCGGGCGGCGTCGGCCGCCGGTCCCTTCTCCTCGCGTTTCTTCGCCGGTCCCTTCGTCCGGGTCTTGGCGGTCTTGGTCACGGGCATCGGTCGGTGAGTTCCTCCTAGCGCATCTCCGCGAGACAGATCTCGATGAAGTCGAGCGCCCCCTCGATGTGGGGATCGCCCGAGGTGTTCTCGAGGCGGGCGTCCTGGAGCTGGCTGAAGATCGCCTCGACCGCCTCCTCGTGCTTGGCCGCGGCGCCCTGCGCGGCCGAGTCCCCCTCGAGCCGGGTCAGCTGGTAGGTGCTCCGCAGGTCCATCAGCCGGTCGAAGAGCAGCAGCAGCTGGTTGCGGTACTTCGGGTCGGACTTGGCGAGGTGCGCCTCGGTCTCCTCGAAGAAGTGCACCAGCGTTTCGGTCTCCTTGTCGTTCTGGATGCGGGCCTGCAAGAGCGCGAGTCGCCGGACGATCCGTCCGCGCGACTCGAGCGGGAGATGCTCGGCCTCGCCCCAAGCGAGCAGGAGCGCCCGCGCGGCCTCGACGACCTGGCCCTTCGCGTACTGGATCCGCGCCTCCCAGTAGTGCCGGGTGACGGCGGGGAGGATCGAGCGGGCGCGCTGGAGCCGATCGAGCGCCCGGTCGTAGTCCTGCATCAGGTAGGCCTCGATCACGACGCCGAGGGGCCCGTACCGGTCGCGCAGGTAGGGCGGCGGCGCGCCACCGGGGGCGTGGACGACGTCGACCTCGAGCGCCGCCCCGTCGGCCGGCGGGGCGGGGTCGGCCGACCCGTCCGGTCCGGCCGGGGCGCCGTGGGGATAGGCGATCCGCCCGAGGGTGGAGTGGCTCTCGGGCTCCTTGAGCGCGCGCGCGGCGCTGGCGGCGTGCCGCGCGAGCTCCTCCGGATGGAGCTGCTCGAGCGGGCGGACGCCCTCGAACCCGACGTCGAGGAACGCGTTGACCATCTGGCTGAACAGCTGCGAGCCGGTGACGACCTCCTGGTAGCTGACGGCGACGGTGGCGGCGAGCTCGAGGGCGCGGCGGTTGAGCTCGCTCATGAAGACCCCCATGCTCGCGGAGTCGACGCCCTTGTCGCGCTCGACGCCGTTGCCGATCCCAATGACCCGCAGCGTCAGTTCCGAGCCCGACGGCAGCATGTGCTCGACGAGGTTCTGTCTCGGACCGGGATTGGTCTGCGGGACCTGCGGGTGGACGACGGTGAACCGGGTCGAGGCGTTGTCCCAGCCGTCGGTGACGAGCACGAGCGTCCCGCGCACGCCTCCGTTCATCCCGCGCAGGAGGTCGGCGCCGAGGGCGAGCGCGTCCCAGATGGCCGAGCGGCCGCTCGGCTGGAGCATCGAGATCAGTCCCTCGATGTACGGGAGATTCTCGCGATGGATGTCGCTGAGCGGGACCGCCACGCGCACGTTCTCGGTGAAGGTGATCAATCCGAACGAGGTCCCGGTGTTCGCGGCGTTCTCCAGGATCCGGTAAACGGCGGTCCGGGCGACCTCGATCTTCTGCTGCTCGATCCCCTGCGCCTCGGTGTCCGGCAACGGGGCGAGCATGCTCTTGGACAGGTCCAGGATCAGGATGTGCCGGTCCTTCTGCGGGAGGGGCTGGGCACCCGCGTACGGTTCTGCGTCGATCATCCGAACGATCCGGTACCGATCGATCGACGCCTACCGCACACCGGTGCGACGGTGCGGGGGGGTGCAATATGAGGCAAAATTTGGATACACGCGGAAGAAATAGGCGGGGTTGGCCTATTTGTGCCTTCCCGCCTAACTGAGGCGCAGACTCTGCGCCGCCCCGACGGGAATCTCGAGCGCTCCGGGCCGTGACCGACCGGTCAGGCGGTTACTTCTGGGGCGGTCGCGCCTACGGGTCCCGCTCTCGGGGCTCGCCCCGCTGCCGACGACGGCGGACCGCTCTCCCGTCGAGGAACGGTTATATGGGGCACCTTAGTCGGCGCGGCCCACATGGGCAATATCCGGCAGACCTACATCAAGCGGGTCGCCACCGAGCTCATTCGTATCCACCCCGACGCGTTCAACGGGGATTTTGCCCACAACAAGCAGAAGGTCCTGGAGCTGACCGATCTGCGGATCGAGCAGGACGGTGTCCAGCGCGTGACCTACAAGAAGCTCGCCAACCGGATCGCGGGGTACGCGACCCGGTACATGAAGCGCAAGCGCGGGACCTGAATCGGAGACGGTCCGCGAACCCCGCGGGCTAGTCAAAGACCTGGAAACCTTCCTGCAGGTGGACGATCTCCACCGAGGTCGTCGGAGTCCCGGCCACGAACCCGCGGGAGTTCGCCACGAGGCAAGCCCCCACGACGGAGACGCCGAAGTTCGCCGTCGATTTGTGGACGGGCGCACCGAGCGCCTCGGTGATCACCTTGGTCTCGGCCTCGGTGGTACGGGGGTGGACGACGACGCCCTTGTTCGTCGCGACCGCGGCCATCCCGACGGTGCCGAGCCCGGCGACCGTGCCCCGCTGCACCGGGACCTTCAGTCCCTCGCGCACCTGGCGAATCGCCTCTTCGGAGAACTCCGGGTGGACGAGCGCCCCGCGGTCATTGGCCAGCACGTTGTTCCCGAGCGCGTTCTGCCGGACCCGGATCTCGCTCACCGGCCCGACCGACTCGAGGCGTGCGCGCTCGACCTTATCCAGCCGGTCGCCGACGATGACCCCGTGGGAGTTGAAGGCGAGCAGGGCGCCGAGGAGCTCGCTCTCCGAGACGGTGCCCGTGAACACCTTGACCGACAACAGTCGCTCGAGCTCGCGGCGAAGGTTCGCCGGTGCCGAGGGGGGCACGACCGCGACCGACTCCCCGGTCCGGATGTAGACCCCGAGGTAGGGGCTACCGGAGATCGTCGCGCGCCCGACCGGCACTCCGACCGCTCCCGGACAAAGGGACTACTCCCCTTCCATGAGGTCGACCTCGATGAGGCCGTCCTCGAAGCGGATGGCCTTGATTCGGACGTTGCGCGGGAGATGCTGCACGCCGCGCGTCCAGATGTACTCGTTCAGGCGCGGGTCGATCCAGACCTGCGCGTGCTCGCCCTTCATGTGCCGGGCGACGAACCGGCGGACGGTCTCGAGGGCGTGACCGGCGCGGCGCCGGCGCGAGGGTTGGTGCTGGCTCGCGCGTAGCGGGACGGTGTACTCGCGCTCGAGCTCCTCGCCGCGGGCCTTCGGTGCGTTCCGTGCCATCGTCGACGCTCCCTACAGCTGCATGTGGCCGCGCTTCCAGCTGCGGCGTTTGGGATGGCGGGTGAAGCGGCGGCTCGTCCGCTGCATCACCCAGGCGGGGACTCGGCGGTTGCTCTTGACGGCCCGGAACAGGCGGGTCTTGCGGGCGAGCGACTTCCTACGGTTGGCCATGATCGGTGAACCTCCCCGTTAGCGGCGCGTGATGTGGATCTCGCGCTTCTCGGGCATGATCCGCTCGAGGAGCGCTCGGAGCGTATTGTCGTCGACCATCCGCTGCAGCCGACCCGAAGCGGCGAGCGAGAGGACCTGCTGCTCGACCGCGTTCGCGACATCGGGCTTGGCGAGCCGGATCCGGCCGAGCCGTTCGCGCGCCTCGGGGGTCATGATCCGTCGGAGCGCCTCGGCCCGCTCGGCCTCGCGCCGGTCCATCTCCGCCTGCTGGGCCTGGGCATAGGCGGCGTTCGGCGAACCCCCGCCGGCTTGCATCTCCTGCAACTGCTGGAGACGGCGGCGCCGGAGCTCGGCGAGCTCGGCGTCGTCCGGGTAGCCCGACATCGATCACCGTCCGCGACGACCAGCCTTCAGAGGTATTTCCTCAGTTCGGGCTGGCGCTCGCTCAAGCCCTTGAGGACCTCGCGCGAGACGGCGTCGAGGAGCTTCGTTCCTTCCGGCGTCAACCGTCGGCCCTTCTTCTTCTCGGGCCGGACGAGCCCGGAGCTCTCCAGCTGCTGGACGATCTCGCGGGTGATCGACCGGGAGCCGCTGCGCGCATGGTAGGGTGCGGAGCCGCGGTCGCGCTTGCCGCCGTACTCGGCGGCCAGCCGCTCGATCCCGACGGGGCCGCGCATGTGGATCTTGCGGAGCACCGAGGCGCTGCGGAGGTACCACCAATCGGGCTGGACCGGCGCCTTCGACTTGTGGACCCCGGTCTTGGCGAAGGCGGCCCAGGCGGGCGGGGTGACGGAATTGCGACCGCGCAGTTCCTGCGCGAGCCGGGGGAGCAGCGTGGACGGAGGTACGTCGACCGGGTGGGACATGAGCGCGGCGGCCACCTAGCCACCATATATAACACGCGTTGACGGTGTCGCGCCACCCTCGAGGGTGGACCTCGTGGGGGGACCTCTGCGGAGTTGACCGAACCGACGGGACTGATCCTGAGCGCGGGCGCCTCCGAGCGCTGGCGCGGCTACCCCAAGGCGCTGGCGCCGGTCTCGGGCGAGACGGCGCTCGGCCGCGTCATCCGGCTGATGGCGGAGGCCGGCGTGGGCCGGATCTGGGTGGTCCTCGGGGCCCATTCCGACGAGATCCGCGGGGGACTCCCGTCCGACCAACGCTCGAGCGTGGAGTGGGTGACGAATCCGGACTGGGCGCGCGGCCAGACCAGCTCGGTCCATACCGGGCTGAGGCAGGTCGACCCCGGAGAGGACGTCGTCCTTTGGCCCGTCGACCACCCGCTGGTCTCCTCCCATACCCTCCCCCGTTTGCTGCGGGCGAGCGACGCCGACCTCCTCGCGGTCTGGACGATACCGGAGTTCGACGGCCGCGGCGGCCACCCGGTGATCCTGAAGGAGCCGGCCTGGCGCCTCGCGCTCCGGCTCCCCCCCGAGGTACCGCTCCACCGCCTGATCCCCCAGCTCGGCCCCCAGGTCCAGCGCGTACGCGTCGACGATCCCGGTGTGGTGGTCAATGTGAATACGCCGGAGGACCTGGAGCGGGCGCGAGGGTCCGGACTCCCCCGCGAGGTGTGAGGGTGGACCGACGTCTGACTCGCCGCGCGCTCGAGCTGCTCGACGCGCACCAGGAGTTCGTCCGCGCGACCGTGGTCCGTACCGTGGGCTCGGTCCCGGGAAAGCTCGGCGCGACGATGCTCGTGACGGCCAGCGGGGAGACGTTCGGGACCGTCGGCGGGGCGGCGCTGGAAGAACAGGTCAAGGCGCGGGCGAAAAAGGCGCTGGCGGATCGCCGCGGCGACCTCCTGCACTTCGACCTCCAGTCCTGGAAGCCCGGAGGGCTGCCGAGCCTGTGCGGAGGCTCGGTCGACGTCGCGATCGAGTACGTTGCGGCCCGACCGAACCTCCTCCTGTGGGGGGGCGGCCATGTAGCGCACGCCCTGGCCTCCTTGCTCCCCACGCTCGAGTACGATTACTCGGTCGCCGATGACCGCGCCGAATGGGTCGGGGCCGAGCGGTTCCCCGGCGCGGACCGGCTCGAGGTCGTGAGCCCCGACCAACTCTGGGTGCGCTTCGTCCCCGAGCGCTATACCCACCTGTATGTGCTCGGCTACGATGCCGGCAAGGACACGGACGTGCTCGAGAGCTCGATTCGAATCTTCCCGAACTCGATCGGGCTGATCGCCAGCGCCGCGAAACGTACGCACATCTTCGCCGAGCTGCGCCGCCGCGGCCTGAACGACGGGCAGCTCGCCCGGATCCGTTCCCCCATCGGTCTCCCGATCGGGGCCCAGTCGCCGGCCGAGATCGCCGTCAGCGTCGTCGCCGAGCTCGTCGAGGTCGCGCACCGGGGTCAAACCCCCCACGCCGAGGGGATCGAGGAGGTCGATGTCGTCGTCCGATCGCCTTAGCGCGTCGGTCAACGGGCACCCGGTCGAGGTGCCCTGCCCGGACGAGCGGATCCTGCTCGACCTGCTCCGGGAGGACCTCAACCTCACGGGCACCAAGCGCGGCTGTGACCTCGGAACCTGTGGGTGCTGTACCGTCCTCGTCGACGGGCGGCCCACCCTGAGCTGCCTGACACTGGCGCGGTTCGTCGAGGGGCGGTCGGTGACGACCATCGAGGGAGTGACGCCCGCCGGCGAACTGCACGCCGTCCAAAAGGCGTTCGTAGAACACGGGGCGACCCAGTGCGGGTTCTGCACGCCCGGTTTCGTGATGACCGCGGTGGCGCTCCTGCGCGACCAACCCCACCCCGACCGCGAGGAGGTCGTGCGCGCGATCTCCGGCAACCTCTGCCGGTGCACGGGCTACACCAAGATCGTCGAGGCGATCTTGGCGGCGCGTGGGAGCGGCTGAGCGATGGCCGCCCGGACGGAGCCCGAGTACCGGCTGCTCGGCACGCGCATCCCGTACATCGAGGGCCCGCTCAAGGTCTCGGGGCGGGCCGAGTACACCGACGACATCAAGCGCCCGGGGATGCTCGTCGGCCGGATCCTGCGGAGCATCCACCCCCATGCGAAGCTGACCTCGGTCGATGTCGAGCCGGCACGCCGGATGCCCGGCGTGTTCGCGGTGTTGACCGGTGAGGAGTACCCCACCCCGTTCGGGGTCCTGCCGATCACGCACGATGAGACCGCGCTGGCCGTCGGCAAGACGCGGTACGTCGGCGACATGGTCGCCGCCGTGGCCGCGAAAGACGAGCTCACCGCCGAGCGCGCGCTCGAGGCGATCCGCGTCGAGTACGCGCCGTTGCCGGAGTACCTCGACCCCAAGAGCGGCACGTCGGCCGTCGCCGAGCCGATCCACGCGCGCGGGCTCAACGGCACCAACATTCAGAAGGAGGTACAGCAGCACTTCGGCGACGTCGACGCCGCGATCGCGCAGGCCGCGCACCGGGTCCACGTCCACGGGAACTTTGCCGGCGTGACACACGCCTTCACCGAGCCGCTTGTCACCATCGCCGAGTCGACGCCGGACGGTCGCCTGACCGTCTGGAGCGCGACCCAGGTCCCGCACTACCTCCATCGCGCGCTCGCCGAGGTGCTCAAGCTCCCGATGCACCGCATCCGGGTAATCAAACCGGAGGTCGGCGGCGGCTTCGGCGGCAAGTCCGACCCGCTTCCCCACGAGATCGTCTGCGCCGCGCTCGCGATCAAGACCGGCCGGCCGGTCAAGATCCTGTTCGACCGTGAGGACGTCTTCTACACCAATCACGGCCGACACCCCACCCAGAACGACGTCACCATCGCCACCGATGCGACGGGCAACATCCTCGCCTACGACATCGAGGCGCTCATCGACGGCGGGGCGTGGAGCTCGTTCGGCACGGTCACCACCTACTACAACGGGGTGCTCTCCATGGGCCCCTACCGGGTCCCGAACTTCCGCTACAAGGGGCGCCGGGTCTACACGAACAAGCCGCCGTCGGGGGCCATGCGCGCCCACGGCGGGACCAACATCCGCTACTCCGTCGAGCTCGCCCTCGACGAGCTCGCCGAGCGGCTGGGCATCGACCCGTTCGACCTGCGCACGCAGAACGCGCTCGCGCCGAACTCGACCACCGTCAACCAGTTCCGCATCACCTCGACCTCCTTCGTCCGCTGCCTGGAGGCCGCGCGGCGGGCGAGCGGCTGGGACGCAAAGTTCCGCCGGCTGCCGGCGGGCCGGGGGGTCGGGCTCGGTTGCGGCTTCTACATCTCCGGTTCGAACAGCCCGATCCACTTCACGCCGAAGATGCCGCAGTGCACCGTCCATCTCAAGGCGGACATGGACGGCGGGATCGCCGTCCACTGCATGCAGGCCGACATCGGCCAGGGCTCCAATACGCTGCTCGCCGCGATCGTCGCCGAGGTCCTCGGCGTCGACCTGGAGCGCGTCCACGTCGTGCGCGTCGACAGCGACGTCAGCCCCGTCGACCTCGGCAGCTACTCGAGCCGCGTGACGTTCATGATGGGCAATGCCGCCCGGCAGGCCGCGGAGCGGATGCGCGACGAGCTCCTCCGCGCCGGTCACGAGCTGCTGGGATACCCGGCCGGCCAGCTCCGCGTCGCCCACGAGCGGATCGAGGTCGCCCACCGTCCCGAGCTCGGGGTCTCCTTCCTCGAGGCGCTGCACAAGGCGATGGAGAAATCCGGCGCGCTCCTGTCCTCCGGCGCCTACAGCTCGCCCCCCATGGGGGGCAGCTTCAAGGGCGCGCGCGCCGGCACCGCGCCCGCGTACTCGTTCGCCGCCTACGTCGCCGAGGTGACGGTGGACCTGGAGACCGGCGAGTACAAGCCTGAGAAGATCTGGGCGGCGTTCGATTGCGGTCGTCCCCTGAACCGGCTCGCCGTCGAGGGGCAGATAGAGGGCTCGATCCACATGGGACTCGGTCAGTTCATGGGAGAGGGGATGCTCTACCGCGGCCCGCGCTTGCTCAATCCCTCCCTGCTCGAGTACAAGATTCCCATGCCCCACCAGATGCCCGAGATCGAGTGTCTGCTGGTCGGCGAGGACGACCCTGAGGGGCCGTTCGGGGCCAAGGAGGCCGGGGAGGGCCCCCTCATCGCCACCCTGCCCGCCCTGGGGAACGCGCTCTACGACGCCATCGGCGTACGGTTCTACGACCTCCCGGTCACCCCGGAGAAGGTCGTCCGCGGCATCGACCAGCGGCGCGCCTCCGGCAAACCCTGGAAGGGAGGGGGGAACTAGCGCGATGCACCTCGATCCGTTCGAACTGCACCGACCCGGCTCGGTGGCCGAGGTCCTCGAGCTGGCGAGGGGGCTCGGCGACGCGTTCGACTACGTCGCCGGCGGGACGGACCTCCTTCCCAACTACAAGATGCACCTCCATCCGAAGGCCCACCTCGTGGCCTTGGACCGGGTGGCCGAGCTCGTGGGGTTCGATGCGACCCGGATCGGCGCCATGACGCGGCTCGCGGACCTGGAATCGGACGCCCGGTTCGGCCGGTCCTATCCAGGCGTGCTCGAGGCGGTCCGGGAGGTGGCGACACCCCTGGTCCGGGCGAGCGGGACCGTCGGAGGGAACCTGCTCGTCGAGACGCGATGCTTCTTCTTCAATCAGAGCGAGTTCTGGCGCGAGAGCCTCGGCTACTGCCTCAAGGCCGACGGCGACCGCTGCCACGTGGTGCCCCAGAAGGAGCGGTGCTACGCGACCTTCTCCGGCGATTTGGCCCCTGCCCTGATCGTGCTCGGGGCGGAGGTGGAGATCGCCGGCCCGGACGGAGTGCGACGGCTTTCCCTCGAGGAGATGTACGATGCGCGAGGCGACGGCATCCGTCGCCATAGGCTCCGGCCCGGCGAGCTGGTCGTCGCCGTCCACGTTCCGGCGAGCGCGCGCGGGGCCCGCGCCGCCTATCGTAAGCTCCGGGTCCGGCCCTCGTTCGACTTCCCGGAACTTGGGGTGGCGGTCGCGCTCTGGGGGCAGGGCTCCCACGTCGAGCGGCTCGAGGTCGCGCTCGGGGGACTCGAAACCTATCCCCGCCGGTTCCCGGCGCTGACCGGTCCGCTCGCGGGGACCGAGCTCACCGACTCGAGCATCGACCAACTCGCCAAGGAGCTATGCCGCAGCGTACGGCCCGTGCACAACACCTTCCTCGACCCCGCCTATCGCAAGCGAATGACCGAGGTCTACGCCCGCCGGGCGCTGCGGTCGGCCCGCGATGGCCCCGCGGGGACAGGAGCAGCGACGTGACCGGACCGGAGTTCGAGCTGGTGCCCATCGGCTCGCTCCACATCCACGAGCGGGTCGACCCCGACAAGGTCGAGGAGCTCCGCCGGGAGATCGAGCGTACCGGCACCGTCGAGGACCCGATCTGGGTCGAGCGTGGGAGCGGGGTGATCCTCAACGGCCACCACCGGTTCGAGGCGCTCCAGAAGCTCGGGGCGACCCGGGTCCCGGCCTGGATCATCGACTACGACGACCCCGCCGTCCACCTCGACCGCTGGAATCCCGGGCCCGACCTGACCAAGTCCGAAGTGCGCGACCGGGCCCGGGAGGGAAGGCCGTTCCCGCCCAAGACGACGCGGCACACCTTGGAGTTCGAACTTCCGGCGCACCCCACGCCGCTATCGGAGCTGACCAATCACGCCGGACCGGACGGCGGCCGTCGCTTCGGGGTCCGCTAGCCGGGCCGCCGCCGAGCCCCCGTGGGGGTTGCGCGCGCCGGTGGATGGTAGGGGAGCGGGAGGGTGCCGTCGGCGAACTGCCGGATGACGCTCTCCAGCGCGGCGATCTCGTAGGGCCGGATCCGCTCGCGCAGCGTCTCGACGGTCTCCCCCTCGGCGATGTGGAACTCGCGCTGCTCGAGGACGGGGCCCTCGTCGACCGCGGGCGTGACGAGGTGGACGCTCACGCCCGTCGCCTGGTCCCCGCTGTCGATGATCGCCTCGAGCACCCGGGAACCGTAGTACCCGCGACCGCCGTAGCGGGGGAGGAGCGACGGATGGAGATTGATGATGCGACCTTCCCACAGCTCGACGAACCGGGTGGGCAGGATGGCCAGGAACCCGGCGAGCACGACCAGTTCGACCCCGCGCGCGTGCAGCAGCCGGTCCGCGCGCTCGACCCACTCGGCCTCGGGAAGCCCGCGGAACGGGAGGACCTCGGTGGGCAACCCACGGTGCCGTGCACGTTCGATCCCTACCGCGTGGGGCCGGTCGGCGAGCACGATGGAGATGCGTGCGGGAAGATGGCCGCCCTGGACCACCTCGGCGAGCGCGTCGAGGGTCGTCCCCTGCCCCGAGACAAAGACGGCGAGCGGGAGGGGACGGGTCATCCCTCCGTGTACGTATCGCCGCTTAAAAGAGGGTAGCGGAGGTGAACCGGAACCGCCGAGTGAGCATGGGTGCGGCGGTGGTGGCCACCGCCCCGCGCTCGTCGTCATCGGTGAAGCACCGGCGGTCGCGCCCCCAGAGCTCGAGCCCGCCCAGGGCCGTCAGTACGCTCTCGGTGAAGCGGAGATTGCGCACGGGTTCGGTGATCTCGCCCCGCTCGATCTTGTAGGTGCCGTCGCGGGTCATCCCTGTCAGGATCGCCTTGCTCTCGTCGACGGTCCGGACGTAGTGGAAGCGCGTCACGAGGATCCCCCGGCGCGTCTCGCGTACGAGCTCATCGAGGTCGCGCGCCTTTCCCCGGGAGACGATGGTGTTCTGCGGGACGGCACCGAACTCGCCCCACGGTGCCTCGGGCGGCCACGCGTGGCCGGTGGTACGGGACCGGCGACGCGCCCCGCTGAGCAGGTCGCTGACCGCCCCGCCGGCGATCCCGTCGCGCACGAGCGGGGTGCGACGTTTCGCGGTCCCCTCGAAGTCGATCCCTTGCGGGAGCGTCTCGACCGATCGCCCGTCGTCGGTGATGGAGAACCCCTCCGGCGCGATCCGCCGCCCGCGGCGACGCGCCAGGCAGCTCCAGCCATCCTCCGCACCGCGGGCGCCGAAGCCGAGGTACCCGAGCTCCGAGACGAGCTTGGCGGCCGCGCTCCCGTCGAGCACGACGCGGTAGGCCCCGGGCTCGATGGCCACGGGAGCCGCCCTCGCGGCCCTCTCGCCGGCCTCTACGCCGACCTCGCGGGGGCGCAGCTTGCGATGATCGAAGTGGGCCGCCTCGGCCCAGCCGGTGCTCGGCGGGTCGAACGCGAGACGTTCGACCAGCACGCGAGCGGCGGCCAGCGAGCGTCGGGTCCGCGCGCGGCGCCCGGAGGTGTTGGCCACATGGAGCCGAGTGTCGCCGAAGTGGGCGACGCCGCTGATCCGCCCCTCCGGCGCGCTGGCACGTGCGCCCTCGAGGAGCTGCTCGGTCCACCGTCCGGCCTCCTCCGGGGTCAGCCGCGCGGTGACGGTCGAGTACGGGGTCGACGGTGCGATCGTGCCGCCCCCGGGGAATCCGGGGAAGGTGCGTTCGACCGGCGCACAGCGGGCGAGGGCTACCGCCTCGTCGACCGTCCGCTGCAGGCTCTCCGGCCGGAGGTCGAGCGTGGTCGCGATCCCCAGTCGGCCCTCCACCTCCGCACGCACCGAGAGGCTCGCGACCTGTTCGATGTGGGGCTGGTGGATCCAACCGTTCGCAAAGCGCATGGTCGTGAACCGCTCCCACTCCCAGCGGGCGTCGGCGGTGGCGCCCGGAGGGAGGAGTTCCAGGACCCGCTCCAACACCTGGTCGCCGTCGAAGACGGTCGGCATCATCCCCCTCGGACCTGGACGTTGCGGAACCGTGCGGCCGGCGCACCGTGGCCGACGCGGGCGACCTGCCCGGGCTGGCCCTTGCCGCAGTTGGGCACGCCCCAGAGATGCCAGGTCGCGGCGTCGCCGACGGCGTCGAGCGACGACCAGAACGCCGGGGTCATCCCCGAGTAGATCGGATTGCGGACGAGCGGGCCGAGCTCGCCCCCAACGATCCGGCGGCCGATCTCGGTGCTGAACTGGAAGTTGAGGCGCTTGTCATCGATCGACCACGAGCGATTGGTCTCGAGGTAGATCCCGTCGGCGACGCCCTCGAGGAGCTCCTCCATCGTATGGTCCCCGGGGAGGAGATCGACGTTCGTCATCCGGATGAGCGGGGCGCGGTAGAACCCCTCGGCTCGGGCCGTCGCTCCCGAGACCCGGTCGCCCCTCCGCGCCGCCGTCTCGCGGGAGGTCAGCGCACCGACGAGCTGCCCGGCGCGGACGATCTCGGTGCGGCGGGCCGGGAGCCCCTCGTCATCGAACCCGAAGCTCCCGAGTCCGCCGGGTTCGGTCGCGTCGGCGACGACGTTCATGAGCGGACCGCCGTAGGTCAGCCGACCGATCCGGTCCGGCTCGACCCAGCTCGTGCCGGCGTATCCGGCCTCCATCGCGTAGATCCGGTCGAGCTCGGTCGCATGCCCGACCGACTCGTGCACCTGGAGGGCGAGCTGGTCGGAGCCGAGGACCACGGTCGTCGGCCCCTCCCCCGGGGTCCGCGCGGTCAATAGTTCGACGGCCTCGCGCCCCACCGACTCCGAGCGTTCGGGGAGCCCGAGGGCGCGGATGTACTCGAACCCGGCCTGGCGGAAGTCGCCGCCGAAGGAGGTCGGGGCGCTCCGCCGCTGGACCTGTCCGTGCCCGATCGCCGTCGCCTTCAGACCGGCGCCGACGTGCGTGATCGTCGACCGATAGGACCGTCCTTCCGACGAGGCGAACCACTTGGACTCGGACCAGGCGCGGTAGCTCGCCTCGGCGGACTTCACCTCCGGTCCGACGTGGAGCCGCTGCTCGGCCTCCTGCAGCAACGCGAGTTTTTCCTCGCGCGCGACCTCGAAGGGGTCCTCGCGCACCACCGAGGAGTACCGACCGTCGGATACCACCGGTTCGTCGGTGACCGGGAGCCGTTCCCGGGTGCTCCGCGCGGCGGCACGTGCGGCCCGCACGGCGCTCCGGGCCGTCTCTAGGACCGCGGTACGGTCCAGGCGCGAGGTCGCCGCGAAACCCCACGCTCGATCGGTCCGTACGCGGATCCCGATCCCCGCGTTCTCCGAGGCGGTCAGCGCCCCGGCGAGGCCGTTGCGGATCGTCAGCGATTCGGCGCGGGCTCGCTCGACGAGCCGCACCTCGGCGCAACGCACCGTCCGCGGCGAGGCGGTCTCGACGGCGAGTCGGAGGAGGTCCTCCACCCGCCGGTCACCTCACAGGACCACGCGCAGGTTGAGCTTCTCGGTGAGCTCCTTGTACCGGTTGCGGATCGTGACCTCGGTCACGCCCGCGACCTCGGCGACCTCGCGCTGGGTGCGGCGCTCGCCGCACTGCACGGAGGAGATGTAGATCGCGGCGGCGGCCACCCCGGTCGGCCCGCGACCGCTGGTCAGTTCCCGTTCGGTCGCCTCCTTGAGGATCTCGCTCGCGCGCGTCTGGACCTCGCCCTTGAGCTTGAGCTCCGAGCAGAACCGCTGGATGTAGTCCTGCGGACGCGTGGGCATCAGCTTGAGCTTGAGCTCCCGCGTCATGAACCGGTAGGTGCGGCCGATCTCCTTGCGCCCGATCCTCGACTTGCTCGCGATCTCGTCGAGCGTGCGGGGCACGTTGCACTGGCGGCAGCTGCCGTAGAGTGAGGCGGCCACCACGCCCTCGATCGACCGGCCCCGGATCAGGTTCCGCGCGACGGCTTTGCGGTAGATCATCGCCGCCGTCTCCCGGACGTTTCGCGGGAGGGCCATCGACGAGGCGATCCGGTCCAGTTCCGCGAGCGCGAAGGCCAGATTCCGCTCGGTGGCATTGGAGACGCGGATGCGGCGCTGCCACTTCCTCAGCCGGTAGAGCTGGGCGCGGTTGCGCGTGGGGATCGACTTGCCGTAGGGGTCCCGGTTCTTCCAACCGATCTCGGTCGAAAGCCCCTTGTCGTGGATCGTGAGCGTGGTCGGGGCCCCCGTGCGGGTGCGCTTCTCGCCCTGCTCGGCATCGAAGGCGCGCCACTCGGGCCCCTGGTCGATCATCCCCTCCTCGAGGACCAGACCGCACTCGTCGCAGACGAGCTCCCCGCGTTCGTAGTCCCGGGTCAGGTGGGTCGATCCGCAGTTGGAGCAACGGGTCGGCACCGCCGCCTCCCCCGTCCGCTCGGCCGGTTTCGGCTCGTTGGCGACGCCCCCGTTTCCACCCTGCATTGCTAACCTCTCGCAGCCACCGCGCAGCCGATGAGCGAAGCGGCCGTCGACGCCTCGAGCGGGCGTCGGGGCCGCAGCGCGAGATAGGGACGGGAGACGGGACCGAAGACGCGCACCACCACGGCGCTGAAGGGAGGCTTGGCGCAGGATAACTCGGCCCCTTCGGATGGAAACTCGGAGGAGATTGACCGCGCCGTGACCGTCCCGTTCGGGGTCACTGCGAGGATGCGGGCAACGTCGGGACCGCGGTGTGGGGCCGCCGCTCGTGCGCGCGACAAGTCATATAAACCATTTTCGATACATATTAAAGGTTTTCGGGCTGTTCACGTCGGGGGCGCGACGTCCCGGCCGTGGTAGTGTCGGCGGCTGGGCCGACCGTGCCCGTTCCAGTTCCTGGCCCAGGGCGTGGTCGACGTCAGGGCGCCGTCGAGGGCTCCTCGGGCACCTCGCGGGAGCGGGAGCGGCGCCGCTTGGGCGTGGCCGGGGCGGGTTCCATCGGGGCGTTGGCCGCCTCGAGGAGTTCGGCAGGGATCCCGGTAGTGTCCAGCGCCGGTTCCGGCACTCTGGGGGCCACGGTGGGCGCCGGCTCGGGCTCCGGGTCGGCAGCGGCCGAGCGCTCGCGCGTGAGCCGGTCGACCTCCCCCCACAGCTCTTCGATCTCCTCTTCCGGGGAGGAGTATCGCCGGTCCTCGGCCAGCGCCGCCTTCACCTGCTTGACCAACCGGGCCGCGCTCGAGGCATCGCGAGCCCGACCCTTGATCCGATTGAGCCGACGCGCGAGCTGCCGGGCCTCGCGGAGGATCTCCTGCTCCTCGTCGGCGCGGACCTCCGCGGCGGGCGGCCCGGCGGTGAGGGCCGTGACGGCATCCTTGAGCTCCAAGAAGGCGAGCGCGGTACCGCGGAGTTGTCCGGCCCGCATCGCTCGCACGAACTGGTCGAGCCGCTCGCCGGCCTCGGTGACCTCGTGGCCCCGCTCCTTGGCCTCCTGGATCGTCTTGCCAAGCGCCTGGGCCTCGGTCAGGAAGTACTTGGGCATCAGGTCACCCAGCACGGCGAGCTGCTTGGAGGCGAGCGCCGAGGCCTTCTCGAGCAGGGCTTCGGAGAGGCGGGCGTCCTTGAGCGGCTCGCGCGGGTCACCGACCCGGGCGTCGAGCTCGCCCAGTGGAAGTCCCGCGCGGGTGCCGAGCTCTTTGAGCTCGTCCACGCGGCGCAGCAGCTCGCTCAGAAGCGTCCAATCGTGGGAAGCCCGCTCGAGGAGGTGCTCGGCCCTTCCCAGCGCCTGCTCGGCACGGGCATCCTCGCCGGCCGCACGCAGCTGCCCGACGAGATCGCGGACTTGCTGGATCGGCATCGGGAGCCCCTCGGCGGCCAGGGATTCGGCCCGGGCCGACCACCGCTCGAGACGCTCGCCGATCGGGTCGCGCTCCCCGGACTCCACGCTCGCGCTCACCGATGCCGGCCCGGCGGGAGGCGACATGGCGAACTAGCCCTCCGTCATCGCTTCGGGCTCCTCGAGCGAGCGCATGAGCTCTTGGAGGGTCCGGTCGGCCTCTTCCAATCGGCGATCCCGCAGGAGCTCGGTGGCCGCGCGGATCCCCTGGGCGGCCCGTTCCGCTCGGGGGCTGTTGGGGGGAAGGTGCTTGATCCGTGCCGCCAGTTCGCGGGCGCGGAGCATCAGGGCGGAGATGGCCTGCGCCGGCGGCGCCGGCCGGGGCCCTTCGACCGGGACGTCCACGGGCTCGGGCTCCGGTTCCGGCGGGTCCGGAGGCAGTGCATCGAGCTCGCGGATGGATGCGCGCAGTTCGTCGAGTCGAAGCGCCGCCTCGGCGACCCGACCGCTGCGGAGGTGCCGGTTGGCGTCGGAATGGGTCTGGCGCGCCTTGCGGCTGGGCACGTGGTCGGGCCGGTGCTGGGCGAGGCGCGCGGCGTGCTGGTCGAGCTCCGCCTGCAACTGCGGTGAGAGCGCCTCGTGATAGAACCGCAGGATCTTGGAACTGCTCGCGAGCGCTTCGGCGAGCTCGGCGGGCCGGATGTCGGTCCGGTCGACGAAGGTGCGCAGCGGCTCGAACTCGGCGTCCACCTGCGGGAACTCCTGGCCGACCTTGCCCGCGGCGACTCGGACCTGGTCGACCTGGCGCAGCATCGCCTTGAGCTCGCCCCAATCCGACTCCGTCTGCGCGAGGCGGCGGTCGGCCTCGGCGAGGTGCTCGGCGACCCGTTCCACCGGCGCGTCGGCCGCCTCGGCGCGCAGGCGGACCGACTCCTGCAACAGCTCCGGGGCCAGCCCCTGCCGCACCAGCGTGTGCTGACGCTCTTCGAACTCACCCAACCGGTGGTCGAACAGCTCGCCCATCCGGGTCGATACGGCGAGCTGCGAGTTGCGTAGGAGCGCAAGGGTATCGTTCGTCCTCCCGTCGGCCTGGAGCAGCGCCGCCTGCTGGACCTCCCCGAGCAGATCGGTGTACTCGCCCCCGAGCTGGTGGATCAGGCCGAAGCCCAGCGACACTTCGTGGGCGAACTGCGCGATCGTCGCGTTCTCGGGAGGTTCGGCGGTAGACGGCGTCACCGCGGCAGGAACGGCCCCGCCATTGGCCGGGGCTTCGGCGACCGGGGCGAACCCGGCCCGTCCCAACCCCATGACCGCAGCCGCAGTCAGGGCCGTCGGGAAGCCGCACCGCCCGCAGTGCGAAGCGCCCGCCTCAAGGGGGGCGTCGCAGACCTTGCACTCCTCGGGCATCCGGTGGAGCCAGCGCTCCGCTCCGTACATCAGTCACCGGGGGGATAATCTTTCTCCGGATTCCGGGGAGGTCAGCCGCCGGAGAAGGTCGGCACGACCGTGTAGATCCGTGCCGACTCCGCGGGGAGATCGAGGGGTATCGGTTCCTCCCCGTCCAGAACCAGGCAACCCTCCGGGGCCAACCCCGCCTGCCGAAGCGCCGCCCGTACCGGAGTGCGGTCCGGCACCTCGACCTCGATTGTACGGGTCCCCCCTGCCCGTTCGACCCGGAACGTCAGACGGTGTACGGTCGGGGACCGATCGGGTCCGGAAGGTTCCTGCGAGAGCGGCATGGACACGATGCGATGCGTGCGCTCGCGACTCGACCGGCGGTCGAACTTAGTTTCCACGGTCCGGTGCTCGGCCGCTCCGGCGGTCGGGTACGAGCCGTTCCGCCCGGAACAGAAGCCCTCGGAGGAGGGCTTCACACGTTCGGTGAGTGCTCCGGGCCGGCGGAAGCGCTGAGGGGGAGATTTGAACTCCCGATGCGCTTGCGCGCAACCAGATCTCGAATCTGGCGCCTTGGCCGAGCTAGGCTACCTCAGCGCAGGGGTCCCGCGCCCTTCCGGGCATATGTTGATTGTGGGTGATTGCCGCCCGCTCCGCACGCGAGTGCCCTGGGTGCGCGAGGCCCGGCTCACCCCGTTGGATCCTGGAGGAAAAGGAAGAAGGGGTTGGTGCGGGAGACGGCCGTGACCCAAGGGGAGGGCGCCCCCCGGCCACGTTCGCACGGTCTCGAATCAATGGACCGTGAACGACGTCAGGGTCACTCCGGCCCCTAGGGTGCCGAGGTTCAGTGAGCAACTCGCCTTGGCGTGGGCCCAACCGGACGTGTACGAGTAGAGGTAGGCCTCGACGTAGACGAGGAGCGCGTAGGTGTGCGTCGAAGCGAACGTCCCCTTCAGTACCAGGTGGTCGACGGCGGTGCCGATCGAGGTGAACGTGGTCGGTCCCGCAGCGCTGCTGTTGTAGGTGAAGCACGACGTGCCGTTCGTGCTCGTCGAGCAGCCGTAGTAGATCGAGGTGTACTTTTGCGCCGCGGCATTCACGATCACGATGTCATAGTTCGAGAGGTTCGACGTGGACGGGAAGACGTAGGTGTTGTTCGTCACGTCGTAGAGATAGGTGAACACGTAGGCCTGGACGAACGACTCGGCCGCGCAGTACCCGTCGGTGTAGGTCAAGGAGTAGTTGGTGGGCGGATACGAGTAGGTGTAGGTGCTCGTCGGACACGACCCGCCGCCCGAGACGGAGCCGACGGCGGTCCAGGTCGCGTTCCAGTTCGTAGTGAGGGTGTGGCGACCGGAGGGCAGGGCGAGGTGGAGGGCGGCGCTGGTCGAGCTCGAGACCGACCCGGCGGCGCTACCGCCGACCCCTCCAAAGCCTCCGCCGCACGCCGACGAGGACGTCGAACCGGTGAAGGCGGCCCGGCCGGTGTTCAGGTTGAAGCTGAACGGATGCGCGCTGGTCGCGTGGGCACAACCGCTGACGCTCGTGGACAGGCTGTTCGACGTGACGCCGGTGTAGGGAGGAGTCACGGTGACCGCTGCGAATCCTCCGGGGGCGACGACCAGGAGCAAGGCGACGGCGGCGATCCCACCGCCCGTGAGCGCTCCTGCGAGGCGACTTCCGAAGTACTTTCTCGTTCGACCGGGGTTCTCTCTGGGGCCCTTCATGCTGTGCTTCTCCGAACGCCCCGAAGACCGCGACGACGCATCGGCCGGGGGCGCCCGCGGCCCCACTACGCCCGGGCTATTACACCTCAAGGGTCGAGCCGCCGCGAACGCGCGGGGGTCGAGCGGACCGAGCCGCTCAGTTCGCCCGACGCCCGGCCCCGCGGGCCCGGGCCTCCAACGTGGTCTTCATGCGCGTGATGGCGTCGACCGGGTACGGATCGACCCGGGCGCGATCGGCGAGGGCGAGGGAAAAGAAGTCACCCGACGACAGTCCGAGGAACAGCGCCATCAGCCGGTCGGTCGCCGCGAGCGGAACCCGCACCACCGGCACGTGCCGCGCGGACAACAGCCGAGCCAGGTAGGCGTAGCGGGCGCGGGTCTCGCGGTCCGACTCGCTCCACTCCAACAGGACCACCGCTCGGGATCGCCCCTCGCTGGAGTTCGCCGCATCCCAGGCGACGATGGCGTTGTGGAACAGCTCCGGGATCGCATCGTACTCCGCACCCCGCTTGGCGTTCTCCTCCACCTGCGTCTTCCAACGTCGGGCCAGCCCGAGGAATCCGGTCTCGCTGTACACGGCCGGCCTCCGGTTGCCGACGGTCTCGGCCCACTTGGCCGGAGGACCCCGAGCCGACCCGAAGGCGGTGATGCGGGACTCGAGCATCTCGATCCCGTGCGCGACGCGCTCCTCGTTCGATTCGGGGAAGATCGGGTCGAGGAGGCCGAGGAGGCCCCCCAGCATGAAGCCGACCGAGGCGCGGGGAGGATTCCCGGCGGGAACGAGCAGGCAGGGAACTCCGTCGCGCGCCGCGCGCTCGGCGAGCTTGCCGCCCGAGGTCAGGACCACCCGGGGGGCACCCCGTCGACCGGCCTCGTCGTACGCCGCGAGCGTCTCCCACGTGTTCCCGGAATAGCTCGCCACGAGCGCCAAGGTGCCCGCTCCGAGGTACCGCGGTAGGGCCGGGCTGCGCACCACGTCGACCCGAAGCTCCGTCTCGGGGGACGTGACCGTCCCGACGAGGTCGCCGGCGATCGCCGAGCCACCCATCCCGATCACCGCGGCGTGCACGAGCGTCGAGGGGATCTTCGCGTCCAGCTCGCGACCCGAACGGAAACCGGCGCGCAACTGCTCGGGGAGCTGCCGCGCGAGGGTGCGCATGCGCTCGGCTCCGGAGGACGCGGAGGGCGACATGCGCGGGGCGGGCACGCGTTCCTTTTTGGCGCTTGCGGCGGGCAGCGGCCTCGTCCACCGACGTGCGTGGCCGAAGGATTATCAGGGGGGAACTCGCAGACAATCGTGGGGCGAACCTCTCCCGTGCCTCACGAACCGGATCGGTCGGAGGCCCCCCGGGCGGGCGCCGCGGCGGCGGGCCGGATCTCCTGGGGAATCCCCGAGCTCGACCAGATGCTCAACGGCGGGCTGATGCCCCAGCGACCGTACCTGGTCGTCGGTCCCGCCGGCACCGGGAAGACCACGCTCGCGCTCCAGTTCCTGTGCGAAGGCGTCCGCCAGGGCGAGGAGGCGCTGATCGTCACCCTGGAGGAGCCGCCCAACGAGATGCGGTTCAACCACCGCGCGCTCCAGCCCGAGCTGGACAAGGTCTGGGTGTTCGATGCGATCCCGGACGTGATGCGCTACGAGCGGGCGCCGTTCAAGGACGTCGCTCAGGTGCGCGATGCCGTGCCCTTCTCCCAGGTCGCACCGGAGATCCGCAAGACCCCGGAGCTGACCAGCGTCGAGATCACGCTGACCGCGCTCGAGCAGACGCTCAAGATGCAGAAGGCCCGCCGACGCTACTCCCGCGTCGTGATCGACTCCTTGACCGCCCTCCAGTACTTCTGCATGAAGGGGATCGACGAGGTCCAAGGCGCGCAATCGTTCGTGCGCTTCCTCTCGAGCCTCGGGATGACCGCGGTGCTCACCGTGGAGTCCGCGCTCGAGGATTTCGAGAGCCCCGAACGCATGCTCGCCCGGGGGGAGTTGCGGCTCTTCCGCTGGGACCTCGAAGGGCGCACGGTCCGCGCCGTAGGCGTCGAGAAGTTCCGCGGGAGCTCCCACGACAATCGACTCCACCCCTACCGGATCGGCAACCGCGGGCTCGACATCCGTCTCGATCAGACGATCAGCCGGGACACGCGGATCGTCTTGCGCCCCGCCGTCCAAGAAAAGCTCGACGAGCATGTCGAGCCGATCGTCGTCTCGGTCGCCTCGGGCGCGATCGAGGGCGTCGGTGACCCGGTCGGGGAGATACTCGCCGGCATCTCCGCCGAGATCGAGGAGCTTCGCGCCGCGCGCCTCGACCTCGCCACGATCCGGGGCACCCTCGAGAGCGCGCGACTCTCGCTCGTCGCCGGGGAGGCGGCACCGGCCCAGGCGGCCCTCGCGGAGACCCGGGCGCTCGTCCACCAGATGACCCTCGGACACCGGAGCGCGCGGCCTGCGGCGAACCCCGGCGCCCACCGCGCCTCGGCCCCGCGGCACCTGCCCGAGCAGCCGCTGCCCCGACCGGAGCTGGATCGGATGGTCGGCCATCTCTCGAACGTTCTCGCCGTCGAGCCCCCCACCGTACCGTCACCGGCAGGTGTCGGCCCCCTGGAGCCGCCGCCGCCCCCCGAGAGGATCGAAATCACACCGCCCCCTCCGCTGATCGCCGAGCCGGTGGTCGTGGCGCCAGGTCCTCCGGTGCCCACCGTTCCGGTCCCGATTCCGGGGACGGAACCCGAACCCGGTGCCGCCGGGACGTCCCTGATTCCCGAGTCGCCCGGAGCCGGGCCCGTCGAGCCGAGCGCGCCGGCATCGCTCGAGGGGGTTAGCCCGATGTCGATCCCCCGCTCGGCGAGCGGCCCGTCGGCCACGGGATCCAGCGAGCCGGAGACGGCCCGTGCGCAACGGGTCCTCCCTGCCGAACTTGCCGCCGCTCCGGTCGGCGCGCCTCAGCCCACCACGGAGCCCGCCCCGGGAGGGCCCCCGACATCGGTGGCCCCGAGTCCGCCTCCGCCCTCCGCGGGGCCTCCTGCCGCCGAGGCCGTTCGGTCTTCCCCCGCAACGTCGCCGTCCGAACCGACTCCTGCGGAGGCCGAGCATGCCTCCTCCGTCGCCTTCGGTCCGACCTTCGAGACTCTCGAAGCTCCACGGCCGGTCGAGCCTTCGTCCCCGGTGGAACGCGAACCGCCTACTGTACCCGCTCCCGCCGCCGGTGCCCCCGCCATTCCACCGTCCGAGCCCGGCGCGACCGCGGCCCCCAAGCGCCGCCGTAAGGCGTCGGCGAGCACGACGCGCAAGAAGTCCGTTTCCCCGGCCGCTTCCCCGGCAGGGGTCTCCGGTCCGGACACGTCCCCGGCGGCCGAGTTGCTGGCTTCGATCTCCGTCGAACTCCCGCCCGTTCCGAAACCCCGCCGGCGTTCGCCTCGTCGCAAGAAGTCGGCCGACGCAGCGGAGGACGCGGCGCACCCCTCGACGGAGCCGCCCGTCGCGAGCGCCGAAACGCCCGTAGCGGACACCCGCGTCACTCCTGCCGCCGACGCCCCGCCGGAGGGCTCCCCGTGAGCGCGGCCCTAGGGCCGGAGCGCGTGAGCACCGGCATCCCCGGACTGGATCGGATGCTCGGGGGCGGACTCCTTCCGGGCCGCCCGTTTCTCGTCACCGGGGGCACCGGCAGCGGCAAGACGCTGCTCGGACTCAGCTTCCTCCTCGAGGGGATCCGGCGCAAGGAGGAGGTGCTCTTGGTCGCGGTCGACGAGCCCCCCTCTGAGATCCTCGAGAACGTCCGTGCCTTCGCGTGGGACCTCTCGGATATCTCGACGTTGAACGCCAACCCCGGTCAACGGGGGATCAAGCGGATGAACGACGTGCAGGAGATCCGTGCCCTCCACGATGTCGAATCGATGGGTCAGCTGCGCCGGTCCAAGCCCAAGGACTCCGACGCCGAGGACATCTCCATCCAGTCGATCCATCTCAAACTCCGCCAGCAGATGGCGGAGCGGAACTTCCGGCGGGTCGTCGTCGACTCGATCACGTCGGTGCGACGATTCACCGTCAAGCAATCGGACGACCCGCAGGCGGAGCGAACCGAGATCCAGTCGCTGCTGAGGTTCCTGAGCGAGCGGGACACCACCACGCTGATCACCGCCACGCCCTCCACGCCCGAGGTGCTGACGCCCGAGGAGATACTGACCCGCGGGGAGATCCTCCTCAGTCGCAAATGGATCGGCGACCGGGCGGTCCGCCAGGTCCGTATCGTGCGGATGCGCGGGAGCGCCCACGACATGGAACGGCGACCGTTCACGATCACCCGCACCGGGCTCGCCGTCGGCTAGGCCGCGGAGCGCGCTCGGGCGTACAGCTCGAGATGCGCGCGCGCCACGGCCGGCCAGGAGAATCGCCGCTCCGCCGACGCACGTGCCGCCTCGCTCATCCGTCGGTGCATCGCCGGGTCGGCGAGGATCCCCGTCACGACGGCGGCGAGCCGGTCGGACATCGCGGCCGTCCCGTCGCCGTCGGGGACGACGAAGCCCGTGACGCCCTCGTCGATCAGGTCGGCGACCGGGGGCGCCCCGACGACCGGTAGCCCGGCGGCCAATCCCTGGAGCACGACGCCGGCGAGCAGCTCGACCGACGACGGATGGACGAGGAGGTCGCTGCGGGCGAACTCCCGGGTGAGCTCGCCCTCGGAAAGCTCACCGGCCAGGCGAACGTGCGGACCGATCGCCCGCAGCCCGGCGGCGTACCCGGGGTCCGAGATGGGACCGACGATCGTGAGCTCGAGTCCGCTCCCGCGCAGCGCCTGCGCGGCTACCTCCCAGCGCTTGAAGGGCCGGATCACGCCCACGCCCAGGACCCGGCGGCCGTTGCGCGCCGATGCATCCGCGCGGAACCGTTCGAGGTCCACGCCGATCGGAACGACCGGGAACTCCGTCGGGCCACGGGGGGCGAGGGCCCGGACCATCTGATCCCGAAGGGTCTTTGTGAGCGCGATGGCCGCACGCGCCCGAAGCACGGCTCTTCGCTCGAGGAAGTACCCCCAGCTCTGCCGCCAGCCTTCCCGAAGGAACCAGTGACGGGAGTGTGTCGTGTAGACGTAGGGAAGTCCGAGCATCGCGAGCCGGTTCGCGACGACCGGTGTGCTCGCGTGGAGCGCGTCGTAGGCCCGCCCACGAAGCAGCCGCTTGAGGTGAAGGGCGAAGTAGTACTCGTCGATCGTGCGGCCCCGCCGGACCTCATTGAGGACCTCGACGGAGGCACCGGCCGAGGTCAGCGCGCGAGCGAGCTCGTCGAGGGTGCGCTCGACCCCGCCGTAGCCGGTCGGCGGGATCGAGAACACTCCCGTGCCCACGAGCAGGACGCGCAGCCCGGACGGGGGGGCGGCCGCCGATTCGGTCACGGCGCCTCGGTCGCAGCGGCCCGGGCGCACACTTCGCCGACTAGAACCCCCTGCGGATATAGGTGGGAAGGAATAGAAGGTCCGGTCCGGAACGGTTCGCCGTTCGAGGAGCCCTCAGCATGGAGCGACCCCATCACGTCTGCTCGTGGACCGGTGTCACCGGCGAGGACGACCGCGAGATCACCTGCGGCCGACCCGCACAGTACTCGATCACCGGCGCCGACGGCCAACGCCTGTTCGCTTGCGCCGAGCACCTCGGAGAGGTCCACGCGCGGCTCCCCGGCGGCCAGGTCGCGCACGACGCGCTCCACATCGACGACGAGGGCAGGACGAAGGTCTCCCCCGGGTCGGCGGTCAACTGGGAGTGAGCCCCGCCCGCGGGGGTCTCCCCGCGTCGCCGCGATCGGCGCCGGGCGTCACCGTTCGGCAGGCCTCGGCGTACCGGCCGGCGCGTGCCCGAGCAGGTCCATCACACCGCGACCGAGCCACTGCCCGCCGTCCACCGCGAGCACCTGACCGGTCACGTACCGCGCCCGGTCGCCGGCGAGGAAGGCGACCGCCTCGGCGATCTCCTCGGGAGTGCCGAACCGTCCGAGGGGGATCCCGGCGCGGACCGAGCGTTCGAGCTCGACGTTGAGCCACAGGTTCTGGTCGGTGCCGTCGGTATGGACGGGCCCGGGGGCGACGGCGTTGACGCGGATCCCGTGGGGGGCCCACTCCACCGCGAGCGTACGGGTCAGCGAGAGGACTCCGGCCTTCGCCGCCGCGGAGTGCGCGGTCCCCGCGCCGGCGAGCCAGGCGTAGGAGGCGACGATGTTGACGATATTCCCGCGGCCGCTGGACCGCAGGAGCGGGAAGGCCGCGCGGCAACAAAAGAAGGTCCCGTCGAGGACGATCCCGACGACCGCGCGCCAGCCGTTCGGGGAGAGCTTTTCCGCCGAGGAGACGAAATTCCCGGCGGCGTTGTTGACGAGCACGTCGAGCCGACCGAACTCTCCCCGCACGCCTTCGATCAGCCGATCGACCTGCGCCGGATCCCGAACATCGGTCGGCACTTCCAGCACGCGAGCGCCTTCGCCCCGGAGCACGCGCGCTCCCGAGGACAGATGTTCGGCCGAGCGGCTCGCGATCGCGAGGTCGAAGCCTTCGCGGGCGAACCGTGTCCCGATGGCGAGGCCCAGGCCGGTCCCGCCCCCGGTGACGAGCGCCACCGGCCGGTCCGCGGTCACGCGGGGTGCGTCCACGAACTCCCCACTCGTGCTGACCTATCACTTGGCCGACCCGCGAGCCCGCACACTCATGGGGGCGCCGGCCGTGGGCGATCCATGGCATACTGGCTCGTCAAAGAGGAGCCCTCCCACTACAGCTTCGATGACCTGGCCCGGGATGGGGCGACCGAATGGGCGGGCGTTCACAACGCACTGGCCCTGCGCCACCTCCGCTCCATGGCACCCGGCGACGAAGTGCTCTACTACCACAGCGGCGAGGTGCGCGCCATCGTCGGAGTGGCCCGGGTGGCCGGCGTGCCGTATCCTGACCCGACGGATGACCGCGGGAGCTGGTCCGTGCGCATCTCTTCGGACCGACCGCTGGAACGAGCCGTGAGCCTCGCCGAGCTCAAACCGGACCCGGAGTTCTCGATGTTCGACCTGATCCGGATATCCCGCCTCTCGGTGATGCCGGTCCCGCGGTCGATCTGGGAGGCGATCCTCGCGCGCGCGGCCCGGCCCCCCTCGACCGAGCTCACACGTAGCGCGACAGCGCGCGGGGCAAGCGTTCCTCCGCGGCGTGGCGCCAGCGCGGGTGGGCGTAGACGCCGACCGCCCACGAGCTCGGGGGGCGCAAGAGCAGGCTCCGCCAGTGCGGGCTCTGGGCGAACGGGTGGCGTACGCGCCCGTCCTCGCGCACGGCGATCTCGCGCAGGTCGCGGGCGCCGGGCTCGCGGGGGAGCAGGCCGGAGAGGTCGATGAGCACGTGGCCGTCCGGCGCCCCGATCAGCTGGGCGAGCTCGGCTTCGATCTGACGGCGCGCCGGCGGGTCGTCGATCAGTCGGGTGAGCGAACGGCGTCGCCCCGAGGGCGCTTCGCGCCAGCCGGCCGCCCGCTTGTAGAGTCGCCGCTCCCGGAGCGCGGTGACCAACCCGCGGCTGACGTCGCCGGCACGAGCGAGCTCGCTGAACAGGTCCCCGTCGGTCAGGTAGAAGAGCGGGGCGGCGGAGTCGGGATACCCCCCGAGCCGCTCGACCGCGCCGGAGAGCATCACCTCGGCCGCGCGGACGGTCTTGTGGTAGTACACCGAATTGTACATCAGGGCGCGTCCGAGTAGGAACCCCTCGAGTGCGCTCCGGCCCTTCTCGGCGAACACGAGATGGCGGCCGTCGGATTCGAGGGTGTCGAGCAGCCGCACCGCATCGATGGCGCCGTGGGCCACACCAGTGTAATGCGCGTCCCGCTGCAGGTAGTCGAGCCGGTCGGCGTCCACCGGGCCGTGGAGGATGCCCCGAAGCAGCGGGGGGAGCCGGCCCCGCCCGCGGTCCACGAGCTCGGCGACGTGGGCGGGGCGTACCCCGTGCCGCTCCAGGATCGAGGGGATCGTCTCGGAAGTGGTCGGCGCGGTCGCGACGGGGTCCGGACCGGCTCCGGTGATCCACCGCCGGGAGACCTCCTCGTGGCCGATCCCGAGTACCTCGTGCATCGCCCCGTCGAGGGTGTGGGAGAACGGGCCATGACCGAGGTCGTGCAGGAGACCGCCCAAGCGGACCAGCTCCAGGTGCGGCTCGGCCAGGCCGAGCCGTTCGCCCATGGCCCCGGCGACCCAAAACACCCCGAGCGAATGCTCGAGGCGGGTGTGGTTAGCGCCGGGAAAGACCAGGTGCGCCAGTCCCGTTTGACGGATCCCCCAGAGCCGTTGGAACGCCGGGTGTCCGACGAGCTCGACGGCCGACCCTTGGAGCGAGATCGGACCGTGGACGGGGTCGTAGATGGACTTCCGTGGCCCCCGACCGCTCCGCGCCTTCACGGGGCCGAGCGAGCGACCGCCGGGATATGAACGACGGCGTGGGCCGGGTCGATGGGATCGCTCGCCCGGGGCCGCGCTCGTAGACTATCCGGGCGGCGCCCGCCACGGCAGCGACCCTCCCGTCGACCGAACTCTTTTTGCCGAGCCACGACGGTTGAAGGTCGAGAATGCTTCGTTCTCCAGATTCAGCGCCCGCGCCCGGCGCTTCCGCCGAGGTCTTCGCCGAAGCGAAGCGCCTGATGGCGGTCGCCCGACAGCTCGATGGCGGGAGCGACCGCCACCGCCAGCTCGAGGCGCTCAAGGCCTCGCTCGCATTCATCGAGAAGAATCGGGGAGCCCTCGCCACGAACGGTCCCGAGATCGCCCGCCAGCTCGACGAAGTGGCGATGTCCCTCTACGCGCAATCCCAGCCGGACCTCGCGGCCCGCGCCGTTGAACTGGGGCTCGGGCTGACCCCGGATTCGGCCGCCCTGCTCCATCACAAGGCGCTCATCCTGATCACACAGAACCGCAACCTGGAGTTCGTGCTTCCGCTCGTCGATCGGGCCCTCCAGCTGAGCCCTCACGACCGGTCGATCTGGGCGACGAAGGGCGACGTCCTGCGTATCCAAGGCCGCACCGAGGGCGCCGTCGAAGCCTACCTCCACGCCCAGCAGCTCGACCCGAGCTCGATGCAATTCGTCGAGCGCGCGCTCAAGCTCAACCCGCAGCACCCCGGCGCCCTCCGGGTGAAGATGCAGCTGGCCCGAGCCCAGGGTGGCGAACGGGCCGTCCTCGAGGCGGCGGAGATCCTGCTGCGGGGCGCCCCGGACGACGTCGACCTCCTGCTCGCCAAGGCCGAGAGCCAGATCGCGGTCGGCGACACCGACGGCGCTACGGCCACCGTCGAACGGCTGCGGTCGGTGGGCCCGGACGATCCGCGCACGATCGCCGCACGCGCCAAGCTGCTGTTCGCACTGGCGCGCGACGACGACGCGGGCGCCGAGGCGCGACGCCTTCTCGAGTCCAAGCTCGCGGTCGAGCCGGCGCTGTTCGGTGACCTCGCCGACGCCGTGGTGCGACGCGGGAAGGACCCGGAGCTCGCGCTGTCGCTGCGCACCCGCGTGCGGGAACACGACCCGCGCAATCTCTCCAACCTCCAGCAGCTCCGCTCGTTGGCCGTCCAGCTGCACCGCGACGAGCTGGCGGCGGAGGTCACTCGGGCCATCCTGGAGGTCTCACCGGGCAACCTCGAGGCGATGCGCATGCTCTCGGAGCTGTTGCTCACGATGGGTCAAGCCGACGCCGCCTTCGAAGAGTATCGGCGGCTCGCCCAGACCCACCCCAAGGAGCTCGCCGAGCTGCGCAAGGCGATGGTGGCGGCGCAGAGTGCCGAGAGGCCGGCCCTCGCACGCGAGTTCGCCGAGGCGATCCTGAAGGAGTCGCCCGAAGACCTCCTCGCTCGCGAGCAGCTCGCTCGGGCGCGCGCCGCCTTGGGCGAGCGGGAGGCGGCGCTCGAGGCCTATGACCGACTACTCGCCAAGCGTCCGGGCGAGGTCCGCTACCTGCTCGAGAAGAAGCAGCTCCTCACCGCGCTCCACCGGGACGACGAGGTCGTCGCCGTCTATGACGAGCTGTTCCGTCGCGACCCGACGCGCACCGACCTCGCGCTCGAGCGCGGCCACCTCTACCTCGCCCGCTCCTACACGCAGGCCGAGGGTTCGGCCGAACGCGCGCAGTCGGCCCGGACCGCTCTCGTCTCCTACGAACGCGCCAGCCTCGACTCCGACCGACGTTCGAGCAGCCTGCTCGGGCTCGCGCGCGCGGCCCGCGTGGCCCACCTGCCCGACCGCGCGACGCAGGCCTACACCGAGTTCCTCGCACTCCCCGGGAACGACCGGCGCGGCGACGCCCGCAAGGAGCTCGGCCACCTGCACCGCGAGGCCGGCCACCTCGCCGAGTCCGACAAGGAGTACTCGCTCGCCATCCAGCTCGGGCTCGACGACGCCGACCTCCTCTGGGGCGAGGTCGAGGTGTTGACCCAGCTCAACAACGAGGCGTCGGCGCTGCGCTACCTCGACCTGCTGCTCCTGAAGGATCCCCAAAACCCACTGTTCCTCCGACGCCGCGGCCAGCTGCTGCTCAAGAGCGGCAAGCGCGCCGAGGGTCTCGAGTCGCTGACCAAGGCGGTGGGCGCCGCCCAGGGTGACCCACAGATCCACTTCGAGATCGCTGGAGCGTTGCGCGCCCAGGGCGCCTACGCCGACGCGCTGCGCTACTACGAACAGGGGCTCAAGCTCGACCCCAAGAGCCGCGCCGGCCGGCTCGCCTACGCCGACGCGCTGCTGCGCTCGGGCCGCTTCAACGACGTCGTCCCGCAGGTCGACCGGCTCCTCCACGAGGACTCCAACGACCTCGCGGCGTGGAGGACGCGCGCCGAAGCCTACCGCGCCCTCGGTCGTCCGGCCGACCTGCTCTATTCGCTCAAGGCCATCCTGCTGCTCGACCCGGCCAACGGGCCCGCGCTCCGGGAGAAGGCCGACGTCCACCTCGCCGCCGGGGAGAAGGCCGATGCGTTCGAAGCGCTCCAGCAGCTGACCAAGGCCGGCGGACCGGAGGCGAACGATCCGCAGCTCTGGCTCCGCATCGCGGAGGTCGGAGGCGACCTCGGTCACGTCGAGGAGGCGAACGCCGCGTTCGAACGGGCCGCCGCGCTGGAACCGACGTTACGGGTGGAGATCGCGACCCGACGCGCGCGGCTCCGACTGCACGCCGGCCGCCCGGACCTGGCGCTCGAGCTGCTCGACGGTACTCCTCCAACCGAGGGCGCCGCGAGCCCCGCGGCGACCGCGTTACTTCGAGCCGAGGCGCTGGCGGCGCTCGAGCGGCCGGGGGATGCGCTCGCCGCCTACGAAGCGGTGCGGGTCGGGGACCCCTCCAATGTCGCGGCCGTCGCCGGGATCGCTCGAATGCAGCTCGTCCTCGGCAAGCCCGCCGAGGCGAAGGAGACGCTCCGAGCCGCGCTACCGAAGGTCGCGCTGGACCCGACGATCTACCTCTTGCTCGCCGAGTCGGAGGCTGCCCTCGGGTCACTGCCCGAGGCCGTCCACGTGCTCGAGCAGGCCACCAAGGCGCTCCCGAAGTCCGTCCCCCTCTGGGCGCGGCTCGCCGAGGTGTTCGTTCGCCTCGAGAAGTGGCCCAGCGCCGCGGACGCGCTCGCCCATGCGATGACGCTCGAGCCCCAGGATCCCGATCTACCGTTGAGGGCCGGGTTCGTCGCCGAGAGGCTCGGCCATCTCCACGAGGCCCTCGCGCTCTACGACCACGCCACCCAGATCTCGCCGGCGAACAAGTACGCCTGGTCGAGCCGCGGGCTCGCACTGCTCGGTCTCGGTCGACCCGAGGAGGCCGCCATCGCCTTCGATCGGGCGCTGGGACTCGACTCCGACTTCGAGCCGGCGAAGGAAGGCAAGAAGGCCTCGCTCCAAAAAACCCGCGAGGGACTCATCGACAAGTACGGCCGCGAGGCGCTGCTGCTCGAAGCCAAGCTCGGCCGCCCGGTGACGCAGAACGACCTGTTCGTCACCCTCCACATGCCCTACGACCTGCTGCAGCCGGTCCTCGGGGCGCTCGCGCGCACCCCCGCGATCGACCTCGACCGCCTGAGCGAGGCCGAGATGCATTCGCTCGAGGAGGCCTCCTGCCGGCTGGTGACGAGCGCGCTCGAGCAGCGACCCCAGGGGCTCGACCAAAGGGGCCTCACCCTCGCCGACGTGGCGCTCCTGTCCCCGCCGAGCTACTCGCTGACCGACCTTCAGCGCCTGTTCGGCTACGTCCGGAGCGTCCTCGAACGCGAAGTGCGCCCGGAGAACTTGGTCCTCACCCCCGACGTCGAGGAGCTGGCCCGCCAAGCCCTTTTGCTTCCGGAAGATCAGCGGACGCTCTTCCAGCTCGTGCGGAATCTGCACGTCGGGCTCCTCAAGGCCCGTGTGATCAAGGCGGTCGAGAAGGCCGGCGGTGCGGTCCATGCACCGCTGCCGGCGGTGGACCTCGGCGCCTACACCCCGGAATTCGCCGCGCCCGCACCCGGCGAGGAGACCGACGCCGAAGGTCCCACCGCGAGCGCTCCCCTGCCCGCTCACGCGGCCTCGGGCGAGGCGTTCTTCCCGGTGGACGACGAGCTGACCTCCGCCACGCCGCTCCCCGCCTCCGCTCCCCACGGAAGGTCGCACGCCTCGGCGCACCCGGAGGCGCGGTGCATCGGCTGCGGAGGGATCGCCTCGGTCGAGCATTCGTGCGGGGCAGCGCTCTGTCAGCACTGCATCGCACAGTACCGCCATTGTCCGAAGTGCGGCCTCGAGGTGGACCGCGCGGCGCTCACGGCGGGCCACCTCCCCACGCCACACACCTCGACCGAGACGGCCGGACGCAAGCCGAAAGGCTCGATCCGTAACCTCCTCGGAAAGGCCAAGTCGGTCCTCCCGGCCGGGACGGCCTCGCGGAGGACGTCCTCGACTCCGGCGCCGGGAGCGCGCCCGCCACCGGCACCCAACTCGTCCGCGCCTCCTCCGCCCCCCGCGCCCTCGCGTGGGCGCGCGGCCCCCCCTCCCCCGGCCGCGGAGGAACCTCCCCCGCCCCCTCCCAAACCCCGCGACAAGCGCGACGACGAACCCCGACTGTAGCCGGGCCATCCGGGGGGGCTTCCTCCCCGGAGTGTGCAACGGCCTCGCACGGGGGGCCCGTCCCGAGGTACTGATGATATAGTGGGCCCGACTTCATTTCCTCTCGATGACCGCCGCGGGTGGGCTGGCCCGAACGCTCTCGGGCGCGGCGTTCCTGGCCATCGCCCTGGCGATGGGGGCGATCCTGTTCCTCGTCATCTGGCTCGTCGTCTCGCCGTTCGAGCCGCCGGCCGGACCGTTCCTGGCGTTGATGGTCATCGGCGTGCTGTCGCTCGTGCTCGCCGCCGGGTCGTACTTTGCCCAGGCGGCCGTTGCCCAGCCTCTGATGGCGCGCGCCGCGTCGTGGGGCTTCCTGGCGATGGGATTCACCGTTCTGTTCGTCACCGACGGTCTCTATCCGGACGGGGCGATCGGTCTGGTCACGCGGCTGATCCTCGCGTTCGTGTTCCTGGTCTTCCTGGCCGTGGCCGTGGGGGGCATCTACTGGCGCTCCGGTCAGCTCGCCGCCGAGCAGCGGCGCACCGAGGCGCGCAAGGAGTGGGCCGCCCAGCCGCCGGTCAGCGCCTTCGACTACAAGGCCGCCCACCCGGCCAACGTGCCCCCACCCTCCGGGAGCGGAACCACGGCCGCAGCGCCGCCGGAAAAGTAGCACCATGTCCATGAGCACTCCACCGCCCCCTCCCGCCGCGCCCACCGCCGCACCGACGACCTGTCCGCACTGCAACGCCCCGGTGGCCCCCGACGCGAAGTTCTGCGCCCAGTGCGGCGCCACCCTCGGGACCCCGGCTCCCCCGCCCGCCGCCGGCGCGCCCGCCGTCGATATCCGCTCGCGGGTCGACCAGGACCGCGGCGCGCTCAAGAAGCTCCAGATGCTCCTCCCGGGCTACCGGGGGTACCGGATCGACGAGGACATCCGTGCCGCCGACAGCCTGCTGCGTCGCCAGGTCGCCGACAAGCTCCTCGACACCATCGGTCAGATCCAGCAGGTGCGCCAGGCGCTGACCAACGCCAACCAGTACGGCAGCCTCAACGACCTCGCGCTCATCCTGAGCGACGTGACCGTCCTCGAAGGGCGGATCCGCCACGCCGAGCAGGGCTACTCCGGGATCTCGCCGGCGATCCGGATCAAGAGCGGCGACCTCGACAAGCTCTACCAGTACGACTACGGATTCGTCCTCGCGGCCGACCAGCTGCGGGGTCAGCTCGCGCCGCTCCAGGCCGCCGCCGGCGGCAACAATGCCGGCGCCATTCGCACCGAGGTCGACCGCCTGCGAGGGTTGACCGGCGAGCTCCAGAACGCCTTCCAATCCCGGATGGCCACGATCGAAGGCATCGCGGTCTAGCCCGTTGGACACAGGAGCAGCACGAACGATGGTAACGAACCGACCGATTCCCGCGACCGGCGGCAGCCTGATCGGCGCGACGACGATCAACTGGGAGGACGCCTACAAGGGCGACAATGTGATGTGGCGCGTCCCGCGCAACATCCGCCTCAACGACAACGTCGTCGTCCGCGAGGACGAGACCGCGGTCTTCTTCCGCGACGGTAAGGTCCTGGCCTACCTCGACCGGCCCGACCGTTACGCGCTCACCAGCCAGAACGCCCCGCTCCTCAGCGGGCTGATCCAGGCCCTCACGGGCGTGCGGCAGGAGGCCGAGGTCTACTACCTCCAACGCCGCGTCCTCGACGGCAAGTTCGGATCGACCGAGCCCTACGTATTCCGCGACCCGGATTTCGGGCTCGTCAACCTGCGGATGTTCGGCGCCTACCGCTGGAAGATCGGCAAGCCCGACCTATTCATCAACCAGTTCGTCGGGACGTTCGGTGCCGCCACGGCCAGCGATGTCGAGGGACGGCTCCGCAGCCAGATCGTCATCCTCGTCTACAACACCCTCGGTCACCTCAAGGACCAGGGGATGCGGGTCACCGACCTCGCCTCGCAACTGACGACGATCGAGCAGGCGGTGCTCGGGGCGGCCCCCCAGCACTTCGAGCAGTTCGGCGTCGACCTCGTTCAGATCCAGGGACTGTCGATCAACCTCCCCGACGAGGTCCAAAAGGCGGTCGATACGCGCTCGACGATGGGTGTCCTGGGCGTCAACTACATGCAGTACCAGGCCGGCCAGGCCTTGACCACGGCCGCCGCCAATCAGTCCGGCGGCGCCGGAGCCTTCGCCGGTGCCGGCGTGGGCCTCGGCGCCGGTCTCGGGATGGGCTACGGGATGTCCGGCGCCATGCAGGGCGCCTACCAGCAGCCCTCGAGCCCGTGTCCGAAATGCAACGCCATGGTCCCGGCCGGAACGCGGTTCTGCCCGTCGTGCGGCAACCCGATGGGGGCACCCGCCGCGGCGCAGGGACCGGCCTGCCCGAAGTGCAACACGCCGAACGCCCCCGGCACGAAGTTCTGCTCGAACTGCGGCGCATCGATGGCCCCGCCGGCCCGGACCTGTCCGAAGTGCCAGGCGCAGGTCACCGGCTCGGGCAAGTTCTGTCCGAACTGCGGGACGGCGCTGCCCGAATGATCCCGAACACGACGCGGAGGAACTGAGACCCATGCATTGCCCCCAGTGCGGCGCCGAGCTCCCGCCGAACGCCCGATTCTGCCTGTCCTGCGGTGCCCAGATCCCGAACATGCCCGGCGCGCCCGGAGGCGCGCCGGCCCCGCCGCCCCCGCCACCCGTCGCCGCCCCGATCGCCCCGCCCGAGGCCAAGGAGCTGAAGTGCCCGGCCTGCGGCGCGCCGATCCAGCCGACCTTCGGCGACATGGTCCTGAGCTGCGAGTACTGCGGCGCTTCGGTCTCGCTCGGCGGCGCCGGCTGGAAGGCGATCTCCAAGCACACGATGCTCATCGCCAAGGTCACCGAGCCCAACGACGCGCTCAAGGTCGTCCACGACTCCGTCGACCAGGGGTTCTTCCACCGCCACGCCTTCGAGGAGTCCAAGATCGTCGAGCAGAAGCTCTCCTACGTGCCGTTCTGGGTCGTGCCGGCCTCGGCGACGACGACCTACCAGTACCAGGACGTCGCCGTGGGCGTCGGCAGTACGATCGGCTCGATCGCCGCGGCCGAGGTCCTGGGCAGCGCGCTCTCCGGCGGGGGCCGCCGCGGGGGCTTCGCCGTCATCCCGGTGATGGCCGGCCCGCCCGTCAATCCCACCCGCTCCGAGACGCTCTCGGGGACGTTCGAGTACCCGGTCGTCGCGGTCAAGGGGATGACCTCCTACCAGCCCAAGGACTACCAGTTCGCCATGGACCAGCGGGGGATCTTCGACAAGAAGCAGATCCCCGCCGGCGCCGTGGTGCTCAACGGGGACATCGGTGAGGACGCCGCCCAGCACTCGGCGAAGTCCTACGTCGCCCAGCTCCAGGGTGAGCAGGCCCACAAGAAGCACCACATGGTCAGCCAGCTGAACACGAGCGTCGAGATCAGCGACGGTGAGCTCCTGCACGTGCCGATCTGGTACTTCATGCTCGAGCACAAGGGCCAGAAGTCGATCGTCCTGGTCGACGCCCACGCCGGCCGGGTCATCCAGACCGTCGGCGGCTGACGAGCCGGGCCAGCCCATCGGCGACGCCGCCGCCGGTGCCCGTCGGAACGAACTGGTAGCGGACCGGGACCCGCCGCTTGAGGTGGGTCCAGTAGCCGCACCGCCCGCACCGATAGCCCAGGGTGACCTGGTCGCCGAGCAGCGTGCGGTTGCGGATCGGTCGCACCGCGGATCCGCAGACCGGGCAGCGCGCGAGCGGGCGGCGCGTGGGACGTTCGGCGAACCGGACGCGGAGCTTCAGGCCCGGAACCTCCAGGAGGAGCGACCGCATTCGGCGGCCCCCGAGCGCATAGAGCGGGTCCTTGCGTCGCAGCAGCGGGATCATCGCGCGGCGCAGCGCCGCCTGCGAGGCGAACGGGCGCGCGGGTCGGACCAGCGCCCGCTGGGCGGCCCAGCGGACCTCCTCCACGCCGGGCCGACGGTAGCGCGGCGCGTCGGGAGCCGGCTCGGCGCCGTTGGGGTCAGTACGCGGCCGAGCCGCGGCGACCTTCGCGGGCACGGATCTCCTCCTGGTAGAACTCCTCGGCGAGCGCCCCCTCGTCCGGTCCGATCGGGAGCGTCTCGTCGTCGTCGTGGGCGAAGTACCGCAGGAGCGCCGAGGCCGCGGCGAGCCGCACGGCGCGACCCTTCAGGCGGGGTGAGAACGTCGGGTGGGGGGTCCGCTCGAGCGCCTTTTCCGAGACCGCGCGCAGCCGGTCGTAGAGCTTCGGGTCGAGCCGGACCGACTTGGACCGGAAGTGCCCGGCGACGAGCGGGTGGCGCGTCTCGATCGCGTGCACGAGCGTCAGGTGGTCGCGCAGCGGCTCGGCCAGATGGAAGTCCAGGCCCCCGAGCTCGAGCCGCTCCGCCGCGGACTCCACCGCGCGGAACCGCTCGCGGGTCATCTGATGGAACCTCAGCAGCATGCGGTCCTCGAGCGCGGCGAAGTTGGGGTCGGCCACCGTCGTCCAGTAATCGGCGCTGCTGCCGGTTCGGACGTTGTAGTTGACGGTGAAGAACGAGCGGAACGTGTAGGGCCCGACGGTGCCGAGGGTGGTCTCCCACTTCACCTCGCGCTGCTCCATCACGAGCTTGAGGGGCTCGACCATCCCCTTGTACTTGAACCAGTCATTGAACTCGGGCACGATGAAGTTGAACTTGCGCCCGGAGTAGTAGGCGCCGACGCGGAGGAACTGCACCGGGGTGATCCCCCCGCAGTAGCGGTTGCGCCCGGCGAGGCCGTGGGCGGGCACCGCGGTGCGGGGGTTGCCGCGGACGAGGTCGTCGATGGCGAAGGTCTTGCCGGTCCCGGGCGGGCCGAACAACGCGAGGTGGAACCCCGTGCTGCCGGTGGTCCGGCCGTTGGGCGCGAGGAGAGGGACGTCGGCGAGGGCGTACTGCTGGAGCAGTGCGATCAACGAATCGAGCGCGAGCGCCTCGCCGAAGAGTCCTTCCAGGTAGCGGCGCAGGTCGACCACGCCGATCGTGCGCCCGAAGGCGAGCGTGGCCTCCAGCCGATACGCGAGCACCTCCCGAAGTCGGGCGACGAACTCTCCGTCCATCGCCCGGATCTCGTTCGACTCGTCCGGCACCGGGGTGTAGGTGGCGCTCTCGGCGATCTCGGCGCGGGCGAGCTCCCCCATCAGCGCTTCCTTGAGCACCTCGGGGGCAGGGATCTGGTAGGTACGGTCCGTCCGGGTCTCGGCGGTCTCCTCGAGCAGTCCGCGGCGCCGCAAGCGCAGCAACAGCCGCGCCGGATCCTCGAACACGCGTTCCTTGAGGAGCCGGCCCCGCAGCTCGGAAAGCGTGATCTTTGCCGCGCCCGCGGAGACGCCGCGGACCGAGCGTCGCCGGTCGGCATCGGCGACCAATCCCGCGAGGACGCGGACGATGCCGAGTTCCTCCTCGGCCACCTCGAGGCCGCCGGTCAGCGCCACGATGTCGACGACAGCGCCCCCCGGGTATATCGCCTCGCCCGGCGAGGAACCGGGCCCCCGGTCCGTCCGGGCCGCGAACCTATATCATCATACGATATAGTGGCCGCGCACCCCGATGCAGCGCTTCCTCGGTCGGCTCGCCCGTGAACTCCGACGCGGCGTCTATCCGATCTGGGTCCTCGAGGAGCTCTCGGTCTCCGGCCCGACCTACGGTTACCAGCTCCTCGAACGGCTCAACGCTCGTCTCGGTCCGGGCAGTCGCGTGGGCCCCTCGACGCTCTACCCGACGTTGGCTCGGCTCCGTCGGGCCGATTGCGTGGAGGCGTTCCACGGACGCGAGAGCCTCGGGCCGGTCCGGAAGTACTATCGGATCACCGCCGAAGGTCGGGCGACCTTGGCGGCAGCGCTGGAACTCGCTCGCCAGCTGCGCCCGGCGGAGGTGGTGCCGCCCGTGGTTGGACGCGATGCGACCGCGTCGGCCCGGTCCGCACATCCCTCGGCTCGCGGAGGCCCGTGAGCGCTCCCGCCCCCCCGCCCATCGTCCAGCCCCTTCGTACGGGACGGCGCTCGCTCCGTTGGTTGGCGCCGATCGTCGGGGCGCTCCTCGGCGATCTGGCATTGTACGCGACGTATGTCCACTTAGGCCCCGAGCTCCCGGCAACGGTTCCGAGCCACTATGGACTGGGCGGGACCCCGAACGCATGGATGGCGGTGGCCGGATTCGTCGAGATCGCGATCATCCTCTCGGTCAGCGTCGCGCTGTTCTTCGCGGTCCTCCTCTACCTCCTCGGACGCTCCGATGCCCTCGACGACCGGTTCGGCCGGTCGGTACTGGGCCCGGTCTCCCTGGGGCTCACCGCGCTCGTCGCGGTCTCGTTGCCCGCGCTCTTCGGTTTCCTCCTCGTCCAGGACTCCGGAGAGTGGCCGTCGGGGTGGCCTTCCCCCGCGGTCTGGACACCGCTGCTCCTGCTCGTTCCGATCGTCCTGCCGGTCCCCATCGCGATACGTCGGGTCCGGCAACTCCCCCCGCCCCCGGGCGGCGAGCGGCTCGCCTCGGAGGGATCGCCGCCGTCGGGGACCGGGCCGGTCTTCCTGTGCTCGGCGTGCGGGCGTCAATTCGTTCGATCGGCGTGGACGTTGCTCGCCCCTCGGATAGGGATCAGCGCGGTCCGGGGAGGGGCGAGTTACTTCCTGAGGTGCCCGTGGTGCGGTGAAACCGGCTGGAACACCCGCGTGGGCTGGAACCGGCCCGGGGCCGGCTCGAACTGAGCTCGCCCCGGCGCGGGCCGACCTTCTCGCCCAACTCCAGGTATATCAACCGGCAACCCCACTCCACGACGTGGTTCGCGGTGCGTCCGGCTACGAGCGGGAGCTCAAGCAGCTCCTCCAGGGCGACCCGGAATCGCTGCGCAAGTATGGGGCCTCGATCGGCAACGGCCACGGCTCGGTGCTGGCGCGGGTTCGTGACCACCCCTTCCTCGTCGTCCGCGCCGCCGGCTCGATGGGGTTCGATCTCGTCGCGCTCCGACGAGAGTTCGCGTTTCCCATCGAGGTGAAGGCGTCGCACTCGGAGGTCATTCACTTCACCGCCGCGAGCGGGCGCTCCGCCGACCAGCTGGAGTCCCATCGGCGCGCGGTCGCGCGCGTCGGCCTGCTCGCGATCTACGCCTACCGGCGACTCGGACTGCGCGGGGACGACCCCTGGAGGGTCTACGCCCCGCCGGCCGAGCCGGGCCGCGGCCGCCTGGAGCTCATCCGGCGGCGGGTCCCGCCGATCGACGCGACCCGCGGTGGGAATGCCGTCCTGCGCTGGGAATCCGGACTGCCGCTCACCGACTTCCTCGAGCTGGTCACCTCGCTCGTCGAAGCGCCCGGGAGCTAGGCGATGCCGCAGCAGATCACGGCGACGGCCGTGGGCCGAGTGGGCCGCCGGCCCGAGGGTCTCGTCGACCTCATCGCCGAGGCGGGGCAACTCGCGCTCGAGTCCATCGGACGAAAGCCGATCGATCTCCTGGTGGTCGGCTCGATGGCGAGCGGCTCGCTGGCCGGTGTGGAGAACCTCGTCGCGGCGACCGCCGAGCGGCTCGGGCTCGACCCGGCCGTGGGATATCGAGTCGAAGCCGCGTCGGCCACGGGAGCTGCGGCGTTCCACGCCGCGGTCACCGAGCTGAGCGCCGGGCGCGCCGCGCGCGCGCTCGTCGTCGCGGGCGAGAAGATGACCGGCCTCCCGACCGAAGAGGTCACCCGGATTCTCGCGCGTTCGCTCCACGCCACCGAGCAGGCGCAGGGCGCGACGATGCCCGGGCTCGCGGCCCTCGTCGCCGGTCGCTATCTGGAGCGCTTCCACGCCGACACCGCCGCGTTCGATGCGGTCACGGTGCTCGCCCGCCAGGCGGCGCGGGGCAACCCGAACGCGCAGTTTCCCACACCAGTCTCGCGGGAGGAGGTCGCCCAGAGCCGACCGATCGCCTCCCCGTTGCGCCTGCTGCATTGCGCGGCCATCAGCGACGGAGCGGCGGCCGTGGTCCTCGAGCCGGGCGAGGGACCCGCGACGGTGCTCGGCATCGGCCAGGGGTTCGATGCGTTCGCCCTCTGCGACCGCGCCGAGCTCACGAGCTTCCGTGCCACGCGGCTGGCCGCACAGCGTGCCTACGAGATGGCCCGCATCACCCGCAAGGAGGTCGGGTTCGCCGAGCTCCATGACGCCTTCGCGCCCTTCGCCCTGATCGACCTCGAGGACGTGGGCATGTGCGGGGCCGGTGAAGCGGGCGCGTGGTTCATGGACGGCGCGACCGCGCCGGACGGCAAGTTCCCCGTGAACGCTTCGGGAGGGATCCTGGGGCGTGGGCATCCCGTGGGGGCCTCCGGATTGCTGGCGATCGCGGAGGTCGCCCGCCAGCTTCGCGGGGAGGCCGGAGCGCTCGCCCTCCCGCGGGTCCCCCCCGTGGGGCTCGCCCAGTCGGTTGGCGGCCTGGGCTCCCACAACTTCGTCACGCTGCTCGGCCGAACCGCGTCGGGGGCCGCGTGACCGCCCCCGCGCACCTGCTCATCTCCCGCTGCTCGAGCTGCCACAGCCGGTTCCTCCCCCGTCGCGGGCCGTGTCCGAGGTGCGGATCGGCCCAGGTCGAGCCCGTCGAGATCCCGGCCCAGGCGGCGGTGCTCGCGGCCACGGAGTTGTCGGTCCCCCCACCCGGGTGGCCCCGCCCGCACCGGCTGGCGATCCTCGAGGCGGTCGATGGGGTGCGGCTGCTGGCCGTGGTCGATGGGCCGCTCCCGCTGCCCGGACAGATGATGACGATCGGCCGCGACGGAGAGACCTACCGAGCCAGCCCGCTCGGCGTGCCGACCGTCGCGGGCGCGCAGCGGGACGCGGGGAGGGGGAGCCTCCGGGAGCCGGGTCCGACCCGGCCCCCCTTTGAACCCCCGAGGTGAAATCACCACTGGATTAGCAATCCAGCGCCTTGCCGGGCTGGGCCATCCCCGCATCCTGGAAAGTCGGAGTCCACCTCTGGCCGTGTCCCGGCAGACGGGGCCCATCGCTCAAGCCTCATAAGGGCCTCAGCACCGACAACGGGAGCGCGCCCCGCAGCTCGAACTCGCGGTGCCAGCAAGCGCAGCGACCGGCGCGAAAGGCCCGCGCCGTCGAAGGTCGGAAGGACGCGGGTAGCGAAGGCGGCACGATCGACCCGAGTGGCCGAGGAGATGTTCGACGGGGCCGGCCAGGCGCCGTTCGATCGGTGAGACCGTTCCGGGACCCCCCGCTTGGGCCTGCGCCGCGGCGATGGACCGCGGGCCGGGCTCGAGTGGCCGCGGTCTACCCCTCGCGGCGGAGGCGATCGAAGTAGTGCTTGCGGAACTTCGCCACTTTAGGCGCGATGACGATCTGGCAGTACCCTTGCTCGGGATTTCTCCGGAAGTAGTCCCGGTGATACTCCTCCGCAGGATAGAACTCGGTGAAGGGCTGGAGTTCGGTCACGATCTTCCCCCGCCAGAGTTTCTGGCCAGCGATCTCCCGCTCGACCGACTCCGCGGCGGCCCGCTGCTCGGCGGACCGGTAGAAGATCGCCGAGCGGTACTGCGTTCCCACGTCGTTGCCCTGACGGTTGAGGGTGGTGGGATCGTGGATCGTGAAGAAGATGCGCAGCAGGTCGGCGTAGGTGATCACCGAAGGGTCGAAGTCGACCTGCACCGCCTCGGCGTGCCCGGTCCGGCCGGTGCAGACCTCCTCGTAGCTCGGGTTCGCGACGGTGCCCCCAGTGTAGCCGGGCAAGACGTGGGTCACGCCCTTCAACTCCGTGAAGACCGCCTCGGTGCACCAGAAGCAGCCCCCCGCGAGCACGGCGGATTCAGTACGGCCCGGGGCGGTGACCTGGGTGTGAGCGGCTGCCTCCATTTACAACTCCGAGTCGACCGGACGCCTGCGTCTCGTGTCGGTCTGCCGAGCCCCCCGCCGCTCTTCAGATTGCCTCCCCGGGGGCGAGCCGTTCGAACGCCCGAGTGAGGCGACCTGTTGTCCATGCCGATGCGGCCTACGTCAGAGCCGAACGGCAACGACCTCGCCCGAGAAGCTGGGCTGGTCGTAGCCCCCTAGGAAGTAGAAACTCCCGCTCCGAGAGGTGATGCCCAGGAAGTCGGCGACGAAACCGGTCGGAAACACGCTCGACCGGTTGGTGAGCGTCGATCCCGTCGCCGAGAGCTGGTACTCTCCACCGCTCACTGTGAACGACGGCAGGACATACCCGCCCAGCGACAGGAGGACGGACTTGCCCCATGGCTCGACCGACCAGACCGCCCACGTCGAGTTGGGCAGCACGACCGACAGGTTGCGGAAGATCCCGCTGGCAGGGTCGTATCGGTACAGGTAGCCGCCATCGGTAGACAATCCGGTGGAGTTCGAGCGGAGGATGTAGCCGGAGACGTAGAGCTCGCCGTGCGCCCACGCCATGGACGCGAAGACCCCGGAGAGCGAGGAGGGCATGGTCGCGAACCCGTGCGACAGGACCCGCCCCGTCGAGTTTGCGACCGAGATGATCTCGAAGAACGGGCGATCGCTCCCTGCTCGGCTCACCGAGGTTCCGGCGACGTAGATCGAACTTCCCGAGGCGTCGGTCTCTACAGCCGTGGGCGCCGCACGGTGGGGGATGAGGAGGGAGTAGTTGGCCGACAGAGTTAGGGTTCGGGGGTTCACGACGACCAGGAAACCGGTCGCGGCGAGGAACAATCCGCTCGCGTCCCCGCCGGGAATGGTCCAGAGCGTCCCGTTCCCCACGGGCATCGTCACCGCCGAATAAGTGCCCGTCTTGGTCACCTCCTCGAACGAGGCGCTGGCGGTGGTGAAATTGTACCACGCCAGGAAGAACGCGGTCCCCGCCCAATGCAGGCCCTCCAGCCCCAGGCCGGCACCACCGGGGACCGCCGCCTGGACGACATGCGAAGAGTTCGTACCGGCATCGTACAGTACGATCTCGTTCGAGCCATTGAGCAGGATGAGGTCCAAGAGAGCGGTGGATCCGTTCGACGTGAGGAGAGCCACCGTCGAACCGGAGGCGTACCGCTGGAAGTGGACCGCGCGGACGACCCCGGCCGGGGTGAGCCCCACCCCAGTCGGGCCGTGCCCGGAGACGTAGGTCAGACCGTGCGCGACCGCGAGCCCGGGGACCATCACCAGCGCCACGAGCCCAGCGATGGCGAACGGTCGGAGTCGAGCCAAACCTCGGCCGCCGTACGGGACGGGCATGAGGGGGGGATGGAACGTCGGCAGATGTACATTCCCCGGCGAAATCTGCGCCCAGTTGGCCGTCCTCGACCAAAACTCGCGCGGGTCTGCTCGCCGTGATGGGCGGCCGCGCGCGCCGGGTGGTCCGAGGTCCCAACGCCCTTCGTCCCCGATTCCGACCTGGTGGCGCACCTCGGTCGGATGAGCGCAGCGGAGGGAGGCACTGGCCGACTCTAGGCCCGCCGACGGTACACCGCCAGCTTCACCAAGCTCCCCGAACTGAGCCGCAATGTCCTCCTGGTGGGCGATGGGGCGACCGTCGAGATCACCCGCAACCGGCTCGAGGAGGTCGGGGTTAGCGACCGCTTGTTCGCGACCCCGGGGACCCTCACCCGACCGAAGGCGCTCATCGCCGGCAACACCCCCTCGAGCCTCGAGACACCGCCGCTAGGCGCGGCGAACGAACGCGGTTAGTCGGGGCGGGCTCCGCGGGGCGGGCTCAATCCCGCCACGGGGCTCGACGTCACACCGGTCCGAGGCGAGGGCGGCGGCGGGGTCGACGGGGTGTACGCCCCCGTCGCGTTCAGGGTGATGTTCAACGACGCGTTCGCACGCACCCCGGCGGCATCGATCAAGCGCGCCGTGACCGTGTAATTCCCCGATGAATTGTACTCGTGCACGGGTCCCGGTCCCCAGCCCACCGAGCCATCCCCGAACGACCACGTGACGTTGTACGGAGCGAGGCCCCCGGAACCTTGAGCGGCGAAGGTGACGTTGAACGGACTGCCGTTCAGACCGCCCTGCGATCCGACCAGCCGGAGGACGAGCCCGGGGGCGGGACCGACCGTCATGTTCGACGAGGCCAGCGCAGTCGCACCGTCGGCGTCGGAGACGACCAGCTGGACGACGAAGGTCCCGTTCGATCCGTAGGTGTGGTTGGTGGTCGCGCCCGCCGCGAACCCTCCGTCACCGAAGCTCCAATTGTACCGCAACGGAGCCACGCCCCCGGCGACGACGGCGTTCGCCTGGAACGGAACGCCGGGCTCGGTGACGTTGGAACTCAGATCGATCGTCGCCGCAGGCACCGGCACCGCACGGAAGGGTAGGCTCGCCGAAGCGCTATCGCCGGCCGCGTCGGTCAACACCACGGTCGCGACAAGGGCACCGGGCTGCGCCGGGCGCACCGCCGCCGACGGGCCCGTGGCATTCGTCCCACTAGAGAAGTTCCAGAGATAGGTGAACGGCGCCGTGCCGCCGTACGCGGCCGCCGAGAAATCGATCGGTGCACCGACGTCGACGATCGCGGCGCTCTCGTTCGCGGACACCTGGGGTACCGGGTTGACCCGAACCGTGAGGTTCTGCTCCGAGTCGTACCCGGTACTGTCGTTCACCCACGCTTGGACGGTGAAGACCCCGGACCTTGCGTAGGAGTGGTTGACGGTCAGGCCCGTGCCCGAAGCGCCATCGCCGAACTTCCAGAAGGCCGTGTAGGGCCCCGTGCCGTTCGCGACCTGGACGGAGAATCGCTCTCTGACCCCAAGGTCGGTCGTCGGTGCCGAAACGGACGCCAGTGCCGTCGTGTCGGGATCGACCACGATCGTCAGGTTCGCGGACGACGAGACTTCCGAGTCGTTCGCCCAACACTCGATCGTGTACGTCCCGGGGGAAGCGAAGCGGGCGACGGAGTCGAGCCCGCTGCTCCCGGAGCCATCGGCAAAGTTCCATCCGACGGACACCGTCCCGGTGCCCCCGCTGACGACCGCGCTGAGGTTGACCGACTGGCCCGCGTCGATCGTCGAGGGGTAGCCCGTCAGCGTCAGTGCCGGACGGGGGTTCACGCGGATCGGTATCGTCGCCATCGTCACGAGCCCGGTCGACTCACGGACGACGAAGGTCGCGTTGTAGTCTCCCGGCCTGGCGTAGGCGTACTGGGGGTCGGCCAGCGTGCTTGCATTCCCGTCGCCGAGCGACCAGGAGGTCGAGTACCCGGCCCATGGGCCGTCGAACGCCCCGAGGAGCTGGACCGGGACGCCAACGTCGACCTCCGCCGGTGTCCCGTTCGCGGTGACCCGGACCGGTGGTACCAACGCCCAGGGGCTCGTACGGTCCAGGAACGTCGGGTACCCGCCTCCGAACAGCAGGAGATAGCCATCGGCGGAATCGAAGGTGAGCGACGGGGCATCGCGCACCTGCGGCCCGCAGACCCCGCAGAGCTCGAACCAGCCGCCGCCGGACAACGCCCAGGTATCGCCGAGTACCGTCGAGTTGTTGTGGCCGCCGTAGACCACCAGGGCGCCGAGACGCGGGTCGAACGCGACTCCGGCACCGTCGCGCTGCGCCGGTGCGCAGGGTCGGCACAGCAGCGTCCACGTGCCGTGGGCGAAGCTCCACGTGTCATCCTCGAGCCGGATGTGCCGGGCGCCGTCGACGTACCCGTCGAACAGGACCGACGTTCCGGTCGCAGGGTCGAAGGAGAGCACGGGCTCGGCGCGGGCGCTCGGGGGGCTCTCGTTCGAGAGTTCGGTCCAGTGGCCGGCGCGGAAGCACCAGCTGTCGTTGAAATCGCGGTAGACGCGGCCAGTTCCGGCATGCCCGCCGAACATCAGCACGTAGCCGTCGGCCGCGTCGAAGGTTCCGCCCATGCTCCGGCGGGGCGCGGGAGCGACCGCTGTGTGGACCCGCTTCCAGATCCCCGCGCGGAACTCCCACGTGTCGTTCAGGTATCCACGCGCCGACGAACCGCCGAACAGGACCACGTAGCCGTCGGCGGCATCGTAGACGAACAGCGCCGCGCGCCGGGGCGAGGGGGAGACCGGGGGGTGGAGCTCGGCCCAGACCCCGGCCCGGTAGGTCCACGTGTCGCCAAAGAGGGGTCCTCCGCCGGCGCCCTGGTGACCACCGAAGAGAACCACGTAGCCGTCGTAGGCGTCGTAGGTCATACCGGCCTGGGTCCGGCCGGGGGGCGTGAGTCCGGCGGGCAGGGCGGACCAGGTCAGATTGGACGGGGCGGCGCGGAACCCCCAGGTATCGGCCAGGAAGATCCCCGCGGCTCCACCGAACAAAACGATGTACCCGTCGGCCGCGTCGAACGCGAGGGTGGCGTCCGATCGGACACCGGGACCCGGCCCGTCCGTCCAAGGCGTCCAGCTACCCGAGTGGAACCCCCAGGTGTCGCCCAACGTCGTCCCGTTCGCTCCGCCGAAGAGAAGGCTCGTGTCGTCCGTGGGGTCCCACGCCAAGGACGCTCCCCCGCGGGCGGGGGGGCTCACCGAGCCGTTGACCGGGGCCCAGGCGCCGCCACGGTACTCCCAAGTGTCGTTGAGCGGTCGCGTCGAGTTCCCCCCGAACAGCAGTATCCTACCGTCACCGGCGTCGAACGACATCGCCGCACCGGCTCGAGCCGGAGGACTCCCGGAATGCAGCAACGGGCGCGCCCACCGGTCGTTGTGGAACGTCCAGGTGTCCGACGAGGGGCCGCGGGTTCCCAGACCGCCGAACAGCACGCCCATGCCGTCCGCCTCGTCGAACGCCATCCCGGCGCGGGACCGGGCGGCGGGCCCGTAGCCCGGCGGAAGCTCGTGCCACACTCCGTGCACGAACGTCCAGGTGTCGCCGAGAAAGCTCCCGTTGAATCCGCCGAACAGTACGAGCTGGCCGTCGGAGGCATCGTAGATCATCGCCCCGTACGCGCGTCCGGAGGGGGCTACCGGGGTGGGGAGCGGGGTCCAAACCCCGCCCGAGTACGTCCAGGTATCGTTGAGATAGGTCCCGTTCCATCCGCCGAAGAGCACGAGATACCCGTCGCTCGAATCGAACGCCATCATCGCCCCGGAACGGGCCTCTGGACTCTGCGCGGGGCGGATGGAGACCCAGCCCGGTTGGGGCACGCTGCCGAACGGGGAGGCGGGCAGATGGCCGGCGGGGAGGGTGATGGGCGGATGGTTCGAAGCCGGAGCAGGAACGTTCACCCCCCGGAGGGATCCGACTCCCAACGCTCCGCTCGGAAGCACTAAGAGTGCCACCGCCGCAAGAGCAAGTGCGACCGCGGCGCGGAGTTCCGGCCGGTGCGGGGTCCGCGTCCGGGGAACGCATCGATTCCGGCTGGCGCCACGCCCTCGGGTCAAGGGATCGCGCCCACCGTTGGAGGGCATGGGGCCGCGACACGACCGCCGGGGCGAAATACCTTCTCCGAGGGCCTTTTTCCCGGTCCGACGCCCCCAGGGGGCTCCGGTGCACCCGTAACCGCGGCGCCGTTGGGCCGATCAGTCGGACGACCCCGCGGAGGGGGTCGCCTCCTGAACAATCTCGTACAAGCTGCCGCCGCCAATTCCGGGTGATTCGGCGGCCCGTGCGTGAGCGTGTCGGAACGCCGGACTCTCGGTCCAAGCGACGAAGTCCTCCCGACGACTCCAGCGCGTTAGCACCAGGACCTCTTTCCCACCGATCTCCCTCCACAGTTCGAACCCGAGGAAACCGGGCTCCAGGTCGACCTGGCGGCTCCGGGCCCGGAACGCCGCCACGACCCGGTCGGCTTCCTCCGACGAATCCACCGTGATCCGATTGACGGCCGCCCACGACATGGACCGGCCACAGGTCGAACTCCCTCTTGAGACGCGCCGGATAGTCTCCCGCAGGCACTCGGTCGCTCTGCCCGCCGTAGGCGCTGGCCTGTACGATGTTTACTCCTTCCCGCGTCGGTAACGCCGTGACATGGGGACTGATGAGCGGAGCCTGCGGTTGACCGGGCGATGTTCGGTGTATCGATCAACCTTGGCATCCTGCTCGTCTTGGCCGGGGTCGCGGTTTTCGTCATTGTCACCGGCCTGAGCTGGGTACTCAAGCTCGTGGCGCTCGCCCTGATCCTCGGCGGCGCCTACGTGATGGCCGCGATGACGTTCGGATGGCCCATCCCCTGAAGGGAGACGGCCAGCACCCGAGTCGGACGGAGCGACCCAGCCGCCGAGAGGGCGAGCCGGCCCCGTAGGCGGGACCCCCCGGAATCCACGCGGCTCTCCCGAAATTTCGTAGTGTTACGGGGCCGCGCCGCCGGGGCGGCGGGGGGCTTATCTCGCCGGCGTTCGCGAGGCCCGCGTGCTCAGCGGGCGAGCTCTGGCCATCGTGGCGATCGCGCTGGTTCTGACTTCGTCGATCGCGTCGGGATCCCGCGGTTCCCCCGCGGCATCCCACGTCGCACGCGAATTCGGGCCCCCGAGCGCGGCGGCCGTCCTCGGCGACTCTCGCCACTTCTCGGTCGGATCCGCCCATCCGTTCACGGCACTCTCCGGCCGAGGCGTCACGGAGATCGAGCCGAACGGTACTCTCAGCAACGCCAGCGCCCCGATCACGGTGGCTGGGAACAGCTACACGGTCACGGCGAACTTTTCCGGCGAGCTCCTGATCGCCCGTAACGGAAGCACGGTCCAGGGTGGCTCGAACCTCCTGACCGCCCTCCCCGAGGCCTCAGCGGCCGTGGAGATCGCCTCCGCGCACGATGTCCGGCTGTCCGGGCTCTCGCTCGATTCGTCGGCCGGCGGTGTGATCGTGGCGGACTCGGAGGCCGTTCGGATCGACCGGGTGACGGTCCACGCGCCCGGCTGGGCGGTCGGGGTGGCGAACTCGTCCACGGTCTCGGTCACCAACCTCTCGGCCAGCAGTACATCGGGCCTCGAAGCCGCCTCGGTCTCCGGGCTGTTCCTCGCCAGTGACGACCTGAGCTCGAGCACCCGCGCCGCCGCGGAGCTCACCGGGACCACCGGGTCGGCCGTCGACGGACTTCGGGCGAACGGCTCGCGGGTCGGCGTCCTGCTCAATGGGACGAACGACACGACGGTGGCGGACAACGAACTGAATGCGACCGGGATCGCCATCGAGGTCAACGCCTCCGAGTTCGCCACCGTCTCGAACAATTGGCTGGGAGCAAGCCCGGAGGCGATGGCCGTGACCAACTCCTCATTCACGGAGCTCCGGGGCAACGCGGCGGTCGGAGGAAGCACCGGCCTGCACGCCGCGGGGGACCGCAATCTCTCCATCGACGCGGTCTCGTACACGGGATTCAGTTCGTCGGGCGGAGCGATCGTTGACTGCACGAACGTGTCGGTCCTGGACTCCAACTTCTCGAGTCCCGGCGCCACCGGCCTGAAGGTTTCCGGATCGAACGAGGTGTACCTGACCGGCAGCGAGGCCTCGGGTAGCGTGGCGGCAATCGATTTCGAGGCCTCCTCCCAGCTCTCTCTCCTCGAGGACGAGGCGGTCGGCGCCTTGGGGAGCCCTTCCGTCGCCTACCGTTTCGTCGCCGACCAGCAGGTGGTTCTCGCGACGGACGTCGCCCGGAACGCGAGCGTGGGCTTCGACGACACCGGTTCGATCGGCCTGCAGCTATCGAACGATCTCGCGGTGGGATCCCGGACGGGGATCCTGCTGCAGAACGATAGCTCGGTCGACCTCGCCTCCAGTGCGGTCGAGGGGGCGACGGCGGACGGGCTCGATGCCTTCGGCGTAAACGGTCTGACCGTCGAGCTGAACAACTTCTCCGGCGCCGCCGCCCGCGGCCTGTTCGAGTCCCAAGGGCGCGGCCTGCTCGTCGCCGACAACGTCGCCGGGGACGTCGGCGCGGTAGCGTTCCAGTTCGTCGGCGGCGGCGACGTCGTGGTCGAGGGCAATCGTGCGTACGCCGCGAGCGGGAGCGTGGTGGGCGTCTCGCTGGCCGGCGTCACGGGCGGTTCCGTGAACTCGAACAATCTCACCGCGCTCGGCATCGCGCTGGAGGCGGTCGAGTGCACGAGCCTGACCCTTGCGGGGAACAACCTCTCGCGCAGCGGTACCGGATTCTCGCTCGTCGGAGATACCAACACCTCCGCCACCGCGAATCAGCTCTGGAACGACAGCTCGGCGTTCGTCCTTTCGGCGGCGGCCGGCGTGTGGATCTATCACAACAACTTCGTCTCCGATGGGGTCTGGTCGATCGGTCCGTCGGCGGGAGCCGTGAGCTGGGACGCGGGCTACCCCGAAGGGGGGAACTTTTGGGGCAACCACACCGGGCCCGACGTCATGACCGGACCGGATCAGAACGTTCCGAGCTCCATCGGCGACGGGATTGTGGATGCCCCCCTCGTCCTGGGAGGGTCGGCCGAGGACCGGTATCCGCTCGCCGTTGCGTGGACCGGCTACACGATCGACTTCGTTGAGAGCGGGCTCCACGCAGGGACCTTCTGGGCCGTCGTGGTGAACGGTGTCGCCTACTCGTCCGGTGCCAATACGATCTACGTCCCCCAGCAGAACGGGCCGAACAGCACCTTCTGGTACAAGATCCCCCACGTGGTCGGATACGTCCCCGCCACGCCCTCCAACGGCACGGGCGAAGACGCGCGCGGCAACCTCCTCGTTCCAATCGTCTTCGGGACGATCAACTACCTGGTGACCGTCACGGAGGTCGGGCTCCCGGCGGGGACGCCCTGGACCCTCGTCTTCGCCGGGCACCAGTACTTCCTCAACCAGAGCCACCTGGCCGTCTCCCTCGCCAACGGGACCTACACCTACCTTCCGAGCACGGTGACCGGTTTCCTCACCTACGGCGACCCGGGCGATGTCGTCGTGGCCGGGGCAGCCGCGAGCGTGCAGATCTTCTACGAGCCGATCGCCGCGAGCTCCCCGCAGGGCGCCAGCACCCCGTCGAACGGGACCCAAACGGTGCTGCTCGTGGCGCTCGGCATCGCCGTGGTCGCGGCGATCGCCGGCTGGGCGTACCGCGGGCGTCCGCCGTCCCGCACGGTCGCGCCCGATGGACCCGGGAGCTCCCCGGTCTAGGGTCGATCCTTACCGCGACCCGTGAGGGTGTTGGGTCTCCCGGAGGAGCACGGCCCCCCCGAGAGACCGGGTGTTGGACCTACGTGAGCGAGATCGCCGTGATGCGCGCCCCATTGCCGAGCGTGGCGACGTTCTCGGTGGCCGTCGCGATACCCCCGACGACGTGGGAGCCGAACGAGTCGATCTCGGCCAGCACCCCGCCGTAGACGATGACCTGGATGCTCCAGGACTGGCCACCCCTGACCGTCGCGTTGACGAAGAGCTGGATGTGCGCGGTCGAGTTGAACGTCCCGCCGGAACCGCCCGAACCGCTGACCGTGCACGCGCCCATGGTGCACGAGGTCTGGTTGAACGTCAGGTTCACGAACCCCGGCCAGCTGTTCGTCGAGCCGAACGTCGTCCCATTGGTGGCGTCGTAGAGCGCGGCCTGCCCGAAGACGTAGGCCTCGGCGACGTTGTAGCAGTCGTAGACCGACGCCGTGCTCGTGGCGCACTTCCCGGGGGTGAGCGAAGTGGTCTCGGTCGAGGTGACGGTGAGGTTCACCACGATGTGGTGCAGCCCGGCGGCGAGCCGGACCGGTACGAGCAGAGCGAACTCACCGGTCGCCGAACCGTAGTTCGCCGCGCCCGGCGCGACGCGGCATCCGGGGGCGAGCCCGCTGTCCTCGAATCCCCCGGCGGCGGTCCGGGTGGAGAAGAAGGCGGACTTGACGATCTTCGAGTGGCCGCAGCTGACCTGAGCGTTCGAGTTGAACAGCCCGGTACTGGACCCCTTGTAGGGCGCCTTGAGGACGATCGGGGCCGCACCGGACCCGATCGCGGCGGGAGCGACCATCACGACGGCCGTGAGGACGGCCAGTAATCCGAGCCCTCCCCAACCGACCCACGTTCCTCCGGGGTTTCGACCGCCCGACCTGTGCTCTTTCCATGCCGACATCTTCCTACACCTCGTTGTTGCGGAACTTCGGGGCACACCGTCCCCCGTTCGCCCCTCCCACCGTGACCGACTATTTGCCCCTCTCGGAACTCGAGCGACGTCCGTTCGGCGGCCGGCCCTCGACGAGAAGAGCACCGTTCGGGTAGGACCTTTGGTCGCCGATTAAGGGCCCACGGGACCACCACCGAGTGTCCGACCCGCAGCGGATCCCGGTCCCGAGTTCGGGACGGGGGCGCGCTGCGGAGCTACTTGGAAAGGGGGTGAAAAGCAATCAATGACCGTGACGGAACGCAAGCTGGGGTACGCCTTCGGGTTACTCGGAGGCGGGCTCACGGCCCTCGCGGGGCTGTTCAGCCTCGTGCTGGGCGCCGTGGACCTTGCCACGGGCCGAATGTTCGGCGCGCTGGCCTCTGGCACGGCGGGCATCGCGCTCTTGGTGGTGGGCGGCCTCGCCCTCCTCTTCGCTTACCTCGCTTACCGCGATTGGAGCGATCGGCCACTTGTCGCCGGAGTGCTGCTCGTCGTGCTCGCAGCAATCTCCTGGGCGCTCCTCGGGCTGGGCGGCAACGTCCTATCGATTCTGGGCGGGATCTTCGTCTTCTTGGCGGGGGTCTTGTTCATGGTAGGACCGGTCCGCACCTCCGTGAGCTCCGCTGCAACGAGCTAGGCGCCGGTAAGCTCCCGTAGTCGGGACCGCTTCCGGGGGCCGGCGCGTGCCGGCGGCCACGCGGTCGGGGTCCGTGGACTCGGGCCTCGATCCAACCTCTTCAACGCCTCTTCTTACCCACTTCTCGCCGGGAGTTGGTAGCTCCGACGCTTGGTCCACCGATCACCGGGCCCGGATCGAGGACTATCGGTACGCGTTCGAATTCGGTCGCGGGTGGGGATTGCGGGGTACTGGACGGTCACCCGGGCGTCGGGCCAGGAGTCGCGGGCGCTGGGGCAGCGGTCGCCGGTCTAGTGACATTGGCCACAGGGGCGGGCGGCGCGGAAGGCGGGCCCGCGGGAGTTGGTTTCGGCGGTGGAGGTTTCGGTGGCGGTGGAACGAGCCGGTCGCGGAGGAAGGCGAGGGTCTTGGTCCACGCCGACTCGGCCGACGCGAGGTCGTACCCCCGCACGTCGCGCGCGAGGAACAGGTGACCGGCCGGGGGGTAGACCTGCGTCTCGAGGGGCGTGCCGGCCGGTCGCAGTTCTGATTCCAACTGCTGCTGCGCCCGACGTGCCCTGCCGTCCCGGCCCCCCAGCACGAGGAGGACCGGAGCGTTGAGGAGACGGAGAAACCCTACGGGCGCCACGGGGAGCGGGAACGCGACGGCGACGGCGCTGAGCCCCGGATTCTCTCCCGCGACGGCGAGCCCCAGGCTCGCACCGTAGGAGGCTCCGAAGACCGCGATCTTCGTCGGGTCGACGAGGGGACGCGTGCGAAGGTAGGCGAGAGCGTCGTTGTACAGACGCACGAGCTTGCGGACGCGGGGGGATTCGACCCGGATGCCCCCGCGCACGCGGGCGTCGGCCCGCAGGAAGAGGTGGTCCATCGGCGACAGCCCGTCGAGCTTGGAGACGTCCGGAAGGATCACTTCGTAGCCTTCGCGGGCGAGCCGAATGCCCGCGTCGAGGACCATCGTCGTGAGACCGTAGACGTCCGGGGTGACGAGCACGCCCGGGTGCTTGGTCTGCTTGGTCGGCGTCAGCAGGATGCCCTGGGCCTGCCCCGTGGAGGACGAATCGGAAGGGAACCATACGCGCTCGCTCCGGTACGGCGGAAGTGGCCGGCCGGGCGTGGTGGTGGAGTTGATCCACGTCTTGTTCAGGAAGTCGAGGACACAGAGCTTGAACCGCTCCTTCTGCAGAACGATGACCGCCTGCCGCTTTCCGCAGATATCGCAGACGCCGATGATCCCGCTACCGAACGGGATCGACCGGTCCGCGAGCAGCAGATCGTCGTCGCCCATCGACCCGACGAATGGGCCGAGAACGATTCTTAACGGTTGCCGGAGGCCGTTCGAGCTCGAGGCGGGCACGACCCCGGGGGCGCAACACCGGCACCCCCGCCGAGCCGAGACGGTCGATGAGCGCCCGATCGCCCGTGATGACTCCTGCGTCGAGCCGCCGCGCGAGCGCCAGCACGGCATCGTCTCCCCGCCCCTCCGCGGTCACCGTCCGGAATCTTCGGGCGAGCTCGATGGCCGCCGACGCCAGCGGGACGCGATCGTGCTGCAGCTGCTCGAGTTCCGATAGCGCCGAGTTCGGCACCACCAGCTCGATCCCAGGGATGGCTCGATCCGCTGCGGTTTCCAAGGGGAAGTGCTCGCGGAACGGAAGGAGGAGCGCGTTCGTGTCCAGGAGCCAAATGCGGGGCGGTTCCCGGCCGCGCCCGCGCTCGGGTGGAGCAGTCCTCTCCGTCCGGCCCTTGGACATCGCGCGGAAGTGGAGAGCGCCCCCAAAACCCCGGTGGTCGCCGCTCGCGAGTCGATGTCTGGCCGGATGCCCGGTGAGCGCAGGCGCCCGACGCGCGCGCCCTTATCGGGGGGAGAGTCCTCGCCGCCCGGGCCTCGGCCCGGGGTTCGACGAGACGTGGGTCACGAGTCGCTCGCCGTGCTCCGCGACGAGATCATCGGCTGCCGCCAGTGTCCCCGGCTCGTCGCATTCCGTGAACGGGTGGCCCGAGAGAAGAAGCGGGAGTTCCGCACCGATGAGTACTGGGGGCGTCCGATCCCGGGGTTCGGGGACCCCAACGCCCGGCTCGTCGTCGTCGGGCTCGCACCCGCGCCCCACGGCGGCAACCGCACCGGACGGATCTTCACCGGCGACCGCAGCGCGGCGTTCCTCGTCCGGGCGTTGCACGCCTCCGGCTTCGCCAACCAACCGACCTCGCGGACCCGAGGCGACGGTCTCCACTACACCGATTGCTGGGTCACCGCGGCGGTCCGGTGCGCTCCCCCCGACAATCGGCCACGCCCCGACGAGCGGGACCGGTGCCTACCCTACCTCGAGCGAGAGTTCCGGCTGCTCCCCCGCGTGCGGGCCTACCTCGCGCTCGGTGGCTTTGCCTGGGATGCCGTGCGGACGGCCACGGCGCACCTCTACGGAACGAGCAAGGTCAGCGTGCCGTTCGCCCACGGGGCGTGCGCTCCCCTCGGTGAGGGCCTCCCTCTCCTCTGGGGGTCGTACCACCCGAGTCCGCTCAACACGAACACCGGGAAGCTCTCGAGCGCCATGATGGACGATCTCCTCGATACGATCCGGGGGAGCTGGTCCGGGGGCCGGGTCGGACGTTCGTGAGCGAGTTCGAGGTGCTCGAACGGGACGGGCTCGCTCGGCTGGGCAAGCTCCCCACGCCCCACGGAACGATCTCCACGCCGGCGCTCCTTCCGGTCGTACATCCGGACCCGGCACGCCAGCCGATCCCCGCGGCCGAGATCCAACGGGAGTTCGGTTTTCCCGGTGTGATCACCTCCTCGTACATCGCCTGGCGCAATCCGGAGCTCCGGGAGCGGGCCCTCGCCGTCGGGCTCCACGAGCTCCTCGGTTTCCACGGGCCGGTCATGACCGACTCGGGCGCGTTCCAGCAGCACGCCTACGGCTCCGTCGAGGTCGACCCGAACGAGATCCTCGACTTCCAGAGCCGCATCCGTAGCGACATCGCGACCGTCCTCGACGTGTTCATCGAGCCGACGGCGGACCAGAGCTCGGCCGCTCGGGGCATCCAGACCACAGCCGACCGGGCGCGGGCGGCGCGGGAGCGTCGGACCGGGCTGCTGGCCGTGCCCGTGCAGGGCGGCCTCTTTCCCGAGCTCCGGGAGGAATCGGCGCGGACGGCGTCGGAGCTCGGTGATGTCCTCGCGGTCGGGGGGGTCGTACCGCTGCTCGAACAGTACCGCTACGCCGCGCTCGCCCAGGCGATCCTCGCGGCGCGGCCGGGGCTGGTCCCGCAGCACCCGGTCCATCTCTTCGGCGCAGGCCACCCGATGGTCTTCGCCTTCGCCGCTCTCCTGGGGGTCGATCTGTTCGACTCCTCCTCCTACCACAAGTTCGCCCGACGAGGGGCCGTGCTGTTCCCGGAGGGGACCGTCGCGATCGAGACGATCCGCGAGCCGATCTGCGGCTGCAAGCTCTGTGCCGTCCATCCGCTGCCGGACGTGGCGCGGATGCCGCCTGCCGAACGTGAGGGACTCCTGGCCCGCCACAATCTCTGGACGTGCGCGAACGAGATGGCTCGGGTCCGGCAGGCGATCCGCGATGGTATGCTTTGGGAACTGGCCGAGCGTCGTGCGGCCGCCCACCCCGCGCTGCTCGCCGGCCTGAAGTCGGTGGTCCGGGGGGCTCGCGTCCTGGCCCCCGCCGAGCCGGTGGCCCGCGTGACGTTCCGCGCGAGCTCACCGTTGAGCACCCTGCGCCCGAGCGTGATCCGATTCCTCGCGCGGCTGCGACACTATCGGACCGGCCGCGGCGCGTACCGGATCCGCGCGCGGGTCGCGCTGACCTCCGGCTCGCTTCGCCACGTCCCGGCCACCGGTCCGGACGGGGTGCCGATCCTGTGGGAGTGTCCGACGCCGGTCGGTCCGGTCCCGCTCGAGCTCACCGACGTGTACCCGGTCGGATGTTGGGTCGGGCCCGACGAGTTCGAGGAACCCCCTGCGGCGACCGCGGGTACTGCGGACGAATCCGCAACCCCCGCCGATCCCGACGCGATGGAGATCGATTGGACCGAGGCTTGGACGGGGCGCCAGATCGCGGCGCTGCTGGAGTGGCAGTACGGCACCGACGCCGTACCGATGGCGGCCCGGATGACCGGCGAGCGTTCGCGCCAGAGCGGCCGACTCCGCGCCGCGCTCGGCGGCACCGGGCACTGGTTCATCTTTGGGCCGGGAGCCGTGGCTCGGCCGACGTGGAAGGGCGCGCAGGAGCTGCACCGGATCCTACCCTTCCCGAGGGCCCGGATCGTCGTCGACCCCGACGCGGCGCCGTTCGTGGCCTCGGGCAAGAGCCTGTTCTCGAAGTTCGTCCGCGGGGGCGACTCGTCGCTGTGCCCGGATGCGCCCGCGCTCCTCGTGGACCCGGACGACCGGCTGCTCGCCGTCGGTCGCTTGCTCCTCGCGCCCTACGAGATGGCACAACTGCGGCGTGGGGTCGCCGTCGGCGTCACGGCCAACGCGCGCACCGCTCCCGAACTTCCGGAATCCACCGTCGACCCGAGCTCGACGATCGGCTACGGGTAACGTTCAGCGCCCCGAGCGCCGAGCCTTTATCTCGACGACGACCCTGCGAACGACGCCCGGTGGAGGGCCCCGTGGTGAAGACCTACCTACTCGTCCAGCTCGACAGCGAGGGGGCGAGCTTCTCCGAGGTCGCCGAGGTCCTCGAGGACATGGGGTTCCGCCCGCAGCAGGGCGGCTACGACTTCGTCTACGAGTGGGCGCGCGACGCCTCGGTCCGCGAATCGCTCCAATTCGCCGACCGGGTGCAGGCGGCGCTCCGGGGCAAGGGCGTCTTCTTCCGGGTCGAATCGGTCGAGGAGTAGGCGCCGCCTCGCTCGGCGGAGACTCCCATGGCCGTTCTCGGCATCGAGTCCACCGCGCACACCGCGTCGGTCGGAATCGTCGACGACGCCGCCCAGGTCTTGGCGCTCGCCTCGGACATGTACCGCCCCCCCCACGGCGGGATCCATCCGCGCGAGGCGGCCAATCATCACGTCGAGGTTCTTCCGAACCTCGTTGCCGCCGCGCTCGAGAGTTCCGGCCTGGCCGCCTCGGAGATCGAGGCGGTCGCCTTCGCCCAAGGTCCGGGGCTGGGGCCGTGTCTCCGTGCGGGCGCCACGACGGCACGGACCTTGGCGCTCAGTTGGGACCGGCCCCTCGTGCCCGTCAACCACTGCGTCGCCCACATCGAGATCGCCCGAGTACTGAGCGGGATCGACGACCCGCTTCTACTCTACGCCAGCGGCGGGAATACCCAGGTCATCGTCTACGGGTCCGGGCGCTACCGGGTCCTCGGTGAAACCCTCGATATCGGCGTCGGCAACTTCCTCGACAAGCTCTGGATCGCGCTCGGGGGGACCTTCCCGGGTGGGCCGGCCATCGAGGTCGAGGCGCGGCAGGGCCAGGAGCTCCTGCCGCTGCCGTACCTCGTTCACGGTATGGACGTCGCGTTCTCCGGCCTGCTGACCGCCGCGCTGGAGATGCACCGGCGCGGTGCGTCGCGGGCGGACCTGGCCTACTCGGTCGAGTCGACGGCGTTCGGGATGCTGGTCGAGATCACCGAGCGAGCGCTCGCCCACCAGGGGCGCCGCGACGTCGTGCTCGGTGGCGGCGTCGCCTGCAACGAACGACTGCGCGGCATGGTCGGGTCGATGGTCGAGGCCCGGGGGGGTCGCTGCTTCACCCCGCCGAAATCGCTGTGCGTCGACAACGGCGCGATGATCGCCTGGACCGGAACCCTGGCCCACCGCAGCGGCCTGGCCGTCGAGGTCGAGCGTTCGGTCGTCATGCCGCGGCAACGGACCGATCTCGTCACGGCGCCATGGCGCGACGCCCACGGCGCGGGGACGGCGACGGTCGGAACGGAACCCTCAGTGGCCGCCGCGCAGCAGTAGCCAGTTCAGGCTCTGCTCGCGCAGGTGGCCGAACGAGGTGAACTCGTACACGAGCGTGATCAGGTGGGGTGCCGGGCTGTCCCACGCGAGCTCCGCGAGCGCTCCGCCGGAGACCGAGGTCGCGAGCCCGCTTGCTCCTCTAAGTGGGGTGACCTGGGCCGAGAGGGACGATGCGTAGGTCAGGTACACGGTGTGGCCCGTGCCGTAGATCCGGCCCATGCAACTCGGGTACACCTGCCCGTTGTTCGAGTAAGTGTCAAGGTTGAGGTCCGGCCCCGCGGTAGAGACCTGGTTGTCGACGAAGAGCTGGATGGAGTGCGTCGCGTCCGGGGTGAACCCGAGGAGATCGCTCGAGGTGTAGGTGATCGGCTGGGCGGTGTACGACGCGTTGACGTCGACGGTGGAGTAGGACTGTCCCCACACCTCGAAGAAATCGCCGAGGGTGTAGACGTACGGCCACGCCGAGGTGATCAGGATCGAACCGGGCTGCAGCCCGTTGGCCTCGTCGTAGGCGCCGGTGTTCGTCGACATCGGCAGCGTGCAGGTGTACGGCTGACCCTGGTAGGTGTAATTCGCATTACGCCCGATCGAGGTCGGGATCCCCACGTCGGTCCCGCCGATGCGGATCCGCAGGTAGGGGAAGACCTGCATCACCGAGGTCACCGACGGCGGGCACCAGGAGGTCGTCAGATCGGTCGATGCGTTGTGCGAAGGGAACGCGGGCAACCCGCTCTGGGAGGGGATGGCTTGCAGCTGCAGGCAGGGACCCTGGAACGGATTGACGAGCAACAGGACGATGATACCGATGATGACGGCGATCGGGACCCCGAAGATCAGTCCCCGGCGCAGCAGGTTCGAACGGCTGCCGGCACGGACGTTGCCCGCCTCGCGGGCGGTCCTCTGGCGCTTGCGTTCCCTCCGCCGATCCTCGGAGCTGGTGGCGGGTCCCTCGTCCGTTTCTTCGTCGGGCGAGCTCTTGAACCGGCGCTTGGCCACGACCGGTCCAGATGGGCGGGGACCTTAGCGTCGTCGGCCGCGCGGCCTCGCACCGTTATACGCGACACCCCGCTCGTCGGACGTGGACGCCTACGATGTTCTGATCGTCGGGGCCGGGCCGGCCGGGTCGACGGCCGCCTACGAGCTGGCGCGGCGCGGTCACCGCGTGCTCGTCGCCGAGGAGCACCCGCGGATCGGCCGGCCGGTCCAGTGCGCCGGCCTCGTCTCCGATCGCGTGCTCGAGCTCGCCGGTTCCGACCGGATGGTGCTCACCCGCATCCACGGGGCCTCGGTGTTCGGGCCGTCGCTCGGTTCGGTCTCCTTCCGGGCTCCCGATACTCGAGGGTATGTCATCGACCGGGCGGGGCTCGACGTGCATCTGGCCGACCGCGCGTCCACAGCGGGGGCCGAGTACCGCACGGCGGTCCGATTCGACGGATTCATCGATGGCGGCCCGGGACCCCGACTCGCGAGGCTGACTCCGGCGGGCGGCGAGCCGTTCCAAGTCTCCGCGCGTCTCGTCATCGGCGCCGACGGTGTGAGCAGCGCGGTGGCCCGCGCCGCGCGCCTCCGCCGCAAGGTCGAGATCCTCCCCGCCTTCGAGGCCGAGTTTCCGCGCTCCCCCGGCGATCCGGACCTCGTCGAGGTCTACCTCGGCAACGAGTTCGCTCCGGGGTTGTTCGGGTGGTGGATCCCCGATGGAGGAGGAGGCGCGCGCATCGGGCTGGCGACGCGACCGGACGGACTGTCGGCCCAGCAGCGGTTCGAGCTCCTGTTGCGGAGGTTGGAGGTCCGCTTCGGGGTCCGGCTCCCACCCCCGGTCGCCTACGTAGTTTCGGGCATTCCCATTGGAACGCTGCCCCGCCTTACGGCCGATCGGGTCATCCTGGTGGGGGATGCTGCGGCACAGGTCAAGCCGCTGAGCGGCGGAGGGATCTTCACCGGCATGCGCGCGGCGACGGCAGCCGCCGAGGTCGCGGACGCGGGGTTGAAGGAGGATCGTCTCGACGCGGGCCGATTGCGCGAGTACGAGGACCGCGTCGACGGCGTGCTCGGCGAGGAGTTCCGACGGGCGCACTACTTGCGCCGGGTGTTCACCCGGCTGTCGGACGCCGACTTCGACCGTCTGCTGGAGGCCCTGAAGTCGGCGGGCATGACCGAGTCGATCGTCGCGTTCGGGGACATTGACTTCCCGAGCCACGTGGCCCGCAAGTTGCTCGTTCAGTCCCCGTCGTTGCTACGGCTGTTCCCCAAGGCGCTCGGGGCGTGGCTGTCCTCCGGGGCGGAGCTCGCCCCGGACCTCGAGGAAGGTCCCCGCCCCCGGAGCGCCACGTAGGCGCCCGCGACGAGAAGGACGCCTCCGACCCCCAGCGTGGCGTAAAGGGCGTCGTCGACCGCCCCCGGGCTTTGGACCACGAGACCGGTCTCCGGAAGCACCCCCGAGACGCCCAGGCGGGTCAAGTTCAACGTCGGCGTGCCGTTCGCGAGCACGGTGGCGTTGTACCACACGGAGGGTGCGAAGTTCCCCACCGATTCGAGAAGGTACCGGCTTCCGTTCAGGTCGAACGACAGGGCGTCGCGGATGGAGTAGGCTCCGTTGGCCGTCCCGTCCGGTATCGAGATCGACACGGGGTAATTCCAGCCGGTGGTGCCGGGAGGAACGGTCCCGACGGCGAGCGAGACGGAAGTTCCCGCCAAGCGGCCCGCGACGAACGACGGGGCGGGAGTTGGGAGCGGGACCCGACCGGTTCCGGGATAGGGGTTGAACCCGTAGAACGCGAGTGTGAGGGTGGCATTGCTGAGGGTCGCGGCGAGGGGATTGGCCAGCGCGAACCCGAAGGTCACTGAGGATCCGGGCGTGCCCGGGGCCACGCTCAGCGACGGCAGGAAACCGCGTGCGGTCTCTACGGGGAGTTGAGGCGGAGCGCCACCGTGCACCGTTCCGATCGTACTTCCGAGCAGCGAGAGCGCGGCGAGGACGCACGCGGTCCAGCCTGCTCGCACGCGCCTAGGCACTCGCGGGCTCACGGAACTCGGGAGAGTCGGCCAACTCGAGCAAGCGTTCGATGCGAAGCACCACGTCCGCGCGAGCCCGGCGGCCGCTGCCACCGAGCAGCCCGAGAGCGACCGGGCCGCCCCGACCCGCTCCGTCGGGATCGAGCTGGACCTTGAACAACGCTCGGGCCAGCGCCAACGGTTGGCGGGTCATGCGTGCGGCCTCGTAGTCGGCCCAGAACTCCTCGTGCCGGGTCAATCTCTGAGATAGGAGCGCGAGGAGTGGGTCCCAACGCATCAAACGAGCGAACGTGCGGACGAAGGTCAAGTACCGTGCGTCGAGGTCCCGTATGTGTCCGAGCTCGTGGGCGATGACCGCCTCGACCTCGGCCGGTTCGAGCGCGGTGAGCAGGCCCTCGGAGAGCAGTATGAACTCATGCCGATGCAAACCGCGCCCCTCCGAGGGTGGTTCGAGCAGGGTGAAGGAGAACGCCTCGAGTCGGGGGGAACGGAACGACGAGAGGGTGGTGCGTTCCGACGGTACCGGAAGTCGGGCGGGCCACTCGAGGGTGCGGCGGTCCAGGAGCTGCAAGAGGCCCCGACCGACGAGCTGGTTCACCGAGAAGGCCAGTGCCAGGACCGCCAACGCTCCGATCCCGCCCCAGACCCAGAATCGCCAGTGGGCGGGTTGAAGCAGCCACAACGGCGAGCCGGCCAATCGGACGACCGCCGCCCAACCGCCGGTCAGGACCACGCTCACGAGCACCGTCGTGACGAGCAGCGCCCAGAGGGCCGCGAACGCCACGGCGATCCGGAGCACCACGACCGGCCGCGATCTCCGGGCGGCAACCGCGACGGCCACGCCCGAGGCCGCCCAGAGGGCGACCGGAACGACCAGTAGCGGTGCCGCGTCGAAGGCGCCCACGGCTTCCCCTACGGGATGGCCTACAGTCCGAGGCGACGCCGCAGTTTGCGGCGCTCGGCCGGTTCGAGCTTTTTGAGCTCTTCGCTCAGATGCACGACGCCCGCGGGTCCGAAGAGGTCCACTACGCCCTTCAGCATGCTCCTCAGATACCGGCGCTCAAAGTCCACGGGACGATAAACGAAGCGGGACCCGCCCTGGCACCGTTCCCGACGCCTGCGGACCAGGTGCTTGGCGAACAGGCGGCTCAGGATCGTCGCCACGGTCGTATAGGCCACGTCGACACCTCGGCGACGGAGCCGGGTGCGCACTTCTCGCGCGGAGGCCTCGCCCCCCCCGTGAAGGGAGGCCATGACCTCCGATTCGAGGCTGCCGAGCATGATCGCCGTGGATTCTACCGGGCCGAGCTTCATAACCCTCCCGTTGCGATGGAACGTACGCGCACGGCCCGGTCCGTCCACCTACGGTCGGTGCGTAGGTCTCGCGACGCCGGGCACCCCTGTCGTCGAGAACCGACCAGCCGGCCCGTAGGTTCGTAGACCGCTTAAACAGGTCGGGATGGTCGTCGTCGAGGGCGGTCCGTGGCGTTCGCCATCGCAGTTCGCAACGCCCTGGCGGCCGCGACGCTACCCCGAAGCCGCGCGCTCGTGGCCCGAGGTGCGGGCCGGTTGCTCGCCCTGACCGTCGCGCTCGTCTACGCCTTAATCTCGATGGTCGAGGGCCAGATGCTCATTTTCGGACCGACGAACCTCCCGAACGAAGTCCTCATTCTGACCAGCGGGACCCCCTGGTGGAACTATCCCGGCGTGCTCGCCATCGCCCCGAACGCGGTGGTTGCGCTCCCGTTCTTCCCGACGGTGGCGATGGCCGTCGTCAGCGTAGGGGTCGGTGTCGGCATGACGGTCGCCGTCGTCCTCGGGATCGGACTCGCCCGGACCAGCCGCGCCCGCTCGAGCGCGCCGTCGGCGGCGGGAGCTGCCGCCGGGCTCACCCCCGCGATGATCGCGCTGGTGACGCTGGGCGCCTGCTGCTCCACGACCGCCGCGGCGGCTGCGGGGGTGGGGGTCGTGGCCCAGACCAGCGGAACGTCGGTGGGCGCCCTCCTCGCCAACAACTGGTTCCTCGGGGTCTTTCAGATCGGGATCCTCTGGGTCTCGCTCGTGGCCCAGGAGCAGCTCCTCGCCGTCTATGGAGCGTTCGTCGGCCGCCCGGGCGACGGTTCCGCGGCCCCGACCGCTGAAATGCCCCATCCGGCCATCAGCCTTCGTACTGTCGTCGGCTTGGTCCTTCGCTTCGCCTTGCTCGTCGGCGGGCTCACGTGGTCCCTCGCGATGTTCGTCGGGTGGTTCGGCATGCCGCCCCAAACTGCGGGAGCGGGTCTTTGGTTCGACTGGATCGCCATCCACCAGTTCCTCGGCCTGCTCGCCATCGCCGTCGCCCTTTCGCCGACAGGAGCGGCCCAACTGTTCCTCGGCTCGACCGGCGTCGGCTTCGACTTCCTTCGCGGAGTGCTGCTCGTGCTGGCGCTCTCGTTGGTCGTGGGGACGCCGCCACCGATCTCGGGCTGGGGGATTTACGGCCTGTTCAACGAGCTCGCCGGCAGTCTCGGTATCCCCTCAGCGTGGGGGGCCGTCGCGCCCACGGTATCACCAGGGTTGGGGCTCGCGCTTCACTGGGGATTCCAGGAGTTCGCCCTCGGCGGCCTCTTGGCCACCCTCGCCGCTGCACCGCGGAGGGCGCTCGCGTGGCTCGATCCGCGGATTCGCGCGCCGGGACCCTCGGCACGTTTCAGCGGAGACGTCGCGGTCGCCGAAACGTCGGTAGCCGAGGCACCCCGAGCCGAAGTCGGCACCAGGCCGAACCCGCCCCCTTTGACGTCGGCGTCTGCTGAGCCGGCCGACTGATGTTCGATCTCCAGCTCGCCCTGTGGCCGGTCGCGGCGGTGATGGCCCTGATCACCGCCGGCCTGATCAAGTGGGCCTCGGAGGCGACGACCGAACTGCAGGGCGGGGTGGTCCTGTTCCTCCTCGCGATGATGGCGGCGATGTTCGGCGGCGCCGCGATCTACTTTGCCGCGCCGGGAGCGCGCTCGGCGGTCGCGGGGCTGTGGGTCAGTGCGGTCGTGATGGCGGTCAGCGTGTTCCCGTTGATCGCTCTGTTCTTGAGCGACGCTCGCCGCCGATTGTCCCAGGGCGAGCGGTACGTGCCCGCGCTGCTCGAACGCACGTACGCCTTCGCGGCGTCCGTGATCGGGCTCGTGCTGCTCAACGAACTGCTGATGGCTTGGGCGTTCGGCATGGGCGCGGGGGGGATACCGGCCGGGAGCGCAGGGATCTCCGCGCAGCCCGCGATCTTCGCTCGGGTCATCGCCTCCCCGTGGTTCCTCTTCCCCATGGCCGGGGAAATGGCCCTGACCGTTTGGTTGGTTCGCTCGCGGCTCCCCCTCGCCGTGGTCGGGCTGCTTTCGAGCCAGGCGGGGCTCATGATCCTCTCGGCGCCCGCCTTCCCGGGAAGAGCGGCAACCGACCTCATCGTTGTACTGGGGAGCGCGGTGATGATCGGCATCATCGTGTTCGTCATGGAGTACCTCTACCGGCATCGGCAGCTGGCGGCCGGGCTATCCGGCTACGTTCTCGCGCTCCTCTCGATCTTCGCCCTGATGATGGTGGGCCTCTACACATGGGTCGCGTACGGGAACGCGCTCGTCTTCGCGGGCTCGATACTTCTCGAAATGGTCCTCTTCTTCGACGCGATCGTTCGGCCGGAGCGGTTGTCGGGAGAGCTGTCCCCTCCGTGGCAGCTCCGACCGAACTGGACCTTCGGGGTCCTCGCGACGATCTTCCTCGGCGAGCTGTTCATGGGCGCCGTCCTCGACATCGTCCTTCTCCCGGGAGTCTACCTCTCGGCGCTGCCCTCGCTCCCGCTCACCGGTGGGCTGGGGACGATCCTCTACGACGCCGTCTACAACGGATTCTGGTTCGTCGCCCTCGTCGCGGGGTCCACCTGGTTCTTGGCCATGATGGGGGTCGAGATGGGGATCCTCGTTCTGTTCAAGTTCCGAGAGACCGTTTCGCGGGAGAACAAGGTCCGCCTCGCGCTCGTGATCGGATCCTACGCGCTCTTCGCCACGTTCTTTCCGAGCTACTATTACACCGCTCTCTTGCCGAACGCCCCCTCCGGCACGACGGTCCCGGTCCTGGGCTGGAGCATGGGGCTCGGTTCGGCCCCGATCGTTCCGTCGTTGTTCCTGGTCATCTTCGTCAGCTATGCGATCACCGGGTCGCTCGTCCTCCTCTTCGGGAGGAGGGTCATTTGCGGCGTGTTTTGCACGCCGGCGCTGATGTACGCGGGGACGACCTTCAACGCGATGAGCTCGTTCAATCGATCCTCACCCCTCGCGCGGAAGTACCTCGGGAGTCGTTTCTCCTCGATCTACTCGGCCTCGACCGGACTGGCCATGGGTTCGCTGGTCGCGGTCTCCTTCCTGTCGTACTTCGACCAGACCGGGGTGCTCCACGTCTCGATCCTCGGCGCGGACCCGAGCGTGTTCTTCTTCGCCCTCTGTTTCGGGGTGATTTGGTTCGCCGTGTTCGTCACGATTCCCTACACCGGGAACTACAACTGCGTGACGATGGGTTGGTGCTACACCGGGCAGATCGCGGCCGCCTTCAGCCGCATCGGATTCTTCAAGCTCAAGGTCCGCGACCGGCAGGTGTGCAAGGACTGCACCACGCTCGACTGCGCGAAGTCGTGTCCCGTCGGGCTCGTCGACATGCCCGGCCATTTTCGGCAGAAGGGTGAGTTCCGAAGCTCGAAGTGCTGCGGGGTCGGCGGCTGCGTCGGGGCTTGCCCCTACGGGAACCTGTACATCTCGGACGTCCGTCACTGGCTGAGGCTCCGCCGCACGCCGGCGACCCCCGTGCTCGAACTGCCGGTGGTCCGCGGCATCTCCCGACCGAGCGTTTCGTCGACCCGGGCCTCGAGTACGGTCGCGACGCGGGGAACGGAGTAGGCGCCCTCGATCTAGCCGGCGGTGGCCGTGGCCACGGTGGGCAGCGGTGCGCCGGCCTCTGCCCGCGTCGAGGGAGAAAGTCCCTCGCGCACCAGGTAGAGCATCTCGCCGGTCATGACGACCGCCATTACCACTCCGAACGCCAGCTCAGCGGCGACGTTCCCGGAGCTGAGGGCCACGACCAATCCTGCGATGGTCATGGCGAGGAAGGCGATCCCCACGCCGAGCGCGACGGACCAGTAGCGTGGGTCGGCCACCGCACGTTGGCGACCGGTAAAGAGAAACAGGAACGTCAGCCCCATCGCCGCGGTCATCAGCAAGGCTCCCACGGCCGGGGCGGCGGTCACCCACGGTCCAAGGAACCCTCCGGCGGCCAGACCCACCAGCGGGACTCGGACCCGGCCGGGGAGTCGGACCCAGAGTGTCAGGGCGACCATCGCCCCCACCATCGACCAGACGAACCACGCCGACGTGAGGGTGCCGACCAGGACGGAGACCGGATCGAGGGAGGCGCCGCCGGCGACGGCGAAGAACAGCCCCATCATCAGCTCCCCGAAGGTCGCCATTCCGGCGACCGCGGCCGGCCAGGTCCACCCGTCGGGTGCGATCTTGCGGTCCTCGAAGATGATCACCGCGATCATCCATAGCCCGGGCGGCCCCATCATCATGAAATTGAACGTCATCAACACGATGCTGTAGGCCCCGAGCGTCGGGGTCAAGAACGCACCGGTGACCGCCATCAGGACGCCGGCCGAGCCGAGGAGGGCGGTGCTCCCGATGATCATCCGGGTGAGCGTCGGCGTCGCCCCGTTCCTCGGAACGATCTGGGTCAGGAGGAAGACCTCGACGGCGAGCATGATCACGACCAGCAGCGCATCCGGTGCCAGCTGACTGTTGTAGGCGAGGAGTTCCGTGACCATCGGGGCCGGCGGGTCGAGCGGGTCGGCTCCTCTTATCGGCCGGGTTCGTACGAGGGGGGCCAGGGACCACCCCCCATCGGGATGAGCCGCGGACCGCTGCTACGTCTCCTTCCAGGGAGGATCTTCCTCGATGGGCGCGGTGGCCCCGGGGACCGGCTCGGCGGGGGCGGCGGTCGGGTTGCGACGTCGCCGAATGACGCTACCCGCGAGCGCACCAGCGACGGCCCCCAGGATGACCCCGAGGACGAGGAACTCGAGCCCCGGTCCACTCGTGAAGGAGGTCGTGCTCCCCTGCGACGTCGGCTTGGACACATTGAGCCACGTGGTCATGTGGGAGGAAACCCCGACGAGGTCGGTGACGTTGACCGTGACCTCGTAGGAGCCCGCGGCGGTCGGACCGCAGGTCAGGTTCGGGACGTCCGTCGACACGCACCCCGGTGGGAGGCCGTGGTAGGTGTACCCCAGCGCACCGGTTCCCCCGGTCGCGGTGACTTCGAAGGTGGTCGCCTGATCGATAAACGCCGTACCGGAGCTCGAGGTGTTGAAGGCGGTGACGAGCGGATCGTTGTTGACGTCGAGGAGCACCGGCGCGGAGGTGTTCCGGCGGCCCAGGTGGTCGATGGCCGTGACCCGGAAGTCGATCGGGCCGCCGATCCGCACTACGCAGGTGAACGTCGCGGCGATCTGGAGACCGCACGCCTCGGGCAATCCGGTGTATGAGTAGGCGATCGGCGCCGTACCTCCTCCGAGCGTGACGTTGATCGAAAACGATTGACCCACGTCCAAAACGCTCGTGGAGGTGGTCACCCGAGAGATCCAGGGGACATTGTTGACGGTCACGTTCGCGGTGTAGTTCGCGCTCGCCCCCACCCCATCGGTCCCCGTCACCGTGACATTGAACGTCCCGACGGCCGTGGGCACGCACGAGCCCGAGACGGTGCTGCCGACCGAGCAGCCGAGGTCCTCGGTGCCGTAGCTGAACCGAGGCAGCCCCGTCCCGCCGGAGTACCGCACGCTCATCTGCAGGGATTGACCGATGTCGATCGCGATCGGCGAGATCGTGAAACTGGTGATCGCGAAGCTCGGGTTGACGGTGAGATTCGTTTCGGCAAGGTTGGAGATTCCGCTCGAATCGGTGACGTTCACCTCGACCGGATAGACCCCCGACTTGGAGGGCCGGCAGCTGAGGCTCGGGCCGTCGGTCGTCGCACAGCCGGCGGGAAGCCCCGTGTAGTTGTAGGTGTAGGGGGCACTTCCGAATGCGACGATCGTCCGGATGGTGATCGATTCGTTGACGTCCGTCTCGAGCGGGGAGATCACGAATGAAGTGACCTTCGGGAGGGCGCTCACAAACATGGTGAGGTTCGCGGTGACGATGAACCCCAGGACGTCGTAGGCTCGGAGCCGTATGTCGAACGTGCCGTTCACGCCCGGGCGGCAGCTCAATGTGGAGTTGTTTAGTGAAACGCACGGCCGTGGAAGGTTGGCGTACTCGTACGAGTACGGCGCCTGACCGCCGGAAAGTTTCGCTGTCAGGTTGAAGGGCTTGCCTAAATCGACGGACCGAACGTTGCTCGAGAACGACTCCACGACAGGGTCCTGAAGGATCGTAAGACTCGCGTTGAAGGTGACCGAGTCGCCCCGAGTGTCGTTGACCGTGGCACGGACCGTGGTGTTCCCCGCCCCGGTGGTCGTGCAATTCAAGATCGACACATTTTGCGTCAGACATCCCTGGGGAAGGCCCGAGTAGTTGAACTTGAGCGGCGCCAGCGACGACGCGGCGAGAACCTGGACGCGCACCGTGGAATTGGCATCCACCACGCCGGGCGAAACGATCAAACGGCCGAAGATCGCGGGACCGAAGGTCCAGGTATCGGAGTAGAGTCTGCCCGTAACGCCCGCGAGCCCATTGGTCGAGCCACCGAAAAAGAACACGTAGCCGAGTGGTGTGCCCGCCATCATTCCGTAGCCCCGGGCGGAGGGTGCGGCGCTCAAGTTCGAGGAGAGGTCGGTCCACGCTCCGTTGGCAAACTCCCACGTATCGCGGAGATCGCTTCCGGCGCCCGAATAGAGGTCGCCCCCGAACAGCAACACGCCCCCGGTCGCCTCGTCCGCGGCCATGAACTCGTAGACCCGGGGTGACGGGGCCCGGGTCAACTTGGACGCAAGATCGGTCCACGCGCCGGCGTGATACTCCCAGGTGTCGTTGGTGTTGGTGGTCGACGTCGCGGTGCATCCTCCGAACACGAGGACGTAACCGTCGCCCGCGTCGTAGGCCATGTTGAAACGGTACCGGCCGAGTGGATGACCGGTCGCCGAACTCGCGAGGTCGGTCCAAGTGCCGTGTAGGAAGGTCCAGGTGTCGTTGTAGATGGTGACGCCGCCGGTATCCGTTCCTCCGAACAGTACCAGATATCCGTCCGCCGAATCGTAGGCCATATTGGCCCGCCACCGTGCCGAGGGAGCGGACGTGAGGTTCGCGGTGATGTTCTTCCAAGTGCCGTTGGCGAACGTCCAGGTGTCTCCGTAGTCGAACGTGTTCGACCCGTAGTTGTGCCCGCCGAACAGCACGACGTACTGGTCAACCGGATCGTAGGCCATTGCCCCTAGGTAACGCGCGCCGGGGGAGTTGGACTGCGATCCACTGATGTCGGTCCAGGTTCCGTTCGCGAAGGTCCAGGTGTCCCCGTAGTTCGAACTCCCATCGAAACCACCGAACAGCAGGATGTAGTGGTCGTGCGCGTCGTAGGTGATCATCGCGAGAAATCTTGGGTTCGGCTGGTCCGTCAGCAATCCCGATATGTTCGTCCATTCGGGTCCGCGGCTGAATTTACCGGAAGGCGGGAGAGGGCCGGCCCGACCAGCGCAATCCAACTGGCTGGAACTACTCCCGCCGCAATTGAGCGGTACCCCCTGGGCCGGGCCGGCTCCGGCCAGAAGGGTGTGCTGGGCCTGTCCCCATAGTTCGGTGGCGGAGACTTCATGAGCGGGGCCGACGGGCGCACCGGGACGGATCGTGAGCGCACCAAGTCCCGGTCCCGGGGCTACGACCAACACCGCGAGGGCAATCACGCCGAGTCCGAGTCGCGCGCGACCTCCGGTCCCGGACCGAGGGCATCCCCGCATCCGGGAGGCGGACACCGGGATCGTCCATAATGCTATGCGGAAGCCCTCGGGATACTCCCGTATTCCCGGGTGTGCTCCAGAACCGCTTAAGCGGCCGTCCCGCTGGGATAGCCGTGGCCGAACCCCCGGTACTGGATTCCATCCTCCAAGCGGTCGGCTCCACTCCCTTGGTCCCGCTCGCACGCGTGACCTCCTCGACAAGATACCGGATCCTGGCCAAGCTCGAGTTCCTCAACCCCGGCGGGTCGGTCAAGGACCGCATCGCCCCTGCCATGATCGACGATGCCGAGGCCCGGGGGCTTCTCCGACCGGGTGGCACCATCGTCGAGGCGACCAGCGGGAACACCGGTGTGGGCCTGGCGCTCGTCGCCGCGGTCCGGGGCTATCAGACGGTGTTCGTGATCCCGGACAAGATGAGCTCGGAAAAGATTCGACTCCTCCGCGCCTACGGAGCCCGAGTGGTGATCACACCGAGCCAGCTGCCGCCCGACCACCCGATGAGCCACTACTCCGTCGCCCGGCGCCTGGCGCGGGAGATCCCGAACGCCTACTACCCGAACCAGTACGAGAATCCGATGAACCCGATGGCCCACTATCGGACCACCGGCCCAGAGATCCTCCGCGCTGCGGGGGACGACCTGCGCGCGGTCGTGGTCACGGTCGGTACCGGGGGGACCATCAGCGGGATCGGCCGCTACTTCAAGGAGCATCGACCTTCCGTGAAGATCGTTGGAGTGGACCCCCGAGGATCGGTCCTGGCGCCGTACTTCCGCACGAAGGAATTGATCCGGGCCACACCGTACAAAGTGGAAGGGATCGGCGAGGACATGGTCCCCAAGACTGTCGACTTTTCCGTCATCGACGAGTTCGTCGAGGTCGACGACCGGGAGTCCTTCCGTATGGCGCGCCGTCTTGCGCGCGAGGAGGGACTGTTCGTCGGTGGGTCCTCCGGATCGGCGGTCGCCGGCGCGCTCAAGTGGCTCCAGACGCAGCCGATCCCCGAGAGCTCCACGGTCGTGGTGCTCCTCCCCGACTCCGGCGATCGCTACCTCTCCAAGTTCTACAGCGACGAGTGGCTGCGGGAGAATCGGTTCCTGGATGAGGGGGCCCGCGCCGGCGATCTCCTTGTGGCCAAGGAGTTCCAACCCGCTCTCGTGAGCGTCGACCCGACGACCATCGTGCGCGACGCGCTCGAGTTGCTCCGCCACCACGGGGTTACCCAGCTGCCCGTGCTCGCGGGCAAGGAGAACGTCGGTAGCCTCGTCGAGGAGGAAGTCCTTCGCGCTACGCTGGCCGACCAAACCGTGCTCGAGCGGACGGTGAGCGCGATCCTGAGCCCGCCTTTCGGAGAGGTGAGCCGCGACGACCCGATGGGGGAGATCGTCCAACGGTTCAAGCAGGACCGCGCCCTGCTCGTCCGGGATCCCGCGACCGGTCAGGTCCTGGGTCTCCTCACCCGCCACGATCTGTTGACCTATCTCTCGGAGCGGGGGACCGGCCGTGCGCTTTGACACGCGGGCCGTCCATGACGGCCAACCGGTGGACCCCGCGACGGGTGCGGTGAACACGCCGGTCTACCTGTCGAGCACGTTCGTCCAGGAAGCGCCGAACCGGAACAAAGGCTGGGTCTACTCCCGCTCAGGCAACCCGACGCGGTCGGTCCTGGAGAACGCCCTCGCCCGGCTCGAGTCGGGTGCGACGGGACTCGCCTTCTCGTCGGGGCTCGGAGCGATGACGACCCTCCTCGATGACTTTCCTTCCGGGAGCCGGGTCCTCGCCGGCCGGGACCTCTACGGCGGGAGCTGGCGCCTGCTGGAGCACCGGCGTCGCCAGTTCGGGATCGTCCCCGTCTACGTCGATTTCCGAGATCTCGACCAGGTGGAGGCGGCCCTGCGGGCGGGGCCCACGGCCCTGGTCTACGGCGAATCCCCCACCAACCCGCTGATGCAGCTGTGCGACCTCCGCGCGATCGCCCGGCTCGCCCACCGGCACCGCGCCCGGTTCGTCGTGGACAACACCTTCGCCTCGCCCGCGCTGCAACGCCCCCTGGAGCTCGGCGCGGATGCCGTGCTGCACTCGACGACCAAGTACCTCGGCGGCCACTCCGACATCGTCGGCGGGGCCCTCGTGGCCCATGCCCCCGAGTGGGGCGAGCGGCTGCGATGGCTGCAGAACGCGCTCGGCGCGGTTCCCAGCCCCATGGATGCGTTCCTGACGCTGCGCGGGATCAAGACGCTCGGGCTGAGGATGCGCCGTCACTCCGAAGGGGCGCAGGCGGTCGCCGAGGAGCTGGAAGGCTCGCGGAAGGTCCGCGCGGTCTACTACCCGGGCCTGAGATCGCACCCCCAGTTCGCGCTGGGTCGCCGCCAGATGTCGCGCCCCGGGGGCATGCTGAGCTTCGAGCTCAAGAATGCGACCGCGGCCCGGCGGTTCCTCTCCCGGCTCGAGCTCTTCGCGCTGGCCGAGAGCCTGGGGGGCGTCGAGAGCCTCGCCGAGCACCCCGCGTCGATGACGCACGCGAGCATTCCCCGTCGGGAACGCACCGCGCAGGGGATCTCCGACGGGCTGATCCGGTTGTCCTGCGGGATCGAGGACCCCGCCGACCTCGTCGCGGAGGTCCGCGGCGCTCTGCGGAGCGTGTAGGCGTGCGCAAGTTCACCGTCTACGACAGCCTGACGCGCAGCGCCCGGCTATTCGTCCCCCTCCATCCGCCCCGGGTCGGCCTCTTCGTCTGCGGGCTGACGCCCTATGCCGACGCCCACATCGGGCACGGACGGACGTTCGTCACGTTCGACGTCGTGGCCCGGGCGCTTCGCCGTTGGGGGTACCGGGTATTCTACGTGCAGAACGTCACGAACCTCGACGACAAGGTCATCGCGCGCGCGGCCGAGGAGGGGGTCGACCCGCTGGCGCTCTCCGAGCGACATTTCGCCGCCTACCACCACGCGATGCGCCAGCTGGGGGTGCGATCGGTCAACCTGTACCCGTTCGCTACCGACTACATCCCGGAGATCCTGACCCAGATCCAGGCGCTCGTGGACCGGGGGTTCGCCTACGCCTCCCAGGGCAGCGTCTACTACGAGGTGGCGAAGTTTCCCGGGTACGGCAAGCTCTCCGGACAACGTCTGGAGGAGCAGCGTCCGGGAACGCGCGTCGAGGTCGAGCCCGGCAAGCGGGCCGCCGGTGACTTCGCGCTGTGGAAGGCCTCGAAACCCGGTGAACCGACGTGGGACTCGCCGTGGGGGCCCGGCCGGCCGGGCTGGCATATCGAGGACACGGCGATCACCGTCCGGCTGCTCGGCGCACGGTACGACCTCCACGGGGGCGGTCTCGAACTGAAGTTCCCCCACCACGAGGCCGAGATCGCGCAGGCCGAAGCGGCCACCGGCGAGGCTCCGCTCGTCAACTACTGGATGCACGCCGGCCTGCTCAACATGAAGGGCGAGAAGATGGCCAAGTCGCTCGGCAACGTCGTTCGCCTCGACGACGCTCTCGAACGGTTCGGAGGCGAGGTGCTGCGGTTCTACTACCTCAACGCCGTCTACCGCAACGCGCTCGAGTTCGAGCAGGGCAAGAGCTTGGAGGAGGCGGGGGAGGCGTACGAGCGGCTCCTTCAGCCCTATCGCCGCATCGAAGCCGCCCTAGCGAAGGCACCCGCGGGCGAAGAGGGCGCCGAGCTCCCGCCCGAGATCCGGGCCGAGGCGGCCCAGCTCGTCGAGCATCTGGACGAGCTCTTGGCCGACGATTTCAACGCGCGGGAAGCGGTCGCCGCGCTGTTCGGCTGGACGCGCCGGGTCGGTCCACTCGGGGAGCAACTCTCCGAGCTCTCCGCCGCGGCACTGGAAGAGCTCGCCGCACCGTATCGCTGGGCCACCGAGGTGCTCGGTCTCGGCGAATCGATCGCCTCCGAACGGCCCGGCACGGAGGTAGGACCCTTAGTCGAGGCCGCCCTCGCCGCCCGCCGGCGCGCGCGCGCGCGGGGGGACTATGCGGAATCCGACCGCATCCGAGAGGATCTGGCCAGCGCGGGAATCCGCGTCGAGGACTCCGAAGGGAAGACCCGGTGGGAAGCCGCCCCTCCTCGCCCCTCGCCATGAGGGGGTTTGGCTTCGGCGCACATGGCGGAGCCGACCGGCTCGTCTGGATCGATATTCCCGTACCCGAGCCTGGCCCGGGGGAGGTTCGCGTACGGGTTCGAGCCGCCGCGTTCAATCGTCTGGATCGGTTCGTGCTCGAAGGGATGCCGGGGGTCTCGATCGCCCTTCCCCACGTCCTCGGGTCCGATGCGTCCGGCACGGTCGATGCCGTGGGCGCCGGAGTGGAGGATCTCTCGCCGGGGGACCCGGTCCTGCTCAACCCCGGGATTTGGGACGGAAGCTGCCCCGCCTGCCTCGACGGTCACGAGGAACGGTGCCGGGAGTACCGGATTCTCGGCGAGCACACCCAGGGGGCTCTCACGGAGTTCGTGGTCCTCCCACGGCGCAACCTCTACCATAAACCCGCGAGCCTCTCGTTCGCCCAAGCGGCCGCTGCCCCGCTGGTGCTCCAGACAGCGTGGCGAGCGTTGCTGACCGCGGGGGAACTGCGCGCCGGCGAAACGCTGGCCGTCGTGGGGGCCGGGGGCGGTTTGGCCCCCGCGGCGATCCAGGTCGGCAAACTGTGCGGAGCCAGGGTCGTCGTCCTCTCCCGTTCCGAAACAAAGCTGGCCGCCGCCCGTGGGCTGGGCGCCGACGACACACTGGTGTTACCGGCGGATGGCACCCACGACCGACTGCTCTGGCAGTGGAGCGGCAAGCGGGGGATCGACGTCATCTTCGATTCCGTGGGGGAAGCCACTCTCGGGCGCTCGGTCCGGGCCCTTGCCCGCGGCGGCCGGGTGGTCGTCGTCGGAGCGACCACGGGACCGAACGTCCAGCTGGACCTCCGCACGCTCTTTTGGCGCCAGGCGTCGATCCGGGGGAGCACCATGGCGAATCGGGCGGAGTTCGAGGCGATGTTTCGGGCCCTGGAGCAGGGACGTCTGCGCCCGACGATCGATCGCGAGTTCGGGTTCGAGGACGCGCGCGCGGCCTTCGCTCGATGCCTGGAGCCGGACGTCTTCGGCAAGGTCGTCGTCCAGGTCAGCGGATAGGCCGTCGGCTCACGCACCAACCTGCGGCGGGTGGCCCGGCGACCGGTCGACTCGCCACTCCAGTACTCCCCTTCTGTACCGATTTTCGAGGGAACCGCGCCGTCGGCGTAGGCTTTGAATCGAGATTGCTCCGCGTGTCGCTGAAGCGACATCGATCCTCCGTGACCTTCCGCTCACCCCGTGCCCGTCGGCGTGACCCGGCGGGTAGAGGAGGATCATCGCATCATTGGCCACGGCGTCGGGGTCAAGCACGAGACCCCCGAGTCCTGCCCTCATCGGCCCTTCGGGGGCCTCCTTCAGGACGGTTCGACAGATGTTCATTCCGGCGTTGAGCTGACGGTCGCACCGCCAGCCGCATCTCGCGCAGACGAACACCCGGCCCACCCTGCTTCGGCGATCCTTGACTTCGCCACATCTCGGGCAGGTCTTGGACGTGTATCGTGGGTCGACCTTGAGGAGTGGAACTCCTCGTTCTTCGGCCTTGTACTCGAGCTGCCGGTGGAGTTCGCGCCAAGGCCAGTGGGACAGCCTCCGACGCATTCGGGGACCCCGACCTCCCCCACGCGGGAGGTGAAGGTCTTCGAGCACGAGGGCGGCGCGCTCTTTGCGAGCGCGCTCGACGAGCATCTTGCTCAGCAGGTGGAGTCGCTGGACGACCCGATGGCGCTCCCGCCGACCTTCACGACCTCCCAACCGTCTCCCGACCCGACGGTCGTGCGCCTTCTTGCGCCCCAAGCGTCGACGACGGAGGAAGTGGCGGCGCTGTACAACTGAGACCTCGGGGTAGGGTACCTGGACCGGGGTGCCACCCCCTTCCCTCAACAGAACTCCATCGAGGGAGCGCTCGTTGGTGTCGAGAGCGATCAGCGCGGTAGGTTGGTAGGGCGCGGGTGCCTCCTTCTCGAGGATGAGTACGGCGCGGTGTCGGTTGAGGCGGAGTTGCTTGATCGTGCCCTGGGCGAGGACGGAGCGGTGCCAATCGGACAGACTGAGATCGAAGCCGGCCCACTCCCCCTTGCGTAGGGAGAGCCGGACGTGACCGGTCTCCGGGTTGAGATGAAAGGTGGAGTCGTCGGCGATGAGGAAGGGTGTACGACAGTACGGGACCGAGGGGGACCAACCATTACGAACGCGGCGTCTGTGTCCCTTGTCCAGGGAGAGCGCGGTATCCATCGCAGTGCGGGCGTGGGCGCCGTTCAGCCGGTACTCGCGAGCGAGCATCTGACCGAACTTGGTGAGCGACCCCAGGGCGGTGAGGTTCTTCTCGAGCGCCTCGCGGACCCCCCGGTTGACCATGAGCCGAAAGTCGTCCAGGAGAGAGCGCACGGGGAGGGGGAGCGGAGTGTTGAACGAGCAGACCAGCCCCCGTCGCACGGACATTCGGGAGGGACGGTCGGTGGCGGCCTATCAAGATGGACCGATTGGCGAACGATGAACGGTGCTTGGGGATGATGCGTGAACGAGGTAGACGTCGAGGGGGAGACGCCGGTTCGGTTTTGATTCAAAGCCCGTAGACCCGCAGGGTTTACATGAAGGCACGCACATCGTCCAATCGGCCACGGGCCGGGAGGTTCACGGAATCATGTCGTCGGGTGGAATCTCCGGTGCACCGTGGACCGACTGACCTGCATCTCGCTCCCGGCGCCGGCCCGCCCCTCGAAAGCGACCGTGTCCCGCCGTCCCAGGCCGGGTTTGAAACATGCCCAACGATGGGTACCTGGACAGCAGCGTGCACTGGAAGGTGCGGACCGGTCAGATCGACTTCGCCGAGCCGACCCACCACGAGGTAGCGGACGCCATCCGAGATACGGGGCTCGCCACGGCGGTGGGCCAGCGGATAGGGTCGGGAAAGGAGGCGGACGTGTACTTGTGTCGCGACGGTCACCGCCTGGTCGCCGTCAAGGTCTACCGGCAGTACCGAACCTCACACCGCGGTGGCGGATCGATCAAGCTCGAATCGATGGGCCAGCAAGCCGTCCGCGAGTTCGAGCTGCTGTGCTACGCCTGGCAAGGGGGGGCGCGGGTCCCGGAACCCGGGCGCCGCGTCGAGAACATGTTCTCGATGCAATACCTGGGTAGTCCGGATGCGGCCGCTCCCCGGCTTCAGCAAGCTCGGCTGTCCGACCCCGCCGGATTCATGGGAGACCTGCTCGGAGGCATCGAGGGGCTCGCTGAGGCGGGTGTCGTTCACTCCGACTTGAGCCCGTTCAATGTCTTGGTCCACAACGGACGGGCGTGGTTCATCGACCTCGCATCGGGAATCCGAGTGGATCGATTGGGTTGGCCGCCGTGGCAGCGATTGAATGAGGCGCTTGCGGCGCTTCGGCACGGGATCGCTGCGTTGGAACGCTACTTCAAGCGCTACGACCTTCAACTGGACTCGGACGAACTACTCCGGCGGGTTCAACGGCAGATCGATCGGTTCCGGATCGTCTGAGGGCTCCCTGGCGCCCGACCCCGACGCGGAGGTTCACCCGCTTGTGGTGTTCCGCGCCGACGCACCCTGAGGCCGGAGCCAGCCCGGCCGAGAGGCCTCACCTGCCGAACGCCCATCGAACCATGTGCGGGAACTCCGCCCGCCAGAAACTTCCGCCATGCGATCCCGATCGCTCGTTCATCACTACCTCCGCACCGGCCCTTCGCAGTGCGTCAGCCCACCGGGTCGCGTTTTCGAGGAAGAACGGCTCTTGCGTGCCCGCAACGAGGTAGGCACGGGGGATTCTTGCCGGCATCGGGTAGGGTGGTCGGTAACCCCCTCCGGGCGAGGCGCAAAGGATCGCGCCATAGACTTCGGGATGCCGTAGGCCGAGAGCGAGGGCCAACTCTCCTCCGGCTGACAAACCGAACACCGCGGTCCTCTTGGGGGGCATCACTACGCCGAACCGGGATTGTGTCCACCGCCGAACTTCTTCAACGAAGAACTCCTCGTGCGCCGCGAAACGTCCCGGCTCGAGCGTCGGCGAGTACTCGGCGAGCCGCCGATTTTCATCGGCCGGTCCATGCACTCCCACGAGGAGGGTGGGCACGAGGTGCTCCCTCCCCAGGGACGCTGACCACTCCGAGATTCGCTGCCCATCACCGGAAAAGATGACCGCCGCAGGCGTATCTGAGGGAACAAAGACTGTGACCCTCCGGCCACCGTCGTACTCGAACGTCTCGGTCACATAGCTCCCCGCGGATCCGTCGCGGGGGTCGGGGTGCTCTCCTTCTGCCGTCACCGCGGTCTCGCCTTCGCACGCGCCGGGTACCCTCCTCGTGTCGTTTCCCCGGGACGGACTCGACGCCGGAGAGGGTTCCTAGACGACGGCGCCGTACGCGGTTATGCGCCGCACCTTGTCTCCGTCGAACTCGAATATGTCACAGAACTGAATATTGATCGTAGCTCCATCCTTCTTGACGACCTGGGCGGTTCCATCGGCCACCACGACATTCCCCTCTTCGATCATCCTGTCGACCTGCATTCCGAGTCGCGCGACCTCGGGACCGGGGAGCACGTCCCTCTCAAACTCCGCCTTACCGTGGGTCCGGTTCGGTGCCCCAACCTCCCATCGTTCGATGTCGTCGGTGAAGAGCGTCAGCATCCGCTTCCAGTCCTGCTGCGCGAAGCACTCCGCCCATTGGCCGATGACTCTCTTCCTATCGGTCATCGCGAACCTCGAGGCGTTCCGCGTGATTAGCTGGCCCCCCGTTTGGCCATCGCCGGTGCTGGACGAGTCCGGCGGCCGCGATCCGCACGTCGGGGCGGTCGTCCAGTTCCGCGAGAAGGGCCCGTCGGTGGTTGCTTCGGCGTGGGTTCGCGCCGCGACGGGAGGGGGATTTGCAGCAGGCCACGGTCGGCCAGCTGAGCGAGCCCCGCCGCCGCCCCCATTGTCGCCCGCCTCCAGGGCGCCGTCCCCGGCCCCCCACGACAGCTCTTCGGCGAAGCCAGAAACTCAGAGAGCTCCGCTCCGGGGCATTCGACATCGGGCTTGAAGTACCAGGAGCCTGTGGCGCTCGCGGATGGCAACTCCCGCCGGGTCCGCCCCAATGGTCTTCGGTCCGCCGATCGCGATCGGTAAGCTCGAGCGCTACCTCCAACCGGGTGAGTCGGTCCGACTCACCGCGCGCCCGACGATGGGGGGGATCCTCACCAAGCCGGCCCTGATCCTATCGATCCTTTCGGTCGTCATCTTCGGGGTCGGGACGCTCGTCACGACGATCGCCGTCAATGCCGCGGCGAATCTGTCCGCCGCCACCGTCGACAGTGTCCTCGCGGGGTTCCGCATCGCCGAGGTCTCCTTCTTCATCGCATGGGTCGTCGGGATCGTCGGCACCTGCCTCTGGAGCCACGTCGGCCGCGGTGCCCGGGCCGGCCTTGCGGTCCTCGTCGCGATCGGAACCCCGATCGTATGGTTCGTAGGCGTGATCGCGACCCTCTCTACCATCAACCCGAACAACATCAACACCCCGGCGCAGGCGGCGTCGGCGATCAACGGCGTACTCTGGGTCGCCTTCGGCGAGGCGGTTGCCGTCCTGATCGTCTTCGCGCTCTTGATCCCGCTACTGATTACGGTCCTGCGCGCGGGGCGAAGTGACTACGCGTTGACGGACCGGCGGGTGCTCAAGGTCACGGGCTCCACGCCCCGAGACGCTCCGCTCGCCTCGGTGATCGAAGTCACGCTGTCCGGAGGCACGGGCGGGCAGGCTGGAACGTTGGTCTTCGCGACCGCCCCGACCGGCGGGGCTTCCCCGTTCAAGGTCGAACCGCGGAACCAGGGTATCGTCTGGTTCGGGGTTCCTCGGGCCGAGGCGGTCCGCCAAGCGGCGCTGGAAATGCTCCAGACCGCTCGGCCACCGGTCCCGCCGATTCCGCCGCCCCCGCAGGTTCCACCGCCTCCGTAGGGCCCGGTCCCGGCGCGGGCGATCCGCCACCCGTGACCGTAGCTCGGGTCGCACGACTAAGCCCCCGGGCTGTTCCGGCCCCCAGCGGAAGGGATCCTCGAATCGACTGAGGCCCGGGCAGCATCGCGCCACCAGCAAGAGCGGCCGCGCCGTCCGACCGGGGGGGCGGTGCTCTTCACTGCCCAGGGCTCGGACGGCGGAACGGCGAGCGCCATGGGGTACGGCTGCGGAGTCCCGCACTCCGTCGGGACTCGCCACCGGCTGTGCGCTCGGGGGATCTTCCCAACCCTCCGTGGCACCCGGCATAGTCTCGCTTGGCGGAGCCTCGTCGGCAGAGACCCACAGCTGCGCCGGAAACCAGGCAGTTCCATCCGGCGGCAAAATCCCTGTGGGCGGAACGGTCACTCCGCCCGCAGGCGCTGGCATCTGAAGATCTCGACGGAAGTGGTTGTCGCCGGAGGCCGATCTCAACGAACCACGGGCCTCAGTCCGCGGTTATCGCGGAGTCGTCCCAGCCCTCGTGGCCATTCTGGCCGTGGGAGTCATCGTCGCCCTGCCCTTGGTCATGATCGCCCTGGCTCTGCCCGTGGCCGTGCCCGTCCTCCCCGGCTCCACCGTGGCTACCGCAGCTTCCCACGAAGAGGAGGCCCTTCGGACTGACGAAGTGGTTCCCGAAGGGCGTGATCTTGCCGGTCATCGGGTTCAGCGTGCCGACGAGCGGGTTGGAGTTGTCGTTGGGCTCGCCGATGTAGATGGTCCCCGTGCTCGTGGCGTGGACACCGAACGCCCAGATCTCGTTAGTCCCGGAGTCGACCACGTAGAGCGTTCCCGACGAACACGTCTGGACCGTCAGTCCGTCGGCGGGGGGCACGTTGCCCGAGACGTTGTCGGTCAGCCTCAGGACCTGGAGGCTGACGGCGTGGCCGACGCCGTGGGCGAAGATGATCTCGCCGTCACCCTGGCTGATCGTGGCCAGGTCCCCCCCGAAACGTGCGCTGCTCGCGGGCATGGCGAGGTTCGTATCGGGGTCGGTGAGGCCGAGCGTCACGGCGGTGCCGTTCGTGGCACTGGTGGCGCCGCTGTCGTCGTAGAACAGCGGGGTGAGCTGCGCGGTGAGGGTCGCGGTGCGCAGGGTGACCACGTACTCGGTCGCCTGAGCGGTGTTCGCCGGGTTGGAGTGGGCGACGTAGATCTGGCCATCCCAGACGGCGATGCTGTCGGTCCCGCCCACACCCTGGTAGGCCGGGTTCGGAGCATAGGAGTAGGTGGCGACCGCTCCGAGCGCCGGGTAGACGACATTGAACCGGGAGTTGTCGTCCTCGTTCACCGTCGCCAGGATCGCGTTCATCGCCGGGTCGGCGACCAGACCGTCGATCTTGCCGGTCACGTTGATGCTGCGGACGATCTGGCCGGTCGCCTGGTCGTACCCGACCAGCGTGCTCTGCGTCGGGCCGCCCGTCGAGCCAGGGGTGCCGTCCGGGTTGATGCCGTTCTGGTAGGCGGTCCAGAGAACGGGGCGACCGTGGTCGACCCCGGGGACCGAGAGGAGGGTGAGGTCGTCGGGTCCCTTCGCCCCCGCGGGCGGAGCCGAAACAAGAACCCGACCGGTGAGCGTGGCGTGGGATGCCGCCGGGCGACTCGCCAGATGCGCGCTCACTGCGGTCGGAACGGACAATGCGAGCGAGCTCCCGACGATCGCACCCAGCGCCAGCAGCACGACCACCGCGAGACCCACTCTACTCCGAGAGGACATGACGGGAGAACCCGGGACGTCCTATTTGGGCGGGGTCCACCGAGAATCCGAAGCACCACCGGGATATCGGGAGGATACGTATCACGCCGTATCTTCGCGGAGGGCCGCCGCCGGGGGTAGGGAAGCGCGGGAGGCGCGCGCTGCCGCCGGGCGGTCCGAGGGACCGCCCGAAGGCCCGCCGGGACCGCTCATCCCGGTCGACGATGATACTTGAGCCCGTACTGGAGGTAGGCGAGCAGAATGTACACGGCGTCCTGACCACGGGGAGTCAGCCGGTAGCTGACCGCCTTCCGGGTGCCCTCTCGGACGACCAACTGCTCGAGCCGCATCTCCTGGAGACGCCGCGAAAGCACGCGGGGAGTAAGACCGGGATTGTTGCGGATGAATTCGGTGAACCGCGTGAGACCCAGGAACGCCATGTCACGCAGCAGGATCAATGTCCACTTCTTGTTCAAGTGCACGAGACTGCGCGCGAGGGCCTCGGACTGGTAACCGAGCAGCGAGCGGGCACCCTCGGTGGGTCCGTCCAGTCGGTGCCCCTTCGCCATCGCTATCCCGCGTGACCCTACCGTGATTAATATCCAAAGGATATCATGACTCCGGGGCTGACCACCGTTGACCGACCCCCACCCAGGCGCCTCCCCGGCAGAGGGCGGCGTTGCGTTCACCGAACTGGCGAGCGATGACCCCCACGCCACCCGACGATTCCTCGAGAAGGTCTTCGGTTGGAAGTTCCGGTCCGTGACGATGCCCGCGGGGGAGTACCTGTCCTACGAGACTCCCGACGGGCGCGGCGGCATCCGTCCCCTCCGCGCGCCCGAGACTCCCTCGAGCCTTTCCTACGTCCGGGTCCGTGACCTGGCCGAGGCCCAACGGCGGGTCGAGACTGCGGGGGCGACGGTCGTCCTCCCCCGCGTCGATGTCCCCGGGATGGGATCGTTCTTCTGGTTCCGCGTGCCGGGCGGGCCGATGCTGGCCTGCTGGCAGGACTCGACCGAGCTCGAGGGACCGGGAGGAGGAACTCAACGATGACAGCGGCGAAGGGCGTAGTGGAGAAATTTCAGGCGGCGATGGCGAACGACGACTGGAAGGCGGCGCGGGGGCTCCTGAAGGACAACCTCGAATTCCACGGGCCGCTCGACACCTTCCACAAGGCCGAGGACTACCTCGCGGCGCTCCAGAAGCTGAATCCCATGGTCACGGGGGTCGACATCAAGCGGGTGTTCGCCGAGGGCGACGACGTCGTCGTGCTCTGCGACCTGCACTTCAAGCCGCCAATGCCACCGACGATGTACGTCGTGGAGTGGTACGGGGTCACCCGCGACAAGATCTCCCGGATCCAGGTCGTGTTCGACCCGAGTTCCATGCCCGGCCCACCGCCGAAGTAGGCCCGCCCGGGGACTCCTCGGTCGCGCCTCCGTCCGTCGGAACTGCCGCGTTGCGCGGTTCGGAGCCGACGGGTGGGGCGGTCCGCGTCCGAAGGGATCGGGCCGGCTCACGAGGGGAACGAACTCGGCGCCCCAGGGGTGACCTTGAACGGGATGTACAGGTTCCCATTCAAGTTCGCGTTGATCTGTGGGATCGTCAGGTCCCCCGGCACCACGACCTGGTCGCAGACCGTCCCCTTCGCCAATCCGTTGAGCGTCTTCCAGATCGGATTGGCCGTTGCGGTGTTGTAGGCGACCACCGAGCTCGAACAGGTGGTGGCGGCCCGGTCGAGCGCGGCGAGGCTCGTCAGGCAGTTCCCGATCGGGTTCGAGAGGTTGGAGTGGACGGTGGCCGTGCACGCACCGCTCGCGCGGTCGGGGAGGATGTTGGGATCGAGCACGAGCACCGCGATCGTTCCCCACTGGACGTTCGGGTAGTCCGTCGACGTGTTGATCACATGGTCGTGGGCCGGTGTCGGGAGGACGCCCGGCGGCAGGCCGCCGTAGCCCCCGGGTTTGCCGATGGACTGTTCGACCGCGACGAACAACGGCGAGTACAGATAGGTCGGGTGGTCGACGCAGGCCGCCTTCGTGCCCCCGGCCCCACAATCGGTGAGTACCGTGGTCCCGTTCATCGTCGGGAATCCGTCGGACGAGGCGCCGAGGGCGCTGACGCCGAACACGGAGAGCCCCGCGAAGGCGGGAACGAGGACCCACTCGGGGACCTGGAAGATGGCGTTCTGCTGGGCGTTGCCGACTTCGCACATCGTCGTGCCCGCCGCCGCGGTGGCGGTCGAGTTCCCGGGGAACATCGTCGACATCCCCGGGGTGCAGAGGTAGGTGTTCGTCCCGTTGTAGGTGAACGTCACCACCTGTCCGAGCGTGAACCCACCCTCCTCGAGCGCAACGGACGAACTCGACGCGAACGGACCGATCTTGGCGTAGTACAGCCCAGCGAGGACCACGACGATCACGATGACGATGGCCACGACGGCGATGGCGGCGGCACGAACTCGGGACTTCGCCGGAGGTGCCGCCGGGGGCGCCGCCGCTGGTGTCGGGGCCGCTGAGGAGTCGGCGGACATCGCCTGACTGTTAGCTCCGGCCTATAATAGTGTCAAGAACGAGTGGTTTCTCACCGGTTATCCGCCGCTTTTTGGTGCAAAGGCGCAACAAGATGGCATTTGTTTCCGCTTTCGCCGCGTGGACAACGGACTCGAATCGGTCCGGGCGAGGTCTCGACGGTCCCGATTACCCCCCGGTCCGCGCGCCCGAACCGAGAGCGAACGACGAGGATCCCCAACCCTACCCGAGGAGAGGGAGGCCACGCCACGCACCCGCGGAGCGGGACGGTCTCCGACCGATCGCGCACTCGGCCCGCTTCAACCCGGATCCGGGTCGGGCGGCCCCGCGGTTTCCTCGGCCGTTGGCTGAGGGGGATCTCCGCTCTGCGCGCGGGCGAGCCGTGTGAGCGAGATGTAGGTCAGGCCCGCGACGATGGCGAAGAGGAAGACCATCAGCAGGTAGCTCGACGCGGTCGAGATCCACTTCAGCTTCGCCAGGACGGCACTGAGTCCGTAGGAGACGATCGCGCCGTCGGCGGCCATCACGAGGCGCAGGAACGAGTCCTTCGAGATCGAGCGGAGCAGCAGCGCCCCGAGCGGGACCCCGATGAGCACCGGTATGAACAGGTAGGGCAGGAGCGCGACCGAGGGCGCGGCGACGAGGTTGGCCCCGAAGAAGACCGTGAACAGCGAATAGACCGCGAGGGTCAGGCCGGACTCGGCGACCCGGATCTGGGCGATGGCGCAGCGGAACTCCTCCTTCGACAGCCCCTGGTTACGGAGGAAGATGGCGAGCGGGGGGCCCGAGATGGTGGTCAGCGCGTAGAGGAACCCGATGCCCGGGCCGATGCTCATGCCGCCCCGCTTCTCGTCCTTGAAGGGGCGTTTGATCCCGAGCAACTGGATGGCCGCGAGCGGGAGGAGCGTCGCGTAGACCGCGACCTTGACGTCGTTGACGGCGAGGTAGGTCAGGCCGATCGTCCCGAGGATCACTCCCGGGAGGAGCGTCATCGCGACCGGCGACGCCCGGTGGAAGGTCGCCCGGATGTACTTCCGCTCCTTGACGAGGAGCGTGATATTGACGACGAGCTCGACGATGACGAGCGCGGGGTTCAGGACCTTGTTGGAGTACCAGATGACCGCGATCGGGGTAACGATGGACGAGAACCCGTAGCCGATCGCCCCGTTGATGAACGCCGCCCCCAGCGCGAGGACGGCGAGCCAGAGGTTCGCGAACGGGTCCATGGTAGGGGGGCGGCTAGCTTACCCTGTATGTATATGTACGCACCGGCGCCGGAACGGCACTGGGAGGTCGGCGGATGCGCCCGGGACCGTGCTGCATGACGTGGAGCGAGCGATCTCCGCAGGGCCCCAGAGCGCGGCAATGCCGGCTTCGGACCCTGCCACGACGCCCTTGTGAATCAGTAGAGTTGCGGCCCGGGGAGGGGTTAATCCTCCGTAACATATCGTTCTCCGGCTCGCGATACCTCCCTTTACTTTTCGGTCGCATAGGTACGGCCGGTCGGGCCGTGTTCCTAGCGCCGTGTGGGCGCGTACCACGGAGTTCCAGGCCCTCGGGGTGAACTGGTGGGTCGAGAGGTTGCGACGCGGCGTCGGGTCGCGATCGAGAACGTCTCTCCCCAGGTCGAAGGCGGCGAGTTCCCCGCACGGCGGGTGGCCGGAGACACCGTCACGGTCGAGGCGGATGTGTTCGCCGACGGGACCGAGTCCGTCAACGTGGTGCTGCGCTACGGGCGGGCCGATGTCCGCACCGGCGGCCAGAGCCCGATGACCCTGATCGACAACGACCGGTGGCGGGCCTCGTTCTCCGTACCGAAGCCCGGGATCTATCGTTTCTCGCTCCGGGCGTGGACCGACCCCGTCCGCTCGTGGAGGAATGCGCTCCGCCAGCGAGTGGCCTCGGGCGCCGCCACCGAGGACGATCTACGCGACGGGATCTCCCTACTTCGGGCCGTCCCCCGCTCGGGCAAAGCTGCGAAGGGCACCGGCGCGGGGGGTATCGCGGACGAGCTGGAACGACTGCTCCGATCCGATCTCCGCCGGGCGGTCCGGCAGGCCCTCGACACCGGCTGGTGGCCCGACGCCCCGCTGACCGGTGCCGAGGGGCCGGAGGTCACCGAATGCCCCGAGCTGAGGGTGGTGGTCGATCCGGAGCCCGCGCAAGCCAGCGCGTGGTACGAGCTGTTCCCCCGGTCGGCCTCTCCCGACCCCATGCGACCGGGGACGTTCGCCGATGTACTGCGGAGGGTCCCCGAGATCGCCGAACTCGGTTTCGACACGCTCTATCTGCCCCCCATCCACCCGATCGGGACGACCCATCGGCGGGGGCCGAACAACGCCCCCTCGGCGGGGCCCGGCGACCCCGGGAGCCCGTGGGCCATCGGCTCGTCGCTCGGCGGGCACACAAGCATCGCCCCCGAGCTCGGCAGCCCGGAGGAATTCCGCACGCTCGTCGACGGGGCCCGCCGTCAGGGGGTGGAAGTGGCCCTTGACCTCGCCTTCCAGTGCTCGCCCGACCATCCCTGGGTCACCGAGCATCCCTCCTGGTTCCGGCATCGGGCGGACGGGACGATCCGGACCGCGGAGAACCCGCCGAAGAAGTACGACGACATCTACCCGTTCGACTTCGACTCCCCCGACGCCGACGAGCTCTGGACCGCGCTGCTCGGGGTCGTCCGGTACTGGATCGACCAGGGGGTCCGGCGCTTCCGGGTGGACAACCCGCACACCAAACCCTTCGAGTTCTGGGCGTGGCTACTGTCGACGGTCCGCGCCGAGCACCCCGAGGTGCTGTTCCTCGCCGAGGCGTTCACCCGGCCGAAGGTCATGTACCGGCTCGCCCAGGTGGGGTTCACCCACTCGTACACCTACTTCGCCTGGCGGAACACCAAGCAGGAGCTGACGGAGTACTTCGGCGAGCTTGCGACCGCACCGCTCCGAGAGTACTTCCGGCCCCACCTCTGGACGAATACCCCCGACATCCTGACCGACTACCTGCAGACCGGCGGGCGGCCGGCGTTCGCCGCCCGGTTCGTCCTCGCGGCGACGCTCTCGCCCAACTACGGCATCTACGGCCCCTCGTACGAGTGGTGCGACGGGCGCGCGCTCGTCGCCGGCAAGGAGGAGTACCAAGACTCGGAGAAGTACCAGGTCCGCCACTGGGAGCCCTCCCGCGCGGCGCCCCTTGCCGCCCTGATCCGCAGCGTGAATCGGGCACGCACGGCCCACCGGGTGCTCACGTCCGGAACCCTGCCGGTCTTCCAGGGCATCGACAACCCCTCCCTGATCGGCTACTCGAAGTTCGACCCGGCCCAGGGCAACGCGGTCCTCGTCTTCGTCAACCTCGACCCGCTCCACCCCCAGTCCGGGATGACCAACCTCGACCTCGCCCGGCTGGGGCTCGGCCACGACGAGACCTTCGAGGTCCACGACCAGCTCACCGACCGCCGGTTCGCCTGGCGCGGAACGCGCAACTACGTCGAGCTACGGCCGAACGAGATGCCCGCCCACCTCTTCGTGGTGCGGCGGGCCCGGATGGGTCCCAATGGTGTCCCTCAGTTCGCCTGATCCGGCCGCGACGACGCCCGCGCGCGCGGCCGCGATCATCGGGCCGGAGACGGCATGGTACAAGGACGCGATCATCTACGAGCTCCACGTCCGCGCCTTCTCCGACTCGACCGGTGACGGCCAGGGCGACTTTCTCGGACTGTCCTCCAAGCTCGACTACCTGCAGGACCTGGGCGTCTCGGCGCTGTGGCTGCTGCCGTTCTATCCCTCGCCGCTCCGCGACGACGGCTACGACATCTCCGACTACTACAACGTCCACCCGAACTACGGCACCCTGGACGATTTCCGCGAGTTCCTGAGGAGCGCCCACGCCCACGGCCTGCGCGTCATCACCGAGCTCGTACTCAACCACACCTCCGACCAGCACCCATGGTTCCAGCGGGCCCGTCGGGCCCAGCCCGGCTCGGTCGAGCAGGAGTACTACGTCTGGAGCGACTCGACCGACCGGTTCGCCGGCGCCCGTGTGATCTTCAACGATTTCGAGACCTCCAACTGGGCCTGGGACCCGCTGGCCCGCCGCTACTACTTCCACCGGTTCTACTTCCACCAGCCGGACCTCAACTACGACCACCCCGAGGTGCGCCGGGCGATGCTCGGCGTGATGGACTACTGGCTGGGGATGGGTGTCGACGGGCTACGGCTCGATGCCGTTCCCTACCTGTACAAGCGCGAGGGGACCAGCTGCGAGAACCTCCCCGAGACCCACGCCTTCCTCAAGCAGGCCCGCGCGCACATCGACGAGCGGTTCGCCGACCGGATGCTGCTCGCCGAGGCCAACCAGTGGCCCGAGGACGCCGCCGCCTACTTCGGCTCCGGCCGCGGCGACGAGTGCCAGACGGCGTTCCACTTCCCGCTGATGCCCCGGATGTTCATGGCGACCCGGATGGAGAGCCGGTTCCCCATCGTCGACATCCTCGACCAGACGCCGGCGATCCCCGAGGACAGCCAGTGGGTGCTGTTCCTGCGCAACCACGACGAGCTGACATTGGAGATGGTCAGCGACGAGGAACGCGACTACATGTACCGGGTCTACGCGACCGACCCCCGGGCGCGGGTCAACCTGGGGATCCGCCGGCGGCTCGCGCCGCTGCTCCACAACGAGCGGCGGCTCATCGAGCTGATGACGGCGCTCCTGCTGTCACTGCCGGGCACACCGGTCCTGTACTACGGCGACGAGATCGGGATGGGGGACAACATCTTCCTGGGCGACCGCAACGGCGTGCGCAGCCCGATGCAATGGAGCCCCGACCGCAACGCCGGGTTCTCCCGGGCGAACACCCAGAGCCTCTACCTGCCGGTCATCGTCGACCCGGAGTACCACTTCGAGGCGATCAATGTCGAGACGCAGCTCGCCAACCCGCGCTCGCTGCTGTGGTACACCAAGCGGATCATCGCGCTCCGCAAGCAGCACCCGGTCTTCGGCCGCGGGACGATCGAGTTCCTGCGGCCGGAGAACACCCACATCCTCGCCTTCCTGCGCAAGGATGCCGCCACGAACGTCCTCGTCGTCGCCAACCTCTCGAGGCTCTCCCAGGCCGTCGAGCTGGACCTGAGCGCCTACCCGGGCGCACGACCGGTCGAGCTGTTCGGGCAGACGAGCTTCCCGCCGGTCACCCCGGGGCCGTACCGGCTCACCCTCGGGCCCTACGACTGCTTTTGGTTCCGGCTCGATCCCGCCACCCCCCCGCCCGCCGGGGGGGCGGCGACCTCGACGTGGCAACCGCTCGTCTTTGCCGAATCGATCTCGCCCGGCCTGCTCACGCGCCGCAGCTTCCAGACCCGTCTGGAGGCGGCGCTCCCGGGGTACATCGCGGCCCGGCGCTGGTTCCGCGGCAAGGGACTCGTGCCGGTCGCCTGCCACTTCTGGGACCAGATCCCCGTCGGACCGGGCGAGAAGGCCCCCCGTTTCCTCGTCATCCAGGTCGAGTTCGCCGAGGGCGAATCGCAGCTCTACGTCCTCCCCGTGGCCTTCGCCTGGGGGGCCAACGCCGCCGCGCTGCGCAAGAGCGTCCCCGAGAGCATCCTCGCCATCTTCGGAGACTCCCCCGGTACCGAGGACGGCGTCCTCTACGACGCCGCGCAGGACGCCGGGTTCGTCCGGCCGCTCTTGGAGCTGCTCGCGAGCGGCGAGATCCACCGCGAGAACGGTCGCGAGCTCGCCGCGATCCGCACCGAGGCGTTCGACCTCGCCCAGCTCGAGACCGACCTGAAGAAGCCGATCGAGGCGCTCCGCTCCGAGCAGTCCAACAGCTCGGTGAGGATCGGGGACCGCTACATCATCAAGTTCTACCGGTCCATCGGAGGCGGCCGCAACCCCGAGCTCGAGATGGGGCTTTTCCTGAACGGCCCGGGGGGGTTCGCCCAGGCGCCGGCCGTGGCCGGCTTCGTGGAGTGGACCCCGAGCTTCGGCGACAAGGAGACGCTGGCGATCGTCCACCGGGTCGTCCCGAACGAGGGCACCGCATGGGAGATGACGCTGACCGAGCTCGGCCACTACTTCGAGCGGGTACGCGCCCGCGTTTCGGCCGGGCCGGCGCTCCCGACCGACCTGGTCGGGGCCGCCTCCGCCGGCCACGTCGAGGTCCCGGCGGCGGTCGCCGACCTGATCGGCTCCTACCTCGAGCCCGTGCGGATGCTCGGCACCCGGACCGCCGAGATGCACCGGGCGCTGGCGAGCGACCGGGTCGACCCCCGGTTCGCCCCCGAGCCGTTCACTCCGCTGTATCTCCGGTCGATCTACCAGACGATGCAATCGTCACGCCGTCGGACCTTCGACCTCTTGCGCAGGAACCTCTCCCGGATCGCCGAGCCGGTCCGGGCCGAGGCGCTGGGCCTGCTCCAGAACGAGCCGGAGATCGACCGGCGCCTGCGGACGCTGCTCGGTAGCTCGCTGGCGGCGGTCCGGACGCGCATCCACGGCGACTACCACCTCGGCCAGGTCCTGTGGACCGGCAAGGACATGGTGGTGATCGACTTCGAAGGTGAGCCGATACGGTCGGTCAGCGACCGGAAGATCAGGCGCTCGCCGCTCCGGGACGTCGCCGGGATGCTCCGGTCGTTCGAGTACGCCGCCTTCGCGGCGCTCCGCCAATCCCCGAGCCTACCGGAGGAGACCCCGGAAGCGCGGCGGGCGGTCCTCGGCGCGACCCGGCTGTGGGTCGACTGGGTCTCCTCGGAGTTCCTGCGCTCCTACCGCGCCCGGGCGGCGGGGGGAGGATTCCTGCCGACGGAAACGACGGACCTCAACTTCCTGCTCGAGGTCTACCTCCTCGAGAAAGCGATCTATGAGCTCGCCTACGAGCTGAACAACCGTCCCGACTGGGTGGAGATCCCCATCCTCGGCCTTGCCCACCTGCTCGATATGAAGGGGGCGACGTGAGCGCGCCGCCCCGGCCGGGTCCTCGCCCCGGGCGGGCACAGGCTCGGTTGGACAGGACCTACCCGGAGCCCCAACTGGGGTGACCTTGTCCGCGCCCGCGATGCGCGCCCGGCCCCACCCCGAGAAGGCCCGTCCGGTCCCGGCCAGCCCCGACCCCGGAGCCCTCACCGAGATGGACCTCCACCTGTTCAACGAGGGCCGGCACCTTCAGCTCTACGACCGGCTCGGCGCTCACCCCGTCGCGGACGGATCCGAACGCTCGACCCGGTTCGCCGTCTGGGCGCCGAACGCCGAGCGCGTGAGCCTCATCGGCGACTTCAACGACTGGACCAAGGGCCACGACCTCCTCGACCCTCGGGGGAGCTCCGGGATCTTCGAGGGGACCGTCGAGGGGATCGGGCGGGCCGACCGCTACAAGTTCCACATCGAATCGAGATACCGCGGCTACCGCGTCGACAAGGCCGACCCCTTCGGGTTCCGCCACGAGACGCCCCCGGCCACGGCCTCGGTCGTCTGGGACCTCGGGTTCGACTGGCACGACGCGGGCTGGATGGGGCAGCGCGCGTCCCGCTCGGCCCTGGACGCGCCGGTCGCCATCTACGAGCTCCACCTCGGCTCGTGGCGCCGGGTCCCCGAACAAGAGCATCGGCCGCTCACCTACGCCGAGCTGGCCGACGAGCTCGTCCCGTACGTCGTCGACCTGGGATTCACCCACGTCGAGTTCCTGCCGGTCACCGAGCACCCGTTCTACGCCTCGTGGGGGTACGAACCCACCGGGCTGTTCGCGCCCACCTCCCGGTTCGGCACCCCACAGGAGCTGATGCACCTCGTCGACGCGCTCCACCGCGCCGGGCTCGGGGTGATCTTCGACTGGGTCCCCTCGCATTTCCCGACCGACGAGCACGGGCTCGGCTACTTCGACGGCACCCACCTCTACGAGCACGCCGACCCCCGGCAGGGTTACCACCCGGACTGGAACACGTTCATCTACAACTTCGGCCGGCCGGAGGTCCGCAGCTTCCTCGCCAGCAGCGCGGCGTTCTGGCTCGACCGCTACCACGCCGATGGTCTACGGGTCGACGGCGTCGCCTCGATGCTCTACCTCGATTACTCGCGAAAGGACGGGGAGTGGGTCCCCAACTCCGCCGGTGGCCGCGAGAACCTCGCGGCGATCGACTTCCTGAAGTGGGTCAACGCCGCGCTCTACGACCGTTTCCCCGGCATCCAGACCGTCGCCGAGGAGTCGACCGCCTGGCCGATGGTCTCCCGACCCGTGTCGATGGGCGGTCTCGGCTTCGGCTACAAGTGGGACATGGGCTGGATGCACGACACGCTCGAGTACCTCTCCAACGACCCGGTCCACCGTCGCTGGCACCACGCGCAGCTGACCTTCCGCCAGCTCTACGCCTACCACGAGAACTTCATCCTCCCGCTCTCCCACGACGAGGTCGTCCACCTCAAGGGCTCCCTCGTCGCGCGGATGCCCGGCGATCCCTGGCAGCGGTTCGCCAACCTCAGGCTGCTGTTCGGTGCGATGTTCGGCGCCACGGCCAAGAAGCTGCTGTTCATGGGCGGCGAGTTCGGCCAATGGCACGAGTGGAACCACGATGCGAGCCTCGACTGGCACCTGCTCGCCAATCCCTTCCACGCGGGCGTCCGGGCGTGGGTGCGGCACCTGGCCAGCCTCTACCGGACGACCCCCGCCCTCTACCGGCGCGACTACGACCCCGGAGGCTTTTCCTGGGTCGAGCCCGACGACGCCGCCCAAAGCGTGCTCAGCTTCCTGAGGTACGGTCCCGAAGGTACGGAACCGGTCCTGGTCGCGCTCAATTACACACCCCTCCCGCGGCCGGAGTTCCGCGTGGGTGTCCCCGTCGCCGGTCCGTGGAAGGTCGTGGCCAACTCCGATGACCCGGCGTTCGGCGGCAGCGGGTGGGGGGCGCGGTCGGCACGCGGGACCGAGCCGGTCGGGCTCCACGGACACGCTCAATCGATCGTGCTCGACCTCCCTCCGCTCGCGGCCCTGTACGTCTCCCCAGGGGAGTCTCCGTGACCGGGCTGCCCGAGCTGGGGGCGCTTCCGGCGAGCGACGGGGGGGTCGTGTTCACCGTATGGGCCCCCACGCCGGCGAAGGTCACGCTCCTCCTCGGCGACCACGATCCTCGCGAGGTGGCGATGTCGCGCACCGAGGACGGTTACTGGCAGTGCCGGGTCGACGAGGCCCGACCCGGCGACCATTATGCCTTCCGGATCGGATCCGGCCCTCCGCGACCGGATCCGGCCTCGCGGTCCCAGCCCGAGGGGGTGGCAGGCGCCTCGGCCGTGCCGGAACCGTGGGCGCCCCTCGCCGCGAACCCCGCCTGGAAGGGAGTCCCCCTGGAGGAACTGGTGCTGTACGAGCTCCACGTCGGCACGTTCACCCCGAAGGGAACGTTCGACGACGTCCGGGAGCGGCTTGGGGAGCTGGTCGAACTGGGCGTCAACACGGTGGAGCTGATGCCGGTCGCCGCCTTCCCCGGGAAGCGCAATTGGGGGTACGATGGCGCGTTCCCCTTCGCGGTCCAGGCGTCCTACGGTGGGATCGCCGGACTGCGCGAGCTCTCGCGGGCCTGCCACGACCGAGGGCTGGCGATCTTCCTTGACGTCGTCTACAACCACCTCGGCCCCGATGCGGCCTACTTCTCCGAGTTCGGGCCGTACCACACCGATGCCTACCGCACGCCCTGGGGCCGGGCCATCAACTTCGACGGGCCGGGGAGCGACCATGTGCGCCACTTCTTCGTCGAGAGCGCCCGGTACCTGGTGCGGACCGCCGACCTGGACGGGCTGAGGGTCGACGCGGTCCACGCCATCGTCGACCCCACCGCCGTCCCCTTCCTCGCCGAGCTCACCCGCGCGGTCCACGCGGTCGGTGTCGAGCGACGCCGAGATGTGACGGTCATCGCCGAGAGCTCGATGAACGACCCGCGCGTCGTCCGGGCTCCGAGCGCCGGCGGATTCGGCTTCGATGCGATGTGGGATGACGACGTCCACCACGCGCTCCACGCCCGGCTCACCGGCGAATCGTTCGGATACTACGCCGACTATGTCGCGCCGGGAGCGCTCGCCAAGTCGCTCACCGATGCCTTCGTCCTCGACGGTGGCTACTCCCTCTTCCGCGGTCGACGCCACGGGGTGCCCGTCGAGAACCTCCCGGCCGAACGGTTCGTCGTCTTCGTGCAGAACCACGACCAGGTGGGCAACCGCGCGCGCGGCGACCGGCTGACCTCGCTCCTGCCCGCACCGGCCTGCCGGCTGGCGGCCGCGATCGTGCTGCTCGGCCCGTATCTGCCGATGCTGTTCATGGGCGAGGAGTACGGTGAGACCGCGCCGTTCCTGTTCTTCACCGAGCACCTCGACCCGCTCTTCGCCGACGCGGTGCGCAAGGGCCGGCGGGCCGAGTTCCCCGAGATCGCGCGGACCGACGAGGTGCCCGATCCCCAGGCGCCGACCACCTTCGAACGCTCGCGGCTCGATCCCGCACGCGCCTTCGTTCCCGCGGCGCGGGAACGACGGGCGTTCTACCGAGAGCTCCTGGGGCTTCGACGGCGCTGGAAGCTCACGCAGCGCTGGCGGGCCACCGACCTCCTCGAGGGGACGGGGCGCGAGCTGCTCGCGGCCGGCCCGTTCACGGTCCCGGACGGCCGGTTGGTGCTCGTCTTCCACCTCGGGGCGCGGCCGGCCCGGTGCCGGCTGACCGTCCCGACCGGTCGCTGGGACCGCGCCCTCGATTCCGGTGACCGGCGCTGGGGTGGGTCCGGAGACGGTCCGCCGCGAAGCCTCGACGGAGGTCGGGAGGTCGAGCTCGAGTTCGCCCCGTTCGCCTTCGCGGCCTATCACGAGCCCGGCCCGGGACGGTGAGCCGGTGCGGTACGTCTGCGTCCACGGCCATTTCTACCAGCCGCCCCGCGAGAACCCCTGGCTCGAAGAGGTCGAGTCGCAGGACACGGCCCAGCCCTACCACGACTGGAACGAGCGGATCACCGCCGAGTGCTATCGGCCCAACGCGTGGGCGCGGATCGTGGACGCGGAGGGCTACATCACCGCGATCCAGAGCAACTACGAACGGATCAGCTTCAACTTCGGTCCGACGCTGCTGCACTGGCTGGAGGGCCGCGCGCCCGACGTCTACGCGGCGATCCTCGCGGCCGACAAGGGGAGCCGGGACCGCTTCGGTGGCCACGGCTCGGCGATCGCCCAAGCGTACAACCACCAGATCCTGCCCTGGGCGAACCGGCGCGACAAGCGCACGCAGGTCCGCTGGGGGCTGCGTGATTTCGAGCGCCGGTTCGGGCGCGCGCCGGAAGGCATCTGGCTACCGGAGACGGCGGTGGACCTCGAGACCCTCGGGATCCTCGCCGAGGAGGGGCTCCGCTTCACGATCCTCGCCCCCTCCCAGGCGGCACGCTACCGCAAGAAGGGCGACCCGGAGTGGATCGACGCCGGCGCCGGAACGATCCCTCCCACCCGGGCCTACGAGGTCACGGTCCCGGGGGAGCGGCGGATTTCGGTCTTCTTCTACGACGGGCCGATCTCCCACGACCTCGCCTTCGGCGGCGTGCTCGACGACGGGGTGGCGTTCGCCCACCGCCTCGTCGACTCGCTGGAGGGGGCCCCGGCCGACGAGCCCGCCCTGGCCCACATCGCCACCGACGGCGAGACGTATGGCCACCACCACCGGCACGGCGAGATGGCCCTCGCGATGGCGCTGCGCACCATCGAGCAGGAGGGGAAGGCCCGATTGACGAACTACGCGCAGTTCCTCTCCGAGCACGGGCCGCAGTTCGAGGTCGAGGTCAAGGAGCGCACGGCCTGGAGCTGTGCCCACGGCGTCGAGCGCTGGCACTCCGACTGCGGCTGCAATACCGGCCAGCACCCCGGGTGGAACCAGAGATGGCGCACCCCGCTGCGGGACGCCCTCGACCACCTCCGCGACACGCTCGACCCGCTCTACGAGCAGGCGGCGCGCGAAGTGTTGCGGGACCCGTGGGCCGCACGGGACGATTTCGCCGAGGTCATGGGCGACCGCTCCACGGAGAACGTCGACCGATTCCTCCAGCGCCAGGCGACCCGAGAGCTGAGCGCCCAAGAGACGGTGCGGGCGCTCGAGCTGCTCGAGCTCGAGCGCCACCTGCAGCAGATGTACACCAGCTGCGGCTGGTTCTTCGACGACCTGGGCGGGATCGAGACCGTCCAGGTGATCCAGTATGCCGGACGCGTCCTCCAGCTGGCCGAGCGGCTGTTCGGCGCGCCGTTCGAGCCCGCGTTCGTCGCGGACCTCGCCCTCGCTCGGGGGAATGTCCCTCCGGGGGAGGACGGTCGGTCGGTCTACGAGCGCGGCGCCCGGGCCGTCCGGATCGACCTCACCAACGTCTGCGCGCACTTCGCGCTCAGCTCCCTGTTCGAGAACTACGAGGACCCGACGCGGCTGTTCTGCTACACCCTCGCCAAGGAGGACCGGCGCGTCCTCGTCGCGGGCGCGGCCCGCCTCGCGGTGGGACGGGTCCGGGTGACCTCGGCGTTCACCCGGGAGACGGGCGAGTACACCTACGGCGCCTTGCACGTCGGTGGGTACAACCTGTTCGGCGGGGTCCGACCGTACCGCGGCCCGGAGGCCTACCAGGTGACCGTCGACGAGCTGGCGGCCGCCTTCGACCGGGCCGACCTGCCGGAATCGGTCCGGCTCGTCGACCGGCATTTCGGGGGCGGCACCTATTCGCTGCGCTACCTCTTCCGCGACGAGCAGCGCCGCATCGTCGACCTGCTGCTCGAGTCGATCCGTCAGGGCCTGGAGGCCGCGTTCCGGCAGATCTTCGAGACCACCGCCCCCGTGCTCCGCTACCTCGCCGATTCGAGCACCCCGGCCCCGGGCCCGTTGCGCGCCGCGACGGAGTACCTCTGCAGCGCCGAGCTCCAACGGGCGTTCGATGCGGACCCGCCGAACACCTCCGTCGCCGCCGGCTGGCTGCGCGAGGTCGACCGGATGCAGCTACGGATCGACACCTCGGCGCTCGGCCTGGCCTGGACCCGTGCGGCCGAGCGCCTGGCCTCCCGCCTCGTCGAGCACCCCGAGGATGTCGCGGTCCTGCGCCAGCTTCGTGGCCTGACCGAACTGCTCAACGGAACGCTCGACCCCAACCGGTCCAGGGTCCAGGAACGGTTCTACGAGATCGCCCGCGGCCCCTACGCCCGGGAACGGGCCGACGGCTCGGGGGACGAGGCCGCACGCGCCTGGTGGCAGGAGTTCCAGGCGCTCGGTCAGCTCCTGAAGGTCCGGACCGGCTAGATGCCGGCCCACCCGCCGGTGGCCACCTACCGGGTCCAGGTGCGCGCCGGGTTCGACCTGCGCGACGTCCGTCGGATCCTGCCCTACCTCGATCGGCTGGGAGTGGACACGGTCTATCTCTCGCCACTCCTCGCCGCGCGCCCGGGGAGCTCCCACGGCTACGACGGCATCGACCCGGCGCGTCCCGACCCCGACCGGGTCCCCCCGGGAAGTCTCCCCGCCCTGGTCCGCGCGGCGCGCGCGCGGGGGATGGGTCTCCTGCTCGACCTCGTGCCCAATCACCTCGCCGCGGACCCGCTCAATCCGGCCTGGCGCGACGTGCTCCAGTTCGGTCGTCGCTCGAGCTTTGCCCGAACCTTCGACATCGATTGGGCGGCCTCCCCTGGCCGACCTCGCATCCGGCTCCCGGTCCTCCCGGCACCGGGTGCGGACGCCGGCACGAGCGCGGTGGAGCTCGACCGTTCCGGCCTCGAGCTCGGCCTTCGCTGCGGGGCTCAGATCCTTCCCCTGAGCCCGAGGTCGCTCGCCACCGTCCTCGGCGAGGTGCGCCGGCGTTGGGTCGCTGAAGGCGGCGGGACACGGATCGCCCGCAGATTGGCGCGCATCGAAGGCGCGGCCGATCGACTCGCCCACGGTCCGGGTAGGGCTCTCACCGCTGGATCGACGCGCCTCCACGAGCAATTGGCCCGGCTTCGGTCGGGTTCGGCGGAGTTGGAGACGCTGTTCGGGGCGGTCGCCGAATCGGCCCGTCCCGCTGGAGGGCTCCCGGGGTCGGCGCTGGGACGACGCGTGCTCGCCGACCAGGAGTACCAGCTGATTCCCGGGCGTGAGTCCTGGCGCGTCAACTACCGCAGGTTCTTCGACGTCGCCGGGCTCGTTGGAGTCCGCGTCGAGGACCCCGGTGTGTTCCGCTGGAGTCACGGCAAGGTCCTGGAATGGACCGGCAAGGGCTACTTCCGGGGGATACGGGTCGACCATGTCGATGGCCTGGCCGATCCTCGCGCGTACCTCCAGCGGCTCCACCGTGCGCTCGGGTCCCGCGCAGGCCACCATGCACAACCCTCGGTGTGGGTGGAGAAGATCCTCGCTCCGCGCGAGGAGCTCCCTCCCTCGTGGCCCGTGGAGGGTTCCACGGGGTACGACGCCATGGCGCGTATCGATGGCCTCCTGGTCGATCCGGATGGGCTCGACCGGCTGGACCGGATCTACCGGCAGTGGGTCCCCCGACGCGAACGATTCGGGGAGGTGGCGTTCCACTCGAAGCGAGAGGTGCTCCGTCGGCTATTCCGCGAGGACGTGCACCGCATCTCCGCCCGGATGGGATGGCACCGGCCCCCGCCGCGGCCGGTCCAAGCCTCCGCGCTCGGCGCGATCACCGTCGGGCTCGATCTCTACCGCACCTACTGGGGAGACACAACGCGGGTCCGGGAGGATCGGGCCTCGGTGCGGCGGGCGATCCGGTCCGCCCGTGCGAGGGCTGGCGTCTCGTTGTCGAGGGAGGTTGCCCGCACCGGCCGTGCACTCCTCGCCCAGACGGGGCGACCGGACTCGCCGGGCCTTCGCTCATGGCAACAGTGGACCGGCGCGGTCGCCGCCAAGGGCGTCGAGGACACCGCCCTCTACCGGTACGCCCGCCTGGCCGGTCTGTGCGAGGTGGGTGGAGACCCCGGTGGCTCCCTCGTCGGGGAGGAAGAATTCCATTCGTTCATGTCCCGACGCGCCCGGCACAGCCCGCGATCGCTCACGGCCACCACGACCCACGACACGAAGTGGGGCGAGGAGGTCCGCGCCCGGCTCGCGGTGCTCGCCGACGTGCCGGAACGCTGGGAGGACTTCCTGAAGATCGCCCTTCCACCTCTGCTGGGGCGGCGGGGAGGGAGCCGGGGGCCACGCTGCGAGCTCGATCCCGTAGACGCCCTACGCCTCCTCCAGGCAGCCGTAGGAACATGGCCTACCCATTCCTCCTCGACCGCCGACTACGCCCGCCGACTGGAAGAGTACGCGCTAAAGTCGGTCCGCGAGGCGCGGCTTGGCACATCCTGGGAGTCCCCCAACACGGAGTACGAGGCCCGGGTGCGGGCGGCGGTTCGTCGAATGGTCAGCCGCGAGGCCGGCGATCCTCTGGCCCGGACCGTCGCCGAGTTCGGGGGATGGTTAGCGGCGGCGGGCCGTTGGAACGTCCTCGCGGTCGCCCTCGTTCGGACCACCGTCCCGGGGATCCCGGATCTCTACCAGGGCGCCGAGCTCAGCTCCGACCACTTTGTCGATCCGGACAATCGCCGCCCCGTGGACTTCCGACGTCTGGAGCGCCTCTTGCGCGCGGTCGCCGCCACGGACCGGCCCCGACCGCTCGTTCAAGTGCGGAGGTGGACCGCCCCGGGCCAGTTCGACCGACTGCGGATGTACGTCGTGCACCGGGCGCTGTGGGTCCGTAGGACACGCGCAGCGCTGTTTCGCGACGGAGAGTACCAGCCGATCTCGGTGCGGGGAGTGAACCGGGGCCGGGTGGCCGCGTTCCTCCGGCGCCGCGGACCGCGATGGGTCCTCGTGGTCGTGGGGCTCGGCCCGGCGGCGAACACCCCGGGCCCCGCGGGTCGGGGGACTTTCGCCCCCGAGGGGTCCCGGCTCCTGCTTCCCCCGACGGCGCCGGACCGCTGGCGGGACGAGCTCGCCGATCGGCCTCTCCTGCGTCGAGCTCCGAGGGAGGATTCGCTGGCGCTGGGCGAGGTCCTCGACCCGCTTCCGGTGGCGCTGCTGACGGCCTAGCCCCCGGGGAGGCGCGTGCGAGTCGCGCCGCGATCGAGCTTACGTTAAGTACTGGAATGATTCCAACACTTGACAATGGGCATCTTGGCTCGGTTCCGCGCCGGGGCGGATCGATCGCACCCTCCTCCCCCTCTACGTCCGGGCGAAGCGCTGGTGGTGCTCATGCGCGCCGTGCTTGGCTCGTCGAGGCACCAGTTGGGCGAGGTCGGGCTGACGATGCCGCAGGCCTGGACGCTGTCGACGATCGCGATGTTCGGGCCGCTCACCCCCTCCGAGCTCGCGCGCCGGGCCGCGCTCAGCCGCCAAGCCGTCGCGAGCACGCTGGGCCATCTCGAACGACGCCAGCTCGTCTCGCGTTCCCACTCGCCGGAGGACCGACGGACCGTGCTGGTGGAGGTGACCCCCACCGCCGAGCGCCTGTTCGCGCGGCTGCTCCCCAAGAGCCACCTCGTTCACGCCCGGATCGACCGGCTCTTCTCCCCGGCCGAGGCCCGCGCGCTCGTACCTTGGATCGGCCGGATCGCCAAGGAGATGGGCGCGGGCGAGGAGCTGGAGTACTTCCGCTGCCCGATGTGCCATCCGGGCGGTTCGCACGCCAGGAGGGGCTCGTGACGGACGCCGAGGCGCCGCTCGCGAGCGGGGCGCCGACGAACGTCAAGGCCGGGATCCTGTCCGCCCGGGCGGAGATCGTGGTCTTCGTCGGGCTGTTCCTCGGCCTGCTGATGGGTTCGCTCGACAACTTCGTCGTCCTCACCGCGCTCCCGAACATCGTCGGCGACCTCGGGCAACCCAACGGCGTGACGTTCGTGGTCAGCGCCTACCTGATCTCGTCGACGATCGCGGTCCCGATCTTTGCCAAGCTCGGTGACATCCTGAGCCGGCGGAACGTCTTTCTGGCCGGGCTCGGGATCTTCATCGCCGGCTCCGCGCTCGCCGGCCAGAGCCAGAACCTGGGGGAGCTGATCGTCTTCCGGGGCATCCAGGGGTTCGGCAGCGGCTGCTTCTTCCCCGTCGGCCTGAGCATCATCGCCGTCTCCTTCGAGCCGGCGATGCGGGCCCGCGTCATCGGCGCGCTCTCCGGGGTCTTCGGCATCGCCACCGTCGCCGGGCCGTTCCTCGGCAGCTTCATCGTCGACCACACGACCTGGCGCTGGATCTTCTACGTCAACATCCCCATCGGCTTCGTCGGGATCGCCGTCATCGCGAGCGCGCTGGGAGCGCTGCGCCCCTCGACCCGAGCCTCCTTCGATTACGTCGGGGCGGCCCTCATGTCGGGCTGGGTCGGCGCCCTCACCTATGCGTTCTACCAGATCTCCAACGCCGGCTGGGGCTGGACCTACGTTTGGACGCTGGTCCTCTTCGCCACCACCGCCGTCCTGCTCGCGATCTTCATCCCCTTCGAGCTCGCCCACCGCGACCCGGTCGTCCCGCTCCGCTTGTTCAAGAACCGGGTGATCGCCCTCAGCGGCACGATCTCGATCCTGTCGCGCGCCGTCGTCTTCTCGCTGTTCACCTTCCTGGCGGTGTTCGTCGGAGTGGTCCTCTACAACGCCGGCCCCGGCTCGGCCGACACCATCCGGGACATGCTCTGGTTCCTCGTGATCCCGATGGTCGTCGGCGCCCTGATCGGAGGTCAGGCGATCACGCGGGTCGCCTACCGGCCGCTCGTGGCGAGCGGGCTCGCGCTCGTCGTCATCGGCATGTTCTTTCTGACGCTCACGAACGCTTCCACGCCCGTCTGGGCCTTTTCCTACGGATTCCTACCGACGGGCGGGATCGTCCTACCGCTCATGCCCATGGGTTTCGGCATGGGGCTCACGCTCGGCCCCACCACGCTCATGGCCCAGAACGAGGCGCCGCGGCAGGACGTCGGGGCGGCGACGGGGCTCGTCCAGTTCCTCGGGCTCCTCGGGGCTTCCGTCGGGCTGTCGGTGTTCTCGACCTTCCAGACGTGGAGGTACGACGCGATCAAGCCGGCCGCACCGCCGGCGTCGTGCGTGTCGTCGGGAACTCCCCCGCCGTCGTGCTACCCGGTGCTCGCGCAGTATCACACCGCGACGGTCCACGCGATCATCACCTCGTACGTGGACCTCTACACGGTGATGTTGGGGCTCGCCGTCGCCGCCTTCCTCGTAGCGCTCTTCCTGCGCGGCCGCATGATCGCGCGTGGTGCCGATCCGACCCCGCGCCCGGTCGCCGTCGAGGGATAGGCCTCCGAGCGGCCCGAAGCCGCTCCGCCCGGCCGGTCGGGCTCTCTCGGGAGCGTTCCGTATCCGTCGGATCCGCGCGCACGACTGGCGCGACCTGCGCCGGGTCCGGCTCGCCGCCCTCGAGACGGACCCGACGGCGTTCGGAAGCTCGCTCGCGCGGGAGCAGCCGCGACCCGAGACGGACTGGCGTCGCATCGCACGCTCGGGGGCCGGCTCGGGACGGTCGCCGATCTGGGTCACGTGGAGTCGGGCCGGGAGAGCCGTCGGGATGACCGGGATCTTCCAAGCTCCCGATGGACTCCACCTCTGGGGAATGTGGGTCGCACCCGAGTTCCGAAGGCGCGGGATCGCGCGTGCGCTCGTTTCGAAGGCGGTCGTTTGGGCCAGGTCGCAGGAGCCCTCGCGCCCCTTGCGCCTGGGCGTGAATCCCCGACAGACCGCGGCCGCTCGACTCTACCGATCGATCGGGTTCGACTGGACCGGCCACGAAGAGCCGCTCGGCCGGGGTCGGCGCGGAGTGGTATGGGAGATGCAGCTCCGGGGGACGCGTGGTCGCCGGCCGCGCCCCGTGAACGGAGAGGAGAAGCGAGAAGGGGTTGGCCCGGGGGGCGTCGGCCCGCTCAACCTACGCCGTGGACCGATTTGGCGTGCTCCGCAAGCTGCTCGGCGGTGGCGAAGGACATTCCGCACATCGCACAGGTGTTGGTGCCCGCGCCGGGCGGAGAGGGGGGTGCGCCGGGAGTCCCGCCCATCATGGAGGGCTGACCCATCGGCGCGGCCATCGGTTCGGGCTCCTTGCGACCGGCCAGGAACAGGAGTAGGCCGATGAGGAACAGGACGAAGGCCACGATGCTGAGATACCATCCCGTCGAGGGTCCCCAACTCCCCGAGCTGCCGGAACCGACCAGGAACGTACCCGCGCAGGAGCTGCCCGAGCAGGAGCCGAAGAACGACCCGCCGGGGCCCGTCGAGCAGCCGGTGGCGTTGCTGCCCCCGTTGTTGTGGCAGTCGGAGGAGACCGCACCCGGCTGTTCGGCCAGGAGCAGCATGGGCGTGGCGATGCTCAGGATGAGCGCGAGGGCGATGAGGCCGAGCACGGCCATCTGCATGCCGGGCTTGCCGCGCGACATGAAGCCGAGAAGGGCGCCGAGCAGCCCGAGGACCAGGCCGCCGATGGTCAGGTACTCGACCAGAGCGTACCAATTGCCGGTCTGGGTGAGATGGCTGCTGGAGTAACTTGTAGTGTTCGTGCCGGTCGGGATGCTGCCACAGAGGGGAGAGCCGCTGCAGCTCACCGACGTGGTGGTGTGGTACGAGCTCCCGGGGTAGAAGGTGTAGGTCCCGGTGGCACTGACCGAAACGCCCCCGAACGATTCGCTCGCACTGAAGCTGGTCGAGTACCAGCCGACCACCAGCGCGACAATCAGCAAAATCGCCGCAATGACGAACAGTATGCTTCCGATCGCTCTCTTTCCGCCTTTCAGGGAGATTCCCCCGAATTGCTAGTCTATGTGCTAGCACATAGAAGTAGGGTTCATACCGAATCGGGGCGAGAGCGACTGACCGGTCTCGAATTTTCACGTCGTGGACGCTTGCCGGTACCCCGCGCGGCGGGGGTCCGCGGGGAGCTCCCGGTCGACCCTTTATCACGTCCGAGCGCCGTGGCCGGATCCGTGGAATCCGTCCCCCGGTCGAGGGAGTTGGTCCCACGCGTGCTCGTACCCCTGGCGTGGCGAGATTCGGTCCTTCGAGGCGACGCGCTCGAGACGCTGCGCGAGCTTCCCTCCGGTTCGGTACATCTCGCGATCACCTCGCCTCCGTACAATGTGGGGATCGCCTACTCCGGATACACGGACGACCGCGACCACTCCGACTACCTCGGCTGGCTACGGACGGTCTGGACCGAGCTTCAACGCGTGCTGGTCGAGGGCGGCCGGTTCGCCCTCAACGTGGCGCCGACGTCGATCAAGGAGTTCCACCCCATCCACCACGACCTGAGCCGGGACCTCCGCGATCTGGGCTACATACTCCGCACCGAGATCATCTGGTACAAGCAGACGATGGGACGGAGGACGGCCTGGGGCAGCTGGCGAAGTCCCTCGAACCCGCACATCGTCCCGTCGTGGGAGTACGTCCTCGTCTTCTCGAAGGGGAGCTGGAAGCTCGAGGGCGACCGTCGGAAGATCGACGTGACCGGCGAGGAGTTCCAGAAGTTCAGCGATGGGTTCTGGTGGATCCAACCCGAGCGCACCCGTCGCGGCCATCCGGCACCCTTCCCCGAGGCGCTCATCGAACGGCTCGTGAAGTACTACAGCTACCGGGGAAACGTCGTCCTGGACATGTTCGGCGGTACGGGAACGGTCGCGGCGGTGGCGCGGCGGATCGGGCGCCACTTCGTCCACATCGACTCCTCTCCCGAATATTGCGCGGAGGCGCTGGAACGCATCCGCAAGGCGCTCCCACCGGAGGACGAGCCGATCGCCGCCCCGTCCGAGGTCACGATCGTTCCGTCGGGGGAGGCCGCGTGACGCCGCCGCGCAACCGGGGCCCGGTCGCCTCGCGGCCCGACTGCATCTTTTGTCAGATCGTCGCGGGGAAGGCACCCGCCGAGGTCATCGCGCGCACCGACCGGGCGCTCGCGTTCCTGACGATCGGGCCGCTCGCCGAGGGCCACACCCTGGTGGTCCCGGCCGCCCACGCGGGGGACCTGACCGAGGTCTCCACGCAGGACACCGGTGCGGTCTGGCAGCTGGTCCACGACGTGGAACGTCGGCTCCGGGCGGCGGGTCTCGCCCAGGGCGTGAGCCTGTTCGTGATGAGCGGCGAGGTCGCCGAGCAGAGCGTCTTCCACCTCCATGTCCACGTCGTGCCGCGCCGGAACGGCGACGGGCTGGACCTCACGCGCTGGTGGCAGGAGCGGGTGCGCCAGCCGACGGCGCCCCACCAGCAGGAGATCGCCCGGCGGCTCCGGGCCGCGGGCGCGCCGGTCGTGGGCTGAGCCCACCCCAGTCCTCGATGCGCCGGGGCCGTTCCATCGGCCACAGCCTCTCCTCCAGCTCGGCGACCCCGAACTCCAGCAGCGACTCCAGGTTGACCGTGTCCGCTCGGTTGTACCGCACGAGCCGGTCGAGCGCGGCGCGGTTTCCGCGCCGGTAGTCGTGCCAGAGCTGGACCGCTTGGAAGCCGTCCACCCCCTCGACCCCGGACCGGTCGCCGAGGCCGAGGACCTGCTCGATCCGCTTCAAGCCCCCGGAGTAGCCGAGCCGGCGGAGCACGAACCGGAGGTCGATGTGGGCGCGCGGCGCGACCCACTGGGGGAACGCCACCTCGAGGAACGGAACATCGAAGTAGATCCCGTTGAACGAGCAGAGCACGCGGTACCGGCCCAGGTACGCCGGGAGCTCCTCGAGGTCCTCGTCGGCGACGAAGCTGCGGGTGCGGCCCCCGCCGTGCACCGTCACGACGGTCACGATCCCGTCGTACGGCGACAGTCCGGTCGTTTCGATGTCCAGGAATGCGGTCTCGGAGCGGAACGCCTCATAGAGCCGCCAGTGCTCCGAGGTCGGCAGCCGGTCGGCGAACCAATCCGCCGAGCGCGCGGCGAGGGCGGACTGCCCCAGCCGGAGCTCGGTGTCGAACCTGCTTTTGCGGTCGCCGGAGATCCCTGGAACCTCGGCGCGCTCGAGGAACGTCTCCCAGTCGGTGACCCCCGACCGCCAAAGCTGGGCCTCGGTCCAGGGCCCGACCCCGCTCAGATGAAGGAAGGTGGACCGAAGCATCGGCGAAAGGAGGCGCCCCGCCTCAAAGAGTACGCGCGCGCCGGGGTCGGCGACCGGGCAACACTGAAGCGCGCCGGCGCCTGGACGGTGCGATGGCCAACCCGCCGGTGGACCTGGGGGACGCGGAGCTCGTCGATTGGCGCGTCGAGGGGAAGGAGGCGATGGTCCGGATCCGGATCGAGGAGGGAGCGACCATCGAGCTCCGGTTCCTCATCACGAACGTCTACCGGATCGGCAACGACCCGAACACGGGGGCCCCGAACTACCTGGTCCAGAGCCAGAACCTGATGCGCCTCGTCAACTTCGACAAGAAACTGCGCCGCCGGCCCGACCGGGACGGTCCTCCCGCGGCCGAGTAACGGACCCCTGCCCGCGGGCGGGCACTACGCCGGGGGAAGGGGAGTGTTGTGAGGTTCAAGCCGAGGCGGAGGGTGTGCGAACCGGTGACGCTGCGCAATCGAGCAGCGCGGTCGCGTGCGGCCCCAGGCCTCCTTGTTGCCGTGGCCGGAATGGTGGGCCTGCTCGTGTTGAGTTCGGTAGGGTCCAGTGGACTCGTCCTCGGATCGAGTCTCTCGCCGGCGCACCTCGCGAGTTCGGGCCCCCCTCCGGCCGCGATTTCCGTTGATCGTGACCCGCCCAAGGCCTCGGCCTTGACCATGGTGGCGACCTACGACACGGCCGACGGGTACCCGCTGCTCGTCGACAACGGAACGTGGGCGTTCGAGCACGGTGTTTGGAAGCTGATCCTCATCGCCGGCCACACGCCCCGGCTGCATTGGCCGGCGATGGCGTACGACGCCTTCGACGGATACGTCCTGCTCGTCGGTGACGGGCCCCGCAACTCGACCGGCATCGAATTCCAGAGCTGGATGTATCACGCCGGCGCATGGACGATGGAGAACCTCAACCACACTCCGCTCCGAGCCCAGCCCCCGACGAACCTGTCCGGTCCGAGCATGTCCTACGATGTTCGGGACCGTGCCATCGTGCTCGTGTACGGCGTCGACGCACAACGGGGCTGCCTCGGATTCTGTCCGTTCGGCATCACCTACCTGTACCGTTCGGGGCACTGGTGGGGGGCCTCCGGGACGCCCGCCCCGTTCGGCCTGGGGTTCGCGACCACCTACGACGCCGCGGACGGCTACGTCCTGATGTTCGGGTACACGAGCACCGTCATGGGGACCTACGGACCGTCCTCGTATCCGGAGTGGGCGGGGGCCTCGAACGGAACCTGGGAGTTCAGTGCGGGTGCCTGGACCCAGCTCCACCCGCAGACCGTGCCTCCCGCCCGCTGGCTCGCGGGGTTGGTCTTCGACCGCGCCCTCGGACACCCGGTCTTGTTCGGCGGTCAGGCACCCAACGGGACCGCCCTCAACGACACGTGGGAATGGAACGGGACCAACTGGGTCGCCTTCCACCCGTCCGGGGCGGTGCCGCCTCGCGTCGCCTTCGGCGCCTTGTTGGACAGCGGTTCGGTTCTCGCCTTTGGCGGGATCACGACGAACACGACGGGGACCCGTTGGGGGCCCGGCCTGGCGGATACTTGGCGGCTGGAGTTTCCCCGTTCGTCCCTCTCGGGCGCACGCTGGGTCCCGATGGACCTGCACTGAAGCTCCGTGCCCCTCCCGGAACCCACCGGGACTGGAATCCCCCTCCTTGGCTAGGGGTACGGGTCGGCGGCCTCGATCGGTAGTGGTCCGATGTCGGCGATCTTCGATTTGACGGCGGTCCAAAACTGCCGGACCTCGTCGGTATTGAGCCGGGAACGGATCTTCGGACCTCGGAGTTCCGCCAGCAGACTTTCGGGTTGGTCGGCGTGCCAGACGAGCCGGATCGCACCCTCACCGAGCGGCTCGAAGTAAGTGCAGACACGGGCGGAGGGGTCGGTCGCGACGGGCTCCCGCTCCATGTAGTCCAGAGGAGGCGAGGGAGGCGGAGGCGGACCGGGCGTCAATTGAACGGGCGCCGGAGCGATCGGGACCCGGAGCCGGATCCAGGCGAGGACCGGCCAGTGACGCACTTGGTCGGCAGAGAGCACGATCGGTAGTGGCGACGGCGACCAAGACGGTGCCGGTCCCCGCGCTCCCCCGTATCGCGGCGGTCTCGAGGTCGCGCGTCCGAAACGGGTGCGGGGAGGAGAGCTCGGAGTAGTCTCCGGCCGTGCGGCCCGTTCCTCGACTCTACTTGTAGCACCGGCGGTCCGGGTGGGCCGAGGATGTCACACCGAAGTGCGCGTGGGCCGGCGGAATCGTGCGGGTCGACCTGGCGGCGACCGTGACGGCCTCCCCGGGCTCGGGGCGCTTCGGGATCACCGAAGTAGGGATCCTCGTCCTCACGAGCCTGGTCTGGGGTGCGGCCTACGTCTTCATCCGGCAAGGCATCGTGCTCGGGGCCGGTCCGCTGGCCTTCGCCGCGGTCCGTTACGCCCTCTCCGCGGCCGCGTTCGCCGGTCTGGCCCTGGCACGTCGGGAGCGTGCGCCCTCGCGCGAGGCCCTGCTCGCCTCGGCCGTGATCGGGGGCGTCCTGGTCATCGGGCTGTACGGTGGTTTCCTCTATTGGGGGGAGCAATCGTCCACGGGCGGCTACGCTGCCGTCCTCGCCGCCACCGCCCCTCTCCTGACGGTCATCGTCGGTTTCTCCCTACTTCCTGACGAACGTCTCGGGACACTCGGCCTCGGTGGGATCGCCCTAGGATTGGCCGGGACGGCGGTCCTCGTCTATCCGGAGCTCTCGGGGAGCCCGCTCGGCAGTTGGCAAGGACCGATCTTCATCCTGGCGGCGATGGTCTGCCCCGCGTCCGGTAGCGTTCTGCTCCGACGGTATGGAAGGGGACGTCAGAACCTCTGGCAGATCGGCACCCAGTTCCTCGTGGCGGGGTTGATCCTGGGCATCGCGTCGTTCGCAGTCCCCGGACCGAACGCCCTTCCGCTGACGGAGGGCGTGTGGGGCTCACTCGTTTTCCTCGTCGTCCTCTCCTCCGTCGTCGGGTACTTCGCCTACTACGCCCTGCACTTCCGTGTCGGGCCGGTGCGGGCCAATGTGGTCGCGTACCTGGCCCCGCTCGTCGGGCTGGCGATCGGGAGCGGGATCTTCGGCGAGCCGGTCACCACCTTCGAACTGGCCGGCGTAGCCGTCGTGCTCGCCGGGGTGACCCTCGTCCTTTGGGAGGCCACCCACCGGGGCGCCTCCCCGACCTGACCGGGGAGGTGCTCGGGCGGATGTATTTACGGCGCCCCGGGCTTGAGGGCGCATGGCCTCCGGGCCCGTCGGACCTCGGATGCGGGTCACGGCGGCGTGGGCGCCCGCGGCGGGGAGCGCGTCCATCGGAATATTGCTCTTGGTCTCCTCCCTCCTCGTGACCTCGGGCACGGCGTTCGGAATGCCGCCTCCCGGAGCGTCCCACGCGCCGAGCTTGGTGCGGAGCGACGACTGGCCGACCTACTTTGAGAACGATCAGCGCACCGGTTACAATCCCCACATCGTAAGCCCGAACGTTGCCAACATCACCAAGCTGAGCATCGCCTGGACGCGCGGGTTCTCCGGCCCGTTCGACGGTTCGTTGATCGTCGTGAACGGCGTGGTCTATGCCGGCTCGGAGAACGGGCAGCTGTACGCCGTTCGTGCCGCCACGGGAGCGAATCTGGCCCCCTCCCGATGGACGACGCCGTTCCTCGGCAACACCTCCCAGTACGCCCAATGTGGTGTGTCCGGCAATCGCGGGGGCAATCACGACGGCCTGACCTCGACGGCCACCTTCGCGCGGGGCAGCCTCTGGGAGGACGGCGGGTATCCCGCCTTCTACCACGTCGCGCGCAACGGGACGATCCTGGCGACGCTCGACGTCGCCAATTCGAGCGTCACCCCGTGGTACTACGACTACGAATGGGGCAGCCCGCTGATCGTGGGGGACCGGGCGTACGTGCCCACGGCGGCCTTGTGCGAGTACGACAACGGCCAGCAGGGCCACCCGAACCTCTACAAGTACGTCCAGGGCGAGCTGCTCCTGGTCAGTCTTGCTTCGATGACGATCACCCACATCTTCCGCGTGGTCAAGGGCGCGAACGTGACCGATGCCGGAGGCAGCATCTGGTCCAGCCCGTCGTTCGACCCGGTGACGAACACCGTCTGGGTCACCACCGGGAACGCCAACCAGTCCTGGCAGTCGCCGAACAACGGCGAGTACGCGCAATCGATCGTCGCCCTCAATGCCTCCAACCTCCGGCTGCGCGGGGGGTGCCAGGTGGTCGCCACGAACTCCGGCTCGGCGCTGGCGGACGAGGACTTCGGCGCCGGTGCGACGGTGTTCAACGACTCCAAAGGCGACCGCTACGTCGGCGCCGTCAACAAGGACGGCTACTTCTACGCGATCAATGCCACCGATTTCAGCGGCGGGGCCAACACCGCCTGCAACGGCGGGGCCCTGAAGCTCGCCTGGACCTCGGGGTACCTCGGCTACAGCGGCTCCGGTGATATCTCGCCCGCCGCCTTCGACGGCAATCGCCTGTACCTGACCTACGGTTCCATGGGCGGCTCGGCGAACGGGTTCGTCGATGCGCTCAACCCCGCGAACGGCCACGCCGCGTGGTCCAAGCCGTTCCCGCTGACCATCGGCAGCACCGACTACTATGCCTTCGGCGGGGTCTCCACCGCCGCGGGGATCGTGTACGTCGACGCGGTGAACGCCGGTGGGTTCAACGGCGGAGCGTTGTTCGCGGTGTACGCCAACAACGGCACGCTCGCCTACTCGCACGCGTTCAACGAGACCATCGCCGGGCCCCCCGTCGTCGCCGAGGGCATGGTGTTCGTCGCCACCGGCTGGGACGGCGGTTTCACGGGCCGGGGATACATCGACGCCCTGGCACCGTAGTTAGGGCTCGCCGCTCCGTCGGGCAGAGCGGGCGACGCGCATCCTCGCGTCACGGCACGCCGACGGGGTACGGTCCTCGGTCGCGGCGAGGTGATCGACGCGGGACCGGGCTCGACCGCTCACCGTCAAAATTCCGGGGTAAAGAATCACACGCGTTCTGTTTAACTGCCAAAGTACCAATAGCATGCGTAGCTGCGGGCGTTAGTGGCCGCGGGCTGAGGGGATCGCCCGAAGGCTTTCCACGTACACCCCGGCTCTATCGAACTCGTCTTCTACGAATGCCCTTGAAGGTCTCTCTTTTTCGAGGGGGTTTCGGGCTTAGATGCTTTCAGCCCTTATCCCGTAGCGCGTGGCTGCTCAGCGATGCCCTGCCGGACAACTGATGGACTAGAGGCGCCGATTCCCCGTTCCTCTCGTACTGTGGGAACCTTCTCGTCAGAGACCCTTGCACTTCCGCCAAAAAGTAACACACCTGTCTCACGACGGTGTGAACCCAGCTCACGATCCCTTTTAATGGGCGAACAACCCCACCCTTGGTAGCTGCTGCACCACCAGGATAGGCAGAACCGACATCGAAGTAGCAAGCCTCCAGGTCGATAGGGACTCTTGCTGGAGACAACTCAGTTATCCCCGGGGTAACTTTTCTCTTATCACTGGCCCCTACAGGGGAGGCACAGTGGTTCGCTAGGCCCTGCTTTCGCATCGGGAATCCTCGTTAGGCAGATTCCCGTCAAGCCGGCTTTTGCCCTTGCACTCCACGGTGGATTCCTGACCCACCTGAGCCGACCTTTGGGGGCCCTTGTTACATTTTGGAGGGCGTGGCGCCCCACCCAAACTGCCTACCTACGGGTGTCCCCCTCGCGGGGTGAGCGATACAAACCCAAAAGGGCGGTGTTTCATTGGCCTCTCGGAACGGATCTAGCGACCCGCCCTGGTAACGAGTACCGCCTACGCTACACAGTTGAATTCATACCACAACCGCAGGCTGCAGTAAAGCTCCACGGGGTCTTCACTTTCAGACGGAAGACATTGGACTGCTCGCCAATGAGTCAGTTTCGCCGGCTTCCGAGCGGGGACAGTAGAGCTCTCGTTGGTCCTTCATGCAAGTCGCCAATTAAGCGACAAGGTATTACGCTACCTTAAGAGGGTCATAGTTACCCCCGCCGTTTATCGGTCCTTCCTCCCGTTGAACCGGGCATTCAGATACCGACACTGGGCAGGATTCAGCGGCCATACACAACTTTTCAGTCTCGCGGCCACCTATGTTTTTGTTAAACAGTCGGAGCTCCCTGGTCACTGCGACCAGACACCTTCGTGTCTGGCACCCCTTCTCCCGAAGTTACGGGGCTAATTTGCCGAATTCCCTCGCTCGAATTCTCGCCGACACGCCTTGGGCTTCTCACCCAGGGGCACCTGTGTCAGATCTCGGTACGAACCACAGTTGCCGTCCTCGACTTTTCACGGACCGGCCGCATTGGGAGAAGTCGCCTCGCGGCGACCCCCCACCCCTTCCCTCGGTTCTCACCATGACGGTACTTCCCAAGGCGACGGGGAGCTAATGGGCCGGCATGTGCCCACTCCCCCTAGCGGTCGGTGTCCTCGAGGACGCTTTAACCTGCGGGTCACGGAATATTGACCGTGTTCCCTTTCGCGAGTTCCGATTAAGGACTCACTTAGGATCGACTAACCCACGGCGGATGATCGTTGCCGTGGAACCCTGGCCCCTTCGGCGGACGGGATTTTCACCCGTCTTTGCTGCTACTCCTCCCAGAATTTTCGATGGAACCCGGTCCATAGGAGCTCACGCCCCTACTTCTATCCGAGCACCACGCCTCCCTACACGATTGCCGCTACGGCGGCACGCTCGCATATCGGGGGCCGGTTTAGCCCCGTCCATTTTCGGTGCCCACGCCCTCGACTGGTGAGCTGTTACGCACTCTTTGAAGGATGGCTGCTTCTGAGCCCACCTCCCAGTTGTCTTCGAAC
>DASYYY010000027.1:0-1588 GCA_035933635.1 Thermoplasmata archaeon | reverse complement strand
GTCACTTTCGCGTGAACGTTGACTTGCTTCGAGCTCGGCGTCAGGTCACGGACCTTCGTCAATGTCTTCTCCACCATCGTTGTCGCCTTCTTTGCCGCTTGCGCGTTCTGTCTTTGGTTGCCGGTCCTCCACGCCTCACGGACCGTAACCAGCAAACTCGCTCTAAGAAACGGAGCGAAAAAGCTCGGCCGAGCCGTGGGACGCGGGATTCCTGCGAGCGGTGGGACCGGTAAGGTGTAGATAAACCCTCGTGAACCGGGGGCCGCCGTGGCATAGCACGTCGGCGGGTGTGCGTCCGGACCGGTCCGGATGCGCGAAAGCTACCGGCAAAGGGCGCGGTGTACCGCCTTTTAGCGCGCCCGGGCCATCGGGGCGGGGGGCGATCCGCTGGCGGTCACGGGCGAGGCGCTCTTCCTGGACCTGATCTTCCTTGTGCTCATCCCGGCCGCGGTCGGCATCGCGCTCTCCGGCGCGGTCGGCCGCTTGGCCCGGCGGCGGCAGATCTCGCCGCTCGCGATCCGTGGGGCCCGCATCCTGATCACCATCGTCTGGGTGTCTTTCGTCGCCGTCGGCCTCTCCCTCGCGTTCGGCTCGTTCTCGTTCCTGTCCACGCTCACCGTCTCGGCGATCGCGGGCATCGCCGTCACCCTCGCCCTCCAGACCACGCTCCAGAACCTGATCGCTGGTTTCCTCCTGGTGCGGCGACGGTTCCTCCGGTACGGTGACGTGGTGCAGATCAGCGGGGTGAAGGGCACGGTCGTGAGCATCGGGCTCGTGACCAGCGTCGTCCGGACGACCGACGGCACGCTCGCGTTCATCAGCAACTCCAACCTGCTCGCCGGCCCGCTGCTCAACTACACCGCCAGCGAACGATTGGGCGGAGAGTACTAGCCCCGCCCCGGCCGGCCCCGCAGCGGGGCCCGCCGACCGATTTCGGATGATGGATAACCCCGGTCGCAGGACTCCCGCGGGGCGTCTGACCGACGGTGCGGCGAGTTCGTTCTACTCGGGCCGAACATTAATGGGAAGACCCGCGCTCGTTCGCGCGGGTTGCCGGGTGACCCAGCAGTTCGACCTAGGTATGTACCACTTCCTCCGCGAGGAGTGGGGGCCCGCCGCGCGCGCCTTCCAGGAGGTCCTCCGCGAGCGTCCAACGGACCAGCGCGCCTGGTCGCTGTTCGGGATGTCGCTCGCCCATCTCGGCGAGGGTCCACAGGCCGAGGCGGCCCTCTCCCGGGCCATCGCCATCTCCCCGAACGATGGGGAATCGTGGTTCCACCTCGGCGTGGCGCGCTCGCTCCGGGGAGAATGGCAGCCCGCCGTCTCGGCGTACCGTCGGGCGGTCGCGCTCCTCCCGGACGACCTGGTCGCGTGGCACCGGCTGGGCGTGGCGCTGGCCGAATCCGGCGACCGCGATGCCTCGACGGCTGCGTTCGAGCGGGCGCTGGTGCTCTCCCGCGAAACGGGATCGCCCGAACCGGAGGAGCCGTCGATGCCGAGGACCTCGGCCCGTCCGGACCCGCACCTGTCCGAGGCCGGAGAACGGGAGGACCCGCGGGAGGCGGAGAGCTGGCTGTCGCTCGCGCTG
>DASYYY010000048.1:0-46649 GCA_035933635.1 Thermoplasmata archaeon | reverse complement strand
TCCGGGCGCTGCAGCAGGCGGTGGAGGAGTACGTCGAGGTGCACAATCGATCGGCGATGCCCCTGGTGTGGACCAAGAGCGCCGACGAGATCCTGCGGAAGGTCCGCAAAATACAACGTCTATCTGTTACGGGACACTAGTCTCGCCCTGATCACCGCCGTTCCCTTCCTTCTTCTTTCCCCTAGCGTTTCGGCGTCCGGTTCGTCGATCCACAAACCACCCTACACAGGAGCCGCGAAGATATCGGGCTCACGAACCCTCGTGGTGGGATGTCCTGGCAATTCTAGTTTTTCGGTCCCGATCTTCGTCCAGCCTTCGACTGGTCGGGTGGGCTCTTCAAGCCACGTCTCGAGCGGACCGTGTTCGTTCCGACATAGCGGGGCTTCTGCCGAGAGCCACCTCGGGTTCATGGGCTTCGGATTTCACGTGTTGTCTTCCGGATACTACACGGCAGTCTACCATTGGCAATTGAGCTGGACCGCTAACGGGTCGACCCCCGCCAAGCAGGGGAACGGTTCGGCGAGCAGCGTTGCGATTCAGCTGTTCGGAAACATTTTCGACAACAGAACCGGTAGGTTCGTGGCTTCATACGTCTCGGGCAGGAGCGTCGTGGACGTGTACTACAACTACTCGTCACCGGGGAATAGCATTAGCAGTGCCGTTCACTTGCGGAGCTTCAATCTGACATTCAGGGTTGCTCTCAATTCTGCGGATCAGTACTTGTTCTACACCCTAGTGCAAACCAGGATCACGGCCGGGTGCGGTGGGAACTTCTGCCCAAGTCGCCTGCCAGGGACTGCGAACCTAGATATGGGGTCCCCCGGCCAGGGAGCCTGGCTTCTCTCGATGAAGGTAACCTAGGTTGCTATTCGAACCCGGCTGTCGTACCCGCAACGGAGTCCACGTCGACTACTCTACTGGGTCGGCTCATCGGGATCGAACTCGCTCCTTCTCTCACCTGCTGCCTATCATTCAAGAACCCACAGGTTCTGCACGAGTCGGGAGGCACTGCAGCACAGACATCCGCCATCGACGCGGCGACAACCTTACCCTCAAAGGGTTTGCAATAATGTTAGCACCTCGGTCGGTCGAACGCTTGGGCTGCAGAGGGCCAACGCGTGACCCCTCCCCGACAGTGAGGTGACTGCGATTGGCCGCAAGTCTTCACGCATCCTGGAGTGCTTGATTCGACGTCTCGGATCGCGAGGCCCCGTCCGCGGAACCCCCAGGAAAATCTTGCCCTTCCGCCTCTATGCCAAGTCTAGAACCAATTGATGCTTCTCGTGGGGAGCGACGAGTAGTTCTTGACCGCTCCGAATTTTCAGGTATCGAGCCAACTCAGAGGGAATCCTCACGACCAGGGAGTTTCCAGACCGAGCCACCCTAACCTTCGAAGCGAGTCCCCATAGGCCGAGCTCCTTCGCCCGCGCTTCAATCTGATCAACACTGTCTGAGGTGAAGAAGACTTCTCCGCACTCACTGCAGACTTCTGCCTCGAACAGCCCCAGGTGGACCCCGAACATCTCTTCGGGGACACGCTTGCCCCGCAAGGAGCCCTTGCCACAGACAGGACACTTCTCTACCACTTCACCACCTCGGCTTCACCGTGATTACTATGATCGTCGAGCCCCTCACGACGTAAGCCACCTCGAAGTAACGATACGCGGCGATGATACGGCCTCCTTGCCGGGACTTCGAACCGGAGGCGATCGCTGCCTCGACCTCGACCCTTGAGATTCCGCGTAGGACCATCCGTTCAACGGCATGCCTGCTGTAGATGACCCTCAGGACCATCCATGCCTTGTATTACCCGTATTCTCTTAAAGACGCTCCCCCCGCAGTTAGGCGAGCACCAAGGTCCCGAGCAGGAATCGGGGATCCCGCCCCTATCGGGGTTCGTCGAGGAGGAGCATGCGTTCGTTCCCACCGCGCTTGCGCACAAAACCCCAGGACCGACGAAGGCCCACGTGCTATGTTGATTACAAACCGCGCTGCATGGCAGGAATGCCCTGAGAATCGAACGAATCACGTACCCGCTTGACCCCGAGCGAGCGGGCGCATACTGCCCCTCCGAGCCCCGAATGAGGCGCCGCGGGCGGCGAACGCCGCGCGAACTGCGACGAGCTGGTCCGGAGGAAGACGGTAACGCTTCAGTTCCGGCCTGCTCACCCACGCAAACTCGCAATGCTCGTCAGGAGCGATTCGAGGTGAGCGAGTGGCCCGGCTAGAGCACTCGAAACAGACGATGACCGTGCGAAGCCAGCGACCCGAGGGGAGTCTCCACTTGGAGAGCCACACGCGGATGGGACGCCCGACTCGAACATGGAAGCCGGCCTCTTCCCAGGCCTCGCGAGCAAGGGATTCCTCGAGACCCTCCCCGGCCTCAACCCCCCCTCCTGGCAGATCCCAGACACCGGGCCACACGGCGAGGTCGCTGCGTCGCCTCAAAAGCAGGAGGCGGTCTCCGCGGAAGAGCAGTCCTTTTACGCCGACTTCGACCGTCAAGTACCGCGGCATGTGGAAGGCGAAACCACGACGGTCTTAGCACTAAGGTTTCTAGGGTCGAATGGGTCGTCGCTACGTCGACTCCTGTTCCTTCAGCCAGTGTCTACAAGCACCGCGGTGATGGGGGACGTGAAACCCTGATTGCGCTCAGATTCCCCGATGAACCGACTGGCCGAGCCCAGCCGGCCTCCTGCAAAGAGAAGGTGCCGTAGTTACGCGACCGATTTCTGAGAATTCGAGGGGCTTATGGTCGGGTCGCGGCGATTGGAGGCCCAGGCCCGCGATCCGAAGTCGCAGACTCTGTTCGCCGGGCCGATCGACTAGGCGGCGGGGTCTCTGGCCCGCGCACATCGGGTAGCAGGCCCGCGCCGTGCAACTCCTTCGAGATCTTTTGGACCGCGAGTGCGACATCTGAGGGTCGCCGGGCCCCCGTACATACCAGTTTTCCGCTCCCAAAGAGAAGCACGACCACCCGCGGCTCGTCCAGTCGGCACACCAGACCCGGGAACTGCTCGGGCTCGTACTCTACGCGGTCGAGTCCGAGGGTGATGGCGATCGAATTCAGATTGATCTCCGCTCCGAGATCGGAAGTGGCGACGATGTTCTGAACCTGGATCTTCGGGTTCGCGAGAATCTTCTGGCCCCCCGCACGGATCAGTTTTGAGACGGTTCGAATGGAGTCCTCGACCTGCGTCATGCTCTTGCCGCCGGTGCAGACGACCTTGCCCGACCGGAACAGGAGGATGGCCGTCTTGGGATCCTTCATCCGGTAAATCAGGCCGGGGAACTGTTCGGGTTCGTACTCCGCCCCCTCGAGGTGGAACGCAATTGCCTGGAGGTCGAGCTCATCCCCGAGGGAGGTCGAGGCGACCACATTCTCGATTCGTATCTTCGTCAAAGCCATATTTAAACTATATAAGCAAGTATTTAGCGTAGACGCATGGCCCCTTTGCCCCCGGACTGGCGGCTAGTAGGGAGTCGTTCCAATCGAGCGTTCGCCCGGTCAAGGCATCGGTCTCTCGTCGGGAAACGCGTAGGTGGGTGCGGTGCCGTTTGCACCGTGTGAATTCAGAAGGCGGCCGGATCCCCCGTTCTTCGCCGATCTCCATCGCCTCGGGGGGCCCCGAGATAGGGGACATCCGCCTCAGAGCCCCCTCCTTCCAATGCCTCGGCAGAGACGGCCTACCGTCTGGGCGGGCGTGGGAAGGAACGCCGTCCGAGCAGCGCGCAGTACACCGGGAGGCCCCCCTTGACCTGCCGTCCCGAGGCACTCGGGCGAAATTCTACCCCCCGGAATAGGAAGTTGTCCTCCAACGCCTCGGCGACCTCCTCGACTGAGGGACGGTGGGGTGGACCCAGTGGAGCCCGGTGTTCCCTCGCCACCCAGGACAGAGCGAACGAGCGCCTCGGGCGAAGAACTCGGGCCAGTTCTTCGCTGTAGGCCTTGCGCATTCGTATCGGAAGGGTGTGGAAGCAGCCGATGTCTATCGCCCCTCCAAAGTACCCATCAGGATAGGGGAGATCCAGTACGTCCCCCACACGGAAGTCCACCTCGATCTTGGCCCGGCTCGACCGGTCTCGGGCTGCTTGAATCGCCCCGTCCGCAATGTCCACGCCCGAAACCTCGAACCCCGAGCGAGCGAGAAACAGTGAATTCGTGCCCGCTCCGCACCCCAGGTCAAGCACGCGAGTACCGCTATGCCACCACCGCTCCCTGACCGCCTGCTCCACCCAGGGGTACGGTTTGGGGGAGAACCAAGGAAGGTCGGTATAGGAGGTCTTAGCGTAGGTCGATTGCCACTGGGCTCGATCCTTGGCTGAAAGTCGTGGGCCGCGTTCCGACATCCACCGCGCGCAGCGCGACTCTGACCGAGTAGATGACGCTGCCCGACTGTTGACTTCACAGAGCTCTCCGTCCCTACCCCGAAGGGTTCGGCGCCCTGTGCCCCCCGGGTCGCACGCCCGTCGGCTTCTTCGACGTTTACTCGATTCCGCGGCGCAGCGACCTCCCTCTAGGCGAATTCAATCCGGTCTACTCACGCGCCAGTGGATTGACGCCCCGCCCCGAACCGGCGAGGTTGCCGACCGCCAGGCGATGATGTCCGAACCTCCCCGTGGAAGCTGTCGATATCAAGCGTGACGAACGCGGTGCAATACGCGTCGGATGGCCATAGCAAACAGCTCGGGCTTCTCGAGTGAAGGTATGTGCCCGGCCTCGGGAATCGCCACCCCCTCAGCACCGGGGATGCGGGCGACCATAGATTCAGATTGTTCCGCCGGGATGAGCTGATCATCCTGACCCCACACGACCGATGTCGGGACACGAACCGTAGGTAGGACCGGCGTAAGGTCAGGACGCGCGGCAATGGCCCGGAGTGTCGGGACGATGCTGGTGGACCGGGCACTACGGACGATCGAGCGGACTCTATCGAGGATGGGGTCGCGGCGGCTCCAAGTTCTCGAGGAGACGAGGGTCTGAGCGACTGCCTCGATGTCGAGACCTTGCGCGGGGTCTTGCAGCCGTTGAGCGGTCGCCAGACGCTTCGCCCGTGCTTCTTCTGAGTCCGGCCCCGAACGCGTGTCGGTCAGAACGAGTCCAGCGAAATGCTGGGGATGTTCGCGATACAGCTGGAGGGCGACGTACCCGCCGAACGAGTGTCCGACGAGGATGATCGGTCCGGGAAGGTGGGCCTCAAGCGTGCGATGCACCTCCTCCGAAAATCCGGCCAATCTATCAGGAACGCTCCGATCGGCCGCCAGACCGTATCCCGGCAAATCGAGGAGAACGACACGACAATCGAGGGACAGTGACTCGAGCTGGGGCTCCCACATTCGGTGGTCCAAGGGGTAGCCGTGGAGGAACACCGCCGGTGGTCCCGTGCCCCGCTCGACCGCGGGCCAATTTCCCTGCGATGTCGCTGTCAGATTTCTGGCTCCTTCGGTTCGAGCAGGTTGCACCTGTTGATTGCGTCCCGGATCGCCCGTGTTAGGGAAGAGCGAGGGTTCAAAGTGACTCCGGAATGAGGCGCTTTCGGCGAGGGCTGCCGAGTTCGCAGCATGTGGGCGCCTGACACACCGCTCCCTTATCCCCTCCGGCGGCGCTTTATATAGCGAGGAGAAAAGTGACAGCAATCACTGAGACCCAAGTCCGCGAAATGATCGCGGTCGTCAACACCCGGAACGTCGAGAAGGTCATGGACCAATACGCCGAGGACGCCACGTTCCAGAGCCCCGCCCAGGAGCATGCGATCCAGGGCAAGTCGGCGATCCGAACGGCCTACTCGGAAGTGTTCACCGCATTCCCGGACTGGACAATCGACCCGAAGACTATCTCGATCACGGGCAATGAGGTCCTGATCGTGAACTCCGTCCGCGGAACCCACGACGGAACGTTCAACGCCGCCGCCGGGAAGGCCATCCCCGCGACCCACCGCAAGTTTTCTCAGGAGCAGATGACGCGAGTCGTACTCAACGAGAAGGGCAAGGTCCAGTCCCTGCGCGCGTACGGGAACCCCGCCGAGGTTCTCCAGCAGCTCGGACTCTGAATTCCGAGATCCCACCTGACGGACGCCCAACCTCCCGTGCCAACGAGGGGTAGGCGGCCAACCCTTTCCATCTCTCATCTCCGACTCGAACCTATTCGACACCGGGCGGTCCGATTGGAACCCGTGAGTACGGGGCGTTGAACGACCGCGAGCGGTCCTCGGCAAGGAGCTATTGCGAGAACTCCCTGGCAGGCTTCGATCCTCACGGATCGCCCACAAGAAGGTCGAGGTCACACTACGGGGCTAGTATTCGGATACGCTGTTCGGAGCCTTTTGCAATGGGCGTTGCACATCGCTCTAGCCAAATCCGTGGGAAGAAGGCAACCTGGCTCCTCGACCACGGGAGAGGGGAGTCTTTTGGTAAGATTGCTCCGCAAGACGTGACGGCTCACTAGAGATCTATTGGATAGTCCACCGAACCTCCATGATATGGCAACCCAAGTCGTTTGCTTGGGGAGTGAAGAGAGGTCTATCTACCCGACTAGGGTGTCGTACGCCTATGCGCAGGGGGGGTTCACGGATACATTCGAAACTCTCGCAAGCGCTAGGAGCTGGCATTCTCGGCGCGTGCATCGCGCTGCTCGTATTGCCCGGGACGCTGGCCGCTGCTCCAGTTCTTTTGATCCACGCGCCGTACCGTGGAACTACCCTCCATTTCCATGTGCGGGACGCCGGTAGCGTCTGTGGCCACGGATACGGGGCCGTGACCAGCTGGAACTCCACGTCCGGGGCATTCTATGACTTGAGTATCGCGGCCCCTCACAATTGGAGCGGCTGCACCGGCTGGGCTCAACAGAGCACAGAGTCTGTCACGGCGGGCTCCAATTTTAGCCTGAATCGGACCGGGATCTTCTTCATCACTGAAAAATGGTTTGTTACGTATTCCATGGGTGCCAAAGTCACGGGGCTGAGTGGAGGTAGGCTCTCAAACGCGTCCGTTCGCATTGCCCTTGTCGGTAACCTTCTCGACCTCTCCTATGGAAGACCGGTGTGGGCGCTCGGCGGCACCCACCGGAATGACGCGGTCCGGCTCCTGCGTTCAATGAATTGGAGTGCACCTGGTTCCATAGCTCCCACGAATGGCACGTTCTCGCTGACCTTCAAGGCGCGAATCGTGGCCGGTCACATCTATCAGTTCTGGACCGGGTTCGAAACGTTCGCAAACGTATCTGGGACGACCTTTACGACGAGCGGGAGGTACCACGTCCCAAGCTTTCCCGTGGCGTATGCCTATGTCGGCGTCGCGACTTGGCCCGGTGGGTACGGGGCGGGGCCCACCAAACTGCTACACCTTTCGGTGACCTAGGTCCCCGAGTAGGGCCTCTCCCGTTGCTCCTCGACCCTGTTCCAAGACATCCTTCGAACTCCACGGACGGGCTATCTAAATTCGGGTGATCCTGACTCGATCAGGGGAGCTTCGGGGAACGACCGCTCGCCTTCGAGGGTTTTCCGCAATCCGGCTCCGCAATGCGGGGCATTAGAGTGAAACTCTTCCCCTCTTGGGAGAAACCCACCCGGTGCGCAAGGAAGCGGCGGACCCGGCAGCGACGGATGGAAGACCAAAACCTTGCTCTCGGGATGGTGCAATCATGAGCCGACCAGGTCGTTGAATTCTTGGGTGCAACGGAAGTTGCACAGAACTCCGCGGACGCCGAAGGTGCCCCGGCCTCCTCTCTTCGATTTATGGGCCAGTTCGACTTCCTGTTCGGGGGGGAAACTCGGCCGGGCTCGGGAAGGAGTCGAACCTAGTCGATGTATTGCGGCTCGCGGACTGTGGGTTGTCGCTAACATGGCCAGGTGCTGCGTCGACCCGGATCCGTTCCTGCGGAATTCTCCGGAGATCGCGAGGGTGTTGGGAGGTGGGGTATTTGAGGGCGAAGTACGGCAACCCTTGGGCGAGCCAGGTGTTTTTCGACCGATCCTACAATCTGTGCAAATTGCCGGAGCAGGGTTCCCAAATGTCATTTATGGGGTGGAAGTCCAGTCAATTCCCCCCTCCGAACATTAGCAGATGACTGTACCCGAAAGTGTGCGTTGCAAACCCTCGGCAACAATTTGGCGGGAGTCACGTTACCGTTGCATGATTCTTTCATGTTCCCGCCGACAAGACACACGTCGATCCGATTCCCCCCGGGGGGACACGGTACAAGACCACCTCCGTGGGGAAGCACCATCCGTCGCCGATGGGGCGAAGGCATCGGGAGCTGAAGCATTCGTGGAGCGGGTCCCGTTCTCTCCCAAGTAGGCCCAACTATCCTGCATCGCACTGAACTTGCCAGCCGGCATCTTCGGGATTCCGCCTGGAAGCCCAATCCAGCCAATCGCGGAGCCGTAGGTCATCGAACCCTCAGCCATCGAGTTCCGCATCATTGCGGTCGTAGCGGGGGACGTTCGGAGCACTCGCGTTGCTCGCGAAACTTTGGAGTGCGCGTGGATAGCTCGTGATGGGATCGGAGCCCTCATCGTCGGTGGGAGCGCGCGGCGTCCAGGGCGCCGTCGAGAGCAGGGACTCGCCGAGATAACGGGATACGAGACCCGGGAAAGTACGTTCGGACCGTAAGGCGGGACCGAACATATGACTGAGGAGGGACAGAAATCTAAACAGCTACACGCGCGGGCGCCCCAGATGTCCTTCGAACTCTCGCGGGCCGAGGCAGAAAGCAAATCTCGTCGGTGGTGGAGAGGTTGAACTAGTGAGCCGACCATCCCGAGTTCCCCCACATGATGCGGCGCCGGCCCCCCTCAGGCGTGCGGGTAGCGATTGCATCAGCGGTACTCCTCGTCGTTCTCCTCAGCTGTTCTGGGATTCCCCTTGGCAACAGATCGGGTGGCGGCAGATTAGCGGATCCGTCTCCCGCTACCGGCGGCGGGCTAATGCGATCTGCGGAAGTTCCTCAGGGACAGAGCAACACCCCAGCCGCAGGCCGCTCGGGGGAGGGGCCCCAAAGTGAGGCCGAACCGACGCTGTCGGCCTTGCCGGCGGCTTCGCCTCTCCCGATGAACGCCACTTGGCTCGATGCCGCCGTGACCGCCAACCATCTGCCGTTCTACAACGAGGTTCAAGCCTACGACGCCAAGGACCGCTACGTGGTACAGGTCGGAGGTGACGGGCCGGCCGGGACACAGGCCGGTACCTGGACCTACCATGCTCGTGTCTGGAGGAACATTACGGGTCCGGGCGGACCGTCCCCCCGCGTAGAGCCGGCCCTCGCGTACGATTCAACTTCGAAGGTCCTCGTCCTGTTCGGGGGTTTCCAAGACTGCGCTGAATTCGGCTGCACAAGCCAGCTCAACGATACCTGGGAGTTCTCGAACGGAACGTGGACCCAAGTCCCGGGGATTGCTAGCGCCCCATCCGCGCGGGGCGGGGCGGCCTTCGCCGACGATCCGTCCGACGGCGGCCTTCTGCTCTTCGGAGGCGCGTCCTCGTCCGGTCAGACTTTGAATGACACCTGGACCTTTTCAGCCGGTAGGTGGACTCAGCTGCACCCAGCACAGTCTCCCCCAAGCCGTGTGGACCCGGGCGCCGCCTACGACGCGAACGAGTCCGACATACTCGTGTTCGGAGGATACCATCTTTCGGTCAGCCTTACCGGCAGCATGCTGGTTCCGCTCAATGACACGTGGACCTATTCGGGAGACAACTGGACGAGCTTCAACACATCCCACGCGCCCGCCGCAGGCAACTACAACTCGCAGCTGGCGTATGATTCCTTCTCGGGGCGGGTCGTGGCCGCGGATCGGGCATCGGTCTCGGACATCTCGAACGTCACTTGGGAATACGCGAAAGGCAACTGGTCGACGGTTCTAACCTCCGGAACGCTCCCCCCGGTAGGCGTCCAGAACGTCGTGATGGATGCGTCGGACGGCTATCTTCTCGACTCTCCCAACCCCAACGCGCTCGTCGGCAGGCCCGACCTCGGATTCGCCAACGGGACTTGGTCAGCCGTGGACCGGGGCGTCCAATTCCCCAGCGCACGATGGAACGCCGTCATGGCCCCCGATCCCGATAACGGATCCTCGGTCCTCTTCGGGGGCCACTCGCCCGGGACGGATCTCAGGGATACATGGCTCTTCAACGGGCTCACCTGGCAACAGCTCGCCCCAGCCACCCCCCCGCCCGCTAGCGATGGCCCGGGGTTCGCCTATTCTCCCTCCGATCGGTACGATGTTCTGTTCGGTGGACTCCAGTCCGGGTCGTACGCCAACGACACGTGGAAGTTCTCTGGGGGTCAGTGGCAACGTCTGTCTCCGGCTCGAAGTCCCCCGGCACTCTTCGGCAGTTGCCTGGTCGATGACCCGGCGATCGGGGGCGACCTCCTCTTCGGAGGGTACCTGGCGTCCGGACACCCTTCGAACGAAACGTGGACCTTTGCCCATGGCAACTGGACGAACGTCTCCACGGCGAGGTCACCCCCGGCGCGAGGTTTGGCAGCGTGTGCTTACGACGGCTCGACCGATTCGGTCATTGTCTTCGGCGGAGGCACCCACTTCAGCTTTAGTCAAGGATCCCAGTTCGAGAGGTCCGACACCTGGAGCTACTCCAATCGGACCTGGTCGAATCTGACCGGCCCCGTCCGCCCTCCGGCTCGGGATAGCGCCCTGCTGGGCCCGTTGGACGTCGCGGGCGAAAGCGGTCTCTTACTCGAAGGCGGCGGGATAGGCTTGGCCTCTAGCGAGGTCTACTACTACGACACCTGGTTTTGGAACGACTCGGGGTGGACGCGCCTCTCGCCGAGCAGTCCGGGGCCCGCGGTGGTTGGAGCGGCCGGCACTCTCGTGAACGCCACCGGTAGCTTCGAGGCCTTCGGGGGGATCACGGGCGTTGCCGGGGTCGCGACCCCAATCAACGAAACGGTCGCGTTCGATGCGCCGCGACTTTCCCCAAGGGCGATCATCCCGATCGGTCCGCATTCCCTTGAAGTGGCGTTCTCCGCCAACGCGTCCGGCGAGGGGACCCCGGCGCAGATCAATTGGAGTTATGGAGACGGAGCGACCGGTCGAGGCCCGTTCACCAACCATACGTATTCGGCTCCGGGCGACTATCGAGTGACGACCTCCCTCTGGGACCGCTGGGGGCTGAGCGGCTCGAGCAACTGGATCCTCCACCTGGTGGCCCCTTCCGGTCCGCTTGCCGTCACAGTGACCGCGGCCCCGGAGTTTGGCGTCGTCCCACTCGCGGTGACGTTCGAGGCCCACGTTAGCGGCGGCGTTCCCCCCTTCAAGGTGAATTGGAGCTTCGGTGACGGATCTGCTGCGTCCGGCACCGATGTCACCAACGAGTACTCCGAGCCGGGAAACTTTACCGTCCTGGTCAACGTCACCGACGATATCAGCGAGATGACCTCGGACCAGCTCACCGTACAGGCCAACGCTTCGGGCGCCGAAATCCGGCCGCAACTTAGCGCGACACTGTCGCCGACGGTTGGATACATCCCGCTCGACGTTCGATTCAACGTTACAGTAGGCGACCCCTACACGCCCATCCTGATCGAGTGGCAATTCGGAGATGGTACCTCTTCCACCGCGTTCAATGGGTCGCATCGGTATTCCAGCGCTGGGACCTTCTTCGTGCAAGTCATCGCGCGAGATGCTGACGGCCAGAATGCCTCCCAGAACTGGACAGTTGAAGCGATGGGGAGAGCTGGAACGACGCATTCGAGCGGAAGCCCAAGCTCTGGCGAAGCGGTTATTCTTCTCGGAGTAGTCGTAGCGGCGGTTCTGGTCGCCGGGGTCGTGGTCTGGAGAGTTTACCGGTCCAAGAACTCCTAGGCAATTTCGCCCCCACCCGCCCGCGCCCCCCGAGGTACAGAGGCCGAGAGGCGCTTTGCTGAGGGCACCCTACGACGAGTTCCAAGGCACGTTGACGCCCACTTCCTGGTCGTGAGCGAGGAGGGCTTGCCACCAGAGTTCCCGGAATAGTCCTTGCCAGGTCCAACGCTGGCACCGATCGGGGGGGGCACTCCTGAGTCTGAGGCGCCGAGGGAGAGCCCGCGACTCGTCGGCAGTGCGCTGCATCTGTTAGATCGCCTCGAACGTGAGGCAGGGGTCCGAGAACGGCCCCCCGCCGCGAGGAGGGACCGCGTCGAGTGTAGGTCGAGGGTCAGCCTGCGCCCACACCGGCTCGGACAGTCAGGACTCGATACGGATGCCGATCCGTCGATACGGCGGAGTGGATCACCAACAACTGTGGCGAGCTACGACCTACCAACTCACACTTCGAGTCGATGTCAGCCGAACGTACCGGACAGGTTCTCCAAGGGGGCATTGAAAGATACCCCGAATCGGTGATCGTCCGCTCCTGGGGGACCTGCCATGATCGATCTCGATTGAAGCGACGTAGGCAGGACTCGCACGGCTGAGTAGGACGGACTATGCGCCTGCTCGTTCAGGTCGGATCGATCTACACGTGCAATGCCCCTTTCACGCGGAGTCTGTCCCAAGGTGAGGCCTCCGAGCCCCCCGAGCCAAGCCGACTTACGAGTTCGTCGAGTCGTTCCGGCGAGATGGACTCGATGGACGCTGCGAAGGGCCTTCGCGCACTCCACGTTGGTCGCAAACGGGGAGCCCGCGAACTTCTTGAGCGAGATACGGACGCTTCGCCGGCTCGATCCCCATTCCTGCCTGGACAGGCGAACCTCTCAAGCCTTTCCCATCGCCAGAGGCAACCGGCCCCTTCCACCTGTCTCCGTTGGCGTGAGTCCAGGAGGGTGTGACTGTCATCCGGAGCGTGGCCACGCCGTACCCGTTGAAGGCGACGAGGTACGATGACGAGACGCCTTGAGGAGCGAGGACGCTCACGCCAGATTGTACGAGCGACGTGGAATGTGTTTGAGGGTCGTACCTCTCCACGTACGAGTTCCCGTCAATGCGGAACCCTCCCCACCAGGTCGCATTCCCCCCAGCCACTCGAACTATCACCCTCAGCGAGGTGTTCACTCCCGAAACTAGGGCAAGAGATGGCCCAGTCGGGGTGAATACTGCGTACGCCCGTACCAGATTCGGGTCGGAGCTGGTCACGACGAGCCCGGGCGCACCCGCGGGAATCGCCGCGCTCCACATTCGGAGTGCGTAGTAGGGTGCATAGAGAACCAGCGAGCCGTTGGTCGACACCGACACCAGATCAAACCCCCACCCTCCATACGCCGAGGTGGCCGTCGGCGTTGCGATCGCCGGCTGGGCGAGCGCGAAAAAGGTGAACGCGCTCACGTTCTCTGTAGCCGCATCTATAAGCGATGCGCCGAGCCAGGCGCCAGCGAATGTCGTCTGTTGGCGGGGATCGGTTCCGGGTGTTGAACTCACGGATCCACCGACTGCGTTTAGGTTCGATTCCGCGTCCAGGTCGGCCAGCCCGTGCCCGGTCAAGTTCTTCCACGACTGTTCGGCACTGGCGGGAGCGGCGAACGTGTGGTGGTGGGCGAGGTCCGTCCCGTTCTGCCAGAGCTGCGCGTCGGTGAACGCACCCCCCGTCCCGTTCGGAGGGGCGTAGGTTCCCCCCACATACGTCAGGGCGTTCGCCGGATAGAAGTGGTACGACAGGAAGCCTACTCCCTGGGCCGCCGCGGCGAAAGTGGGGAGGTAGAACTTGGAGGTCATGACGTCCGAACCGACCAGGTCGGTCGGTAGGCGGGCGTGGATCGCCTTCTCGGCGGCGTTGAAGTCCGCGATGTAGGCGTCGACCAGGGTGCTGTTCAGGAGCGGCATCTCGTTGCCGATGGTCCAGTAGCGTACGTGCTCGCCCAAGCTCGCCATGTGCTGGACGAGCGGAGTGAGCAAGCGGGCGTACGCGGCCGGTGTTGCGAGGTACCCCGAGCCGTAGGCGCAGCTCACGGGCGCGCTACCGTTCAGCGCCATGCCTTCGGGGAGTGAGTTCCCGTCCCCCCAGGTTCCGACAGGCACGGTGAGAATGGTTGAGGCGTGCAATAAGGTCGCAAAGGCGAGTGCGCGATCGAACGTACTGAAGTTGAGGACCGGGGCGTTGGTCGAGTTGTTCCAGCCCTGGATCGTCCCCAAGTTGAGCAGGCCGAACCGGACAACCTGAGGAGCGAGTGAACTCGCGAATGGGGTGAGATTGGCCAGTGCGCGGCTACCCCACGGTCCGAACTGGACCCCGTTCAACGAGAATCCGACCCCAGGGGCTATCGTTCGGTCGGGCAGTCCCGGATAGACCGTCACGACGGCCGCCGGATCTGTCGACCCGGACACTCGCAGAGTCGTGTTGGCCCAAGACGCGGGACCGGACAGCCTTCCCGTTGCAGCGTTCAACGACCATGAGGTGCTCACCGTTCGTCCGTTGCTCTGGACCGACCACGTCCAATACGGCAGGGATGGGAGGTTATCCGGACCGCCGGGGAGTTGCGTCGGGTCTGCCCAATGGCTGAGGGGAAACGTCTCGACGGCTACCCGGACTGAGGCGAGGGGATGGGAAACGGTCAGACGGACTTCGTAGGATCTGGTGGTAGGCGTCCCCGCGAGATCGGATACCCGGTCGGTCACTGTGGAGGAAGCCCCGCCCGAACTCCAATGAATGGTCTGACCGTCCGAAACGACGACCGCTGCCACGACGCCCGTGGCGGTGGGCGAGACTCCAGGTGGGGCCGCAGCGGGTTGGAGCGAAGCGGCGGCCAACTGGATAGGGGACACGAGGAGGACCAGAGCGATCATGAGAGCGGCGACCCAAAACCGGTCCACTCTGCTCAAGGGTAGGACGGCGCTCCCTCCGGCCCCCGATGCGCCAGGGGGGACAGCCGAATCGCACCATCTCGGGGCTGCCCGTATTTAGTTGCGTTGCAACGCTGCCGGCACGAGGGCCGGTTTCCCCCGGTCGGGCGAGGAGGACGCCCGGAGCTTCCTCGCTACGCGCAACCCGGATTGCACACCGGGCGCCGCAAGACGCGGCCCGGACACTCGACGGGATTACCCCTAGTCAGCGATCCAGTACATCGGGCAGCCCACGAAATGCTGGACCTGCGCTTATCAGGGTGGCACCGAGCTGGCGCGCGGTCCAAAGCACTACACCGTCGGCCAGGCTTGCAGCGGGATCTCGTTGGCGGAGTTCTGCCCGTAGGAGCCCGCCGGAAGCAGCGAGGCTTCCAGTGATGTCGACGATCTCACTCGTACCCCTGAGACTCGATACGACGGCTGGCACATCCTCCGACCGCCCCTCAGATGCCAATTTGGCGGCCAGCTCGCCAAGCGATATTGCGGAAGTGTAGACGCGCACCCCTTCGACGTCTAGGTACCCGGTTTTGAGTCGGGTCCCCTTCGCTGACGCACGAAGAACCTCCCACCACGCCCAGGTATCGAATACCACCCGCTTACCGGTCACGCCAGAGGCCCTCCTTCTTTCGGATGAAGGGCCCCGAGACCTTCCCTCGGAGGAGGCCGTACGGCGAGGGAAGTTCGGCTGAAAGGTGCGCTCGTACAGGGTCCCCTTCCCTCAGGTGAGCGCGCCGGGCCACTTTGGCCGGAATCAAGATCGCGAGGCTGTTCCCGACACGATGGATTCGATCCACGACCTCGATCTCGTCCGTCACGTAATACGTCACCGTAATACGGGTACTTTAGCTCTCCCGAGGAAGCGGTCGAAGGCGACGGTCCGGGGACGGAAACGACGGCCGTCTCCATCTGCAAAGTGGCGGGGAGCAGAGCCCCCTCGCTGCGAGGGGGGCATCAAGTGCAGGCCCGACATCGCTCCGCTCAGCTCGGCGACCACCCGGTCGCTTCGGCCCACCGTCGGACCTCGCCGCGGAGCCTCTCGATGAAGGGCGCCTTCGTTCGAGTGTACTCCCTCCCGTCGACGGAGGCGGTGGCGGCAGAGGTCTTCGCCTCGACGTAGGCGCGAACCGCTTCTGCGTGCACTCGAAGGAAGTCCCGGAGACGGAGGTCGTTGAGTTCGGACTCCGATCCCTGGTACCGAACGTGCACGTTCGCCCACCGGTTTCCGTCCGGGTGATCGATCGCGAAGACCAAAGAATAGGGCTGAAGGGATCGGAACGTCAGACCGGCCGCCCTGAAGGTCGCATCGCGCACCGACGATCCGGGGGCCAATCCGACGCTGATATCGATGATCGGCTTGGCCGCGCAACCCGGGACGGCGGTCGACCCGATATGTTCGACCCGGGCGTCGGGGAGGGCTTGCACGATGCGAGAACGAAGGCTCTCGAACTGGGAAGGCCACGAAGGGTCGTACGCTACGAGCTGGACCCTCGACATTGGTGGCCGCCACGGACCGGGTCCCCCTAACCCTTCGCTCGAGCTCTCCCGATCTCACCCCGGGGACCGACGCGGTCTCCGTGCCGACGAGTGCTCGAACCAAGGTGAGAGGGTCCGATCAGGGTCCGGGGGATCTGGCACAGCCGGGCCTCGGGAACCGGCGCACACCCTCTAACAGCATACGCCCCGGGGCAAGGCCGGCAATCCGGGCCCGTCGCCAGCCTAAGTAGTGGGCGGGGTTCCGACGTGAGATGATCCTGCCTGGGTTGATCTCGGTCGCCTTCTACCGACGACGCCCGAGCCCACTCCAGATCTCGCTGGGCCTCGTCTTCACCATCGTTGCCTCCGCGCTGCTCGGCTACGTCCAGGACGCCGGCACGTCACGTGTGTGGCTGAACGTCACCCTGGCCATCGCCGGCGGTGTCATCCTCTACGCGGCGATCTTGGCGTACATGGTCTACGTGTACCTTCCGAAGCACGCGACCTCGACCACATCCCCCGAATCCACAACTCCAGGCGCTCGGACGTAGGGTCGCTCCGGCCCGCGACGAACTTCGGTCCTACCGAGCCGAGTGGAATCCTCGACCGACTTCTGGACCAGCGGGGCCCGTCGATTCCGCGCGGGAGGCGGATGACGAGAGGCTCGCCCTCGCAGGAGCGGCCCCCGGCAGATGCCCCATCGACCACGGGCTTCCGGCGTTTCTAACCGGAATCCGAACCGACGGCCGGGCCAGCGGTGCCCGAAGGGCCTACGCTACCCGGCGACCCATTCGGACCGACCGTTCCGGACTTGCCGTTCTTGCCGCTGGGGGCGCGCGTACCTCCCCCCGCGGAGTTCGCATTGCCGCCCAATCCTCCCGTTCCCCCGGCACCGATCGATCCTCCATTCCCCGGGAGCCCCGGGCAGCCCGTTCCCAATGCCGTGCAATTGTTGATACCCGGGTCGCCGCCGGTGGCGTTGTTGTGGGAGTAGTTCGCCGAAACCGGGAAGCAGATCATCGTGCAGTTGGAGCTGATCATGAAGCCCGCGTCGTAGATCCCGCCGCCCTGGCCCCGGCCCCCGTTCGCCCCGGCCCCGGAGGTTCCACCGTTGCCACCGGGTCCGCCGGATCCTCCGCCTCCGCCCCGGCCGCCGTGGCCGCCGGGGGTGGAGGTCGAGGAGTTCCCCGCTGCGCCGCCGAGTCCGCCGTCCCCGCCTCGGCCCCCGCCGCCCCCGCTGCCGCCGTGACCACCGTCACCGCCGGCGCCACCGGCGCCGCCCGTGGCGTTGTCCCAGGTGAACACGATTAAGGTCAGCCCCAGACCGGTCGATTGCCTCAAGAATACGCCACCGCCCGAGCCATTGCCGCCGGATTGGCCATTCCCGCCGTTGCCGCCGTTACCGCCGTGGCCACCCATGACCGCGGTGATCCCCGAACCGCCGGCGGCCCCGGCTCGAGCGGTGCCGCCGGTACCGGCAGCGGAACCTCCGTTGCCTCCGCCGGCGCCCGTTCCGCCCGAGCCGCCGGTGCCGCCGTATCCCCCGTCCCCTCCGAGACCTCCGCGACCGCCATCGCCGCCGATTGCCGAGTCCGAGACGAAGTAGCCTTTCGACAGGCGCAAACTTCCGTCGGCGAAGAGCCCGCCTCCTTGGCCCATGCCGCCTCGCCCGCCGGTACCGCCGTCGGCCCCGTCGGCCCCGTTCCCGGCGGCCGTGGCCTTTCCGCCGGCGTTGCCGGGAGTGGCATTGCCACCATTGTAACCGGACGTGGTCCCGCCGGTAGAGATCCAAGCGGCGTTGCCCCCGCTGCCGCCCTGTCCCCCGATCCCGCCGGTTCCGCCATTGCCCCCCGCACCGCCGTCGCCGCCGGCCCCGCCCGAGCCGCCCTGACCGCCCTGCGCCAGCGAGTCCAGGAAGTAGTCCAAGTGCCAGGTGGACGAGCCCGAGGAGCCGAGCGTGTTCGTGTACAGGCCGCCGCCATCGGCGTCTCCTCCGTCACCGCCGGTGCCGCCCACGCCCCCCTTGGCCCCGGGGGTGGCGGCTCCTGCGGCGCCGCCCGCCGGGGCGCTGCCCGCGTTGGCGCCATCGCCGCCGTTGACGGAATGCGCTGTCGAGTAGAGACCGGAGCCGCCGCTCCCGGCGATCCCGGCCCGCTCGCCCAAACCCCCGGTGCCTCCGTAGCCTCCGTTCGCGTAGTAGACCCCTCCACCGGCTCCGCCGGACCCGCCGTAGGCGGCATCCTGGTCGAAGAGCGCGTCGAGGAGGTAGGACGTGCGCCCAAAGGCGCTCACCGCCCCGCCGTGGACCATGCCGCCTTGGCCACCCGAGCCTCCCGAGCCCCCGGACCCGGGCATGCCGGCGGCCGACGCGCGGGCCGTGCCGCCCGCGGAACCTCCGGGGAAGCCGCTCCCGCCGTACGCCGGAGCTCCGCCGCCTCCCCCGCCGCCACCGATGGCCATGACGCCCAGACCGGCCCCGCCGCCCCCGCCGGCGCCTCCGTGCCCTCCGGAACCGGCGCCCCCGGCGGCCGCGTAACATCCCGAGAAGCTCGAATTGGCGATCTTGATCGTACCTTCGTCGAACACCGCCCCGCCTTGCGCCCAGCCTCCGTCGCCGCCGGTGCCGCCGTCGCCCGCGGCGCCTCCGGCCCCGCTGCGACCGTCCGGACCGGCCATCCCACCGTCGCCGCCGTAGGAGATGCCCCCGCCGCCGTCACCGCCGTTTCCGGCGAGCCCTCCGATTCCGCCGGCACCGCCGGAGCCTCCGTTGCCCCCGTCGCCGCCGTCCCCGCCGATCGCTACGTCGTCGACGAACGTATCGTTCTCGAGGTCGAGCGATCCGAGGGCGTAGACCGCGCCGCCGTAGGCGTAGCCGCCTTCGCCACCGGTTCCGCCGCGCCCGCCGTGGGCTCCGGCTGCGCCGGCTCCGCCACTGCCTCCGTTGCCGCCCGACCCACCCGAGTAGTTGGCCGAGCCGCCGACGCCGCCGTATCCGCCGTTGCCGCCGGCTCCGCCGTCACCGCCCAGTCCCCCGTTGGTCCCGGCCTGTCCGGCGGCGGTATCGTCGATGAACGTGTCGTGGCTCAGCTTGAGGGCGAACGTGTTCATCCAGATCGCCCCGCCGACGCCGATGTACCCGTTGCCGCCGTCCCCACCGACCTGGCCGGGAGTGCCGGGCGTTCCGGCAGCACCCGGAGTGCCGTTTCCCCCGGGGAGTCCCGGTGAGCCGGACGCGCCCGTGTAGCCCGGAGTGCCGGCAGCGCCCGTGGCGCCGACGGTCGTGTTGTTGAGCGCCATGGCGAACCCATGCTCGAAGGTGATCCCGGTGATCGTGGCCTTGGAGTAGATCGAGAGGATCCGGTTGTTGCCCCCACCGTCCAAGACCACGTTGTACCCGCCCGCGGACAGTGTGGCCGCCCCCGTGGCGTTGATCGCGCCGAGGTCGATCGGGGTCGAAACGCTCAGCGTGCAGTTGGCCCCGTAGTCGATCGTGCCTCCGGTGTAGCGCGTCGAGTTCGTCGCCGCCATCAGCGACGAGAGCGAGCAGCTGCGCAGGACGATCGGCAGACCCGGAGAGTTCGCGAGCTGGACGTTCGAAACCCCGGGCCCGCCCGAGAGCGAGTGCATGGCTGCGCCACCGATCGCCAGAGACCCCACGACGGCAAGGGCGGTGAGGATCAGTGCCCCGACGCAGCGAGGTAGCGATACAATCCGCCGGGAGCCGCCGGTTCGGCAGGCGCGGGTGGGCCGGGGCGCCAGAGTTCCCGGCGGGGAGCGGTCGAACGGTCGTCGCATGGAGTCGTTACGAGCGGTCGAACCCCCTCCCCGGATGCCCGCGGTCCACCGGTTCCCGCATGATAAACCTCCTCACGGGGGGGGGACCGGCGGCATCCGCCGTCGCCGCTGGCAGTCGGCGCCGATACGCGACTCTAGTTCGATCGAGAGGTTCGCCGGCGTAGCAAGAGCGCCGCCGCTGCCACGATCGCCGCGGCCGCGATTCCGACCGCGATCCAGGGAAGGACCCCGAAGCCCGCCATGCCCGAGGTATTGGTCCCAGGGTTCCGTGACTTCTCGGGGGCGAGGGTGACCTGTTCGATCGTGGTGTTGCCCGCCTTGGCGTTCACCGCGATCGATTTCGTCGCGAACCCCGGCGCGCTGGCGACGAGCGTGTAATTGCCGGGGGTCACCGAATCATTGAACGTTCCCCCCGTGACCATCTGAGCGATCCCGCCGATGGTCACGCTCGCGTTGCCCGGATCGACCGTACCGACGATGTAGGTCGGGCGGTACTCGAAGCTGACCTGGACCGGCGTCGCCACACCGGCCGTGACGACGATCGACCCCACCGGCGCGAGCGCTTCGAACTCGTACGGCGCCCCGGCGGTGAACGGGGTGGAGCCGTTGGGAGCAGGAACCTCGACGACGGGGGTCGAACTACGGTGCAACTGGCCGCCGACGACCACCCACCAGTCGGTGCCGCTCGGCAATCCGGATTCCGAGATCGGGACGGTATAGGTGAACGTCGAGAAGGCGAGCTCCAGCGGCGCGCTCACCGGCACGTCGATGCTCGTGGGCGTCGAAGCGTTCCAGAAGAATCCGGGTACCGGTCGGTACGCGACCGAGTAGGTACCGTTGGGGAGATTGAACGTGAGTTCGGTGCCGTTCGTGGTGGCGTTGGCGACGCCGACCTCCACCCCCCAGAGGGTACCGGAGGGGAGGCCGGATTCGACGAACTCCGTCCGCCCCGCCCCGCTCAGATTGAGCGGGTAGGTCGACCCGCCCACGATCGCGACCGTCTCCGTGGCGTTGGCGTAGCCCTCGAGCGAGACCGTGTACAAGCCCGGTGTCAAGGTCAGGTTGGCCATCCCTCCCGAGAAGTTCTCCGGGATCCCTCCGACGAGCAAGGTGCCGTTCGCGACAGGGGAGCTGACGTTGAGGAAGCCGACGTTTTCCGGCGAATAGAGGGGCCCCAGGCTGCCGGATCCGCTCGCCAGGCGGGCCCCGAGAGCCGTCCCGTCGCTCGGGGGATCGAGGGTCACGCTGACGTTCGATGAGGTCTCCCCCGTGTTCCCGCCGAAGTCCCACGCCCCCGGCACCGCCTGGTAGTTGTGCCCGTTCCAGAGATCGAGGGACATCGTCAGGTTCGAGCCCTGGTCGACGCCCGAGGAGCCTCCGCCGGCCGCGACCCAGACCCATTCGGCGTCGTAGAACACGCGGGAGTTGATCGGCGTGGGCTGGTGCCCGTCGACCACGAACCCTTCCACGGTCGCACCGGTCATCCGGACGAACACGACGGTGTCGTAGGTCACCCAGCCCTTGCCGAGATCGTACTGGTAGAGGACCTCGGGGGTCCCGTTGACGGAGGTCGTCGCCACCCGGCCCATCAGCGTCCCCGGCCAGGTCAGGACGCTGCACTGACCGGCAAAGACACCACATCCCGGGAGAAAGACGTACAGGCCCCCGGAAAGCTGGGAGCTCTTGTTCCCGCGCAGCTCGCCGCTCGCGAACTGGGCCCCGGGAGCGGAGAAGTTCCAGACGTACGCCCCGCCGATCGTGAAGTAGCGCGTCGCCGAAGTGACGTGCAAGCCGTTCTGGATCCAGTAGGTATAGTTCGCCGCGCCCCGATGGAGCACGACGACCGCGTTGAGCTCGAAGGCGATCGTGGTCGACGAGGTGCTCCCGCTCAAGGTCATGCTCATCGAGCCGACCCGGGCGGTGCCCACGAGCGCCGGGGTGGAGTACTCGTACGCCGTCGCGCCCGTTCCGGTGCCCGTCACTCCGAAATCGGCGATGCCCATCGGCGCGGGTTCGTGAGCATAGCCCGTGAGCGGATCGATCAAGCCCGTCGAACCTCGCACGGGGAGGCTTTGGGATGGATGGGACCGTTCCAGGAGCTCGGCCTGTGGCCGCCCCACGTTCGGTCCGGAGTTTGTTCCGATGACCGGGTGGGCGGTGGTCGCGCTCGGCAGCCCTGGCTCCACCACGTGGGAGGAGGGTGGGTCCGTTCGCATGGCGGGCGCCGCACTCGGATCCATCGGCAGGGCGGCGACGACGAGAGCCGCCACGGCGGCCGCCAGAGCCAGGTACATCGGGATGCGGCGGGCGCCCGGGCGCGACACCTTCGATGCCACTCGGGGGCTCGACAAGAACCTTTGTTCCGGGGGGACCGCGGCGCGTCGTACTACTTCGGTCGGACGGTCCCCCGGGCGGCGACCGGGGGCCCGGCCGGGCGGCGCTCGCTTCTCAGCAGGTAGATGGAGAGGAGGATCAGGCCGAATCCCAAGATCTCCAGCACGGTGACCCCCTCGCCCAGCGCGAGGAATCCGATCGATACTCCGACCACAGGATTGAGGTAGGTCACCATGTTGGATCGCTGCGGTCCGGCGCGCTGGAGCAGCACGAAGTACAACCCGTACCCGAGGACCGAGGCCCCGACCGCGAGGTAGATGGTGGTCCCGATCGTGACGGCCGTCACCGGGAAGGCGAGGCCACCCGGGACGAGCAGGGCGATCGGGAGGAGGAAGAGGGTCGCCACCCCGAGCTCGCCGGTAAGATTCCACGCGCCGGAGGGGTTCACGCCGGTCCGTCGGAGGAGGACGGAACCGACCGCGGCGAGCGCGGCCGCCGCCAGGGCGCCGATCGCCCCGTCGATGCTGCCGCCCCCCGGCGCGAGCACCTCGGGTAGAAAGATCACCAGGACGCCGACGAACCCCAGTCCGACCGCGCTCCAGCCCCAGCGGCCGAGCCGTTCGGAGGGCAGGAGACGGAACGCGACGAGCGCGGTCCAAAGGGGAACGGAGGAGACGAAGACCGATGCGAGCCCGCCCCCGGTGTACTGCTCTCCCCAGTACAGGAGGGCGGCGTAACCGCCCATCATGAAGCACCCGCCGAGGAGGGAGGACGAGAGCCACGCTCGGAGGGGCGGACGCTCTTGTCGGGTGGCGAGACAGAAGACGCCGACGACGGCGGTGGCGAGCGCGTAACGATACTCGGCGAAAATGAAGGGGGATGCTCCCGCCAGAAGCCCGGCACGGATGGCGATGAACGCGGAGCCCCAGAGCCCGGCGACCACGACCAGGAACAGGAGGTCGAGCCGGTCCGCGCGCACTCCGGGCCAGCGGGTCGGTTCGGATAACGTCGTCTTGCACCGGAGCTCGAGTGGGGTTCCCGAGGTCAGTCCGCGAGGGAAGATTTGGTCCGGCCGGCCCTCCGGCGGGACTCAGGCGGGCCCCGGTCGCCCTTCCACTCGAGCGGCGTCGCGGTCGACCGGGCGCGACGTCGGTCGGGCACGGGAACGCGGGGGATGGGAGGCGGTCCGCGTCGGCACTTGTATATCCCCCCGCCCGGGTCCGCCGTCGCCCGGATTCGGGCAGCAGTACCGACGATGAAGGTGGTCACGGTCCTCTACCCCGGTGGCGAGGTCGCGAAGAAGAATCCGGCCATCCTCGGCAGCGCCGAGAACGCGCTCGGCCTCGGCCCGTTCCTGAAGAAGGGCGGCCACACGCTCGTCTCGCTGACCGACAAGGAGGCGTCGCTCGACCGGGAGCTGCCCACGACCGACGTTCTCGTCACCACCCCGTTCTGGCCGGCCTACGTGACGAAGGAACGGATCGCGAAGTCACCGAAACTGAAGCTGATCATCACGGCCGGGGTCGGGTCGGACCACGTCGACCTCGCCGCCGCCGCCGCGAAGAAGATCACCGTCGCCGAGATCACCGGCTCGAACGTCGTCAGCGTCGCCGAGCACGCCGTCATGCAGATCCTCGCGCTCGTGCGCAACTACCTGCCCGCCCACGAGCAGGTCGCCAAGGGCGAGTGGGACATCGCCGCGGCGGCCGCTCGCTCGCACGACCTCGAGGGCAAGACCGTCGGCATCGTCGGCGCCGGCCGGATCGGCCAGCGCACCGCGATCCGCCTCCAGGGGTTCGACGTCTCGGTCCTGTACTACGACTTCCGCAGGCTCACCACGGTGGAGGAACACGCGCTCGGGATCCACTACGCACCGCTCGACGACCTCGTCGCCCGCAGCGACGTCATCACGATCCACTGCCCGCTCACACCGGAGACCGACCGGCTCTTCGACCGCGACCGCCTCTTCCGGATGAAGAAGGGCGCCTGGCTCGTCAACACCGCCCGGGCGCGCATCGTCGACACCGACGCGCTGGTCGAAGCGCTGAAGAAGGGCCAGCTCGCCGGCTACGCCGGGGACGTCTGGTACCCGCAGCCGGCGCCACCGGACCACCCGTGGCGTACGATGCCGAACCAGGCGATGACGGTCCACGTCTCCGGCACCACCCTGGAGGCCCAGCAGCGGTACGCCGACGGCACCCGGGACTGCCTGACGCGCTTTTTGGCCGGCAAGCCTCTCGAGCGCGACTACCTGATCGTCGACGGCGGCAAGGTCGTCAGCCCGAGCTACAGCTACGCGTTCTCCACATGAGAGGCGACCTCGACCGGCGGGGCGGGTCAGAACGGTAGGCCGACCGCCTCGCTCAGGAACTGGACGAAGGGCGACACGCTCCGGCAGATCGTATCGTACTCTCGGAGGAACTTCGACGAGGTGAACGACCGAGCGCTCACGGGAGTGCTCGCGATCCAGCTCTTGCGCTTCAGGTCCTCGATGAGCGGGTGGTCCGGGTCGATCCCCGGGGGCGGCCGCTTGAGGGATTCTCCGCTCAGCTCGAACCGATCGGCGAACGCCTTCGTGCGGGTGATCTTCGTCCAGGACTCCGACCGCCGGCCGATCGCCTCGCGGACCTTCCGTGCCGCCGCGGGCTCAGGGTGCCAGATTCCGGCGCCCGCCTCGACCTCGTCGGGCGCGACGTAGAGGTAGAATCCCGGCGCGGCGCCCTCGCCGGCCTTCGCATGACCGAAATGGACGACGGTGTAGGTCTTGTAGGGGGTCTTGTCCGGCGAGAAACGGATGTCCCGGTAGATCCGCATCACCGAACCGCCGATCGGCCGCGGGTCCGCGACGAAGTTCGAGCTGATTCGAGCGAGGTAGGGCGCGTACCCCGAGATGAATTCGGAGAACGCATCGCGGTAGAACTCCTCGTAGCGGCCCCGATTGCGCTCGAACCACTCCTTGTTGTTGTGCGCCTTGAGATCTTTCAGAAACTTCTGCAGCTCGGGACTGAAGGGGGCCATCGACCGACCTCCGCGCGGTCATGGGTACTGGCCCATAACAGCCGACGGTCGCGCCCCGGCCGACATGGTTGGCCCGCCGGGGCGAAGCGGCGCGCGTCGCCCTCGGGGCCGGAAGCGGTGCCCGGCCCGTCGGGAAGGTGCGATTTCGGCGTGCTTCGTGGCCGCTCAGCATTATCCGCCGCGGGGGTGTCCACAGGAAAATGTTCGTAGCCGCCGGGCCCCGCCATCGTGCCCGGGGCTGGGCCGTCCCGTTCGCGCTCGTGGCCCTGATGTGCGTCGGTTTCCCCACCGCGCTGGGCGCGCACGCGCCCGCTCGCCCGCAACCCGGACCCGCCGTCCCGAACCACCTCGGAGCGATCTCCGGGCGGACGAGCGCTCCGTCCGCCGAGGTCCTGGGCATGCAGGGCTTCCCCAACATGGAGTGGGGAACTGCGATCATCGTCTACGGACCGGGCGACGACACCACTCACTTCCTGGGTGAGGGCGCCCGCATGGTGGTCGACGATCACCTGCGCAACGTCACGGTCTTCGGGGGCGAAGGCAGCGGCGGCCTCAGCAACCAGACGATAATCTACAACTATTCCTCCGGGGACCTCTTCGTCGACTACCTCGACCCGAGCCCGACGGCCCGGACGAACGCCTCGTTCGCCGATGTCCCGGGCCGCGACTTCGCCGTGCTGTTCGGTGGACTGACCGACCTCCGGACCCAGCGTGCCTCGAACGAGACCTGGGTCTACTACTTCGGCAACGAGACCTGGCGCAACGTCACCCGCGCGGTGGCCCCGCCGCCCCGCGAGAGCGCGGCGTTCGCGGTCAACTCCTCGGCCGGTACGGGCCTCCTCGAGGGCGGCTGGGACCCGGCCTATCGGGTCAACGGCTCGAGCGCCGTCGTGCTCTGGAACGACACCTGGTCGATCAACCTGACCACGTTCCGGTGGACCCAGCTCCACCCGGCGAACGCGCCGGCACCGGCCTCGGGTGCGGCGATGATCTGGGAGAACTCGACCGATCGCTACGAGCTCTTCGGCGGGTGTGGCCTGAGCTGCTCGAACACGCTGTGGAGCTTCGCCGGACGGCCCGCCGACTGGGTCCCGGTCGCGACGAACGGAGTTTTGAGCGCACGGGCCGGTTCGACGTTCGCCTGGGACGGCGCCGACCAGGTCGGGATCCTCTTCGGCGGGTCGAGCGGTACCGGCACGAATCCCACCGCGCTCGGCGACGGCTACTTCTTCTCCCCGAACTCTTCGACCTGGGCCGGGCTCGGTGTGAGCGGCGGACCGGGTCCCCGCTACGACGCGCCGAGCGCCTGGGCGGACTTCCCCGGCTGCGTGGGCTTGATCGTGGTGGGCGGCAACACCGTGCTCCAGGAGGCGCCGGGGAACGCCTCGGTCCTCGAGCCGGTCGCCGTACCCCAGCCCAACTGCTTCCCCGACCTCATCAGCGGCGGCGGGAAGCCGCCGCCCCCGTGCTCCCAGCTGCACACCGCGCTGTCGGTGTTCGTCTACAACAATCTTACCGGTGAGGGCATCCCCAACGCGTCGGTGAACGTCGACGGGGGCTGCGTCCACCGGACCGCCACGACGAACGCGGCCGGCTACCTCAATCTCACCATCCCCGCGCCGGACAAGCTCAACGTGACGGGGATGTCCTTCGGCTACCGCACGAACGAGGTCAAGAGCCTCTTCCTCCCGAACACCACCAACAACATCCGGCTCCCGCTCGGCCCTCTCCCCTCGCTCAATGTTCGGACCTACGGGCTCAACGCGAGCGGCGAGCGCTACCCGCTCGGTGGCGTCACGGTCGACCAGGGCACGAGCCTCGTCCTCGGGCGGACGAATCCCGCGGGCTTCCTGAACCTGACCCAGGTCGACGTGGTCGGGGGCTCGCTGACCGTCTTCGGGACGCTCGGGGGGTACTCCCGGGCCTCCGACACGGTCCACGTGCCGTACTTCGGACCGTTCTGGGCGAACGTGACGTTGCTCGACTCCGGCCCGCTCGACCTCCGGGTCGTCGACGCCCGCACCGGCGCTCCCGCGCCCGGCGGGTCGCTCCAGCTCAGCTTCCTCGATCCGGCCGGCCCGCCACCGATCACGTTCGCGACCGATCCCGCGGGATGGTTCAACCAGAGCGCCGCCCTGGCCGGCAACTACTCGATCGTGGCCAACGTGCCCGGCTACCTGCCGAACACCACGTCGTTCTACCACCCCTGGGTCGCGACGTCGGTGATCGACATGCTGCTCACACCGAAGGTGGGCGCGCGGCTCAATGTCCACCTCCTCGACGCGCTGACCGATTTCGGGATCGCCGGAGGGCAGGTCACCGTCGCCGGATTCGGCACGATGGACACCTCGACCTCGGGTTGGGCGAACTTCTCCGACGTTCGTCCCGCCGGCCTGTACGAGGTCACCGGGAGCGCCTCGGCCTACAGCACCAACCAATCCTGGGTCCAGCTCGACTACTACGCCGTCGTCTCCCCGTACGACGTCCACCTGCAACCGGTGCGACTGTGCCCGGGGCTGCCCGGATGTCCGGCTCCGGTCAAGAACGCCACGACGCCCTTCGGTTTCCTCGGCGGCGGAGGCGCGGTGACCGCCATCCTCTACGGCGCGCCCCTCGCCCTCCTCGCCACGGGCATCGCCTACGTTCTCCTCGTGCTGCGACCCCGCACCGTCGCGCGCTCGACCCCGCGCCGCCCCTCGCCCACCGCGACAGGATCGACCCGATGAAGTGGCCGTTCGCCGCGTCCCCGTCGACCGACCCCATCGTCCTGGAACGGATCCGGCCGGTCGAGGTTCCGCCCCTGACCGAGGCGAAGCGCTACCTCGTGCGCAACGACGTCGCCGGAGCCCTGCTGTACGCCTACCCCCAGGTGGTGGCGGACCTCGGACGAGCCTACGGGATCGAGTTTCCCGAGGGCTTCTCCCACGAGGACCTCGTCGCGCAGGGGTTCTCGGAGGAGATGCGGCCGCTGGTCGCGTTCTTCGACGAGCTCTACCGGCTGTACGCGCCCGTCCGGTACGGTGGCAGGCGCCCCGAGGGCACCGGCGACGCGGTCCTCGAGCTGCTCCAGAGCCTGTACAGCCCCGAGCCGATGTGGCGCCCGTACGTCGCCGCCGGCAACGGCTCCGCCCCTTCCAACGGCTCCTCTTTCCATGACGACGCGACCGTCACGGTCCCGCCCGCCGAGGGGTGAACCCGAGCTGACCGACCCGATCACGATCCTGATGGGCTTCGTGCGCGACCCGAGGGTGGGTCTGCCGCTCCTGCTCCTGGCGGAAGCCGCGATCCTTCTTGCGGTGCTGCGACCCAAGGCCGGTCCCCGCCGGACGGGCTGGGAGCTGCCGCCGCGCGAGCCGGACCGGGACGCCGTCTCCCGGACCTACCTCGCGCTCCGCCGCGGGATGTTCTCCCCGGTGCTGCACGAAAGCTACGACCGGCTCGACCGGGCGGTTCGCGCCAGGACCGGGAGGGCCCTGTACGAGCTCCCCTGGCTCGCCCGCTCGGCCTCGCGGCTCGGACTCCGCGACGCCCAGGGGCTCTACCGCCTGCGCAACCGCATCGACGCCTACGAACTCTGGGCGCTGCGGCTGGAATCGGACAGCTGGCTCCGCCACGACTTCTGGCGCTCGCAAGAGAGCTCCCGCGCGAAATTCCTCGAACGACTTCCCCCGCTCTTCGACCGGATCGACGCCCGCTTGGAACTGCTGAAGGAGACCCCATGAGTCGTACCACGACCCCCGTGAGCGCCCCCGTCCCGACCGTCGCCCCGACGGCCCCCGCGCCCGAACCGGCCCCCGCCTCCGAGGCCCCGGCGGCGATCGGCCGTCTGTCCCGCTCGGTGGGCGAGTCGGTGATCGGCTACGACCCGATCGTGCGCCTGCTCTCGGTCGCGCTCATCAGCGAGGGGCACGTGCTGCTCGAGGGCGTACCCGGGATCGCCAAGACGATGCTCGTGCGCCGCTTCTCGGCGGCGCTCTCGCTGACCTTCAAGCGGATCCAGTTCACGCCCGACATGCTGCCGTCGGACATCGTCGGGACGGTGGTGCTCAACCCGCTCAACCAGGCCTTCGAGTACCGGCGCGGCCCGGTCTTCGCCAACGTCGTCCTCGCCGACGAGATCAACCGGGCGCCGCCCAAGGTGCAATCGGCGCTGTTGGAGGCGATGCAGGAACGCCAGGTCACCGTCGACGGCGTCCCCTACCCGCTCCCCCGGCCGTTCATCGTCATCGCGACCCAGAACCCGATCGAGCAGGAGGGGACGTATCCGCTGCCCGAGGCCGAGCTCGACCGGTTCCTCTTCCGGGTCATCATGGGCTACCCCAACGCGACCGACGAGCGGACGCTGCTCGAGCGCCACACCGGACCCCCCGTGCCCGAGGCGGAGTCGATCCGGGTGGACGCCGCGCTCCTCGACCGTCTGCGCGACGAGGCGCTCCGCGTGAAGCTGACCGACGAGGTGCTGGACTACGTCCTCGCCCTGATCCGGAGCACGCGGAGCGACCCCCGCATCCTCATGGGAGCCTCCCCCAGGGCCGGCGTCCAGTTCCTGCGCGCGACCAAGGCCGCCGCGCTCATCGAGGGCCGCAACTACGTCACGCCCGGCGATGTGAAGTCGGTCGTCTTCGAGGTGCTCAACCACCGGATCCTGCTGCACCCGGACCTGCTCGCCCAGCGGTACGTGACGGGGGCCAACGGCGTCGAGCCGCTGCTGCGGGAGGTCCTCGAGACACGTGCGAACGAGGTCAAGGTCCCGCGGTAGCGGGACCGTCGGGGTCCCACGGTGATCGCCCGGCGCGGCTGGCTCGCCCTCCTCGCGTGCGCCGCAGCGATCGTGCTCGCCCTCTACACCCTCGACCTCTTGCTGCTTGTCGCGACCGCCGCGATCTTCGCCGTCGTCGCCGGTGAGATCCTGTGGTTCCACCTGGCGCCGGCCCCGGACCGCAAGGGCGCCTTCCGCATCACGCGCCATCAGCTCCCGCGGGTGCTGTCCCCGGGCGCGCGGGCCCCGGTCGAGCTCGAGGTGGCCTACCACGGCGCCACCCCGCTGCGCGCCGAGGTCCGCGACCTGGTCCCCGGTTCGCTCCCGGCGGTATCCGGCACGACGGTGTCGCGCCGCTGGTGGTGGCCGGGCGACCGCGCCAGGCTGCGCTACACGACACGCGCGGGCGCCCGCGGCAGCCACGTGGTCGGTCCCGCGGTCGTCATCGTCGAGAGCAGCCACGGGCTGGCCTGGGAGGAGTGGGCGGTCGACGGGACCGAGGTCCCCGTCAAGGTCGTCCCCCCCGCGCCGATCGAGCGGGCGTACCGGATCGGACCGGCGCTGTTCACGCGGATGCAGGGTCGACTCGCCCTGCGCACCCGCGGATATGGCTCGGAGTTCCGCTCGCTGCGACCCTACCAGCTCTCCGACGACATCCGGCACGTGGCGTGGAAGCGCTCGCGGCCCGGCCAACTGTTCGTCCGGGAGTTCGAGCAGGAGAGCCGGCAGGACTTCGTGCTCCTCGTGGACATCTCGCCGGCGATGGTGGTCGGTATCCCCGGCGAGAACGCCCTCGACCGGGCCATCGAGGCCTCCTCGCTCGTCACCGCCGCCGTCGCCCGCAGCGGCGAGGACCGGGTGGGGCTGATGACCCAGATCGAACGGCCCCGCCAGTTCCTCAAACCTTCGCGCGGGGCGCACCACTTCCGGCTGATCGCCGAGAACTTGGCCTACCTCCGGGCGGTCGAGGGCGAGTTCGACCTGTCCAACGCCCTCGAGTTGCTCACCCGCCGCCTGACCAAGAGCACCCACGTGCTGGTGTTCTCCGCCCTCGGCGGGCCCCTCGACCGACTCCACCTGAGCCACGCGCGGTTCCGGGCGCGCGGGCACCACCTCTACGTCTTCCCGGCCAACGCGCAGGAGTTCTACCCGCCGCTCGCCGAAGGTCACCCGGGCGCGGCGCCGCTGCGGTGGGCCGAGACCGAGGAGCGCGCCGCGCTCGAGCGCAAGATGAGCGAGATCCGCGGGGAGGGCGTTCCCGTGTTCCCCTACGACCGACGCGGCGCGACGACGCAGGTCCTCTCGACCTACGGACAGCTTCGGGCCTGGGGGATGGCATGAGGGACCTGCCGGCCCCGACGGTGCCGGTCCTGACGGCCCTCCCGGTGATGCTCTACGCCGTCGCACTCGTGTTCTGGGACCTGCGGGGGTTCCCGGCCGCGGCCCTCGTCGGGCTGCTCCTGACGGCGCTCCCGCTCCTGGGGCTCCCGACCGGCCGTGCGGGCGGGCTGCTCTGGATCGCACCGGGCGCCGCGCTGCTCGGCGGATTCCTCCTGTCGTTGCCGAGCGGATTCGCCCTCGGGTCCGCCGGGATGGCGATGCTCGGCGGGGTGGCGATCGCCTCGCCCTTGGCGATCTACGCGGCGCTGCTGCTGTGGGGGGAGCGGCCCGTCGACCATCTGCTGCTGGTGATGATCGGCCTGGTCGACGTTCTCGGCCTGAACGCTGCGGTTGGCCGGATTGGCGCGGGGACGGCCGCCTCCACCCCCGGTGCCCTGGCCCAAGCCTTCGCCCAGGTCAACTCCGACCAGTTCACGGGCCTCAACTCCCTCCTGGGCGGGGCGAGCTCCGCCTCGCTTCCGCTCCAACCGGTCCCGGGCCTTGCGATCGCCCTGCTCGCCCTACTCTCCCTCGCCGGCGTCTTCCTCGCCTTCGTGCGTCCGCCCACCGCCGCTCCGGAGGAGGGGATTCCCGCCCGCCCGACGATCCTCGGTCCCGCGCTCCTGGGCGTGACCGCCGCCGTCGGTTTCGAGCTGGTGGCGGTCCGATCGCCCGAGGTCGCCCTGACCGGACTGGCCGCGAGCGTATCGGTCGTGGCGTTGGTCGTCGCCCTCGTCGGACGATCGATGCCGCTCCTCCGGCCACCGGCGACGACCCCCACCCGCGTCCAGTTCCCACCGGGGGCCCGTGTACGGCGGATCGGCGCGAGGGCCAACGCGCCTCCAAGCGGCCCACCGGCCGTCACTCGATGAGGTCGAGATTGGCCTCGCGGGTCAGCAGGATGTTGGCCTCCCGGTCCCGCTCCTCGGGGGTGGGGTCCCGCGCGCCGGTGTGGTGGCGGTCCTGGGCGAGGATCCGCCGCTCGAGCCACTCGAACTCGTGGAGGATGAGCGGGTCGCGCGCGCCCTGCCGGGCCCGGCCGATCACATCGACGGGATGCCGGAGCCCCCAATAGTAGGCGGTCACCCAGCTCCCGAACGCCTCCCAGACCAGGTCCGCGTCGAGGATCCGTCGGTGGGTCAGGGTCCCGACGAGCTCGAAGTAGGCGCCGACCTCGAGGTTGGTCACATCGTCGTGCTGGCCGTGGATCAGGTGCGTGGCGAGGATCTTGCGCGCCTTGCGGATCTGGGTGCCGTCGAACCGTTCCCTCAGCGCCATGACCGAGGTGGCGCTGTTGAGCTCGCGCGTGGTGCGGGTCTGCCACCACATCAACAGGATCGTCCCGATGACAAGGACCCACGTCCCCAGCAGGGTCAGGAACGTCGGGTCCTCGAACCAGACCATGGGAGGGATGCTCGCGCGTCGGACGACGAAGACCTCTATGAAGGCTGGCGCACGCCGTCCCGTGTCCGGGTTGGGGGCGCAGTCCGGCGTTCGCCGTGCGGATGGGCTCGACCCAAAACACTCCGCGCCGGCGGTGCTGCAACGTCTTCGTCGGAGCCCTTAACTCGGCGTACGGGCCTTCGCGCGACGTGGCCGACCCGCCCCGTCGCCTCGCGGCGATCATGTTCACCGACATCGTCGGGTACTCGGCCCTCGCCCAGGCCGATGAGGCCGCGGCCTTGGCGGCGCTGGAGCGGCACAACGCGCTCCTCCGACCGATCTTCCAGCGGTTCCACGGGCGCGAGGTCAAGACCGTCGGGGACGCGTTCCTGGTCGAGTTCGCGAGCGCACTGGAGGCGGTCCAGTGCGCGGTCGAGATCCAACAACTGTTCCACGAGCACTTGCGCGCTCCCGGACCGGAGCCGAAGCTCCGCCTGCGGATCGGCATCCATCTCGGCGATGTCGTCGACAGCGGCGGCGACATCCTCGGTGATGCGGTCAACATCGCCTCCCGCCTTCACGGCTTGGCCGAGCCCGAGGGGATCTGCTTCACCCAGCAGGTCTTCGACCAGATCCAGAACAAGGTCCGTACGCCGACCGCGCGGCTCCCGGCGGTCGCCCTCAAGAACATCCGGTTCCCGATGGCGCTCTACCGCGTGGTCCCCTCCTGGGAGGCGACACCCTCGGGTCGGGCCGTCCGGCCCGCGCCGGGACGGAACCTCGCCGTCCTGCCGCTCGCCAACATCAGCCCCGACCCCCACGACGAGTACTTCGCCGACGGGCTGACCGAGGAGCTGATCAGCGTGCTGTCGGGCCTGCGCGAGCTGAGCGTGATCGCACGGACCTCGGTGGCACCGTACAAGGCGACCCCCAAGCCGATCTCGCAGGTGGGCGCCGAGCTCGGCGTCGACACCGTCCTCGAGGGGAGTGTCCGCAAGGCCGGCAACAAGATGCGGATCACCCTCCAGCTCATCGATGTCCCGAGCCAGACCCACATCTGGGCCGGCAGCTACAACCGCGAGCTCGACGATGTCTTCGCCGTCCAGTCGGACATTGCCGAGCGGACCGCGGAGGCGCTCCGCATCGAGCTCACGCGGTCGGAGCGGGCCGACGCGCGCCGCGCCCCGACCGGGAATCTCGCCGCCTACGACTGCTACCTGCGGGGCCTCGTCGCGACGGGCACCCATGAGGACGGCCACCACTTCGAAGAGGCCCAGAAGGCGTTCCAGCGGGCGACCGAGCTCGACCCGAACTTCGCCGAAGCCTACGCCGCCTGGGCCAACACCTACGTGCTGGCCGCGGGCGACTCGGTCTCCGTCCGCGAGGTGATGCCCCGGGCGCGCGCGCTCGCGGCCCGCGCGCTCGAGCTCGACCCCGATTCGTCGGAGGCCCACGCCGTGCTCGGCAACATCGCGCTCCAGTTCGACCACGACTGGGAGGTCGCGGAACGGGAGTTCCGACGCGCGATCGAGCTGAACCCGAGCAACGTCACGGCCCACCAGTTCTACGGGCTGCTGCTCCTCGCGCTGGAGCGGTTCGGTGAGGCGAGGGACGTGGTCCGCCGCGCCATCGTCCTCGACCCGAGCGGGGGGTTCCAGGGAATGCTCTCCTGGGCGGAGATCGAGGGCGGGAGCCCCGACGCCGCGCTCGAGTACGCGCAGGAGAACGTCGCCCGCCACCCCGACCAGCTCGGCCCGCACCTCATGCGAGGGTTCGGACTGACGACGGCGGGGCGGTTGGAGGAGGCACGCCGGGAGTCGCTCACGCCGATCCCCCCCGCCGACGGCGACGAACGCTTCGACCTCGCGCTGCTTCGGGCGATGACCGGCCAGCCGGAGCTGGCGCGACAGCTCCTGCCCGCCTACGAACGGGGCGAGGGCGACACCTACGTCGGACCGGCGCACCTCGCCATGCTCTACTCCGCCCTCGGCGAACGCGAGAAGGCGCTCGACCTCCTGGAGCAGGACCGCGTCACCGGCGATGCGATGTTCTGGCTGCAGTATCGGGGAGCCTACTACGATAACCTCCGCGACCACCCGCGCTTCCTCGCGCTCCTGCGGGCCTACCGGCTCCCCGAAGGTCGGATCCAGCGTCCTCCGGCCCCTCGGCCCTGACCGGTCCGCCGGACCGAGCCACCGGCCCCGGGGGCCCGCGTCGGTGGGATAATGAAGGGGTGCGCCGTCGGAATCCCGTATGACCAAGGCGGACCCGGAGCTCGTCCAGCTTCTCTCGAACGTGCCGCTCTTCGCCTCGCTCAATCCGCGCGAACTCGGCTCGCTCGCCCTGGCCGGCAAACCGCACTCCTACGCGGCCGGCGCCAAGGTCGTCAGCGTCGGCGAGGTCGGGGTCGGCTTCTACCTGATCCTGACCGGACGGGTCGAGGTCCACGCCGGCGGCAAGACCGTCGCGACGTTGAACGCCGGGAATTTCTTCGGCGAGATGGCCCTCTTCCACGAGCAGCCCAGGACCGCCGACGTCGTCGCGGCCGAGCCCACCACCTGTCTCGTCCTGTCGAGCTGGGAGTTCTGGGGCGTGCTGAGCGACAAGCCGGAAGCGATGCGCGAGCTGATCACGGAGCTCGTCAAGCGACTGCGGGCCACGAAGGCCGCCCTCTCCGAGTGACCTCGCGCATCGCGATCCGACGGGCCGCCCCCCCGCAGGCTCGGTTGGGGCGTCCCAGAAGTTCAATGCAGATGCACGGGCCGCCCGTCGAACCCTCGGATCTCCCGGGCGGCCGCGGTCCATACGAACGGGTCGATCCCCGCACGGAACGACTTCAGATGCGCGCGTAGCGCCTCCTTGAGCCGCAGCGCGCTCGGAGTGGACCCACGCCGGTCCCTGCGGCGAGAGAACCCGTCGAGCAGTCGGTCGATGAGCGTGAGACCCCGACTGTCCGAGGGGAGCACGTGGAGTTGGAACCGGGGATGTTGGTCGAGCCAACGGACGATCTCCGGTGGGGCCGGCCCGCGTCGGCTGTCGAGCAGGAGGTGGACCTCGAGCGGAGGGGGGGTCTCCCGGTCGGCCCGTTGCAGGAACACTCGGAACTCGACCCAGCGGCTCCGCCGCGGGGGGCGTCGCGAGCTTGCCCCACCGCCGAACGGATTACCCCGGGCACGTCGGTCGGTGGCAAAGGCGAGCGCCCTCTCGGGGGGGTTGAGGTAGACGCCCACGAGATCGGTGACCTGATCCAGGAACTCCACGCCGCGACCGGTCGGCCGTGGATTCGCGGTCCGGTACGGCGCGATGCCCCGGGCCTTCCAGATCCTCTGGACGGAAGATTTGCTGATCCCGACGGCGGGGGCCAGCCGCCGCGCCGACCATCTCCCTCCGCGGTCGGGGGGGTGTTGGGTGGTGGTCATGATCACCTGGTGCACCTGGAACTCCGAAATACGGGGTGGCCGCCCCGGCCGCGGGGCGTCTCGGACGATCCCGGAGACCCCGGCGGAGAGAAAGCGGCCGCGCCACCGGGCGACCGTCGCAGCGTCGGTGCGCAGTTCCTCCGCGATGGCGCGATTCTGGGCCCCAGCCGCCGCCCGCAGCAGGATCGCTGCCCGCAGCGCGATACGCGGGTTCGCCGGGGGACCCCGACTCAGCTCGCGGAGTTGGCGGCGCTGTTCGGGGTGGAGGCGGATTGGGGGGGCTCGCCGCATCGTTGTAGCAGGACGCACGCGGAAATAAAATATGCTATTAATGGGTCATAAGCGCGTGTTTAAGGACCGGAACCGCCCCACGTCGGGCCATGTCGTATCCGCATCCATGCGGGGCGGGCCGAGGTCGGGCTAGCCCGGTGGCCCGTCCGCCGGTGCGGCTTCCGAGGTGCTAGGGGCGATGGACCTCCTCTCGACCTTCTGGCTCGGGCTCCTGGCGTTCGGCGCCGCCGTGGTCAACGGCGCCGTCGGGTACGGGTTCTCCTCGATCATCACCCCGGTCGCCATCCTGTGGTACTCGAACAAGATCCTCAATCCCGCCCTCGTCATGGTCGAGGTGGCGGTCAACGTCACGCTGTTGATCCGGGAGCGTCGGTACATCGGCCGGACCTGGCACCGGGCGCGGCCCGTCGTGACCACCCTCCTACCGGGTGTCGTGCTCGGCACGATCGGCCTCGTCTACATCGCGGTCAACGACGTGAAGGTCATCGTCTACGCGACCTTGCTGCCCCTGGTCTTGCTCCAGCTGCTGGGGGTCTACCGACCGTTCAAGAACGAGCGTCGCGGCGGCCTGGCCGTCGGGCCGGGGATCGGGTTCCTGTACGCGCTCACCACCATCTCCGGACCACCGCTCGCACTGTTCCTTCGGAACCAAGGGATGTCCAAGGACGAGTTCCGCTGCGCGATCGCCCAGATCCGGGTGGCGGAGTCGACCCTGACCCTCGGGACCTACGCCGTGTTCAGCACGTTCTTCGGGGCGCGCTTGATCACCTTGCCGGCGGTCTCGCTCCTTCCCGCCCTCCTCATTCCGGTGATCATCGGGGTCCCGATCGGGACCCTGCTGCTCCGGTCGATCTCCCCGGAGGCGTTCCGGCGGTTCGTGATGGCCGTCGACGCGATTCTCGTCTCCTTCGGGCTCTCGCGGGTCGCCGTTTCCTTCAAGTGGGTCACGAACGACGTGGCCTACCTGCTGTTCGCGCTCGGACTGGTGGTCATCGGGGGTTTGACTTGGTACGCCCTCCGGACCGTGCGGCCGGCGAGTACCGATCCTACCGAACCCGAACCTCCACCGCCGCCCTCGGTCTCGGCCGATGCCCGCTCGCTGTCGCGCTAGCCGGCGTGCAAGGGTCTACCGACGAGGCATGAGACGGGCACGGGAGAGCGCGAACCCAAAACCGCCTCGGAATACGGGGGAGATCTGCCCGCCGGGGTGGGCAGCGGATCGTGCGATCGTAGGGTAGCCGGGGCCCTGGTCTCCCGCCTCCCCGTCGGTCGCTCCGGACGGCGAGAGCCGCCCGACGTCGCGATCTCACACCGCGCGGCTAGAGCTTTTGGACCAACGTCGTTCGGGGGTTCCGATCTCGAGAGGGGCCGAACGCCCCAGGAGGAGGGTCCGCCTACGAAGCTCTACCTGATCCGTCACGGACCGGCCGCGGAGCGGAGCCCGCAGAAGTGGCCCGACGACGACGAGCGCCCCCTGACACGGGAGGGCGCGAAGGCCTCCGCCCGTGCGATCGAGGGATTCACCCGCCATGTCGACGACGTCGACCGTCTGTTCTCGAGCCCGGCCCGCCGCGCGCGCGCCACCGCCGAACTGCTCCACGAGGAGCTGGCCGAGCCGCCGGCGCTCGAGCTGGTCGACTGGCTCGCGCCCGGGGCCCCCGCGGTGACCGCGCTCGCCCAGATCAAGCGCACGGCGGCCCGAGCCGGCCGGGTCGCGATCGTCGGGCACGAACCGCAACTCGGCGCGCTCGTCGGGCTTTCCGTCACGGGGGAGGCCGTGAGCGTCGTACGCCTGTCCAAGGCCGGCGCGGCCTCCCTCGAGTTCCCGCGGGCGTTGGTGCCGTCCGGCGCTCGGCTCAACTGGCTTCTGACGCGGAAGCAGCTGATGGCGCGGGGCGGCTGAGCGCCCGGCCCCCGCCGCGCTCGGCGGGGCTCTTGCCGTACAGCGGGGCCATCACGCGCTTGACGTCGGCGTGGACCTGGGCGGGGTTACGGTTCGCGTCGACGGCGTGGAAGCCGTAGGGCTTGGCCATCCACTCGAACTCCTTGCGCAACAGTTCCTGGTAGAGGAAGAAGCTCTCGAACCGGTCGCGCGACAGGCACAGGTCCATGCCGGATTCCCAGTAGTCGAGCGAGCCATACTTCGCAATCGCCCGGTGGAGGAGGATCTCGGGCCGAGCGTCGAGGAACAGGACGAGGTCCGGCTGGAGCGCGAAGCCGTAGAGCCGCTGGGCCCATTCGCGGGTGGCGCCGCGGACCACCACGCGCGCCATGAGCGTGTAGATGTAGCGGTCGGCGAGGACCGTCGATCCGGCGGCGAGCGAGGGGATGATCTTGTTCTCGAGCTGGTCGGCGAAGTCCGCCGCGTAGAACAGCGCCATCGTCGTGGCGCCGAGCGTGTGACCCTGCTTGGCCTGGTCGATCTTCTCCGAGACGAGGGTCGAGCGGCGGAGTCCGGTGTCGACGACCGCGTGGCCCTGGACCTCGAGCCAATCGCGGAGCAGCCCGACCTCGGTGGTCCGGCCCGAGCCGTCGGCCCCTTCGACGACGATCAGCTTACCGGTCAGCCGCTCGCGCGGCATCCCGGGGAGCGCGCTCCCGTAGGACCTACTGGTCATGGATCAGGCTCTCCACCGTGGGGAAGTTCTCGATCAGCGGACGGATCTGCCGGCGGATGTCGCTCTGCACGGTCTCGACCGGCCGGTTGGCGTCGACGACGACGAACCCGTCGCTCGAGGACATCCGGTCGTACTCCCGCTTGAGCCGGTTCTGGAACTTCTCGTAGGACTCGGTGACGTCGTCCGAGAGCCCCATGTCCATGCCCGCCTCGTAGTAGGAGATCTTCAGCCGGGAGGCGAGCTTGCGCCGCAGCGAGATCGCCACCGGCACCTGGAAGTAGAACGTACGGTCCGGCCGCGGCGCGAAACCGTAGATGTTGCGCACCCAGTCCGGCTCGCAACCCCGGGCCGCGTCCCGGACGAACGCGGTGTAGACGTACCGGTCGCACAGCACGAGGTAGCCGGCGCGCAGCGGCGGCAGGATGTGGCGCTCGAACCGGTCGGCGAAGTCGGTGGCGTGCAGGAGCGAGAACGTCGTCGGCGTCAGCAGGCCCTTCTTCTTGCCGCGCCGGATCGTGTCGGAGACGAGGTCGGAGGAGTTCCACTCGGTGAAGAACACCCGGTAGCCCCGGGCCTGGAGCCACTTGCCGAGCAGGCGCGCTTGGGTCGACTTGCCGCTCCCGTCGAGCCCCTCGAAGACCAACAGACGGCCCGGTTGCCCGTGCGTCGGGGACGGGGTCTCAGGAATCACGGGTCCGCACTTCCAGCTGGAACTCGCGCTCCAAGGGCTTGCGCGCCTTGTCCAGCGCCTTGGGGCTGAGTCCCGCCGCGGCGGCATCCCCGAATTCGACGGATAGCGCTTTCCCCCCACCGGCGAGGTTGAACTTCGGCGCCCCGGCGTGGAGCGCCTCGGCGGCCTGGAGAACGGCCCCCAAACCTCGCGCGATCTCGAGGTCGTGACCGGAGAGGAGAGCGAGGTAGAGCTTGCGCCAGGTCGATGGGGCCGGGTCGCCTCCGTGGAGGTAGGTCGCCATCGACGCGAGCACTACCTCGCGCTGGTCGAGCCCCCAGATCGGGAAGTTGCGCACGAGGTAGGCCGAGTGGCGCTCGTGGCGCCAGAGGTCGACGGCGATCCCGGAGTCGTGCATCCAGGCCGCGACCACGAGCGCCCGTCGCTCCGAGGGGCCCCATTCGAGCCGGGGCGCGAGCTCGTCGAAGAGCGCGGCCGCGACGTTCGCGATCGTGTCGCCGTGGGCGAAGGAGAAACCGAGCGACTCGGACGCCGCAATCACCGAGCGCCGGGCGAGCTCATCGGCCGGAGCCGGCAGCTCCGTCCCCAGGGCCTCCAGAGCGACGCCTTCGCGGATACCGGTGCCGCTGACGGTCAGCGAGCGCGCCTTCGACGCCCGGAGCAGTTCCTGGAAGACGACCACACCGGCCACGATGACATCGACCCGGTCGCTGCCGATGCCGGAGATGGCGCGCCGCTTGGCCGCCGGCATGTCGCTCAGGAGCTCGAACAACGCGTCGATGTCGTGGTCGCGCAGCTCGTAACCGTGCACGCGGACTATGGGATAATCGCGCATGTTGATCGCCGCGCGCGCGAGCGCACGGACCGTCCCCCCGACGCAGAAGGCGCGGTAACCGCTGCCACCGAACGCCTCCAACGCTCCGCCGATGGTCTCCCGCGCCGACTCGCGCAGTTCGTCGACCTCCCGGGATTTCGGCGGATCGTTCTCCAGATACCTCTGGCTCAACCGCAGGGCGCCCAACGGGAGGCTGACCGAATTGCGGAGCGCGCCCTTGCGGACCTCGACGATCTGGAGCGACCCGCCCCCGAGGTCGCAGACGAGGTCGTTGGCCAGCTCCCACGCGCTGGCGACCCCCAGGTAGGCGTACCGCGCCTCCTCGGTGCCGGTGATCGTCCGAATCTCGATGCCCGTCGCCCGCTCGACCTGGTCGAGGAAGGCCGCCGCATTGGGGGCCTCGCGCACGGCGCTCGTGGCGACCGCCAGGGCTCGCTCCACCCCCAGCGACTCGAGCACCTTGGCGAAGCGCCGGAGGGCCGTCACCCCGCGCTTGATCGCTTCGGAGCTGAGGCTCCCGTCCGCAGCGGTCCCCTCGCCCAGCCGCGGCACCTCCTTGCGCTCGTCGATCGCACGCACGGCGCCGGCGGAGGAGGACTGGAAGACGACGAGCCGCGCGGTGTTCGAGCCGACGTCGATGACGCCGAGGAGCGACCGCGCGGGCGTGGCCGGGGTGCCGTTGCGGACGGCGGCGACCACGCTCGCGCGCTGCACGTCCACTCCGCAACGGATGCCGCCATAAATGCCGACGGCTAGTACGCGCGTCCGTTCGGAGGTCCGGCCAACCACGGCGGCTGCGGCCGGCGACGCGGACGTTGGAAGTATGCCACGCGTCCATCCCCCGTTGGAGTCGCCGGACCTTCGGGCGCGCATCACGGACCGTCTTCGAGCGCGGCACGCGGTCGTGGTGGGGTGGGTCGAGGACCTGCTGGAACGCCCGCACGCCAACTCCGAGCGGCTCCGCCGGATGCGGGCGGAACTTCGACGGTTCAGGGCCGAGTACCGCGTTTGGCGTTTGATCTGCCCCCGTGGGGTGGTGGAGCGCGCCCGGGTCCTCGACGGCCGGATCTCCGAGCTGAGCCGTAGGATCGGCGAGGTGCGGGACTTCGATGTCCACCTCCAATTGCTCGGGGAGGGGGATGCGCGCGACGAGGACGACCGTGTCCGCGAGCACCGGGAAGAACTGACCCGCGGCCTAGGGGACGACGCCCGGATCGGACGGGAACTCCTGCGGGCCTATCTCCGCGCGGAGCGGGACGCGGGGCTGTTCGATGAGATCGCCTCGACGCTCGCCCCCGCGAGCGGGGCGGGCCCCGGAGCCACGGGCAGCTCCCGAATCCTGAGGGAACTCGGCCGGCGGACCGAGCAGCTCGCGAAGGTCTTCCGGCGGACGGTGCGCCACCCGACCACGGGCCGGGCCCACCGGCTCCGCGTGCAGTTGCGGCGGACGCGCTACCTGTTCGAGTTCCTCGCCACCGTCTCCGGGGCCCGGGCCCCGCGCTACCCGCGCCGCCTGGCCGAATTACAGCAGCAACTCGGGAAGGTCCACGACCTCGACCTCCTCGCAGATTGGATCGAAGGGCTGTCGGCCGACCTCCGCGACGCGGATTGGGCCAAGAACGTCCGAAGGCGCCGGAAGGCCGAGTGGCGACGACTCCTGGTCGAACTGGAGCGGCGATCCCTGCGCCAGGTGATCCGGGGCCTGGCCCAGGCCTAGGCCCGAGCCGTCACCCCGCGCCCCACGGGTCGGTGGGTTCCCGAACTACGCAAAGCAACCCGAACTAGGTCGACGCCGGCTTGGGGACCCCGTGCTTGACACGCGGCGGCCGCTCGCCGGTCAGCATGTAGAGGACCTGCTCGCCGATGTTGACCGCGTGGTCGGCACTCCGCTCGAGATAGCGGTTGATCAGGATGTACTGGGCGCCGAGCTTCGGCGCGAGGGACCGGTCGTTCATCCGTTCCACGACCTCCTGGAAGACCTCGGCGTGGAGCTGGTCGACGGCGTCGTCGGCGTGGATGATGTTGCGCACCGGGGTGGCGTCCCGGTGGACGAACGCCTCGACCGCCGTGTCGACCATCTCGATCGTCAGGTCGACCATGCGCGTGAGCTTGGCCGAGTGCGCGGTCGCCGGGGCGTCCGCTTCGCTGAGTCGCAGGGAAGCCTCGGCGATGTCCTTGGCATAGCGTCCGATGCGGTCGAGGTGCGTGGTGACCTCGAGCGAGCTCGTGATCGTGCGCAGGTCGCGGGCGACGGGGGCGTGCAGGGCGATCAGGTTGATGCAGTCGGTCTCGACCTGCTGCTTGAGCCCGTAGATCTCCTGGTCGAGCACGAAGACGTCGGCCGGGTTCGGCTTCGGTTCGTCGAGGGTCCCGGGCGCCTGGCCGTCCACCGTCGCGACCGCGGTCCGGATGGCGAGCTCGCTCAGCTGCGCCATCGTGACCATGTTCTCGTTGAGCTGCTCGAGCCCCTCGCTCAGCGCCTTGCGCTCGGCGGTCTGCGGCACTACCCGAACCTCCCGGTGATGTAGCTCTCGGTGAGCTTCTCCTTGGGCGTCTCGAAGAGCTCCTTGGTGTCGTTGAACTCGATCAACTTGCCGAGGTAGAGGAACGCCGTCTGGTCCGCCACCCGCGCCGCCTGCTGCATGTTGTGCGTCACGATGATCACTGCGTACTCGCGCTTGAGGTCGAAGACCAGGTCCTCGATCTTCGCCGTCGCGATCGGGTCCAGCGCGCTGGCCGGCTCGTCCATGAGCAGCACCTCGGGTTGGACGGCGAGCGCCCGCGCGATGCACAGGCGCTGCTGCTGGCCGCCCGAGAGGCTGATGCCCGGGGCGCTGAGGTTCTCCTTGACCTCGTCCCACAGCGCGGCGCCCTTGAGGCTCTGGATCACCCGTTTGTCGACCTCCTCCCGGTCGCGGACGCCGTTCAGCCGCAGCCCGGCCGCGACGTTCTGGTAGATCGTCATCGTCGGGAACGGGTTCGGCTTCTGGAATACCATCCCGATCCGGCGACGCACCTCGACCGGGTCCCGGTCGTAGATGTCCTCGCCGTCGAGGTAGACCTTCCCCTCGACCCGGGTCTGCGGCGTGGTCTCGTGGATGCGGTTCAGGCACCGGATAAGCGTGGACTTGCCGCACCCCGACGGCCCGATGATCGCCGTGACCGACTTGTCCGGGAAATGCAGGCTGATGTCCTCGATGGCGCGCTTGCGCCCGTAGAACGCGCTCAGGTGGTCGACGGTGAGCTTGCCGGGGTCGGAGATGCCCATGCCCTACGTACCCCCCGCGACGCCGCGCACCATCGCCGAGCCGGCGAGGAGTCGGGCCGTGATGGAGACGGCGAGCACCATGAGGATGATGAAGAGCGCCGCGCCCCACGCGATAGCGACCTGATTGCCGTAGGACGAGCGGCCGTCCAGGAAGATCAACAGGGGGATGGAGGCGGTCCGTTCGTTGAGCTGGGTGATCGGGAAGAAGCTGAACGAGGCGGTCATGATCAGCGGTGCCGTCTCACCCATCGCCCGGGCGAACCCGAGGAGCGCGCCGGTGACCACCGCCGCGCGACCGGTGGAGAGCACGACGCGCAGCGTCACGCGCCACCGGGGCAGCCCGAGGGCGAGCGCGGCCTCACGGATCGTCACCGGCACAAGCTGGAGCGCCCCGTCGGTCGTGCGCGCCACGATCGGGACCATGATCACCGACAGCGCCGAGGCCCCGGACAACGCCGATAGCACGAACGAGATCGGGATGACCCCCGCATCGGCGGCGTACAGGTAGAGCGCGTAGGCGAAGACGCCGACGACGATCGACGGGATGCCGGTCATCACCTCGATGAAGAAGCGCATCCCGCGCACGACCCTCAGGTGGCCCCATTCGGAGAGGAAGATCCCCGCGAGCACCCCGAGCGGAATCGAGAACAACGAGGCGAGCCCCACCATCACGAGCGATCCCTGGAGCGCAGCCCAGATGCCGCCCTGCTGGCAGAGCAGCGGATTGCAGGGAGCGGGCGGGTTCGCCGTTAGGAACGACCCCGAGAACGCTGGGAGCCCGCGGACCGTCGCGGTGTAGATGATGCTCCCGAGCGGGATCAGGGCGAGGACGACACAGAGGCAGCACAGCGCTGCCATCAGGTAGCTGAACAGCCGGCGCCGGCCGTCCCGCGTGGTGAACAGTCGGGCCGGACGGGCCCGCCCGGTCCGCGGGAACGCGCCGCTCATCCGCCCCCCGACGGGCGGGTGAACCGCCACAGGACGAAACGGGCGAGGAGATTGACCACGAGCGACATCAGGAGCAAGACCAGTGCGATCTCGAGCAGGGCGCTCTTGTGCAGCCCGGCGGACTCGTTGAACTCGTTCGCGATGAGGCTCGCGATGGTCTGGCCCGGGCTCAGGAGCGAATTGTTGATGGCATTGGAGTTGCCGATCGTCATCGTCACGGCGATCGTCTCACCCATCGCGCGGCCCAGTCCGAGGATGATCGCGCCGAAGATGCCGACCCGCGCGTAGGACAACACCGAGACCCGGGTGGCCTCCCAGCGGGTGGCCCCGAGGCTCAACGCCGCTTCCCGCTGGCTCTGGGGCACGGCGGACAGGGCGTCGCGGGAGAGCGCCGAGATCGTGGGCACGATCATGATGGCGAGGATCACCCCCGCTGTGAGGTAGCCCTGGCCGACGGAGGCCCCGAACGAATGCGAGGAGAAGATCGGGGTGGTGCCGAGCACGCTCTCGATCCCCGGGTTGACCGTCGAGGCCATGAACGGGACGAGGACGAAGATCCCCCACAGCCCGTAGACGACCGAGGGGACGGCCGCCAACAGCTCGACCAGGAACGATAGGGGCGAGCTGAGCCAGGCGGGGGCGAGCTCGGTGAGGAACACGGCGATGCCGAGGCTTAGGGGTACACCGATCAGGAGCGCGAGCGCGCTGGTGACGAGCGTCCCGTAGACGAACGGGGCGGCCCCGAAGACGTTCGTCGAAGGGCTCCAGACCGGCCCCCACAGGAAGCCGAGCCCGAAGGTCGAGAACGTCGACGACGAGCTCGACCAGAGCAGGATCACCAGCGTCAGCAGGACGCCGTTGATCACCGCGGCGCACGCGGCGGTGAGGGCGAGGAATAGGTTGTCACCCAGGGCGTGGGAGGTCGCGGACCGCTTCTTCCGTGCCTCGCCCCGGGTGACCGTCGTCCCGGCCGACTCCATGACCTACCGGTGCCCGCTCCTCACGGCGTCTCGAGGGCCGCTCCGTTGTAGACGATGGTCTTGATCGACGTTTGGTCCTCCGCGATGACGGCCGGTGGCAGCGGGACGAAGAACAGTCCCTGCGCCGAGTTCTGGCCGCCACTGGCGTTGACCGCCCACCATAGGAAGTGGACGACCCACTGCGCGGTGTTCTGGTCGATCGACGAACCGTAGGCCTTGCCGAGGTCCTGGTAGACCATCGCGTAGGTGAACGTGGCCAGGGGGTAGGCCCCGTTCGGCTGGTTGATGATGGTCACGTTGGCCCAGTCGGCGGTGCCCGCCGGAAGGTTCGGGGCGATCGCCTGGGCGGCCGCCGCGGTGTTGGCGTTGTTGGGCAGGATGAACTGGCCCGATGGGTCCTGAACCGCTGCGTAAGTGACGTGGGTGCCGCCCGTCTTCGCGTAGTTGAGCTCGGCGTAGCCGATGGCACCGGAAGTGGAGGCCACCGTCGACGTAACCGCGGAACTCCCGCTCTCGCCCAGCTCGCCCGTGGTGGGCCACGAAACCGTCAGGTTGTGCCCGATGTGGCTGTTGCGCCAGTCCTGGCTCGAGGCAAAGAGCCAGCTCGTGAACACGAACGTCGTGCCGCTGCCGTCGGACCGGTGGACCGGGACGATGGCCTGGTTGGGGAGGTTCGTGTTGGGGTT
>DASYYY010000037.1:0-35695 GCA_035933635.1 Thermoplasmata archaeon | reverse complement strand
GTCTCGGCGTCGGGTGCGGAACCTTGCCGGCCTGTTCGCGGTCGACGCCTTCGCCGGAGGACTGGTGATCCAGAGCTTCGTGGCGCTGTGGTTCGCGTTAACCTTCCCGGGGGAGGCGGGTCTCGTCGGGACCGTCTTCTTCGGCGCCGGGGTCGTCTCCGCCCTCTCCTTCCTCCTCGCCGCCCGGCTCGGCGAGCGGTTCGGGCTCATCGAAACGATGGTGTTCAGTCACCTGCCCTCGAACGTCCTCCTCCTCCTCGTCCCGTTGGCCCCGACGTTCACGCTCGCGCTGTCGATCTACCTGGCCCGGATGTCGCTCTCGCAGATGGATGTCCCGACCCGGCAGGCCTACCTCGCCGGCATCGTTGCGCCCGGCGAACGAACCGCCGCCAACGCCTGGACCAACGGCACCCGCAACGTGGCGCAGGCCGCCGGACCGTTCTCCGCCTCCTCGCTCGTGCTCCTCGCCGGACTCGCGTCGCCGTTCTACGTCAGCGGGGTGCTGAAGATCGCCTACGACCTGGCGGTCTACCGAGGCTTCCGACGGGTACGACCGGAACCCGGCTGAGGCTCAGCTGGAGCTCGATGCCGCTCGCCTGGCCTCGGATACCACATTCGAAGGCCGCGATGCCCGGAGAGGCCGGTCTCCGGAGTCCCACAATCCGCCCAGGGTCGCGGCCCGAGCGGTCGCCTCCGAAATCTGAGCGGCCTGGTACCGGGCCTGCCGAGCGGTCGCCCCGCTCCAGCGGTGTTCCCAATCGAGGTCGTACTCCACGGACCAGAGCGTGAGGGGTTGAGGCGCGGCCAGCGCGAGGAAGAGTCGGCGCTCTCCACGGGCCGCAGCCTCGAGATGCGCCGAACGGAGCGTACCGGCGCTCACGTCGCGGAACGCTTGGACAAGTTTGCGGACCATGCCCCAGACGAATCCGGGGGCCACGATTCGGAACTGCGGGCGGATCGGTCCGACGACGATCTCGATGCGCTCGAGCGTCCTCCAGGCGGGCCGGTCGGCGGGCAGGCCCCGGGAGAAGGACCGGACGTCGATCGGACGTCCGAGGAGTGGCGCGGCGACCCCCTCCCACTGCTCGACCCGTGGTTCGTTCGGCTCGAGCGAGTACCGGTACTCCCGGGACCGGGCGGCCCGGAGCCGGAAGGTCGCGGGGATCTCGGCCGCGGCCGTGAAGAACATCTCGGGACCGATCGCATTGAGCGTCCGCAACAGGGTCGGTCCCGACATCCGCGAGTTCAGGGCCAGAGCATTGGCGCGCGCGCTCACTCCGCGGTCGGTCCGGCTGGCCACCTCGAGCCCGGCCGCCTCGTCGGAGGCGGCGATCCCGCACCGTACGAGTCCACGCCGAAGGTCTCCCTCGACGGACCGGAGCCCGGGCTGGCGGGCCCAGCCCGCGAACGGTCTCCCGTCGTAGCCGAACCGTACGAGCCAGCGGGTCATCCCGGCGGCTCCACGACGTCCGATCAGGCGGCCGTCGTCGCGCTCGTCTTCGCCCGTTGCCGCTCGAGCAGCTGCCGGAACGTCTCGAAGTGCTTGAGATACGGGTCGGCGCGTCGGCGGTCCTCGAGCTCGCCGAGCGCGATCTCGAGCTGCGCCTTCGCCTTCTTGTCGTCGCCCTCGGCCCGGACCGCGTAGACGCAGAGTACCTGGTAGTGCGGGAGGACGAGCGCCTCCGGTCGCGGGGTGCTCATGTCGCCCTTGCGGGGCCGGTAGACGAGCTCGAGCGGCACCTTGAGGGCGATCGCCTTGCGATGGGAGAAGCCGAGGTAGCGGCCGGCCCCGACGACCCGGGTCGCCTCGCGGATGCTGCCACCCAGGGCGTTGGTCAGCCGGTCGCACTCGTGCCAGCACCAGAGCCCGAAACCGTAGTCGCCCTCGAGATAGGCTTCCCAGATCCGCTCGTAGAGGGCGCGCTCCTTCTCCTCCGTCTTCAACTCGGGGGCGACTTCCGCCCGCCAGTCCGAGACGAGCGCGTCGACGCGCATCGTGGCGGAGAACGACTTGAACTCCGGCACGGGGGGCGGGCTGGCCATCGCCCCGGGTTTCGACCGGCGGCAGATAGCCCTTCGGGGCAGATCGCTAGCACGCTCCCCCGACCCGCCGGCCCGCGCGCCAGCACGAGGCGACGACGGCTGCGGAGCGGGCCACCGCGGCTTCCACCGAGTCGGTCCGCAGGACGACAAAATCGGCCGGACCGCCGACCGCGAGTCGGCCCGCCTCGGGGGCGAGGAGCGCCGCCGAAGCACCGGAGGTGTACAGGTCGAGCGCCTCCTGCGGCGTGATCTGCTCGCCACGGCGTGCCCACGGAGGGGTGCTCACGGCGGCACGCATTCCCGTCCAGGGGTCGACGGATTCCACCGGGGCATCGCTGGAGCCCGCCAGAGGTACGCCCGCGTCGAGCAGCGAACGGAAGGCGTAGGACCAGCGCGCCCGGGGAACCCCCAATCGTTCGTTGATCCACCGGTCGCTCCATCGGAACGCCGGTTGCACGACGACGTTGGTCCGATGCTTCCTGAGCGATCGGAGCAGCCCGGGCGTCAGCAGCGAGGCATGCTCGATGCGGGCCCGTGGCCCAGGTGGGAGGGCACCGATCACGGCGATCGCACGCGCGAGGGCCCGGTCGCCGATGGCGTGCAGCGCCGGTGAAAACCCCCGCTGCCGGGCCTCCGCCAGCCGCTCTTCCAGCAGGGCACGCGGCCACAGCGAGAGCCCGCGTTCGCCCGGAGCATCGTGGTAGGGTTCCTTGAGCCACGCGGTGCGCGCACCCAGGGCCCCGTCGAGCACCGCCTTGACCCCGACGGTCCGGATGCGTCGACCACCGCCGGGCGGGCTCGGTCGCATCCGAGCCTCCCAACGCTCGAGCCGAAGGTACGCGTGGATCCCGATGCTGAGCGGCCGCGCCCGGTCCAACGCTTCGAGATGACCGAGCGCCTCGGGGGAGATGCCGAGGTCCCCGACCCGCGTGAGCCCGAACGAGTTCCACCGCCGGAACATCCGTCGGATCTCCGGGCCTTGATGGCCGAACGACTCGGCCTGGAGGTCGACGACGGCGCGCAGGGCGTTATCGAAGAGCAGTCCGTCGGGTTCACCGTCGCGTTCCCGACCTATCCGGCCGCCCGGCGGGTCCGGCGTCCCGCGGTCGATGCCGAGCGCCTCGAGCGCCCGGGAGTTGAGGACGGCGACGTGGCCGCAGACCCGCGACAGGGCGACAGGACGGTCGTCCACGACACGGTCGAGCAGTCCACGGTTCGGCCAACCGTGGCCCCGGATCCGCTCCTGATCCCAGCCCCCACCGACGATCGGACCCCGACGACGACGGACCGACGCGGCCCGGAGGCGGCGGGTGAACTCCGCGGTCGACCGTACCCCCGATAGGTCCACGCCCGTGATCCGGAGCGCGCTCGACACGATGTGGAGATGGCTATCGACCAGGCCCGGAACGACGGCGCGGCCCCGAAGCGCCGTCGTGACGCAGCCCGTGGGCCGAGCGCGTCGGATCTCCTCGTCCGAGCCGAGGGCGACGACGCGCCCACCCTCGACCAGCATCGCCTCGACGCGCCGGCCCTCGGTCCGGATCCGGCCCCCGATCCACGCCCGGTCCTCCGCGGCCGTCACCTCCCCGCGACCGCCGGCCACCGGGGCTCAAGGGCCTGACGGCCCCCGGCCACGATGACCGCGCGAAGGGGTTCCGGTCTACAGGTCGAGGTACCGATAGAACTCGTACGGGTGCGGCCGGAGGTTGAGCTGCAGCTGCTCGTCGCGCTTGATCTCGTGGTAGGCTTCCAACAGCGAGGCCGGGAAGACCGGCTTGAGGAACTCGCCGTCGCTCGCCAGGCACTCGAGCGCCTCGCCCAGCGAGCCGGGCAGCTCGCGGATCTGGAGCTCGCGGCGCTTGGCCGGGGTCAACTTGTAGATGTCGGCGTCGACGGGGGGAGGGGGCTCGAGCTTGCGCTTGATCCCATCGAGCCCGGCCAGGGCGAGCGCCGCCTCGGTCAGGTAGATGTTCGCCGCGGAGTCGGGCGTGCGGTACTCCACGCGCTTGGCGACCGGGACGCCCCGCAGGTAGAACGGGATGCGGACGTTCGCGGAGCGATTGGCGCGGCTCCAGGCGATGAAGACGGGCGCCTCGTAGCCGGGGACGAGCCGCCGGTAGGAGTTCGTGGTCGGGTTCGTGATCCCGCACAGAGCGCGCGCGTGGGTCAGCAGCCCGCCGATGTAGTAGCGGCACTCCTGGCTGACCTCGGCGTAGGGGTCGGAGGCGTCGTAGAACCGGTTCTGGCCGTCGGACCACAGCGACTGGTTCATGTGCATGCCGATGCCGTTGTCGCCGAAGATCGGCTTCGGCATGAACGAGGCCACCTTGTCGTGCTGCCGGGCGACGTTGCGCACGACGAACCGCACGTCCTGGATGTGATCGGCGGCCGGGAGGAGCGCGTCGTAGCGGATGTTGATCTCGCCCTGGCCCGCGGTCGCCACCTCGTGATGGTGGGCGTCGAGACGGATGTGGAAGTTGTCGGCGAGGATGTTGCACATCTCGCTGCGCATGTTCTCGAGCGCGTCGTACGGCGCGGCCCGGTGGTAGCCCTCCTTGAACCGGATCGACCCGTGGCCGTCGTTGGCGTTCCAGGGGGCTTCGCCGCTCTCGATGGCGTAGCCCGAGCCGCCCCAGGCGTCGCGGACGCCGTCGGAGGACGGCAACAGCCGGATCCGGTCGAAGACGAAGAACTCGATCTCGGGCCCCCAGTACGACTGGTCGAAGCCGGCCTCGGCGAGGGTGTGGATCGCCCTGCGGGCGATGCCCCGGGGGTCGTGGCTGTAGGGCTCGCGGGAGGCACCGACGAGGACATCGCAGATGAACCGGGCCGAGCCGCCCTGGCTCGCCCCCCAGGGGATCGTCGCGAGCGTCGACGGGTCGGGCAAGAGGATCATGTCGGATTCGTAGATCTCGCGGAACCCGCGGACCGACGAGCCGTCGAGCTTGGGGATCCCCTCGGTGAACGCCTCGGGTCCGAGGGCGTCGACCGGCATGTGGACGTGGTTGAAGCCGCCCAGCAGGTCGGTGTAGAACAGTTCGACCCACCGCAGCCGCTGGGCGCGGATCTCCTCGAGGATCGCCTCGCCCCGGGACGCACGCTCCGTCGCCAGCTCCATCGTCGGCCGTGTTGCTGCTACCGCCAAGCTCCCCGCCTCGGGAGTTCCGACGAGCGGGTGGTACTTCAACGCATGGTCGGTGATTCTGGACGTTCGTCCAGAATACCGTAAAGAATATCGTCCTTTGACCGAGAGATATATCCGCCATGGGACGAACGACCAACCTCGATGAGGTCGACCGTGCCGTGATGCAGGAGCTCAACGTCGACGCGCGCCGAAGCCACCGCGAGATCGCGCATCGGCTCCGCATCTCCCCCTCCACCGTGAGCGCCCGGGTCCAACGGCTCGAGCACGACGGGGTCATCCGGGGGTACGTGCCCCTGCTCGACGACGAACTCCTCGGCTGGGAGTTCACGGCCACGATCGGGATCCGGATCTCCAAGGGCCGGCTGCGCGAGGTGGAGGAGCGGCTCGCTCGGGACCCGAGGGTGTACGCCCTCTACGATCTGACCGGTGACTTCGATGCGCTCCTCATCGGGCGGTTCCGGGACCGCCGCGACCTCGACCGGTTCGTCAAGCGGGCGCTCCAGGACCCCCACATCGAGCGGACGAACACCCAGGTCGTGCTCAATCGGGTCAAGGAGGACCGACGCGTACCGATCCAACTGCGCTCCTCCGAGGACGCCGTCGGTCGCACGTGATTCAGCGCGCAACGACGTTTTCCGCCCCCGGGCCTGTCGCCGTCGGGGATCCCGATGGACTGGGGAATGCGCAATCGGATGGCCCGGATGTTCCGACCGGCCTCCGGTCACACCGTCATGCTTGCCGTCGACCACGGCTACTTCATGGGACCGACCCGGCGTCTCGAGAACGTCGGAACCACCCTAGCCCCCCTCCTCGCCCACGCCGACGCGATCGCACTCACCCGAGGGATCCTGCGGGCGAGCGTCCCCCCTACCGTCGAGACGCCGATCGTGCTGCGGGTCTCCGGCGGGGTCACCGTCCTCCACGAGGACCTCAGCGACGAAGCGATCATTACCCCGATGGAGGAGGCGCTGCGTCTGAACGTCGCCGCGGTCGCGATGTCCGTGTTCGTCGGTGCCCCCCACGAGCACGAGACCCTGACCGCCCTAGGTAATCTCGTCAGCGAGGGGGAAGCCGCCGGCATGCCCGTGATGGCGATCACCGCCGTCGGCAAGGAGCTCGAGAAGCGCGACGCGCGGTACCTCTCGCTCGCCTGCCGGGTCTCGGCCGAGCTCGGAGCCCACCTGGTCAAGACCTACTACTGCGAGGGATTCTCCAAGGTCGTCGAAGGTTGCCCCGTCCCGCTGGTCGTGGCGGGCGGCCCCAAGCTGGACTCCGTCGAGGCCGCCCTCGAGCTCGCCCACGACGCCATCGCCGAGGGCGCGGCGGGGATCGACATGGGCCGGAACATCTGGCAGTCCGACCACCCCGTGGCGATGATCAAGGCCCTACGTGCCATCGTCCACGAGCACGCCACCGTGCGCGAGGCGGTCGACGTGCTCACGGCCGAGCGCGCCAGCCCCCCCTCGGGAGCTGTCGCGGCGACCGCCTAGGACTGCGTGCCGGTCCGACCACGTTCCCCCGGGAACCTTTATCGGAGCGTTCGTGGCCCGGTGGACCGCGCGGGGATTGCCAAGCTTGGCCAAAGGCGCCAGATTCAGGGTCTGGTCTCGCAGGAGTTCGTGGGTTCAAATCCCTCTCCCCGCACCTGAAACTCATGCCAGTCGGTCGTGAGACAATTTGTGCGGGCCCGTGCGCCCGTAGTCACCGCCCATTCCGCTCGACTCCAAAACCCGCGCTCGTCCGGCGCGGGACCGCGGTCAGAATGGAGGAGTTTTCTGGGTAAACGAGGGCCGTGGGGCGTTCGCCGGTTGCTCTTGCGCCCCGCGGGCCCGACCTGGGGCGAGAAAGGGAATAGATTAGGGCCGAACGGGGGCGGGAGTTCGGCCGGGGGCTAAATTCGCTCGCATCGGTCCGCCCTGCGTCATGGCGCGAGCGAATTGGACTTGGCTGCTCCCGATCGGGTTGGTGTCGATCATCCTGTTGACCGGCGCGGCGACGGCCGCCCACCCCGCGATCCTCCGCTCGGCGTGGTCGCATTCCGGCGGGGAGGTGTTCACGATGTCGAACTCGGTCATCGGAAACCGGGTGCTCGCATTCGAGGTCGGGGCCCACGGTGCGCTCGTCCCGGCCGGCAACTTCTCGACCCGCGGGATCGGTACCGGAGCGTCCCTTGCTGACGCAGGTGCGCTGGCGCTCACGCCCGGCCACCGCCACCTCCTCGTCGTGAATGCCGGGGACGGCTCGCTCACGGTCTTCCAGGTTCGTTCCCACGGCACAGGTCCGGTGCTCACCTGGACCGACCGGGTCGCTTCCCGTGGCGTGACGCCGGTGAGCGTGACCGTCCACGGCTCGCTCGTGTACGTGCTGAATGCGGGGAACGCGACGCGCGCGGGCAACATCGCGGGCTTCCGCTTGACCGGCCAGGGAATCCTACAGCCCATCGCCGGCGCACGGCAGCCGCTGAGCGCCACGTCATCGACCGGCGCGGCGCAGGTCGCCTTCAGCCCGAACGGCCAATGGCTGGTCGTCTCCGAAAAGGCGACGAGCGTCCTCGACGTTTATCCGGTCAACGCCCGGGGGGTCGCGCAATCCCCCGTGACGACGGTCTCGAACGGCTCGACGCCGTACGGGTTCGCTTTCGCCCCTTCCGGCACCCTCGTGGTGAGCGACGCCGGCCCCGGGGCCCTGACCTCCTACCGGGTCGGGGCGGCGGGTGGGTTGCATGTGGTGAGCCCCGCGCTTCCGGACGGCCAGCTCGCGGCCTGCTGGGTCGCCATCGCGGGTGGCGGGTGGGCGTTCACATCCAACGCACACAGCGGGACGATCGGAAGCTATCACCTCGCGACGAACGGCGCCCTCACCCTGGGTAACGCGACGGCGGCGACCACCGGTGCGGGGGACACCGACCTCGCCACCGGAGGGCGTCACGGGAGCCTGCTGTTCGTGCTCGTGACGGGCTCGCCGCAGATACAGGAGTACGCTATCGGACCGGGCGGGAGCCTCAGCTTCCGGTACGCGGTCGGTTCGCTGCCCGTGCCCGTGGAGGGCCTCGCTGCATTCTGAGCGGGGCGCCTCGGTGCACGGGCGGCCCCCCTTAAGGGTCCCCCCGCCGTGGCCCGGGGGTTCCATGAGCCCCGGCTTCCGCTCCCTGATGTGGTACCTCCTGTACGGCACCCGAGGTGGTCCGAACCGACTCCGTCTCCTCGAGGCCCTGGACCGGTCCCCGTCGAACGCCCACCAGCTCGCGGCGCTGCTCGCGCTCGACTACCGGACCGTTCGGCACCATCTGCGGCTGCTGGAGCACCACGGAGCGGTGGTCCGCCCCATCGGCGACGCCTACGCGACCCCGTACGAGATCAGCCCGGCGGCTTCGGCGTACCTGGAGAGCGTTACCCGGGAAGGGGTCGGGGCGCGAGCCGCAGCCGACCTCCGCCCCCGCGGAGTACCCGGTCGCGGGGCGGAGGGGGTCCGATGAGCAGCGCGCTCATGCTGGCGAGCGTTGCGCTCGGCCTGGTGAGTATCGGGCTCGCCGGGATTCTCTTTGCGCTTTACCGACGGCTCTACCAGTCGACGCGGACGGGGTTCGGCCTCGCCTTGCTGGTCTTCGCTGGGGCGTTCGTTGCGCAAAGCGTCCTCACCGTCTACTCCGACCTCGCCACCATGCCCCTCATCCCGGATTCGTTCGCCCCGTTCTTGTTCGGGATTGGCCTGTGCGAGGCGACCGGCCTTGGGGCGATCGTTTGGAGCGCCTCGAAGTGAGCGCACTCCTCCTGCATCCCGGAGGCCGAGGGACCGGTCTCCCCGGCCACCGCTTCCTCTGAGATGACGGCCGATTCGAGGTCGAGCGGGCCGGGATCGTGGTTCAACGGAAAAGATTCACATGCGCGAGGTCGACGACCTCGTCGCCCCGTCCGCTCAGAACCGCCTTTACCAGCCAGAGCCCGAACCCCTCGACCTGCGCCCGTTCGAGGGTGGGAGGCATCGCGAGCTCCTGGCGGGAGACCACGACATCGACGAGGGCGGGTCCGGGCTGAGCGAGGGCCTCAACCAGCATCGGCCTCAGTTCGTCCGGCCGCTCCGCCCGGGCCGCCCAGATCCCCACATCGCGCGCCACGGCGGCAAAGTCGGGGTTGACCAGGTCGACGTCCGAAGGAAGGAGCCCGGCCGCCATCTGTTCCCACCGGACGAAACCGAGCGCGCCGTTGTCGAAGACCACGACCTTGACCGGGCGGCCCAACTGCTTCAGGGACAGGACCTCGCCGAAGAGCATCGCGAGCCCGCCGTCCCCCGAGAGGCTCACGACCGGTCGGGCGGGCTCGAGATAGCTCGCTCCGATCGCCTGCGAGAGCGCGTTCGCCATCGAGCCGTGCCAGAACGAGCCGATCAGGCGCCGTCGGCCGTTCATCCGCAGATAGCGCGCCGCCCAGACGGTCGGTAGTCCGACATCGCAGGTGAAGATCGCGTCCGGGCCCGCGAGCTCGTCGAGGAGACGGGCGACGTACTGCGGGTGGATCGGGGTCTCGCCGGGGGTGCCGGTCGCGAGCGCGTCCAATTCCGCGCGGGAACGGCGGTAGTGATCGAGACTGCGGTCGAGGTGTCGGCGCTCGGTCTTGGCCGGGACCCGCGGAAGGACGGCCCGCAAGGTGGTGGCGACGTCGCCCACGATCCCGAGGTCGACCCGCGTCCTCCGGCCGAGGTGCGCCGGGTCGGTGTCGACCTGGACGATGCGCGCCTTCTCCGGGTAGAACTGCCGGTACGGGAAGTCGGTCCCGAGGAGCAGGACCAGATCGGCGTCCATCATCGCGTGGTACCCCGAGGAGAAGCCGATGAGGCCGGTCATGCCCACGTCGAACGGGTTGTCGAACTCCAGCGCGTCCTTGGCCCGGAGGGTGTGGACGACCGGCGCGCACCAGTGAGCCGCCGCCTCCATCAGTTCCGGGCGAGCCCCCGCGGAGCCTCCACCGGCGAGGATCGTGACGTGTCGCGCCTCGTTCAGGAGGGAGGCAAGGTGGTCGAGATCCGCCCCGGAGGGCGTGGGGGCCGCGGCCGGGACCAGGGCGTCCAACCGGGGACCCGGACCGGACGCACGGGCGAGTCCGACGTCGCCGGGGAGTACGACCACCGCGACCCCCCTCTGCCCACGGGCTGTGCGGACGGCCTGTTCGAGCACCGGTGCCAGGTCCTCAGGGCGGGCGACGAGACCTTGGAAGTAGCTGCAGCCGTGGAACAGCGCCTGGGGATCGGTCTCCTGGAAGTACTCCCGTCCGATCTCGGCCGTCGGGATCTGCGCGGCGAGGGCGAGCACCGGGGCTCGGCTCCGGTGGGCGTCGTACAGGCCGTTGATCAGGTGCAGGTTGCCCGGTCCGCAGCTGCCGGCGCAGACGGCGAGCTCCCCGGTCAACTGGGCGAGCGCGCCCGCGGCGAACGCCGCCGACTCTTCGTGACGGACGTGGACCCACGCGATGTCGCGGCGGCCGCGGATCGCGTCGGTGACCCCGTTCAGCGAATCCCCCGCGACTCCGAACACCTGTCGAACGCCGGCGCTCGCCAGGGTCGCCACGAGTGTGTCCGCGACGCGTGTCATGAGGGGGCCTCGCACCGCCCACGCGGACCGGTCGGAAAACGACCGTTCTCGGGTCGTGACCACGACCGAAGGTTCTCAAGCGGAGCCTCGGGCACCGTGATGGTCCGGGGCAACGGTGGGTCACCCGCTGGGCTTCAGGACCGAGAGCGCTTCGAGCGTGACCCATTCGTTGATCGGCGGCCGGCCCGCGCTGGACCAATCGACGGTCTCCACGGTGGGACCGCTCGCGGTGGCGGTGCGCCGGTAGTACCGTCCGTCGGTCCGCCAGCCACCGTTCGGGAGCTGCTTGGAGCGCAGCAGCTCCCGCGCGTCGAGCGTCCTCCGATCTTTGAGGCGATCGACCGCGGCGATCCCGCGCAATCCCCCGAGCACGTCGTAGTGCCAGTACCGGGGGAAGTGGAGCTTGAGGAAGTCCGGCTGCATGACGCGGCCGTTGGAGATCCGACGGAAGAGATGGCGGCGGAGGAACACCTCGCTGGCGCGCCGGGCGGCGGCCGCGGCCGTCCGATCCGCACGGACCTCGGCGTACAGCGCCAGCGACGTCATCGCGAGGAGCGTTTCGGCGAACGAGGACGTGTCGGCTCCCGGGTTGCGATCGCAGTTCCACCCCCCGTCCGGCCACTGCCAGTGGATCAACCGCTCGGCCAGCGCGTCGCAGCGCTCATCGGCGAACCCGAGCTGGAGCGCGGCACGCAGCGCATTGCCCTGCTGGGACGCGCACCGACGGAAACGGCCCTCGACCCGAGGGACTCCCTGCTTGCCGTAGGTGGCCCTCCCCGAGCCCGCCTCGAATTCGTGGAAGAAGAACGGCCGCAACCAGAAATCGAGGACCTCGTGGGCGAGCGGCTCGAGCTCGGGGTCGCCCGGCGGATAGGCGAGGTCGGCGAGGTGTGCGAAGATCCAGTGTTTGCCTCGCCACTTGTCGTACGGGTTCCCGGTCCGCCGGCGCGCCATCGCACGCAGTGCACGGACGCGCGTCGAGCGCCGGATCTCCTCTCTCAGCCTGCGGAGCGCCGGGGCGTCCGGGTCCTCGCCCAGGACCTCCACGCGGGTCCGCCATCGCACCGACGGTTCGGCCGACCGGAGGAGCCGCCCGATCAACGGGTCGCCGGACACGACCCGGTAGTCCCGCCCATGATTAATCGGGGCGCCCGGTCCGAGCCCCCCGAGCCCATGCCGAGCCACCGACGTCGGGACCTGGTCCCATGAGCGGTCTTTCGGGCTCCCCGGGGGTCGCCGCGGCAGAACTGTTGGCCCTCACCTGGCTCGTGGCCGAGCTGACCGTCCGCCTCCGCGCGGTCTCCCGGTTCGGCCCGTCGAATCCGTCCGGTTCGGTGTTCCGGGATCGGGGATCGTTCTGGGCCATCCTCCTGCTGGCGTGGAGCGGGGTCGTCGCGGCGTACTACCTCGCCGCGGCCGGCCGGGGGCCCTTCCTCCCGCCGCTGGCATGGGTCGCCGGCGTCGTCGTGGGGGGAGCGGGGATCGCCCTGAGGGCGTGGGCGATCGACGTGCTCGGACGCTACTTCGCGGTCGTGGTCCGTATCGTCCCGGACCATCGGATCGTGCGGACCGGACCCTATCGGTGGCTCCGCCATCCTTCGTACACGGGGGCGTTCGTGGCGATCCTCGGGATCGTGATCGCGCTCGGTTCCGTCCTCGGGATCATCGTCGGGGTGCTCACCGCGCTCGCGGCGTTCGTGTATCGGATCCACGTCGAGGAGGACGCGCTCCGTGCGAGATTTGGGGAGGAGTACCTCGCGTACGCCCGGGAAACCTCGCGACTCTTCCCGGGACTCTACTAGCGGTTCCACGTAGGCTCCGCGGGCGATACCGATCGGTCGGGCACGAGTCGTGCCGCGCGTCGAGCGTTTCCCCTCTTATATTCCGCCGACGGTGGACCGACGATGGCGAAGGCTCGCGTCCGGGCGGCGACGCGCCGGCCCCGCATCGAGGTCGCACCCCACGGCCGACCGGTGCGGCACAAGCGGGTCCGACCCCCGGAGCTCAAGCCCGCCGCGATCGTTCCGGGAAGTGTCCCGACCGAAGCCGAGGGCACGGCCCTTCCGCGCGTGGAGCGACCGCATTCGCAGGCGGTCTGTCGCGGCTGCGGACGGATCCTGGAGGTGCCGCTGATGCTCGACGAGCTCCGCCTCCTGGCCGACTTGGCCGACCGGGCGCCGCCGGGCTGGCGGGTGGACGGACTGTCGTTCACCCTGATGGGTGCCTGCCAGCGCTGCCGCGGCGGGTCGGAGCATTAGCCCCGATCGGCCGTCCATGCCTCGTTGCCCATGATGGGGTTCCTGACCTCGCCCCGGCTCTGCTTCGGACCCGGTGCGTTCGAGCAGCTGGGCGCTCTCGGCGTGCACCGGGCCGCGCTGATCGTCGACCCGGCGCTGGCCGCCGGCACGGTCGTCCGAAGGATCCGCGAGGAACTCGAGAAGTCGGACGCTCGCGTCGAGACCATCGCCGAAGTTCGCATCGAGCCGGATCTGGAATCGGTGGAGTCCGTCGCTGCCCGGGTACGCGCCGCCTCCCCGGATTGGATCGTGGCGATCGGTGGGGGCAGCACCATCGACACGGCCAAAGGCGCGTGGATCCGATACGCGCAGCCGGAACTGGCGCTCGACGCCGTCGGCCCACTCGCGGAGCTCCGGTTGCGGGATCGGGCCCGGTTCGTCGCCCTCCCGTCCAACGCGGGGAGCGGGAGCGAGGCGACGGGGATGGTGCACCTCCAGCGGCCCGACGGTCCCCTCCTGGAGGTGGGAGCCCGCGAGCTCGAGCCGGATTGGGCGATGCTCGTTCCGGAACTGCTTGCGAGCGTACCGCCGGACCGGGCCGCCGAGGCGGGATTCGATGCGCTGGCGCACGCGTTCGAGGCGCTGGCGAGCGAATGGTCCAACCCGTTCACCGCGGCGCTCGCCCGAGAGGCGATCGGGATCCTGCTCCGTGAACTGCCGAGGAGCCTCAAGCGTTTCGGCGACACGGAGAACCTCCAATCCGTGCAGGCGGCCGCGACGATGGCCGGGATGGCCGCGTCGAATTCGCAGCTCGGAGCGGCCCATGCGGTCGCCCACGCCCTTTCCGCCGTGCTCGGTGTCCCTCATGCCCGCGCGGTAGCCACCGCGCTTCCGCACGTCCTGGAGTACAACTTCCCCTCCGCGCGTGAACGCTACGCCTCCCTCCAGGCGGCGCTCGGCGGACCGGCGGTCCAGGCCGGGCCCGCTCTCGGCGGAAAGATCCGGTCGGTGGCCGAACCGCTCGGCATTCCCCGAGCACTGGTCGACGCGGGAGTGGAGGGCGACCGCTTCCGGGGCGAGCGATCTCGCCTGATCGAGTATGCCCGGGCCTCGCCGTCCCTCGTCGGAAATCCGCGGCTCCCCACGCCCGAGAATCTCGGCCGACTCTTCGACCTCACCGTTCTCGGATCGACCTCGTCGACCTAGGGGCCGAGCGGTGCGCGCTTCGCGCCCTGGGCTACTTCGCGGCGACCTTCTTCGCCGCGGTCTCGGCCGCCTCGGCACCCTCGACCGCGTGATTGATGGCGAGCTCGGCGAGGTCGCTCGCGTACAGCGCGCTCCGCTCCAGGCTCTCGAGCACGTAGGCGAGCGCCACCGCGATCCGCCCCCGCTTGGAGGCGAGCTGTTGGAGGATCTTCTTCCGGTCGGCGGAGATCCGGCTGGCCTCGTCGAGCACGGTGTTCGCCCGGGCGATATCCTTCTGCTCGAGCGCCTCGAGCGATTCGTTCAGCCCCCGGGCAGCCGCCTCGGCGAGCCGGTCGAGCTCGCCGACCAGCGACTCCGGCGGCTTCTCCCGGCCGAGCATCTCGACGGTCGCGGCGACGCGGACGGCGTGGTCGGCGATCCGCTCGAGCACCTTGGAGGCCTGGAGATAGGTCGTACACTCCGGCAGCGTCAGCCCGATCGTCGAGAGCGCACGGGCGTCGCGGAGCGCGGTGGTGACCTGCTTGCCGACGAACCAGTGCAGCCGGTCGATCTCCCAGTCGCGCTCGATGACGTCGCGTGCGATCGCCGCGTCCTGCGCGCGGAAGGCCGCCATCGCGTCGCCCTGCATCGCCCGCACCATCTGGTGCATCCGCCGGATCACCGAGGGGATCGGCAGCGGGTTCGGCCCGATCACGTCCTGGAGGATGACGGAGTCGGCGGTCTCCTCCAGAATCTCCGGTCCGATCATGCGCTGGGCGAAGTTCCGCACCACGTCGCGGGTGCGGGCGCTCATCCGGGCCGGGGTCCGGATCTCGAGGAGCGGTGCCCCAGCGATGTACTCCGCCACCAAACGTCGGAAGAGATGCTCCTCCTGGGAATCGTTGGTGACGGCCACCACCCGTTTGACCGCGCCCGCGCGGGCCGCGGCGTCCGGATAGATCGTGAGCGAGCCATCCGACCGTGGTGTGAATTGCAAGATGTCGCCGGCGCCAAGACCCCGGTCGGTGACCCAAGCCTTCGGCAATGACACGATGTAGGTCGACCCGCCGGTCTTCTGGATCCGGCGACCGTGGAACCCACCGGTAGTACGCACTCGCAGCCCCCCGACCCCCGGTACCTTGGAGCCTATATAGAATCGGGACGACGCATGACCTCGGGCCGCCGGGGGCGTTAGCCAGCCTCCAGCTACGGTCGCCGCTGTTGTTTTAGAAGCTCGAGGCACGGACGAGGGAATCGTCGAGGATGGCCGATCCGCGGTCGACCCGCTTCACCTTCGGTCGGAACGCGCGGTTCGCCCGCCCGGGCGATACGCTGCTCGCGGCCCTCTCCGAGGACGGGCTCCCGACGCTCCAGCGGTCGATCCGCTACCATCGCCCCCGCGCCCCGTTCTGCGGCGTGGGATTCTGCACCCAGTGTCTCGTGCGGGTCAACGGGGTTCCCAACGTGCGGGCGTGCACCTACGTCCCGCGATCCGGCGATCGGGTCGTCACGGAGAACGCCTGGCCGTCCCCGCGACACGACCTGCTCGGTGCGCTCGACGTTCTCTTCGCACAGGGGATCGACACGCTCCGCGGGTTCCGCCGTCCCCGATGGGCGATGCCGTTGTACCACCGGGTCGTGCGTCGGCTCGCGGGATACGGCGAGCTTCCCGACGCGACCGCACGCCCGATCCCTCCCGCCCAGAAAGTGCGGACCGACGTCGTCGTCGTCGGGGCGGGACCGGCCGGGCGTGCTGCCGCCCAACGTCTGACCGAGCAGGGACTGCATCCCCTGCTCCTCGACCGGGGGCCCGTCACCGCGCCGCCCGAGGGTGTGGACGTTCGACCGGGGGTAACCGCGGTCTTCCTTCCCCCACCCTCGCCGCTCGACGGCCGATTCGAGCTCCTCGCCGACGGCTGGAGCGGGGCGCTCTCGGTCTCGGCCGCCCGCGTGCTCGTGGCCACGGGGGCCTACGACGCGAACCTCCTCTTCGCGGGGAACGACCGCCCGGGAGTCATGACCTTCGAGGGAGCGCTCGCTGCCCGGGACCTTCGGGGCGACCCGCCGTTCCGCCGCGCGCTGGTCGTGGGCGGCGGTGCCCGGGCCGCCGAGGTCGTCGAACGGTTCGGCCTGCACATCGCGGCCGTCACCGCTCCGACGTCCGTCGACGGCCGCATCGCCGAGAGCGCCGCGGAGCTCGAGATCGCGGTCCATCCGCGCACGCTGCTCGTCGCCACGCACGGACGCTCGCGCGTCCGCGGCGCGGTCTTGAGGCGCCGCGGCGGCGGCGAGCGGGTCCGGTTGAGCGTCGACGCGGTCGTGATCGCGGTCCGCCGTCTCCCCCACGTCCAGCTGTTCTTCCAGGCGGGGGCCAAGATGCATTGGCGGGGCGCCGTCGGCGCCTATTATCCGGTGCTGCGCCCGGACCTCGCTACGACCGTACCCGGGCTCTTCGCTGCGGGGGAATCGGCCGGCTTCGCCGACCCCGTTGCCGCCGAAGCGAGCGGTGTCGCCGCCGCGGAAGCGGTGCTCGGCCGAGAGGCTCGGCTCTCCGACCTGCCCGCACGCGTGGCCGAGGCCGGGCCGAGCGAGATCGAGGGGTACTATCGGGAGCTGCTGGGCGTGCCGCGCGAGGGGGGCAAGTCGGTCGCGTGCCCCTGCGAGGACGTGCTGCTCGAAGAACTCCACGGCGCCCACGAGCGAGGGTACCGCGACATCGAGGTGATCAAGCGGTACACCTCGCTGGGGACCGGCCTGTGCCAGGGCCGGTACTGCGTGCCCGAAGCGCTGCTGCTGCTCGGTCTGTGGGAATCCCGTTCTCCGTCGGAGGTCGGATACATCACGCAGCGGCCCCCCGTGGTTCCGACCTCGCTCGGGGCGCTCGCGAGCGTAGAAGAACCCGTCGCCAGCGGAGGCCCGTGAACACGCCCGCCCGGTCCGGGTACCGGACCGTGATCGTGGGGGCCGGCATCGTCGGCCTGTTCACCGCCTACCACCTGGCCCGGGCCGGCGCCGGCCCGATCCTCGTGCTCGACCGGGGGTTCCTCTCCTCGGGCGCCTCAGGACGGAACGGCGGAGGGGTCCGCCAGCAGTGGGAGACCCCCGAGACGCTGCGGCTCGCCCGGGAGGCGGTGGCGGCGTACCGCCGGTTCGGCTCGGAGTTCGGGTACAACATCTGGTTCCGGCAGGGCGGGTACCTCTTCCTGGCGATGGATGCCTCCGAGCAGGCTCAGCTCGAGAGGGTTCGGAGCACCGTCGCGCACGAGGGCCTCCCGATCCGTTCGGTGACCCCCGCGGAGATCGCCGGGCACGTCCCCGGCATCGATACCGCGGGCCTCGTGGGGGGCAGCTACCTCGGTTCCGACGGAACGCTCTACCCGTTTCCCGCGATCTGGGGACTCTACGAGGCGGTCCGAGGGCTTGGCGTCGAGGTCCGGCTCCAGACCTCGGTGACCGGATTCGCCCGCACGGACGGTCGCGTCACCGGGGTGGTCACCTCTGCCGGGACCTTCGAGGCGTCGACCGTGGTCAACGCCGCCGGGGGCTGGTCGGGCGACCTGTCGCGGCTCGCCGGGTTAGAGGTCGCGAACGTGGCGACCCGGCACGAGATCCTCGCGACGGAACCGCTCAAACCGTTCCTCGATCCGATGGTGGTGCGGCTGCGCGACGGGCTGTACTTCAGCCAGACGATGCGCGGCGAGATCGTCGGGGGGCTGACCGTAGCCCACCCGACGGGCACGGCGGCCGGCATGGGTAGCTCCACCGAGTTCCTGAGGACCATGGCGCGCGCGCTGACGACGCTCCTGCCGCGCCTCCGCCCGCTCGGCGTGCTGCGCGCGTGGTCCGGTTACTACGACGACACCCCCGACGGGCTCCCGGTCATCGGCGAGGACCCCCGACTGCCCGGGTTCGTCCACGCCAACGGGTTCGGGGGGCACGGGTTCATGCTCGCCCCGGCCGCGACCCGGCGGGTCGCCCAGGCCGTGCTCGGGGAACGGAGCGATCTCGACCCGACGCGGTTCGGCGTCGCACGGTTCTTCGGCCCGGGCACGAACGGTTCGGCCGAGCGGATCCAGCTCGGTTGAACACCAGGCACAACCGTTTACGAGCGGGCGGGGGTTCCGCCGACGTGAGCACTCCCGCCGTGGCATCGACACTTCCGCTCGAGCAGCCGCTGACGGCTGCCTTCCGCGGCGCGATGACCGGAGCGGACGCTTACCGGGCGGTCCGGGCGGCGCTCCGCCTCGAGCGGGGGACGATCCGATTGGGGAACCGGTTCGTCGGGATCGACCAATACCGGGAGATCGCATTCGTCGCCCTCGGCAACGCCTCCTCCAGCCTCGCGCTGGCGGCCTGGGAATCGCTCGGCGAACGGCTGACCCAGGGGATCGTTGCCGGCCCGTCGCCGCTCCCCTCGAGCGTCCCGTTCCGGGCCTGGGAGCTGCCGCTCGGGCTCCCCGGAGATCCCGTCGGCGTGACCACCGCCGAGGCGGTCGCCGAGCTCGCCGCCGGCCTCGGTCCCAAGGACCTCCTCCTCGTGCTCGTCTCGCCGGGGGCGATCCATGGGCTCTCCCTCCCCCCCGCCGGCGTCGCTCCCGCGGCGTGGAACGGTTGGCTGAGCGCGCTCGCGAGCGCGGGCACCCCGGGCGCCGACCTGGAACGCTTCGTTCGAGTCCTCGGCGGAGGGAACTGCGGCGGTGGGTTGGGCCGGGTCGCGAGCTCCGGCGAGGTCGAGACGCTGCTGCTCGACCGGGGTGACGGAGGGACCCTCCTCGGTGGTGGTCCGACGGTACCGGTCGCGGCGGAGGAAGTGGAGCTGACGCGCGCCTCGCTCCAGCGGCTCGGCCCGGGGCTCGCGCCGCCGCCGCTCGCCACGGCGAGCCTTCGGCCCGGAGCCTCCCCGCCCGCTCCCGCCCGCGCGGGGGTGCGGAGACCGGTGGTCCTGCTCGGCCCGGGGGACGCGTTGGGCGGCGGTAGCGATGCCCTCGTGGACCGGCGATGGGTCTGCCGACTCGCCGGACTGACGAACTCGGACCCGCCCGAAGCGGCAGCGCAGTGGCTCGTCCGCCGGTCGGAGGAGATCGTCGGTGAACTGCACGGTATCCCCGGCGCAAAGCGGCCGGCGGGGCGCCGCGGTGAGGGGCCGGCCGGGCTGGCCGTCTTCGCCGGGCTGACGCTGGGCCTTCCCGAGGGGGTGGACGAAACGAACGCCTCGGAGCGGTTCCTGTCCTCGCTCCGGTCCGCGCTGACCCGACGGGGCAGCGTCGCCGCGCTGTTCCCCACGGCCGGATCGCTTCGGGCCAAAGGCGGCGATGCCGGCGGGGCGGTGACGAGCGACCCGGGCATCGCCGCATCGACCCAACATCCGTTCGCCATGCGCGCGGGGCTCACCGACGTGGGGCTCGTCGCCACCCTCTTGTTGCCCGCTCCGGCCTGACGAGGGATGGTGTCGGCCCGCCCGGGGGGCTACCTCCAACTCCTGCGCGACCGGCGGTTCCGCTACTACTGGCTGAGCCAGGCGGCCGGTGACGCCGGTTACGCCGTCTACGCGATCTCGGTCGTCTGGCTCGGCTACCGGATCTCCGGGAGCGCCCTCGTCGTGGGCGTGCTCTTGGGGGTCGAGTTCTCCGTCTACGCGCTCTCGTTCCTGGCCGGAGCGGTGATCGACCGAGTCCGCGACCTCCGCTCGGTGCTCGTCGTCGGCTATCCGGTCCAGGCCGCCGGGGCGTTCACCCTCGGCCTCCTCCTGGCGACCGGGCGGCTCGACGTCCCGATCCTGCTCGTGCTCGTGGCGTTGATCTCGCTGATGTGGGACTTCACCTGGACGGCCAACAACGCGATCCCGCCCCATCTCGTCGAGGGCGACGAGCTCCTGCGGGCCAACGGGCTCATCGGCGCCGCCAGCGGCGGCAGCCAGATCGGAGGCTACGCCGCGGGCGGGACGCTCCTCCTGATCGTCGGACCGGCGACCGGCCAGTTCCTCTACGGCGCGCTCAATCTGGTCGCCTTGGTCCTCGTCCTCCCGCTCGCTGTCCCCCAGGTGGGCGCCGCGGCCGGTGATTTCGTCGAGCGGCTGCGGGGCGGCTGGCGCTACCTCGCGAGCGCGGCCGGCGGCCCGTTGCGTCAGTTGACGGTCTACAGCTCGGTCCAGGGGATCGTGTCCTTGGCCCCGCCGCTGCTGATCACCCTGCTCAGTGCGCGCTACTACACCGACCCCGCCGCCACCTACAGCCTGCTGTTCGCGAGCTTCGCCGTGGGAGGTGTCGCCGGGAGCTTGGTGCTCGGCGCGTGGAATCCTCGGCGCCGGCTCGCGACGGTGCTCCTCGGGGGCACCGCGCTCGAGGGACTCCTGATCCTGGGGGCTGTCCTGTCCGTTCCGTTGATCGTCCCCAGTGCGCTCGCCTGGTTCGCCGTCGGGATGGGGGACATCGCGCTCTGGACCGTGCTGCTCGCCTACGTCCAGGCGAGCACCCCGAAGCAGCTGCTCGGCCGGACGATCACGAACGCCTACTTCTTTCGAGGCGTAACGCGGGCCGGCGGGGTCGTCGCTCTGGGGGTGCTCGGCACCCTGGTGCTCCCGGCCACGTTGGCCTGGATCGTCGGGGTGACGTTCCTCGCCATCGCGCTCGTGGCGAGTGCGACCATGCCGGCGCTCCGCCGGCTCGCCTACTGAGTCCCGGTCGTCGGCCCGGTCGGCTCGGCGAAATGCCGCTTGAGCGCCATGTACTCCTCGTAGGAGATCTGTCGACGCGCGCGGACCGCACCGGCCTGCTTGAGCGAGCCGATCTGATACTCCTGCAGCAGCTGGGCGACCGGACGCGCGGTGGACGGCGCGCGGTCGTTCCCGAGGGGAGCTGAGGCCAGGGAGGCCGCGGGCGCAGGGTGGGGCTCGGGCGAGTGCGGAGCGGCCGCCGATGCCATCGGCGCGGGTCGATCCGCCGGCGGCGCGCCCGTCCTCAGATGATCGCGGAGCCGATCGTGCTCGACCTGGCTCAGCTCGCCCTCGTCGAGGAGCAGGTCGACGAGCTCGCCCTGGCGGGGGCGGTAGGTCTCGATCAGCTCGGCGAGCTCGCGATCTGGCCGGTTCGGCGCGCGACCGACGGCCGCATCCAGGTCGCGCCGGAGTTGATCCATCGCCTCGTGCAGATCGCGCTCCGTTGGCGCGCCGTCCTCCGGGGCTTCGAAGCGGGCGGTCAGCCGTGCACGGGCGGGCGGTTCCCCGCCCTCGGCCGGGAGCTCACGCTCGACGGAGAGCTCGAGATGGGTCCGGCGCAACGCCATCGTTCGGTCGACCGGCACAGGGAAGAAGGCCGTTGCGGCCCCGGCGAACGCTCGCCCCATCGTTAGAGGTCACCTTTAGTAACTCGGTTAATCCAAGTAACCTTATATGGCCTCGGACGCTAGGACCGGGTAGAGAGACCATGACGCCCTCCACGTTACCCAAATCCGAGGCGCTTCACGCCGGGAGCGAGCCGTGCCGAGAGGAGGGCAGGGCCCTCTGCCCGGTCCTCGCGGCCGTCGGAGTGATCGGCACCGAATGGCGGCTCGCCATCATCCACCGGCTTCTCGACGGTCCCCAACGGTTCAGCGAGCTATTGCATTCCAACCCCCGGCTCAACGCCAAGACGTTGAGCGCGACGCTCAAGTTCCTCGAGAATTCCGGCGTCGTCCAGCGCAACGTCGTCAGCACCCGACCGTTCATCGTGGTCTACTCGCTCACCGAGATGGGGCTCGGGCTGCGTTCGGCGGCCCAGGAGCTGAGGCTCTGGGGGGAGCGGTACCTGCTGCCCCGCCGCGCACGCGTCGCCGCACCGACCCTCACACGCACCCGGGCGATCAACCCCGAGCTTCCGCCGGTGGTCGCTCCGATCGGCGAGCTACGCAACCACTGAACCACCCCCGCGAAGGGTCGCCCCGGCGGCCCCTCGCCCGCTGGACGGCGGCCCGTGAGCGTCCTCGGCTCCGTACCTATCCCGCCGGACCGGGTCGCGTGGTAGACCGGCTCAACCGGTGCGTCGACTTTATGCGCGAACCGAAAAGTTAGGTTCCCGTAGCAATGCCTGCGACGCGTACCCCGACGGGGCAATCCCGGATCGATCCGGCCGACCGATTGCGCGAGGCCTGCCAGTCGATGCTGTTCGCGGGGCTGCGCGCCGCGCGCGCCGAGGCCGCCGAAGAGGACCTCTCGCTCCCCCAGCTGTTCCTGCTCGGGGCCATCCACCGCGCCGGGCCGACGCCCGTCACGCGATTGACCTCCTGGACCGGGGCGGCCCCCGCCACGATCTCCGGTATCCTGGGCGGGCTGGAGGAGCTGAGGCTGCTCCGGCGGACCCACAGCACCTCCGACCGCCGCCAGGTGCTCGTCTCGCTCTCGCCCGAGGGGATCCGGATCGTCGCGCGCATCGAGGCGCGGCGGCGTCGGCGCTGGGTGGGCGTCGAATCCGGCATCGGTGCGAAGGACCGCGCCGTGACCGCGCGCGTGATCGAGAAGATCAATGCCGCGCTCGTCGCGGGCTTGCACGACCTGAGGGAGGTCTCCGCGCCGAGCGGGCGTCACCCGCTACAGGTGGCCGCATGACGATGCCGTCGATCGAGGCCCGGGGACTGACCAAGGCGTTCGGGAACTTCACGGCCCTCGACCATCTCGACCTCAGGATCGAGGGGGCGAAGTGCGTCGGCTTCCTCGGACCGAACGGCGCCGGCAAAACAACGACGCTGAAGATGCTCACCGACATGATCTACCCGACGAGCGGGGAGTGCTTCCTCGACGGCGTCTCGGTCCAGGCGGATCGCAAGAGGGCCCTCGAGGTCTGCGGGGTGCTCATCGAGTCGCCGGAGATCTACCCCTCCCTCACCCCCTACCAGGCGCTCGAGATGGTCGCCGACCTCCGCAACCTCACCCCCTCCGAGCGCAAGGACCGCATCCCCGAGGTGCTCGAGGAGGTCAAGATGAGCGACTGGGCACACAAGCGCGTCGGCCGATTCTCCAAGGGGATGAAGCAGCGGATCAACATCGCGGCCGCGCTCGTCCACGACCCGGAGATCCTGATGCTGGACGAGCCGGCGACCGGACTCGACCCGCGCGGAATGGCCGAGGTGCGCGACATCGTGCGCGGACTGAAGAAACGCCACCGCCTGATCTTCATGTCGAGCCACATCCTCCCGGAGGTCACCGATGTCTGCGACGAGGTCGCGCTGATCAACAAGGGCAAGCTCCTGTTCTACGACACCCTCGAGAACGTCGGAACGCGCTTCACCCACGGCAGCCAGTCCGTCGACGTCGCGTTCGCGAGCCCGCTCCCCGACGGGGGCACGACCAAGCGGCTGGAAGGACTGCCCCACGTCGCACGCATCGAGCTGCTCGACGCGAAACGTGTCCGCATCTTCCTCGAGGGGGGCCTGCCCGAGGAGGCGAAGATCCTGAAAGCGCTCATCGGGCTCGACCTCGATGTCGTCGCATTCCAAGAATCGAAGAACGTGCTCGAGGAGGTCTACCTCCAGCAGATCGAGCGGGGGGACTAGGCCATGGCCGCGACCGCCAACGTGACCGCCCCGGTCGAGGACGTCGTGCGCCGCCGTGAGTCTCCGGACAGCCTGTCCCAGGCGTTCCGGCTCGCCCGCTACCAGCTGCGCGACTACCTGCTCAGCCAGCGGTTCATCCTGATGCTCGGCATCGTCGCCGCGCTCGGGGTGATCATCACCACCGTCGTGGCCTACTTCCGGCCCGCCTCCCTCCTCGGTTCGTCGAACGAGTTCTACTCGATGATCTGGGCCGGCGGCGTGACGATCGTCATCGTCTTCGCCGGTGTCATCTTCGGGGGCGACGCCATCGCCGGGGAGTTCCAGAACAAGACCGGCTACTTCCTGATGGGGCTGCCGTTGCGGCGCTCGGCGGTCTACATCGGAAAGTACGTCGCCGCGTTCACCGCCGCGTTCGTCGCGCTCGTGGTCTTCGCCGCCATTCTCGTCGGCAACGGGGTCTACTACTTCGGCATGGGCGCGTTCACGGTCGCGCTGTTCGTGTCCTTCGTGCTGGCGGTCGTCTACCTGCTCGCGCTCCTCGGTGCGACGTTCCTGTTCAGCTCGCTGTTCAAGACGAGCACCTACGCGGTCCTCGTCGTGGCGGTGATGTTCATCTTCGGGTTCAACATCCTGTCGGGGCTCGTCGAGGGGCTCTGGCACATCGAGCCGTGGTTCATTATCAGCTACGCGTCGGCGGTGATCTCCTACCCGTTCGACGCGACGATCCCCGCGCACGTCGCCCACATCCGGGAGTTCGGTGGCGCCGTCACGGTGTTCAGCCCGACCTATGTCGAGGGCGTGATCATCATGCTGGGCTACTTCGCCTGCACCGCCGTCGGCGGGCTCCTACTGTTCGAGCGCGAAGAGTTCACCTGATTCGGCCGGGTTTCGACGGGCCGGGACGGTCGAGCCGCGAGCTCCCAGCGCGCCGCGCACCGAGACGATGGCCGTTCGAGGTCCGAGGGGCGTGAAACACACCACCCCGAACTGTTTCGTAGACCCTATCGTGACGGTTCAAATAGGGGGGATACCAACTTCACCTCACCACCCCGAAGGGTCCGACTCAAATCGCGTAGGGAAACGGCACCGCGTTTCCGGCGTGCGGTCGGACCCTTCATTCCCCTTCTAGTTCCGCCGCGTTCGTGATCCTGCGTTCATCGTTCACGGGCTCCGGAGGTGGGGAATCCTGCCCCGTGTTCCTCCCGGCCACGAATGAACGACCCGCGGCAGACGTTCCCCGGTGATGGAGTTCGGCCCCATTCGGCCCTTGCTCTCCCCGGCCGCTGCCCCGAGTCCCGAACGACCGGCGTGCCTGTCACCGGGGGTCCCTCCGTGAACGGAGCGTTCCCCGCCGACGCGCGCGCCCAACTTCCCGAAGGGGAGGCCCGCTAGCGACGGGGGAATCGCCGCTGGCCGGACCGCCCGGATAGCGGACGAGCCCGAAGTGGGTCGTCCGCCCGAGCGATCGCCTCCCTCCGGGTGCTTCCGGCCCTTGCGGGTCGTCGGCCCCGGGCGGCGTCGACGGAGCTGAGGCCTCCGCCGGATCCCGCCGTCCGCGGCCCCATCGGGCGAGCGTCGGGCTCGTCCGCAGCGCCAGAGTCCTCGAGGTCCGCTACCCGGGGATCCGCGGGGGACGGACCGGAGTGGTCCGATGGTAGATCTCGCGGGAGCGCCCCGCACCCAGGAAGCAGTCTTCGCCGGTGCCGAACACGCCGAACTACCGTTGGGGTCCGTCCGACGCCTGGGACGGCTCCGACTGCCCGTGACGCTCACCACGCAACCGTGGGCGACGCTGTACCAGTACCCGGATGGCCGCCGGATCTGGACGGTGCGGCTCTGGTGGCTCGACCGACCCGTCAGTCGCCTGGTGCCCACCGACCGGCTGCGACGGTACGCCCGCGCGAGCGGCCTTCACGCGGTGCTCGCCGAGATCGACGACCTGCTCGCCCGGTGCGACCGGCCAGGGTCCGCCGATGGGCCCTGAACCCGAGTGGCGCACGATCGACTTCGACACGGACTCGCCCCCCGAAGCGTTGGCCGGCCACCTGCGGGCCCTCGCGGGGCGGGTCGCCACCGGGGGGACCGAGGGCCACGTGCTGATCGAGCACTGCTGGTCGAGGCCCGTCCGGCTCCGGGCCTGCGGGCTCGACCCCCGTTGGGTGGGGCTCTCGGGTCCGGGAGCGTCGGGGGGTCGGGGGACCTCGGACCCGTGGGAGCCGCCCGTGTCCGATCGGAGGTCGAGCCAGTTCCTCCTCGCCGGCGCCGCCGATGGGGGTGCGCCGGAGGCGTTCGGGCGATTCGTGGCCGCCCCGAGCACGCCGGAACCGGATCCGACCCCAGCGGCGCTGCTCCCCGAGGGGATCTGGATGGCCACCCAGGTCCACTGGGCCCCGGACGGCGGCGGGGCTCTGCGCGTTGCCCTACGGGCGTGGATCGCCGGAGGAACTTCGGAGGCGGCACGATCCTCCGCGGTCGCGACGATCCTCGACCGGCTCGCCGCCACGGGGACGCGCGCCGCCGCACGCCTCGTACCGTTCCGTCGGCGATACCAGTCCGAGTGGCGGGACGGATCGTGGCGACGGCTACGCCCGGAGTTGCGGTGGAACCTGGAGGCTCCCGCGGCGGTCCGGCTCGGCCTGATCGGGGGGCTAAGCCCCCCTCCGGACCCCGCGGAGGGGCGCCGGCACACCCTCGTGTTCGGCGCCTCCGGTTCGGGCAAGAGCGCTCACCTCGCCGCCGCAGCGCGAGACCGGATCCACCGGGGCCAAGCGGTCGTCGTCCTCGACGTCCACGGCGACCTCAGCGGCCGCATCCTCGCCGGCCTCGACGCGCCGGATCGGGCCCGGGTGGTCGGGATCGACCCGACCGTCCCCGGACCGATCCCCGGCCTGCGGTTGCTCGGATCGGCGAGCTCGCGTTCCGCCGACTCCGAGCGCGCGCATCTGATCGCCGCGCTCCGGCGGCTCGGCCAGGAAGACGGTACGATGTACTGGGGATTCCGTCTCGATCGCATCTTCGACGTGCTGCTCCGGGTCGTGCAGGAGCAGCGGGGGGACCTTCGGGACCTGTATGCGCTCCTGACCGACCCGGGTCGGAGGGAGCTCGCTCGACGCGCGACGCGGTCGCGGGAGGTGGCCCAGTTCCTCGAGGAGCTCCCGGCGCTGATCCGACGGAACCCCGAGTTCCTGTGGCCGGCCGCGGCACGACTGAGCCGGATCGTGCTGACCCCACCGCTCCTCGCGCTCGTGGCTCCGTCGGGTCCGGAGCTGCCGGCGCGGGAGATTCTCGACGGCGGGGGCGCTCTCCTCTGGCGGCTCCCCATCGCCGACCTCGGTCCGGAGGGTGCCCAGCTGTTGTCGACCCTCATCCTGAGCCACCTCTACCTCGACCGGGCCGCGGCGCTGGGCGGCGGACCAACCCCCGTGACGGAGGTCACGATCATCCTCGATGAGGCCCAGCTGGTCGGGCCCCATCTCCTCGCCGAGCTCTTCGCCGAGGGGCGCAAGTTCGGCTTGGCCGTCGTTGCGGCGACGCAGTACCCGGAGCGCCTCGAGGAGGAGGCCCGTTGGGCCGCCTCCGGGGCCGTGGGTACGCATGTGGTGTTCCGCTCCCCGCAACCCCACGCCGCCCGGCTGGCCGGCTGGGTCGGTCTCGGGCGAGAGGAGGCCGAGCAAATCCTCCCTCGGCTTCCGTCCGGCACCGCGCTCCGTGTATCGAGCGGGCCAGGGTCCCACCGCTCCCACGTCGTCCTCGCCCTCGAACCTACCCCCGCGCCGGACGCGTGGCCGGAGGCGGTCCGGCACGGTCAGGAAGCCTACGGCGCCGAGATACCGCGGGAAGAGGCGGCTTCGACCGAGGCCGAGGAGAGCGTCCTGCTCGAGCTGCTGTTCTCTGCGGAACATGGCCCTGGACTGACGCCGGCGAGCGGGTCGCGGGGATCGCCGTCCGAGGAGCCTGTCCTCGCCGCGCTCCGAACTCGGGGCGAGATCGCACCGATCCCTGGGGGCTACACGATCTCCGACCGCGGACGGTGGCGGCTCGGATTCCACGAGCACACGGGCGCCACCCGAGAGAGCGCCGCGCACCGGGCGCTACTGCTCGAAGCGTTCCTCATCTTCGCTCGGCACGGCCACCGGATCCAGATCCTACGGCAAGGCCGGTTCGACGCACGGCTCCCCGACGCGACGCTCCGCTGGCTCGAGCACGCCCCGGCGGGGTGCTCACCGGCGGAACTTGCCGAAGCGTTCGATCGGTGGCGGACTACGTGGGCTTGGAGATACGCCGGCGGGCGCGACATCCATCTGGAGGCGGAGGTCTCCGGCGCGGACCGACCGGAACGCATCCGGTACGATCTGCGCAAGGGCCGGACCGCCGGTGCCCACGTCCTGTTCCTCGTGGGAGACCCGGGGCGAGCCGGCAAGGTCCGACGCGCACTGGGTGCGACGGGAGCCTCGCGCACCGACTGGAGCGTCTGGACGCTGCGAACTGCCCCCCGGCGCACCGGGCCGTGAAGACCTCGGGCATGCCGACGGCGCGGCCCAAAGCCCGAGGCACCCGCAGAGGGGAGCCGGGGTGGCCTCATCCCACAGGAGCGCTTCGCGCGGCGGGAACGATGCGGGCATTCATCGCGATCGAAGTGCCGGTCTTGGCCGCCGAAGTTCCCTGGCCGCGGCCTCCGGAGCGGCACCTCACGCTCCGCTTCTTCGCCGACCTGCCCGATGCGCGGGTCGGTTCGGTGGAGGCGGCAATGACGGCCGCTTCATCGACGCCCGCCTTCGAGCTGGAGTTCCGCGGGGCCGGTTGCTTTCCCGATACCGCCCACCCGCGCGTCGCATGGGTCGGTGTGGGTTCCGGAGCCGTGCCGCTGCGCGGCCTGGCCGCTCGGCTTTCCGACGAGCTCGAACGGCAGGGGTTCCCACCGGAACTCCGACCCTTCGTGCCGCACGTGACGGTGTTGCGCATCCGGGGCGATCACGACGCCCGTCGCGCTCGTGAGATGTTGAATCTGGTCGGCGATCGTCCCGTCGGCACCACGCGGGTGGACCGAATCGTCCTCTTCGAGAGCCGCCTGGGACGCGGAGGGGCCGAGCACCTACTTCGGTCGCACGCCGACCTTGGCCGGCCCCTCGGGCAGCCATCCCCCGGCGGGCCATCCTAGTTCAAGTGCGGGTACGGCCTGCTGGTCACCCCTCGGACCGCGACCTGACGACACGGCCCGGGGGTGGGGTGGCGGGTGGCACGGCAGGGGGCGGGAGCGGGACGCCTCGGTCCCGGGGTAGGTCTCGGAGGCATCGCCCTCGTGCTGTGCCTGCTGGGCACGGCCGTTTCACTGCCAGCAGCCCCCGCCGGCCCGACGATCGGTCCGCACACACTCGTCGCCTTGCCCGCGAACGGTCCGTGCCCGGGGACCGTTCGCTCCGCCTTCGTCAACGGGACTCTGGGGGTGATGGGGAATGAGACCCCCCGCCCGGCCGTCGGGGGAGTGAACCTGACCTTCGGGTTCGACTACCAGGTGACCGTCACCACGCGCGCGGGGAGCTCGGCCCAGTGCGACCCGGGCGTCAACGGCCTGACGACCGGCCCGGGCGGCCGATTCTCGCATCCGGTCGCCCTTCCGACCGGTGGGTGCAACTCGTACAGTTGTACCACCTACACGGGGCCGTTCGGTCCCGAGACACTGCAACTGACCGGACCGGATCCTCCCGCCTACATGCTCCGTGGGTCGGTCACTTCGCCCCTGACCGAGCTGTGGTTCGTGGCGGTCTTCGACCATCTCGCGATCTCTCCGCCCGGACCGAAGACGCTCAGTGTGGGCGCTCCGACCCGTTTCTGGGCCGTTCCCACGGCCGCGGACGGGACCCCAAGCCCCGCGCTCTGGAACGCCAGCTGGTCGGTCGGGGCGACCGGCTGGTCGCTGGCGAATTCTACGGGGAACTCCACGACCCTTGTGGGCCCACCCGGCGTGGGGCCGACCACGCTTACGCTCCAAGTGAACGCGAGCTGGCAGGGCCAGCCCGTGCCCGGTCACACCGCCAGCATCGCCGTGAACGCCATCCCGACGATCGTCTCCGCCGCGAGCGTCGCACCGACCCGACTCGACGCCGGTGCACCCACGACCTTCACCATCGATGGCTCCGGGGCGTACGGCTACAACTACAGCGCCACCGTCGATCCCGGTCTTGGCTTCGATCCGGTCACGGGAAACTGCTCGAGCGTCTCGGCCACCTACGGCGAGGTCGAACTGTATTGCTCGGTCTCGGTGACCTTCACCGAAGCGGGCACCACGACCCCATCGGGGAACATCACGAACCGCTATTCCACCGGCGGCAAGAGCTTCCCGGAACTGACCGTGGCCCCGGCCCTCGAGCTGACCGTCGCCCCCGACCCGGTACTGGGCTACGCCGGCGATCCGGTCGCGGTGGCCGGCTCGGTGACCGACGAGACCGGGACCGGCCCGTTCGGACCGGCCTGCTTCGACGACGGTGCCGGCGCCCTCGCCTGCTCCAACGACTCCGGTCCGAGCTGGTCGTTCGCGCCGAGGTACGGCGGTCCCGGGAACTACACCGGACGTTTCTCGGTCCTCGACGCCGCCGGGGTCAACGCCTCCCGGACCGTCTCCGTCGTCATCGGTACCCGCCCGATGTTGAGCAACATGACCGCCTCGCCCGGGGCGATCGCACCGGGCGCCTCGAGCACGCTGGAATCGGTCCTGTTCGGCGGGGTGGGAACGCTGACCTACTGGTGGAACGACTCGAACCCGGCGGCGACCATGGCGGCGGGCACGCGGTCGGGCCCGGGAGAGCTCACCCTCGCCTATGTGGCTCGGACCGACGGAGAGCACTGGGTGACCCTGACGGTGATCGATGCCCTTGGGTCCAAGACCGCGACCGAGGTGCCGGTCTACGTGCTCCCCGGTCCCGCGACGGCGATCGGGTCGGTCCCCGGAACGGTCAACGCGAGCTGGCAGGCCGGGGTCCCCCAGCGGTTCACGTTGGTCGCGCTCGCCCCGGACGGCGAGCGGGTACCCGAGTACGGCGCTCCGGTCTTCCTGAACTGGAGCGGGGGCGCGCTCGACGCTTCGGCGTTCTTCGTCAACAGCTCGGTGCTCGGTCCGGTGGCGGTCGGGGCCGGACCGTCGGTGGAGCTTCCGGGGAGCGCCTGGTTCGCCGGCTACCTCAACTTCACCGTCACCGCGCTCACCGAGACCTCCGGGGCGCTCGCCTTCGGCGGGCCGCTCCCCGTCCAGTTCGCCGGTGGCTCCGCGCTCGAGATCCGCGTGACCGCCGAACTGGGGGACCTGCGGCTGACCGCACCGACCGTCGCGGCGGGCGGTGCGCGGGATAACCGCACCTTGTGGCGGCTGATCGACCCGTTCGGGAATGCCGCGCCCGACGGATTCGTCACCATCGACGCGTCGTTCGGGGGGACGACCGTGTCCACCAACTCGACGATCCGCGTGATCGATGGGGCGGCCCTGGTCTGGATCAATTACTCCGCCCCCACGGCGAGCGCCGGCACCGTGACCGTGCGGAGCGAGTGGGGCGAGCTCCTGCTCGGGCCCGTGTCGGTGCCCGCGGCGGCCGCGAACGGACCGCTCCTGCTCGGGGCGCTCGCGGCGGGTTCCGCGGTCGCGTTCACCGGACTGTTCCTGGTCGTGACGCGCCGCCGGCCGGAGTCGACGCGCGGCCCGGAGATCGACGCCGAGGAACTGCGCGAGGACGCGGAGGGTCGGGACCGGCTGCTCGACCGGGTCCGCGCCGAGGGGCCCATCGCCCTCGACGAGTTGCTCGAGGGAGGTCCTCCGCCGCGACCAGATCGGATCCGGGCGGGCGAGTGGCTCGCGTCCCTGATCACCGAAGGGCTCGTGCGCCCCCGCACGGGCTCCGACGGTGTGGCCCGGCTCGAGGCGGTGACCCCCTCCGTGCTCGCCTTCGCCCCCCGGGTCGATCTCGACCCCTCGGCGCTCGACCGCGCGCTCGCGGACTCCTCCGCCAGCGGGGAGGACGAGGCGGCAGGCGTCGGCGATACGCGGTGACCCCCCCACGGGCCGAGGTCCAGATCGTTCGGTTCACCGGCCGCCGCTTGGCGGTCGCACCATCAAAGGGACGTGGACACCGGAGGGCTCGATACCCCGGTCCGCCTCCGTCTGCGCCGCGAACGGGAGACGTTCGGCCTACGCCTGAGCGATCGGTTCCCGCCCGCACCGCGCCGCGGAGCGCGCGGACCCTAGGGGTCCCGACCGACGAGGTCGTAGTAGCGGTAGGCCGCCTCGCCCGCGCCGAAACAGTACTGCAGCTTGGTGAAATCGGACTTGAGCGCGGCCGCCTCCTCGACGATCGTCTCGGCAGGGACGTCGCGGTGGAGCAGCCGCTCGAACAGCTCGGCGATGCGTACCATCTCCTTTTCGCGCATTCCGACGCGCGTGACCTCCGGGGTGCCCAGCCGGACGCCCTGGGGGTGCTTGGAGCTCGTATCGCCCGGCAGCAGGTTCTTGTTGGTGATGATGCCCGCCGCGGCCAGCCGTTTGGCCACCGCCTCGCCACCGCCCTCCCGGGCGACCCGCACGGCGATCGTATGGCTGGCGGTGAACCCGAGGTCCGGGGCGAGCACGTCGAAGCCGCGCTCGTGGAGCGCCTGCCCGAGCGCCCGGGCGTTCGCGACGATCTGCCGGGCGTACTCCTGTCCGAACGCGATCTGCTCGGCGAGGCTTACGGCGAGCGCCGCCATCGCGTGGAGGTGGTGATTGCTCGTCACTCCAGGGAAGGCCGCGCTCGCGAGCCGCTTCTGAACGTCGGCGTCCCGGGTCTCCCCGAGCAGGATGCCGTGCTGGGGGCCCGGGAGGGTCTTGTGCGTCGAGCCCGAGAGGACCGCGCACCCTTCGTGCAGCGGGTCCTGGAAGGCGCCGCCGGCGATGAGCCCGAGGACGTGGGCGCCATCGTACCAGCCGGTGGCACCGATCTCCTCGAGCGTGGGCCTCAGCTCCGCAAGGGGCAGCGGGAAGAGGAACAACGACAGGCCGAAGAGGCAGAGCTTCGGGCGCTGGTCCTTCAGGATCGCCCGGGTCTTCTCCACGTCGAGGGTCATCCGGGCGGGGTCCCAGGCGTAGTGGACCGGTTTGACCCCGCGGAGGCCGAACGCTCCGAACGAGGCACTCGAGATGTGCGCTCCCTCGCTCAGCCGGGTGGTACCGACGAGCGACCCCGGCTCGGCGAGCGCCTTGAGCACGGCCAGGTTGGCCACCGTTCCCGAGATCGGACGGACGTCGGCGAAGTTGCACCGGAAAAGGCGACGGGCCAGGTCCAGGCACTCCCGCTCGATCTCGTCGACCTGCTCGTTCCCCTCGTAGTACCGCTCCCCCGGTAGCCCCTCGGCGTACCGCGAGTGGAGGTCGCTGACCAGCAGCTCCTTGGCGTAGGGGGAGAGGAGATTCTCGCTGGCGATGAGCGGGATGGCACGTTCGAACCGGGCGGAGTGCCGTCGGGTGGCGTCCCGGACCCGGCGGACCGATTCCGCCATCGCCTCAACGGTGGCGGTCGGGACGGACGGGTCGGCTCCACGCTTACCCCCCCACCCCCCCATTTCCACTGGAGATGGCGGGGAGGTCATGCGTGCACGCTCGATCCGAAGGCCGGACGGCGCGCCGAGCCGCACCCCCCATATAGCGCCCTCCGGTGGAGCGCCTGTGGCACGACCTGCCGACGGCGCCTGGCCGGCTCGACGCCGCTTCCGTGTGACCTACCACGACGTCGACGCGCTCAACCACCTCAACCACGCCGTCTACTTCCAGTTCATGGAAACGCTCCGCTGCGACTACTACCTCCCGCTCCGCCACTCCACCGATCCTCGCGACCTCGACATCATCCTCGCCGAAGCCGACTGCCGCTTCCTCGCCCCGGCCGCCTACGCCACCGAGTTGCTCGGGGAAGTTGCACCGGCCCGACCGCTCGGCCGGACCAGCTTCACGCTCGTCTACCGCTTTCGCAATCCGGATTCGCCCTCTACCGTCTACGCTCGAGGCCGGACCGCGATCGTCTGCTACGACTATGCGACCGGCGCGAAGAAGCCGATCGAACCCGACGTCCGAGCTCGACTGGAAACGGATGCCATTGATGCTTCGAGCGAAGGTTGGACCGACGTTAGTCCGCGACCGAACCGTAGCCCTGCCTAGGGGAGTTCCACTGGAAACGGTGGGGTGGGGGGGTCCGGAGGGGGGACGCCCCGATTCCCACGGGACGGGCGCGACGGCGTCGGGCGAAGGATTAAGAACGAAGAGGTCGCACAAATTCTGGGTACGTATTCCTATGGACCGACTACAGTCTTGGCGGCGCAATCGTCGGCGCGGTGTCTCCCCGATCATCGCGACGATCCTCCTCGTGGCGATCACCGTCGTTCTCGCCGCCGTACTCTACATACTGATCTCCGGCCTGACCAAGGGGCCGAACGGTGAGTCCGTCGGCGGGTCGCTCGCGATCGGAAGCGCGATCGAGGCGCAGAAGGGCGCGAACTACTACTACAACTTCACCGTGGAGGCCGCCGGCTCTGGGATCACCTGGAACAGCGTCGACCTCCAGATCACCAATAACGCGGGACTGGTCAGCTCGGGGATCACCTCGTACACGGTCTACAACATCGCGTTCAGCAGCATCTGCCAATCGAACGGGGCCACCGAGACTTCGTGGGCCGCCGGTAGCTCCGGCACGGGAGCCACTCAGATCTCGAGCACCCACACCCTCGTCGTGATCGCGACCGTCAACCTCGCGAACACCGGCGCCCAGCTCAACGCGCTCGGGGTGGGGTCGTTCTCGGGAACGATCCACGCGAAGATTCCCTGAGCGGGTCGTCGCCCGGTCGGAGTACCGGGCGCTCCCGTGACCCGGCGCAGGATCCGACGAACGTGACCATCGGCTCGCCTGCGAGCTTGGCGACGGTGACACGAGGAGCTCGGAGGCTCGTTGAGGGCGGACGGCTCGGCCGCTACCGGGGTGAGGCCGTGCTAGGCCAGCAGGGTGGGCGTTCGAGAATGGGAGTCGTTGATCCTGCTAGGACCTCAGCCCCGTCGCCCCACCAGCGTCGACGGGTCACGGTAAGGCTGCTCCCGTCAGGACCTGACCCGGTTCCCGTGATGGATAACCGCTAGGGCGCTCCTCCGAGTGCTCGTCGCGATGCCCGCGGCCCGATGGAACAGGGCTTCGACGGAACGTACCGGGACGAACTCCTCCCCCGAACGTCGTTCCGACCTGTCACCCCCGCTAAGGACGGTTTCGGTGTATAAGGGGACGCCCAACCCCCCGGTCTAGCCTAGCGAAGGAGGACCCACTCCGTCGTATTTAACCCCGGGGGCGCGGCCCGGAGCGCCCGCTCGCGACCCCCCGGGGCCTGACCCGGGCCCCCAGGCCGTTGGGCGGGTCGGAGGGGCCCCCGCCTAGCGGATGTGGTCGAGGGAGAACGAGCCCAGGGAGAAGGCGCTCTTCGTGAACGTGTACCCGACCAAGTCCCGGGACTGGACGTCGGTGATCCCCCGGACCGAGAGGAACATCTTCAGCTGGTCGAGCTTCAGGTTGATCGACCCGTCGACCATGTGCTCGAGGGTCTCGACGTCGGAGTCGGTGTGCATGCCGGTCTCGATGTTGTAGTAGGCCGCCGCGCCGTCGAGGCGACGGCGCCCCGTGACCGGCTGGAGGAAGCGGAACATCGCGGTCGTGTCGAGGTAGGCGGTCACCGTGGAGACGGACTCGAAGACGAGCCGGTAGGACGGCGCGCGCTCCTTCAACTCCTGGCTGAACGCGTTCACGGCCTGGCTCAGCTGGTCGAGGACCCCGCGGTCCGAGGTCTGGTAGAGCTTCACGCCCGCCTCGGCCTGCGTGACCCCGAGGGCCTTCGAATAGAGGTCGACGTAGCGGACCATCCCGCGGCCCTCGAGCTCCCGATAGGACGGCAGGAGCGCCGTCATCTCGTCGCGGATCTGCGTGTAGGACTTGT
>DASYYY010000036.1:0-76734 GCA_035933635.1 Thermoplasmata archaeon | reverse complement strand
CTGCTTGATCGTGCCTTTGGCGAGGACGGAGCGGTGCCAGTCGGACAGACTGAGGTCGAAACCGGTCCATTCCCCGTTGCGCAGCGAGAGTCGGACGTGACCGGTCACGGAGTTGAGATGAAAGGTGGAGGCGTCGGCGATCAGGAAGGGGGTGCGACAGTAGGGGAGTGAGCTGGATCGACCCTTCCGGACTCGCCGCCGGTGGCCCTTGTCGAGGGAAACCGCCGTATCCATGGCGGTGCGGGCGTGGGCGCCGTTGACCCGATACTCGCGGGCGAGGGACTGCCCGAACTTGTTCAGCGAGCCGAGGGCGGTGAGGTTCTTTTCGAGCGCCTCGCGGACCCCTCGATCGACCATGAGCCGGAAGTCATTCAGGAGGGAGAGTACTGGGGTCGGAAGGGGAGTTCGGAGGGAGCACACCAGCCCCCGGCGGGCGGACATCCGGGAAGGACGGTCGATGACGGTGCATAAAGATGGGCCGGCCGCCGAACGTTGAAAGGAGACGGAGGCCACCGCGGAATCGAGGTAGATGTCGGGTCGGTGACACCGATTCGATTTTGATTCAAAGCAGTCCGGGAACGTACCCTCATCCGCCACTACGGGCCTGCGCGCGCATGGTCCATATCAAGGACGAAGGAAGCCACTTCGAAGCGCCGGTCGAGATCGTCTGGAAGTACCTCCAGGACGCCGAGCAGCACAACAGCACCCACAGGGCGCGCAACTTCCAGATGAAGCCGCTCACCGAGAGCGCCATGGAACTCTCGTGAGAATCGAACATGAACGGCAACTGGGTCGCGACCAAGACCCGGCTGACCGCGCTGTCGCCCGTGGGCATCGCGATGGAGATGCTGGAGGGCCCGATGGCGGGGTCCAAGTGGTTCAACGTCTACACGCCCAAGGGCAACAAGACCGAGATCACCGTCGTTGGGGACTTCACCTCGAACTCGATCCCGGCCGCCCAGCTTGAGCACGCCGTCCACGGCTTCCTCGAGCGGGTCTACAACGAGGACGCGGCGGCGATCAAGGCGCTCGCGGGACGGAAGTAGGTCCGCCTGCACACTCTCCGATCACGGGGGCCGGGGGCCCCCGTCAACCCGTTCGCGTAGGTAGCTGGCGCGGCCACCGGGCCGATATATTGTGCGCCCCGTCCGGTCGGCCGAGCCGCCATGGATCCATTTTCCCACTTCCTCTTGGGGTACCTCCTCGGATTCGGAGTCTGGGGGACCTCGGGGCTCCAGTTCGTCGTGGCCGCCGCCTTCGCCGGCGGACTTCCCGACGCGGACATCCTGCTCTATCCCCTCTCGCGTCGGGTCCCGCTCCTGCGCCACCGTGGGATCACCCACTCGATCGTAGGGGTCACGGTCCTCGCAAGCGCGGGAACGTTGCTCGTGCCCCGGCTCTTCACGTGGGCGTTCGGGGCGGCGTTCGCCGCAGGACCCTACTGGGAGTACTTCGTCGCCCTTGAGATCGGCGGGCTCTCGCACGTCCTGCTCGACGCCATGGACCACTGGTCCGTTCCCATCTTCGCGCCGTTCAGCCCGCGGGAGTACAGCTTCGACGCCGACCGGATCGCCAACTTGGGTGGGATGGTCTTCACCGTGGTCGCGTACGGTACGATGCTGTACGAGCGCGGCCGAACGCCGCTCTGGATCTGGACGGCCACCGCATGGGTCCTTCTGGCCGCCGTGCTGGCGTACTTCGCGATACGACTCGGTACTCGCTGGTGGGTGGAACGGGCCCGGAAGGACGGAGGTTTCACGTCCGTCATCCCGCAGGCCTACCCGTTCCGTTTCTTGCTCTACGCCGAGGACAGCCCCGGCACGGGCGTGGTCCGATTCCGGTTCGCCGAGCACGACCTGCTCGGGGGGAGGAGCTCGGCGACGAAGGTCGTCCTGGCGAACTCGGAACCCGCCCCGGAGAACCCGGTCCAGACGATCGAGGACGCCATCGCACGCTCCTATCTACCGGCGCTGAAGGGTAGCTGGATGCTCGAAGAGACGAATCGGTTCGCACGGGCCCGGCCGGTCGACGGTGGATTCGAGGTGTACTGGTATTCCCTGGAAATGAACTTCTTCGGCCGGGCGGCAGGGGTCCTGGCCCGAGTACGCGCCGCCACCGGCGAGGTCACGATCGAGTCGATGTGGCGGACTCCCTCGAAGATGGGCGAGATCTAGCAGTGCAGCACGCGCGGGGTCCCCGCAAGGGGTGACCCGGGACCGCCGCACGCTCCGCGTAGGGATTACCTCAGCACCCAAGTCTCGTTGAGCAGGCAGGCAGAGTTCCCCGCGCGCCCCGTGGTCCCGCAGTAGTTCGTGGCGCCCCCGAACTCGAGAACGTAGCGATCCGCCACATCATAGACGGCGACCGCTTGGCCACCGAACGGGGGCGAGTTCGCCGCGCCTAGGCTGGACCACGTTCCTCGTTGGAACACCCACGTGCTGACGTTCTGGCCCGAACCACCGTCGAACAGAAGCGACGCGTTGTACAGCGGATCCCAGACGAACGGGTCGTCGCACGGGCCGAGGGTGGCCGATTGGTACTTGAGCTGAATCCAATGGCCGCCGCGATAGATCTCGGTGAAGAATCCGGGCGCCCCACAGCCTACATGGACCAGGTCATGCCCCGGTGGGTACGGGCCCAAGCTCCCCAGCGCGGCACCCCACTGGTCCCGACCGAGCTTCATCCAATTCCCCCCACTGAAGGCCCAGATGTTGGAGTCGTTGCCGTACGCCCCGTTCGGACCTCCGACCCCGTCGAGCGTAAAGACCGAATGGATCGCCGGATAGTAGGCGACCTGACCGTATGCGCGGGGCTCCGGAGCGGTCTGGGGACGTAGTTTCGTCCAGCTCCCGTTCGAAAACTTCCATGTGTCGTTGAGATAGTGACAACACGACTGGATCGAACTCGTTCCTCCGAAGAGCACGAGGTAGCGGTCGAAGGCGTCCCACGCCAGATACACGCCCGCCCGAGGGCTCGGAGCGACCCGGGGATGAACCTTGGTCCAGACGCCGCCGGAGTACTCCCAGGTCGCGTTCGTGGTGACCCACGTACCGCTCGAATTCTCGACCCCCCCGAAGAGGACGACCAGTTTGCCGGCCGGATCGTACGTCATCCCGGCCCCTTCGAGTCCCGGCGGATGGACCGTCAGGGCCAGCTGGGTCCACGCGGAAGTAGACGGCGCAGGACGGAGGCTTGCGCCCGGGACGAGCGCCCCGTCCGAAGATCCCGCAGGACACAGGAAGAGTGCGACCACAAGGACCGTCAATCCCGGGACGAGCAGACGGGGCGCGATCACGAGCGCCCCAGCGGCTCGAGCTACTTATCTTCGGGAATCCGGCGCGCGCCAAGGTTCGAGCGGGGGTTCTGGATTCCCCACGGGAGCCGCTCAGTAGTGGTCGGGAATCGGCCCGTCCCAGGGCTCCTCGGGGTGGTCGTAAAGGCAAAGGAAGTGCCCGTCGGGATCCTGCACGTATACGATCCGGTGCCCTTTCTTGGTGGTCCAAACGTCCTGTTCGATCATCGGCTGGGCGGCCGGGTCGCTGGACAGTCGGTCGATGCCCGCCGGATTGACCCACAGCTTGCGCGTGGCGGGGGGAATCCCGAGCTGCTTCAACCGCTCCAGCATGGCGGGGACGTCGCGCACGCGGACCTCGAGGTGATCGAGGCCTTCACCCGCGGTGAACGGCGACCAGAACGGGCTCTGTTCGGCGTACCAATTCAGCTCGAGTCGCTGACCGGACCGCCGGTCACGGAGCAGCACGTACTCGCCGTCCTCGTCTCCGCCGCGATCGATCGGTTCAAGGTCGAGAAGCGAGGTGTAGAACCGTAGAGACCTTTCGAGGTCGGTGACACGAATCCCCACATCTCCGAGCCACGTGTCGGGCATGAGCGGCGGAATGGGAACTGCCCATGTAGGCCTATCCCCGCCCGGTGTGGCCCAAGGGCGCGCGAAGGGGTGCGCCGCGGAACGGAACCTGTGTGTGAGCTGCCCGAGCGCAAGACCGCAAAGTTCGGTTCCCACCGAGCCGGTGGAAGTCGCAGAGGGTGGGACTGCTCAATCCCGTACGATGTCGTCGGGCCGTTTCGATACCACCGGCCCCTTCGCGCGAAGCAGCTCGAGGTCCTGCGTCGCCACCAGTTCGGCGCCGCGTAGTTGGGCGGTCGCGAGGATCAACGCATCGGGGAGCGTGAGACCGGTGGACCCTCGGAGCTCTCCCCCGAGGAGCGAGATCGACTCGTCCACGGGTTCGACCGAGTAAGAACGTGATGCTCGGAGATGGCTTAGGAACGGCGTCCACAGTGCCGGAATCTGTGCGGTGGTGAAACCCGCTCGCAGCTCGGCCAGCGTTAGGACGGAGACCAAAGCTTCGAATCGTCCGTCGTCGACCGCATCCAAGAACCGGCGAGAAGCCGCGTGTCCGGACTCTTGCCTCGTCCGTGCGGCCAGAAAGACGTTAGTGTCGACGAGCACTCTTGGGCCGGTCACGTGCTCCCCACTCGTTGCGCACACGCCGCTGATACTCGACGCCCGACTCTGTTGAAGTTCCCCACGCCCCAAGGATTTCGGTCAGGCGCGTGGGTCGCGCCTTCCGAACGACGGCACGGTCGCCCTCCTCCACGTCGAACAAGAGCCGGTCCCCCGGGTGAAGCCCCAGGGCATCGCGTACATCCTTCGGCACCGTGATCTGACCCTTCTGGCTGATCGTCCCGCTGCCGCTCGCCATACCCGGTATTCCGTACTACATGGTAAAGATTTCAATACTATAATACCATGCGCGAGGGTCGACCCGCGAGAGGTCCCGGGCGAATCCGCCGTTCCTGCTGAGACCGCAAGCCGCCAGAGGGAATCGAACCCCCGACCTGCTGATTACAAATCAGCCGCTCCACCGACTGAGCTATGGCGGCACACTTTTTTCTCGACGAGGATTTCCGGTGTGAACCAAGTGCCGGTGGGGTTTAGGTAGTTTCGGCGGACACGAGATAGGGTCTCATCGCGGCCTCGAACTTCTCGCTCTGGGCGACCATTTCGACCTCGTTGGCACCCACGTAATGCGAGGTCATCTCGACCGACTTGTGCCCCAGGATGCGCTGGAGGACGACGAGCGGCATCCCGCTCTCGTACGAGATCCGAGCGAACGAGCGCCGCAGATCGTGCCCGCTCACCCTGATCCCGAGGCCCGCTTTCACGCCCACGTGGCGCAGGTCGTGGTCCGCCGTCCGGGCGTGCCAGGGGTAGAGCTTCGTGTCCGGTGCCTTCCCGTGAGTCCACCCGACCAAGACGGGGTAGACGCTCGGATAAATCGGGATGCGGCGCAGCTTGCCCCCGTACCTGCCCTTCCCCAGGACGTTCATCGTGGGGCCCGCGAGATCCAAGTCCAGGTCGCGTACGCGGAGCCGTAGAACCTCGATCCGTCGAAGCCCGTTGAACCCCTCGAGCGCGACCACGACTTTCTCCCTGCCTTCGGCCGCCCGGTACATCGCCCCAAGCTGCTCCGGGCTGAGCCATCGGCGATGGGTAGGCTCCCCGCGGTCGTACATCCACAAACCCTTGTCCGCGGCCAGTGGGTTCTTGGCCCATCGAACGAACTCGCGCAGGATCACTAGGCGCGTTGCCATCGTGGACCGAGCGAATATGGTCGACGCCTTCAGCGCGCGGATGTGGACCCTTGTGACGCTCTTTGGGGCAGTGGGAATCCGCTCGATCCCTACCCGCCCGAAGACGGTGGGATAGCCCCACAGCACCCGATCCATCTCTCCCCGCCATTTCTCAGATATCTCCTCGTTGCCCGATTTCTCCTCGACGAACCGCTTGGCTTGCTCCCGCCACCACCATACGCCGTGCGGCAACGAGACCTCCGACCGACGGGACGAGCTACCGCTACATGTAGGGACTGGCGGCCCAATCAGGGGATCATTCACACCCCACCCCCTCGATTTGGGCCCGGCTGGTGTAAGTCGCCTTTCGTCGCATCTGGTGGACCTGTACGAGCGACTCCTCGCACGTCAGGTGGTGGACCTTGACCAAGTGTCGCAAGCCGTAGCCGAACCGGATCGTACGGTTGCAGAGCGTAAAGGTCAGCCGACGGTTCAGGGCGTTCGGACCGCTCATTCCCGCCCACCGAAGCGGGCGGGTGGAACACTCAACAGTTGTACAGCGAAACAAATGTACGTTAGTACATTTGTTGGCCCGCGGCTTGCTAACGCAGCCGCGGGCAACGCCGGGGCGGTCACAGAGCCACCCGGCGATATTCCGATGCCTTGTGCGGCTCAAGGCTCGTGACCACGAACCCGACCTGCGGCTTCCCGTCTCGCTTGAACCCCACTCCAGTCTCCTTGGCTTCGAGCGTGAGCCGATAGCCGCAAAGTTCGGAAAAGTCGCAGATGTTGGGCAAGAGGCCCCTTATCTGCCGGACTTGCGGTGGATTCAGGATCAAACCGAGATTGTCGGAAGCTCGATCCCGCAGCAGTAGGACGGGCGCTGTTTTGCCATGGTGTCGGAAAACGGCGATTCCGACGACCTCGTACTTGCGAACCTCGTCGGTGTTGAAAGATCCTGCCCGAAGGTACACGGGTCCGAGGGGCGCATGAGCGGTAAGATAGGCGTCAATCGATCCGCCGGTGGGACGAATTGAGGATGAACCCTCAGCTGATGGGCCCCTCGCCGCAGGAGCGTCCGGCATGGTTCACCAACCCTCTTCGAGCGAAATCGGAAGTTGCCCAAGTTCGGCGGAGTCGCAGCGCTTCGGAAGCCTGATTCCTCCCACATCCAGCTTGCGGCGGCACGGTCGGGCGCCTACGTCCGTGTAGTGGCGTCGCCCAACCGTCGTCCAAATGAGGATAGTGGAGTGCCGGCAGGCTCTCCGAGAAAGGCGACGGTTCGGCGCAAAAGGGAGTCGAATCTTGTGTCCGCAACCGAGGCAGCTATCGAACGTACTCTCGGAGGTTCGATCTCGGTCCGGGCCAGTCGGTGTTAAGGCGCCGACGTCGGCGGCCGCCAGGGATGAAATCACAGATACCTTCGTTCAAGTTCGCGGCTAAGTCTCTGGTTGGACTCCCCCGGGGTGTCCTCGGAAAGGCTGTGTGGGAAGAGTTTCGTCGTGAGGGCCTGAAGCTCAGCCCGGAGCGCGGAAACCTCGAGTTCGAGTTCGGTGAGCCGATCAGGGTCGTAATCGCACATCTAAGCCTCCGCCTCGAGGCGATTGAAAACCGTCATGTCTTGTTGTTCCCGTGAAGCCGCCTCCTCAACTCTTCGAAGTTTACGGGATCCTTCTCGTATCCAATGGCTCGTCGGCAGACCCTCATAGCGGTCAGGAGCGTGGTTCCGGTTCCCGCAAAGGGGTCCAGGACTAGGTCGCCCGGGTCCGTGCTCATGAGGATCAGATCACGGAGGAGTGGCAGCGGCTTGGCGCAAAACAGCGAGGCGCCTCCGGTCTCCGGGGGGTAACAAACTACGTCGACCGGGTTGAGGTAGGGTCGCTTGGCGATTCTTTTGCGCTCCTTTGCTGGAGCTATGCCACCTCCCCATTGATTCGGAAGCCGAGATACAGGAACTTTCTGCGGAGATGCCCACTTCTCCGTCGGTCGCCGAATTGAGTATGGGCGGTACTTCCTCGCAGATGCAGGAACGCCCTTCGGTCCGAAGAACCAAATCGACTCATGGCAGTGTGCGGGGTGGAACTTCGGGGAAAGGGGGCCGGGACGAAGCGTACCCTTCTCGGTGGATTTTACCCAGACAATCTCTCGGACGAAATCGAATTCGGAGTCGAGCCCCGCCCTCGCGTTGAATAGGCTGTTCGCATTCCCGAACACGACGAGGTTACCGCTTCGTTTCAGCACTCGTTGGAGTCCTGGAGCGAGTGCAGCCCAATCTGGCTGAACGTCCCACGGTGCCGAAGTGACCCCAAACGGCGGGTCAGTGAGTATCAGGTCCACCGACTGTTCAAGTTCGGATGCCAAGGCCACGTGGGCATCTTCGAGACGGGCCGATGCGGGAAAGAACTCGGGCTTGACACTCCCATATCGCTCGAGGACCCGGTTTAGCCTTCGGCCGTTGACCGTTCGCCGGTCCTTTCCGTAGAAGTAGGTGCCTTCCCGGACAACAGAGAACTCAGGACCGGCCAGTTTTGGTCCAACGACTACGACTTCCGCAGGTGCGGGTCGGTCCAAATCAGATCTTGCTGGATCAGGGATTTGGACCGGCACCCCCGACGAGAATGAGGGCGACTGGACCTTGAGGCTACCACTCACAACCACCCCCCTCGGAAGGCGAATGGCCGCCGGTCGAGCCCGTGGGTCTGCTCAATGGTCGATAGTACCGAGACTGGGCCAAGGCGCCTTAGCGGCCCGAATGCGTTGCCTTTGCGAGCGGAGGAGACTACCAGCTCAGAGGGCATCACGGGGGCGAATCCCATCGGGCGTCGGCTCGGTCGGGTAGGCGGGCGCTTCGATTTCCCGGTGGTTCCGGGCTTCTTGTTCTTTCATCGGACTTCTTCGACTGAAAACTCAACCCGAGGGACCCAGTCAACCGTCCAGGCCAGCGGGAAGCGCTTTCGAATAATTTGGCAATCGAGAGCAATTAAGGTCCGTCACAGGGGCGGGTTTTCGCTCCCCCGGCGAGCGAGGGCTGTTTCGGTGCATCACCGATCCGTGAGGGTAAGACCTCTAACAGGGGCGTGCCGGACGGTGGCAACCGGCCTACTAGACCGAGCGCCCTGCCGTTGCCATCGAAGTTTTCAGTTCGAGCAGAGCGACCTCAACCGCGTGTGACCGGTGGTGGAACCGCCGCTTCTTGATCTGGAGGTCCATCCAGGCGATGAGTTCCCCAGGAATCGTGACCTGAAGTTTCTCCCGGCGGCGTGCCATGCCGTGGGAACCTTCAGGAAAACGCATAAGTAAGGATAATCTCGTGCAATCCGGTGTCCGTCATCCAATGAAAAAATCCACGTGGTTCGCTGTCGGGGCGGCCGTCTGCACGGCGGTCGCTTTTGGAACTGTTCCGTCTGCCCTATTCTACGGCTGGTTCTTCGCGATCTTCAGCCCCCTGTTGGCGTACGAGGCGGGAGCCTGGAATGCCCTCGAGAAGCAGAGGGCGGTTTCCGCTCCGATACCGCAAGCTCGCTGAGCACCCGCGTTAAGGCGAGTCACGGCGCTTGCGGTCTCGCCCCGGCAAGCATTTCGATTGCCCCGGTTGGCCAACTGCCAACATCGCGCGCTCCAGTGGGACTTGATGGGGATTCTCCCGCGGACCCACGCCAAGACGTCCACATGAGCCGTTTTTGGGGCTCCTGGACCGATAAAAGCGGGGCTGGAGGGGGCCGGTTGACCGACTCCAGGGCGGAGGACGGAGAGAATGCGATAGCCCGCGTCAATCCGCGCGGGCGGCGAGCTCCTCGTTTAGCAGGCCATCCTGAAGGGCCTGCCTCCAGAGCCAAGACTTTCGGACAAGCTGAAGCTCCCGAGCAAAAGTCTCCGCGGCCCCCTTCGGATCAGGAGGGAGTTGGTCCGTCGACGAGTCTCCCCGCCCGCAGTTCGGGGGGGCGTTCCGTTCTAACTCCTGAGCGGACGCGCCGTCTCGGGCATCGTCCCTCATTCGAATGAGAACGGGCACGAATCCGGGCAGACCAAGACCTGAGCGTTCGCCGGTACGCTCGACCGAGCGCTCCTCTGGCGCTCGAAGATCCGGGTCCGACGGAGTTTCACAAACGCTCGTTAGAACGCTCGCACAGTAATCTCGAAGCGACAAGCCGCGCTCAGCGGCGCGCTCCTTCAATATCTCGAGGGTTTGAGGGCTAACGTTCGCGGTGACCAACGGGCGCTTTTTCACTGGCATGATCAATCACGCAGCTTGGGGTACTTAATGCACGAAAGGTCCTCAACGCTCTCATCCGGCCAGTCGGGGGCCCACCCAATATGACAGGGCGGCCGCCGAGACGGGCGGCGGTGCCGAAGCGGCCCGGGAGGAAAGTTTCACACGAGTCCCCTCCTCGCATTCCACCAGAGCGGAGCCTGTTCCATCGTTTTATCGGGATGACCCTTCCTGCTTCCGAGTCGTAGTGCTCAGCGGATCCGCTCCCGGTGTTCCCGGGGAACCTCATCAGTCGTCCGATGTTCTATGTCTCCCACCCGCGGGCAGGCTACTTGACTTGTTTATCGGCACCAGCAGCGTAGCGGGAGCCGATTAAGCACATCTCGCGGCCCCAGCGGGTCAACAAATGCTGAAGAGATCAGGCAACGACTTCGAGCCCATCAAGGGCCGGGGCCTCAGCGGAGGGATAACTAGCCCCCAGGAGAAGTCATCGGTCGATAGCCAAACTGGAGTCGTGGGTCAGATTCCCCCCGAAGAAGTCGAATACATGTTACAAGGTTCGATTCGGGCCGTACAATCTATCGATCCCGGGACAAGGTTCAATGCGGAATGATTACCAACGTTGGCGCAGAACCAGAGTAGTAAATCCAGATGGTATCGCCTGAGGCGAGGTAAAATTCGCCTTGTGTTACTGAAATCGTCTTCTGAGTACCGCCTCGCTGGACTATGACTTGGGTAGTTGTGCCTCCGAAAACGATCGCGGTAACATCGTATGCATTCGGATTGACGTACTTCCACGGACTAGCGCTTGACGAAACGGAACTAATCGCCTGCACAGGGGCCCCGATCCAACGTATCGATTGGAGGCCTGTAGAGGGGATGCTGTACAAGGACCCGCCGACTACCAGAATTCCGCTAAGAGTACTGCTGTCGCTGTTAGTCAGAGTAATGTCGTTTGGAGATACGAATACGATGTTGTAAGAGCCTCCGACCAAATCGATGTTACTGCCGGCCGCTCCAGCATTGACGTTGTTGATCTGGATGATGGCACAATTGCTCATCTGCATGGGGAAGAACACGGCTCCACCCCCCGTCGCGTATTCAATGTCCAATCCATTGAAGACCATCCACGTGCAGTTCTTCATCAGGATAGCGGGGCAACCCGCCTGAGTAGCCGGTGAGATCGCTTCAAAGCCGACCTGAAACCGGTCGAAGACACAAAGGTTGACGGTGTTGGCCACTTTTCCCACAAACTGGACCGGAGGATTGTTGTTGCTGTTGCTGGTCGTGCCTAGGATAATGTTGCGAAAGACGGAGTTCCCATAATTGTTGTTCGAAAAGTCGTTCTGTTCGAATTTGAGGCCGAGCCCTCCTTGGCAGGACAAGTTCTCATAAATGTTATAGACTTGATTAATGAAGTTGAAAGCAAAGTGGCCGGTACCATTGCCTGAGACGAATATGTTGCTGAAAACCGAGCCAGTCAGACCTTGGAGGTAGTAACCGGAATGATTCGGGTCGCTTGGCGGCGTGCAATTTATCCCGTGACCTGTAGAGGAGAGGGAACTGGCAAAAACTACAGAGAAGCCTCCGAGGTAAACATTTCGGATGGGGTTAGCAGAGGTTCCTGTGATTTGAATGGCGTCGATGCCAGCTGTTGTTACAGAAATCACGCTCCCAACGGGGTTCGTCGCGGAGTTTCCACCGGCAAAACCGGCTGAAGGCACAATGCCACCACCTGAGCCGAGCAGAGTCATGCCGTTAGCCGGGATCACTACCGACGCCGTAACTGTAAATGTTCCCGGGAGGAGAAGGACAGTCGGGATCCCGTTCGAGGAAGCCCAATTCAACGCCTCATTAATCCCGTTCGTGGAGGTTGGTGTGCCGTTGCCAGCCGAGCCAGGTGTCGCGTTTGAGGTCGAGTCAGAACCGAAATCTGCGCCGGAACTCGCGATAGTTCCACTTGATACAGTTATGACAGGCTTTCCCGCGGCCGCGATCGCACTCCAGTTAGACATCCTGGTCGACCCCCAGCGACTTACTCGCTTGCGGAATATCTACTTTTGGTGACCCTGTCAAGCTGGGAACCGGTTTCAAATCATGTGTACGCCAATCACCCTCTATCGGACGACTCGTCGCCCTTTCATAGTTCCGGCATAAATCGATCCGCAGTCGCAGAAGGCGGCCTGCGCCCCCACGCTGTGAGAAAAGTCATCGAACGCGCTGTTCGTGGCATCGTCGGATAGAAGGATCCCGCCTTGGGTGAGGTACTTCCATGCGAGGTCGTATTCAGATATCATGTTGCTGTAAGTATGAAGCGAATCATGAATGAAAACTGTTGGAGCGGGTGCAGCAGCTAGAGTTCCTTCAAGTTCTCGGCGAACATCTCCCACAACGAGATTGTGCCGAGTCTTGAGGCGAGGCGGAATGCCTTGACCTACGTGGACTCCGAACAAAGTGGCATATCGGTCCAGGTCGACGGACCATAGGTTCCCGAAGCTGTTGCGGTCGAGAGCTTGCAACACAAATGTGCTGCTGGCCCCCATTAGGCCCACACCCGTCTCGACGACCTTCTCAGGCCTGAGAGCTCGGATCAAGCCGTAGATTCCGGCGAGCATGGCCTGCCAGGCACGTGTGGGTGGGGGCGCCTGAGCTCTGGCGAGCTCACGGGGAATCCCTCGGCTGACCCCCTCGATCATCTCCTGCACTAGTCGATCAGTGGGGGCCTCCGCCACTAGGGCCGCGGCCACGTCCCGTGAAATCCCTGCCAACTCGGCTACTAGATCGACAGGAGAGTCGACGAACCGGCGTCCGGGCGGCGGAGGATGAAGTCGAGGGGAGAGAAGGGCTGCCACCTGGTCCAAACTTGTCCGAAAGACGTGCATCGGATGTCGAAAAATCGTTTCGGCCGGGGGCAACGCGAGCGTGGTCAGGTAGCGAGCGCGACTAGAGGAGGTCTCAGGCCCATCCATGAGGTAGAGTCAACTCGGCTACTACTTTGTCCCTTGCTGCCTCCAAACGGCCGCTCCAACCGGAGGATGTCCGGCTTACCTTCTCTTGCCCTCGCAAACTACGTGGTTCGAGTAGCGGACGCCTTCCCCCTTGGGCTCTCCCTTGAGTTGAGCGAACTGTATTTCGGAACAGTTGAGCTCCCCCAGACCGAACCCGGTGCCTAACCCGTAGCCCCTGCTTGGTTTCTCGCACCAACCCTCTTCCCCAATCTCCCGACGCGCCTTGACGAGCGGGAGGAGGCAGTTTCTCCAGGATTCATTGCCCGTCGACCGATTTCGGCTGCAACAGACTGAACGGGACAAAGCAATGGCAGTGTACCGGTTTTCTCTAGAGGGGATTGCCTCTGGATGTCGAGTTACGCCAGTAATTGGGGTAAAGACTCAGGCAAGTTTGTCCCCGCATAGGCGCGTACGCGGTGGATTGGAGCAACTTGGTCGACCACGAGGGTGCGCCAGATCAGGGGATCCGTGGGCTGGAAATGGAGCAAAATGAGATGTAGCCGATTTCAAACATTGACTCCTCGGCGCGATTAATCCCCTGAACTAGTATCTAGAACTGCCGATGATAAGATCCAAAAGCGAGTTTTCGGTTTGGGAGTAAGGTCCAGATAGGTTCGAGAGGCGGGACCAGACGGTTCATGCGAAGGTCGAGAATGACGACCGTCATTCCAAGGCGGCTACGACCCTCGTCGCGACCTGACCCCCCCTCATTCCGGTCCGAGGCCGGTAGTCGAGGCAGGCGCAGAGGCCGCAACCTGGGGCATGAAGTAGGTGGCCGCCGGATCGCTTGAGGGCCTTCCTGCGGTGGCCGCACTCGCAAAGCGGCTCAGCACCGAGCTTGACACCCAGCGCCATTCTCCGCCGAAGGGCGCTCCTTGTCCGATCTCTGATTCGCTCTCGTTCCTGCTGGTCGACCCACCCGATGATCGAGAGAAGTAGGTCTCGAGTACCCCCAACAGTCGAGAGATACGGCTCCCTCAGACTTACGACGTCAACCCCTTGGGCCTCGAATCCCTTGAGGATCGCGAGCAGCGGTCCGATCCCCCTTCGGGTCAATCTCGACATCTCCCAGACAGCGACGACATCGATCTTCCGCTGATGGGCCAACTCTTGCAGCCGAGAGATTCCAGACCGTCCCGCCTTTGCCCCTGACTCAGTTTCAAACACCTCCTCGACAACGGTCAGTCCGGCCCGAGAGGCGTACTCGCGAAGCTCGACAATCTGTCGCTCGAGGTCCTGGCGGTCGGTCGAAACGCGAGCGTAAAGCGCGGCGGAGGGCATGGTGGTCGTCAGCTGATCACGGGGGCTGCCCTACTTAGCGCGCCACGAACTTGTAGCTCGATACGCGGAGGATCACCCAACAGACCCCGGCTCCGACCCCCGCTGGAGCCTCAGAAAACGAACATGGCGCCTCCGAGCCTCCCCCTCCGCCACCAGAGCCGACTGCCCCGATCCGGGTGCCGGCATCTGAACCGGCTCCGGAACCGCTCGAGCCGACACCGACCGCGGATGTCGAAGCTCTCCTCGGAGAGGGCGATATCCGCGAGCCAACTGCAGAAGAGTCAAGCGCCCCTGGAGGCGGCGAGGATCCAGACGGCACCGGACCCCGGGTCGAAACGGACCGCGACGGACGACATGGCTGACGCTGCCGCGGCGCCGGGCTAGTCGAATCGGGTGGGCCAGCTCGCCTCGAATGCGCGGAGCTAGCCCCGATTCTTTGGGCTCAGCCTGGCCACGCGCGCCGCCTCTTCCTCCTCCTCAACCTGCTTCATGACTTGTGGCCGAACCGCGTCGTAGAATGCGAGAGTGTTCCGGAACTTTGCCTCGACCTCGGGGAGGATATTCATCTCAGAGAAGATGGAGACGAGATCGCCCCGGTCGAAGTGCCTCGGCCAGGCCAGTGCCCACGTATCTAGGGTTCCTCCGTCCCTTAGGGGAACCGAATAGCGGAACGTGGAGCCAAGGGAGGCGCCCTCGTGCCGTGCTTGTTGGAAGGAATACATCGCCGAAGGAGTCAGGCACACGCCGGCCCACTCGGGCCTGTCGTGCCAGGAGATCGTCTCGTAGAACGCGGGACCGGCGATGATATCCCCCACAACGTAAAAGGTTCCGACTGAAACGACTCCGCGGAAGAACACGCCGTCCATGAGTGCGTCCCGGAAGGGGTCGAACAGGCGGTCCATGAGGTGTTCGACTAGCCTGTGGTAAGGGGGTCTCCCAGATGCGTAGACGACCAAACTGTCCTGAAATGTATGGGCCGCCGTCTTCGGGGGTAAGGCGCCCTTTCGCGCTTTCCCGAGCTTGCCATCGACCGAGATCGGAATTATGACGCCCCGGTCACGGCGCTCAAGGTAGCCCTTCTCGCCGTAGGTGTGGTAGTAGAGCAGCTTCAGGAACTCTGGAGTAGTCTGGGACCTCAGGCCCAGCACGTCGAGCATGGCAACGGCGCCCCGGACTTCATAAACGGTTATCTCCTCGCCCATGAGGGAGATCCTCCGGTTGTGCGCCAGGACTGACTTATCGAAATCCGCCCTCGAGTGCTTGCCCATCGGCACCCCATGGCATACTTCTGCTAAAGCAGCCGGGGGCTCGCGAGCCCGCTCGAATCAGTTGACCATGAAACACCCTGCGACGGAGTGTTTCGTACACCTCCCTACGAGTCCGACTCCGTGAGCGTGAAAAACGCCCATTTATGTTTAGAGCGCCGGCTCTGATAAATACTGGGCCGCGTTGGTGTCGGGTACTATGCCCGCAAAGGTGCGAGTCCTAACACGGAAGTTCGATCTCTCCGTGGAAGGAGACAATGTGGAAGAGGTCGACCACCTGCTGAAGGTGTTGGAGGAGCGGGGCCTTACCCCGAAGGGAGCGTTCGCGACCGTGGGGATCCCGGCACCTAGTTCGCGTGAGCGTGATGTCACGTTGCCCACGCCGGCTTCGGTCGGAATCGGAGACGATTACCTCGGCGCTCCGGCCGTCGGCACCCTGGACAGCTTCGCGCCGACGGGAGCCCCTTCACCCCCCATCGCCGAGGCGAGCGTCTTCAAATCCGTGACCAAGCGGGTCGGGGACATATACGTCCTAAGCCCGAAGTTCCCACCGACGGCAAGTGGGGCGGAGCGCACAAGCGATGCAGCTATGGTTCTGCTCGGGGCCTTCGACGCAGCCGGCGAACGCGGTGCAACCGGGTACTTCCTGGTCTCCGCGCTCCGCCAAACCGGATACGCCCTCGACCGCGTGGACACCCACCTGGATGATCTGGTTACCAAAGGCCTCGTCTTGACTGAAGGTATCAAGCGGGGCCGACGGTACACGCTGTCCGAGGCAGGGCGCGTCGAGTCACGGCGGCTCGCATCTGAACTGGCGGCGCTCAGCGGACGGCCGTTGGAGGCGACGCCGTGAGCGAGGACGATCTCCAACTCCGGATCGCAGGGCTCGAAAAACGCGTGGCTGTCCTGGAGGCCGGACTCAAGTCCGGGCCGCCGGCGTCGTCGTCCCCGAGCAAGCCGGAGACCGTTCGCGAGTTCCTGAACCGCTTGGCTCCGAAGACGGCGGTCGACACCGCGCTCGGCATCGCCGTGTGGCTCGAGCAGCACGGCACGGTGAACTTCACGACCGACGAAATCGTGGCTGCGTTCGGGCAGGCGAAAGAGCCGACGCCCGGGAATCCGTCCGACCTGCTCTACCAGAACGGCCGCCGCGGGTACATGGCGCCGGCCGCCGAGAAGAAGAACGGGTCGAAGGCGTACTTCGTTACGAACACCGGCACCAAGTTCGCGAACGCGGGGTTCAAGGACTAGGCCGATCCGGGTAGCGGCTTGAACCCATTCCCGGGGACCCGGGGGGTCCTCCGACCCCCCGGGGGCCGGCAACGCTAGATCGCTTTAGGGCCGGTGCCTCATACGGAGTCCAGCGCCGCAGCGGTCAGGCCAACCCAGGATCCCAATCCTTGGGCCTTTTTGCCGAGGTGGGCCTGTCTCGAGATCGGAAAGCAATGAGGCTCTTGGCATACTCCCCCGCGAGCTTTTTCATCCGCGTCTCAGCCTCCTCGCCTCCACGTTCAATCTCTTCACGAGCGTAGATTACGGCGAGGGCAAGGGCGGTAAGCGTCTGAATCAGACAGTTCTGAGAGAAGACGTAAGAGTTTTGGAGTCTGCGCATCCCCGGGTCCTTGATTGCATCCGCGACAGCGGACATCTCGTCCCGGATGCGTTCTTCGTCGTGGATTTCCCAGTCAAGCCAATCCGCGAATTCGTCAAGATCCTCGGGAAGTTCTCCCGCCTTCCAATCCTTTTCCTTCCGAACCACGACCGGATATGTCCCGGAATAAAGAGGACCCTCCCCGGCGCATCCGGGGAGGGGAACAGGTTAGCTCCCCGTGGAGGCGGGGAAGCCTTGCGGGTCGTTTTCGGGGAATCGGCCTGACGATGGTCGCCCTGCTGAGCTATGGCGGCATCCGATATGCCCGGCCCTAGTTCAACAGCGCTGTCGATCGACGCCTCGCTCCCTCGCACCGGCCGAGCCCCTTGCGCAACTGACCCACGAGTCCGAAGTAGTGGTCACCCGACCCTAAAGATTCGCGTCCACATACCCGCGGTTGCGCCGCAACGTCCAATCGGGTCCTTCTCGAGGCTCCCGAACGACGGGCGGCGACTCGAGCCGACGATGCTCACCGTCAGCTTGGCTCGACTACGTGAGCCGCAGGCTCCAAAGGTCCGAGAAGCCGTCTCCGCTGGCAAGCAGGTCTCGACCCGTGGCGGAGTCGTAGGTCATGGGCGCATGGCATCGCGCGGGCGGGGACATCGCTGCGAACACCGGGACGCTGGCCCAGACTCCCCCCGAAAAGACCCACGTGTCGGAGAGTGCGCTCCCCCACCCGCCGTTACTCGTGCCCGTGCAACCTCCGAAGAGCGCCACCACTCCGGCATGCCCGTCGTACGCGACGACCGCCCCGGTGCGCGCCCCGGGGCTGGCCGCCGACGTCCGGTTCGACCAGCTCCCATGGGCGAAGGTCCACGTGTCGTTGAGCGACCAGCAGGCGTGCGCCGTGGAGTTGCACCGAGTTCCACCGAACAGGACCAGGTATCCGTCCGCGCGGTCGTCGACGAACCCCGCCAGGTTTCGGCCGGGCGGCGGGCCGCCCTTCGCCGGGGGGATCAGCGACCAGTTCCCAGCGAGATACTTCCACGTATCATGCGGGTCCCGGCACTGCCCGAACACGCACACAGCCCCCCCGAAGAGCACGACGTAGCCGTCGGCCGAGTCGTAGGAGAGGGCCGGATTGGCCCTGGGCGATGGGGCGACCGCCGTGACGCGATGGGTCCAATGTCCGGCGTGGAAGCTCCAGGTCTCGTTGGGGGAGCCGAGGAACAACAGGACGTAGCCATCGGCCGCATCGTAGGTCATCGCCGGGCCCGCCGTAGGTGGCGGATTCGGCCGGCTCCCGTTGGTGACGTCCGTCCAGTTCTGGTGGACGTATTCCCACGTCTGCGCGAGGGTGGAACCGAAGTAGACGATGTACCCATCGCGGGCGTCGTAGGCGAGCAGGGTCAGCGGGTCGGCCGGAGGCTGTGGGCCGAGAGGGAGCGTCCTCCAGGTCGTTCCCGCAAACTCCCACATCGGAGCTCCGAAGATCACGGCGGTGCCGAGCCCGGGATCGTACACGCAATTGCTCGTGTCGCTCCGAGGAGGTGCGGCGGTGACCCTGACGACGTGCCAGGTTCCATTGAACACGTAGGTCTGGGTCGGACCCGGGGTCTGGGCGTTGGTGTTCCCACGGAACAGGAGCAGCTTGCCCAAGGCAGGGTCGTAGACCAGGCAAGCGCCGAAGTTGGAGTTCAATCGACCGTCATTGTCGCCGCGGGGGGGCGTGACGTTGAGCGCGCTCCAGTTGCCGGAGCGGAACGTCCAGGTCGGGTTGTAGGTCATGTGAATGATGCCCCCGATCAACACCACCCGACCCAGTGGCGCATCGTAGGCCATCAGCGCCCCCGGGTCGGCGCTCGGGTGCACCCCCGGATGGCCGACCAGGAGGGTCCAGACGCCGCCGCGGAACTTCCAGGTGTCGGCGTGGAGCGTGGCGCGACAGGGGGGGCCATTGACGCACCTCTCGTTCTTCCCGCCCCACAGGAGCAGGTACCCATCGGCCCCGTCGTAGGCGAGCGAGGCCTGGAAGCGGCCGGAGGGTGCGTGGGTCGTGTTGGCCGGGAGCCGGGTCCAATTCCCGGCGCGATATACCCAGGTGTCGTTGTTCCCGATCGTGTGGGGATTGCTGAAGTCCGCCCCACCGAAGAGTACGACCTCCCGGTCGGCCGCGTCGTAGGCGATGGCCGAGTACTGATCCGAAGGTGGGCCGGGAGACGGCACTTGGGTCCACCTTCCGTGGACGAAGATCCAGGTGGGGAGCGAGGAGTTGTGACCCACGAACCCGCCCAGGACCAGGACGTAGCCGTCGGCCGCGTCGTAGGCCATGGCCGGCGCTTCGCCCGGGTAACCCGCGTTCGTCACGAGCTCCGGAGCGAGAACGGTCCAGCGACCTGTCACGAGCGGTGTCGCTCCCGGGCCTCCCCCCAGCGCGATCGAGGCTCGCGCGGCCGCCAGCGCACGGGACCCGACGTCGACGACCGACGAACCTCGGGTCGGGGCTGGGCCGGTCGGCGCGTGGATCGCGACCGCTCCGAAAGGCGTCGATGCGGCGAGAAGGACGGCCACCGCGGCGATCGGAAGTAGTGTGACGAGGGGGAGATCGCGGCCCCGGGCCATATCGACCCGGAAGCACGGCCGAGTTAAGAGGGCGCATCCGAGGACTGACGAACCCGATAGGGGATTCCCCGGCAACCGTCGAGACCCCAGTGCCTGATGGGCGCGCCTTCGCGGGCATGCTCTGCCCGAACCGGCTGGCCGGGCGAGCGTGCCGGCGGCGACGAGCGACCTGGGAGCATCGGTCGCGCCCCCGGCCGGCCGCGGGCAGCGTGCAGCTTCGGTATCGAGCTCGCTAGGGGCTCACACCCGAGGTAGCGGATGCTTGAGAGGGTAGGCCAGATGGGCCGGGGAGCGAGGATTCACTCGGACCCATCGCCGCGATCCTCCAACGCCTCGCCAAAGCATTTCGTGGTACGCTGTGCGGCACCGCGCCGCCCCGCCTTCCAATGAAGCGCCTGGTACTTCACGAGGGAAACGAGAACCCGGACCCCCCGCCGGAGTGGCGGAGGATCCGGTTGTGAAATGGTTGGAGGGCGGGGTCGCCGAACGGATCCCGCCCGGGCGCGGTCGTGCTCTAGGTGATCGCCACCGAGCTGAGGTCCAGTCCGTTCCCCAGGGTGCCCATGTTGAACGCGACGGACGCTGTGGCGCTCGGGAAGCCCTCCACGAACGCGTAGTTGAACCCGTAGAAGTAGTAGACGAGCGCGTACTTGTGGGTTGAGACGAACGTCCCGTTGAACCAGTTCGTCCATACCTTCCCGCCGGGCCCGCCGAAGCTGGTCCCGCCGTAGTGGCCCGAGTAGTTCAGGCTGTAGCTGCCCGCGCTGTAGGTGTACCCGCCGGACGAGGTCCAGGTGGTGTAGTTGTACAGTTCGTAGCCCGACTCGTTGTAGATCGAAATGTACGAGTCATTCAGGACCTGGAAGCAGTACGACGACGAGCACGAGTTCGAGAAAGTCTGGGCCCCCGTGTTCAGATCCTCGAGGTACATCTCCTCCAAGTAGAGGTCGGACTCCGAATCGGCGGCGCAGTACGACTGCATCCCGGAGTAGTTGTCCCAGTAGGCGTACGTCGAGCTGGTGTAGCTGTAGGAGTTGTGGAACGGCTTGGCCGCCGGGCACGAGCCGAGGATCGAGTAGTGTCCGGACGAGTTCCACGCCAAGTTCCAGTTGACCGCAACGCTGTGCGAGCCAGTGGGGAGACGCTCGCTGAACGCGAGGCTCAGGTCGGGCTCGGCGTAGCCCTCACTGTAGGCCCCGACGCCGGCCAGGCTCGAGCCGCACGTCTTGGCGGAGGCCGAACCGACCCCAAAGCCGCCCTTGCCGGTATGCATGCTGAAGGCCACGTTCTTCGCGAGCGTCGCCTTGGCGCAGTTGTCGATTCCGACATATGACCCGGGCCCGACCGACCCCGAATAGGGTGCTCGGTGCACCACCGTCGGGGGCGCCACAGCGCCCGCCGCCGAGGCGAGGGTCATGACGAGGACTACTGCCCCCACCCAACCCGCCGTCGCGGCGCCCATGAGCGCCTTCTTCCGGACCAGTCCAACACTTGTTCTGGCTCTGTCGTCCATTTTTTTGTTCTCCCCCCGGGGGTCCACGGCCAGGCCGGGACCGGGTAAAGTGGTCGGGCGACGGATTTTCGTCGCTTAAACCTCTATGATTTGCACCGATTGGCGCCGAGTCCTTCGCGCTGCCCACGAAAACGGAGTTCCATCTCCGCAGTCGGGCAGAGAAGCCGCGCAGCCTTTCCCGCCCCGGACTGGATCGAAGTAGGTGACGCCCCGAATCGGTCGCTACGGGACGATAGGACATCTGTACGATCCAACGACTTCCCCGACTGCGGGGGAAAACCGGGACGGGGCGTTCCTGTCAGGGGGAGGAACGCGGCGACGCCGGTCCCACTCGTCGAGCCGGGCGCGCCTCCCGAAAGGCTCGCGGCCTTGCCCGTCGCCTATCTCGGAGATCCGGGCGCATTGCGAGTTCGGCGATGGCTTGATAGAAGCCCCCCTCCGTAGCGGCATCACCTCCCCGGAGAGTCGTCGACGATGTCGAGTAAGTCGCTCATTCGAAGCCCCGTCCCGATCACGGTCCTTATCGTACTGCTGTTCGGCATCCCGGGGGTTATCACCACCGTCCACCTATCGGCCGGACCACCCGGAGCGGTGACACGGTCTCCGTCGACCCTATCAGCCAGCCATACCGCCACCCCGTCTGCCCCCGCCGCGCCGTCGACGGCATCTGCCGTGCAGCAGCGCGTACTCGCCGAGGTCCGTTCCGCCGGGGTGCCGCTGCGCGATGTGTTCCTACCGAACTTCCACGCGCCCCGCCCGGTCGCGGGCGCCCCCGTGACCCCCTCCTATACCCAGTGGCCCGCGCCCATCGGGGTGGCCACCTACGCCGTGCACGACCGGAACGGCACCCCCACCCCCTACGTCCTCACCACGCGTAGCTTCGAGGGCTCCACGACCTTCAACAACCTCACCGCCTTCTACGCCGACGACGATGCGCCCTGGTACCTGGGCGAGCAGCTGAACGCGGTCCTCGGGAACGTCACGCTCCTGGGCAATTCGAGCTTCGCGTTCTGGACGCAGAACGTGGTGATGTGGTCGTCGGAGACCCACCTGCTCCAATTCATCGACAACGTCTGGAACTTCTCGAGCCCGTCGTTCGACATGACCTCCAACGTGTTCAACAGTACCGGGCCGAGCGGCCAGCTCGTGGCCCCGGTCTTCTACTACGGGCTCGGGCCCGTGCTCAACATCTCGCTACCGTTCTCGCTCGACCTGTACCTCAATGCGAGCACGACGAACGTCGGCGGCCACCCCGATGACATCGCCTGGTTCAACTTCACCGTCATCAAGTCCGGACACACCGTCGCGACCGGAACCTACGACCACGTGGTGTTCAACTCCCAGCCGGCGATCCCGGTCGCGACGATCCCCGCCCCACTGTTCCGGGTCGACGGAGGGAACGTCACTCCGACGGGGTTCATCCCGTGGGACGCCGAGCTCGTGCTGTGCGGTCCCGGGGGCGGCAGTACGACATCGATCTACACCCTGAACGCCTCGATGAACCTCCAGTTCTGGAACACGTCGCTGCCGGGGTACTCGCAAACCCGCGACGCCTGGAACGTTGGATCCGAGACGGGGGAGACGGTCGAAGGGGTCGCCACCTGGTTCGACAAGCAACACATCGTGCACCTCGGCCCGGGACCGACGATCCCCGAGCCGATGTGGGGCGCGAGCCCGACCTCCTCGAACGGCTTCGTCAAGGTCACCGGCAGCGTCAGCCCGGCGAACTCCTTCTTGTTCCTGAACAAGAAGCAGCCGTTCAACCGGACCGCCGCCAGCTGGGCGCCGGTCGCGACGAACGGCAACTTCCAGTACCTGCTCTCCCCGGCGAACTACTCCGGGCTCGCCGAGTTCAGCAACTACGATCCGGCGCCGTTCGTCATCAGCCAGACGAACGCCTCGACCTGGAACCAGCCGCTGTTCCTCCTCTCCAATACCTCCCGGGGGATCTACACGCCGCTCGCGGCGTGGGGGGACCCCCAGCTCGCGGCGATCTCCTCCTCGGGCAGCGGTAGCGCAGCGCACCCGCTCATCCTGTACAATAATCAATACCGCGCGCTCGAGCCGGAGTTCGGCACGTTCAACGACTTCGGGTTCCCGGTCTTCTCCGGGTTGATGCTCACCAAGACCCGGGCACATGTCGACGCGACCGACCTGCCGACGTTCGCGGTGAACTACCGGGGACCGGAGCTCGTCGCGACCGAGCAGCAAGGGCTGCCCGACTCGAACGAACTCCAGCTCCAGCTCTTCGCCGCGGACAACGTCTCGATCGACGGCGCTGCCTCCATTTCCGGCTGGTTCACGCCGAACCAAGCGGGGTTCCCCGTGGCGAACCTGCTGATGTGGAACTCGTCCTACGACCTGGTCGCGTCGAACACCTTCCTCGGCGAGGGCAGTTCGATGCTCCTCTACGGCGGCAGCCACAATGTCGTCTGGGGCAACTGGTTCCGCCAGCTCGCCCCGGCGACCGCCGGAACGCTCGGGAGCTCGTTCCCGGTCGGCCTCGCGTTCTACAGCTCGGGCAACACCGTCTACAACAACTTCTTCAACGTCAGCTTGCCCGCGCTCAGCCCATCGACCACGATCTACACCGAGACGTTCTACTCGAGCAACGCCGCCACGTTCACCGACGCCTGGAACATCTCGGCCCGCCCGACGTGGGAGCCGAGCACGGTGAACGGATTCACCCTCTCCGGGAATATCGTCGGCGGCTCGGTCCAAGGCGGGAACTACTGGTCGAACTACGGGACCCTCTCGAACCCCCTGGGGGTTCTGCCGTACAACGACGGCGGGGCGATCGCGAACGGCGGAGACTACCTTCCGCTGCGCTACGGCGCCACCTCCGGGGCCACCACCGCCACGTTCCGTGCGGCGGGCGGGCCGGCCGGCGTCGCCTATTCGGTGACGATCGACGGTTACCAATTGAATTCGACCGGGGGATCGGTCGTCGTGCCGGTCACGAACGGCTCGTACTCCTACACCATCGGCGACGTCCCGGCGGGCTGGAGCGCGAGCCCCACCTCTGGAATGTTCTCGGTCGCCGGCGCGCCGGTGACCATTCCGATCACCTTCACGGCGATCCCCGCGACGACCTACACCGTGACGTTCGAGGCGACGGGCGCCCCCTTCGGCTCGAATTGGTCGGTCACCCTGAACGGGTCGCCCCGGTCCTCGACCACCGATTCGATCGCGTTCAGCGAGCCGAACGGGAGCTACGCATACTCCGTGGCGCCCCCCTCCAATTGGAGGGCAGCACCGTCGGCCGGTACCGTCAACGTCACCGGCGCGTCGACGACGGTCCGGATCAACCTCACCCTCGGATCGGTCCCCACCTATTCGGTGACCTTCACGCTCAGCGGCGCACCTTCCGGTGCCAGCTGGAGCGTATCCCTCAACGGGGCGAGCCAGGGCTCGACGTCGACGTCCATCGTGTTCACCGAGCCCAACGGCAGCTACACCTTCGCCGTCAGCGGCCTGTCCACGGGTTGGACGGCGGCGCCCACCTCGGGCACCGTCCCGGTCAGCGGGGCGGACGCGTCGGTCAACGTGCGGGCGGTCCGAGCTCCCGCGCCCGTATACGCCGTCACCCTCGCCGAGGTCGGGCTTCCGGCCGGTACGGTCTGGTCCGGCTCACTCGCCGGCGGAGCGATCTCCACGAACCTGAGCTCGGTCACGATCTGGGAGCCGAACGGTTCCTACCCGTATCTGGTCACGGCCCAGCCCGACTACACGCTGGCGCCCTCCTCTGGAATGGCCCCCGTCAACGGCGGACCTTCCACCGTGACCGTGCGGTTCTCCCCTGCGAACGGCTGGATCAACGGAACGGTTATGCCCGGGAACGCGAGCCTGACGATCGACGGGCAGACCGTGACCCTGAACGGGGGGGCGTTCTCCGTCGTCGCCTCGCCGCAGGCGCATGCCCTCGTCGTGGTCGGCTCCGGCTACGTTCCCTACTTCAACAACGTCTCGGTCAGCCCGGGGCACGCGGTGACGCTGACGGTCTCGCTCGCTCGTTCCTCGACCGCCGCGACCACCTCCTCTCCGCCCTCGCACCTCTCGACATTGGACTGGGGGCTGCTGATCGGGCTCGCGGCCCTCGCCTTGATCTTCCTCCTCGGGACCTTGTACTTCTGGAACCGAAGCCGGAGACCCCCCGCCCTGACCCCGGTCGCCCCGGCCACCACTTCGTCGTCGCCCTCGGCGAAGGCGACGGCACCTGCCGATCGGGCGGGCGTTCCGAAGGACTGGGAGGAAGGCGACCCACCGGCCGGTCGTTAGCGCCGGGACCACGTGGACTCTCGTCCCCGCGAGCGGTGGACCGCGCAGGATTCGACACGTCCCCGGGACCCGGCGGTGCCTCAGTCTGCGCGCCTCGGTCGGCGATTTCGCCGAAACATGCGGTTTAAATAGAGCAGCCCGATTGCGCCGGCGATGGCGGGTGTCCGGAGGGCGGAAGCGTCCTCGACCGAACGCTCGCCTCCGCGACCCCGGTCGTAAGGGATGAAATATCTCATGAACGAGAAGAGCGCCGTCGCCGTTGTTGTGCTGGTCTTCGCCACCGTGCTGATGGGGCTCGCGGCCGTGCCGGTGTCCCCCCACGTCGGCTCGGTGGTCTCCCGATCACCTTCCGTCCACACGGCGGCGGTTCATCTGGCGGCCGCTCCTGCCGCATCCCGCGCCGTAACGCACGTGACCCGCTCCGCCTCCCCCCACCCGGCGACGACGTTCTCGCGAACGGTGCTGGTCGAATCCTTCACCGAGCTGTGGTGCGAATATTGCCCGTTCGAGTCGCAGGCCATGTACGCGTTGGAGCACGTCTACGGCACCAACACGATGATCTCCACTGAGTTGCACCCGTGCGTGACGGGGAACTACTCGAACTGCTACGACAACTGGCCGACCCTGAACGGGATCTCGGACTATCGGGCCTCCGCCCACGTCTACGCCGTCTCCGGCTACCCGTCGGTGTACTTCGATGGCGGCCATCCGGTCGTCGGCGGGGGAGGTTCGACCGGCGGCGCCAGCGTCCAGCAACTTGAATCGTCGTACAAGTCGCTCATCCAGAACGCCTCCAAGATCCCCGGGAACGTCTCGATCTCCCAAGCCGTTAGCCTCAGCACCAGTGCGGGAGGCTCCCACACCGTCACGGTGAACGCGACGATCGACTCGGGCATCACCGGCAGTTACCTCGCGCTGACTTACCTCGCCGAGAGCATCGACCAGAACTACAGCGGCTCCGGCGGAATGCACGACATCGGTAGCGTCGTCCGGGCCGCCGTCATTAACGAATCCGTCAGCCTGACCTCGGGTCAGACGACGACGGTGTCCGGTACGATCCCGGTGTCCAGCCAATGGAACCCCAGCCATCTCTTCGCCATCACCCTCGTACAGCAGCGCTCGAACCTCGACATCGAGAACGCCAACGAGGTGCCGGTGCTCGGTGTCTCGGCCGGGCTCAGCACCCAGTCGGTCCGTGCGGGTCTGACGACCCAACTATCGCTCATGGCCGTGAACTCCACCACCAACGCGCCCGTTGCAGGCGCGAGCGTTGCGCTCAGCCTGAACGGTCCGGGCACCGTCAGTCCGACGAGCGGGACGACCGGGTCGAACGGCGTGTTCGAGGTGAACTACACCCTGCCGTTCTCCACCCAAGAGGAGTACGCCAACCTCACCGCCACGCTGACGCCGACCAGCGGGACGAGCACCGTCGAGACCTTCGGGTTCGTCATCCTGGCGAGCCTCGCGCCCAGCACCCCCACGGCGCTCGGGCTGCTCCCGGTCAACGGCGCGGTCCAGCTGCAGTGGACCGCCCCCAGTTCCGGTGGCGCTGGCGTGACCTACAACATCTACCGGGCGACGAGTTCGAGCGGTCCCTTCTCCGAACTGACGTCGGTGGGCACGACCTCCGTCACCGATGGCGGAGTCTCGAGCGGTCTGACCTACTGGTATGTCGTGAACGCGGAGAACGCGGCCGGATTCTCGGCGAATACGACCGCCGTCACCGCCTCTCCCCTCGTCGGGACGGCGACGGGCCTGCCCTCCACGGTCACCTGGTGGCTCCAGCTCGGAACGGGGACGTCGGAGGTCTTCAACGAGACCGGCGACCAGCCGATCGCGCTGCACGTCAGCCCCGGTGTCTACGACTGGACCGTCGGGGTGGACTCGTACGCCTACCTGGCCCCGACCAACCCGAGCGGCCAGGTCACCGTGGGCACGAGCGCGGTCCCGATCCCCGCGGTGTTCACACCGAACTATGCGATCTTCGCGCTCACCGTTACCCCGGAGGGCGCGCAGGTGCTCCTCAACGGCCAACCGCTGACGCTAGCCAATGGCGCGTTCACCGGCCAAGAGATGGAGGGGACCTACTCGCTGCAGGTCTCGAGCCCGGGCTATCAGACCAATCAATCGACGGTCACGCTGACGCCGGGGAACACCTCGACGCTCACGGTGGCGCTCCACCCGATCGCGTCGACGACCACCTCCACGAGCAGCGGCGGACTGAGCATGCTCGACATCGCTGCACTCGCCGGGATCGTCATCGCGGCGGTGGTCGCCATCGTCGCGGCGATCGTCCTCTCGGGCCGCCGCGGCGGACCGACGAACGGGCGCACCGGGGGGCAGTGAGCGGAGCGCGCCAAGGCGCTCCGCTACCGGCCCCGCGTGGGGACCCCCAGGAAGGGGTGGGACCCGAACGCCCATGAGGCGCCCTAGGATCGCGAGCCTGGCCGCCATGGCCGCCGTCGTGGCGGTGCTCCTGACGGCGATCCCCTCCGGCAGCTCGAGCCCTCCCCGGGCGGAGGCGTCGGCGACCGTGCTCTCGGTCTATCACACGCCCGGTCGGATCCCTCAGACGAGTCCCTTCTCGGTCCACCTGGAGGTCGCGAGCACGACGAACATCGCGTCGATCTGGTTCACGTTCTGCCAGTTGACGAGTTCGCTCTGCTACCTGCCCGTCACGATGAACCTGCAGAAGGGCACCGACTGGTATGTCGGCACGACCGGCCCGATGACCGACTACAGCGGGATGAACCCCGGCATTCGCGGCGGGTACAACATCACGATCGAGTACAGCGATAACTCGACCTCGACCGAGCCGGCGATCCCCAACGCGTTCGCCAACCAGACGATCGCCCAGTCGGTCACGGGCGAGTACATGTACGAGATCCTCGTCACGGGCGAGGTCTACAGCCTCACGGGAAAGGTCGTGGATGCGAAGACGGGTGCCCCCGTCGTCGGCGCGAACGTCAGCGTCAACGCGGCGAACGTCTCGACGGCTCTGACCAACGCCACCGGCGGCTACACGCTGACGGGGATCCCGAACGGGACCTACAACCTGACCGTGACCAAGGGCGGCTACACCGTCTCCACGGTCCCGATCGCCATCGCCGGCGCTGCGTCCTCCAAGGATGTTTCGTTGACGGCGGCGCCGACCACCCAGCCGGCCAAGAACTCCACCGGCGGATCGTTCTTCACGACCCTTCCCGGCCTCGGGCTCCTCCTTGTGATCGTGCTCGTCGTCGTCCTGGGTGGGATCCTCGCCCTACGTTCGCGGAGAAAATCGCCCCCCGAGCCGGCCGCTCCGACCGGCGCTCCGGAGACCCCCTAGTATGAACGGGCTGCGTCGCCTTCCCCTGCCTCGCGCCGCCCTACTGGTCGCGGCGGTCGCCGCATTGGTCGCGACGAGCGGCCTCTTGCTCGTCACCGAGGCAGCGGCCTCGGCGCCCCTCGCCCCGAACTTCACGCTGAACGACATCTACGGACAGCCGGTCACCCTTTCGAACTTCCGGACCAATAGCGTCGTCGTCATCGAGTTCACGTCCCTCTCGTGCAGCGCCTGCCAGATCGTCGAGAAGAGCCTGTCGTCGATCTATGCGGGCTACAACCGCACCGGAACGACCGACGTCCACATGCTCTCGATCTACATCGAGCCGTCGTTCGGGGACACGATCCCGGCGCTCAAGGCCTACCACAACGCCAACAACATCACCTGGCTGATGGCCCAGGACACCCCCTCGTTGTCCGTCTCGCACGCCTACGGGGTGAGCGACATCCCGCAGGTCTTCGTCATCGACGAGGGCGGCCATGCGGTCTACCAGGGGAGCGGGATCCAGAGCCAGTCGACGATCCAGTCCTCGATCTCGAACGCCCTGACCGGTCACGCGGCGGCAATCTCGATCGTCTCGCTGAGCGTCTTCGTATTGGCGGCGGTCGCGGGCGTGACGACGTTCTTCTCGCCGTGCGCGTTTCCGATGTTCCCCGGTTACATGAGCCTCTTCCTCGGGCTCAACGTCAATGCCTCCCAAACCGGGAAGGGCGCCTACTCCAGCGCGACCCGGCGCGCGCTCGCCGCGGGTACGCTCTCCGCACTGGGCATGCTGATCGTCTTCCTGCTGCTCGGGGTCGCGCTGATCTACGCGGCGAGCCTGATCTCCGGGGACATCAAGTTCCTGCTCGTGATCGTCGGCGGGGTGCTGATCGTCCTCGGCGCCCTGCTGGTGACCAACCTGCAGTATTGGCGGATCATCACCCCGCTGCAGAACCTCTGGGGCCGGATCACCGGTCGGGACGCCAACGCCCCCGTGCCGGTCGCCGCGGCGGCGACCGGCGGATCGCTCTATCTCAAGGTGTTCGGCTACGGGATGGGCTACGCGGCCGCCGCCGCGGGGTGCGTCTTCCCCGTCATCCTATCGGTGGTCGTGGCCGGGATGGCGCTCGGTTTCCTCAGCGGCCTCGTCACGATCCTCATCTTCGCCCTGACCGCCGCGGTACTGATGGTGGGGGTGACGCTGATCCTCGCCGTCGCCGGGCAGCGGTACGTCAACCAGTTGAAGGCCTGGACCCCGATCATCAAGAAGGTCAGCGCGGTGGCCCTCGTCATCGTCGGGGTCTACCTGATCTACTTCTACTACACGGCGTGGATCGCCTGAGCCGGCCGAGCCCGGTGGCCGCGAGCGGGTTCATTACCCCGCGGCGGGTCCTCGGGCCGTGCTCGAGCGAACCCAGAACCCCGAGGTGATCCGCGCCCCGCGCGGCACGGAGCTCTCCTGCCGGGGTTGGTCGCAGGAGGCGGCGCTGCGCCTCCTGATGAACAACCTCGACCCCGAGGTCGCCCGCGACCCCGCCCACCTGGTGGTGTACGGCGGTCGCGGCAAGGCCGCTCGGAACTGGAAGGCCTACCATCGGATCGTCGCGGCGCTCCGCGAGCTCGGGAACGACGAGACGCTCCTGGTCCAGTCGGGCAAACCGGTCGGGGTCTTCCCGACCCACCCCGGCGCTCCGCGCGTGCTGATCGTGAACGCCATGGTCGTCCCGAAGTGGGCCACCGACGAGACCTTCTGGGACCTCGAGGCCCGGGGGCTGACGATGTACGGCCAGATGACGGCCGGGAGCTGGATCTACATCGGGACCCAGGGGATCCTCCAGGGGACCTACGAGACCCTCGCGTCCCTGGCCCGGATCGAGTTCGGCGCGCCGGACCTCACCGGACGCTGGATGCTCAGCTCGGGGCTCGGGGAGATGGGCGGTGCGCAACCGCTCGCTGTGACGATGCTCGGCGGCGTCGCCCTGGTCGTCGACGTCGACCCGGCGGCCATCGAGCGTCGGCTCGATAAACAGTACGTCGAGCGCTCGGCGAGCGACCTCGACGAGGCGCTGGGGATCGTTCGCGAATCGATCGCCGCCCGACGTCCCGCGTCGGTGGCGCTGCTCGCCAACGCGGCAGAGGTCTACCCCGAGCTCGTTCGGAGGAAGATCACGCCGGACATCGTCTCCGACCAGACGGCGGCGCACGATCTGCAGGTCGGCTATCTCCCCGTCGGGATGACCCCGGCGACCGCCGCGACCGCACGCAAGAACGATCCCGCCGACTACCTCGTCCAGGTCCGCGCCTCGATCGCCGAAGAGGCCCGAGCGATCCTGGAGCTGCAACGCCGAGGAGCCACGGCGTTCGATTACGGGAACAACTTCCGCACCCAGGCGAAGGCGGCGGGGGTCGAGCGGGCGTTCGACATCCCCGGTTATGTCCCGAAGTACATCCGGCCGCTGTTCGCGGTCGGGAGCGGCCCGTTCCGGTGGGTCGCCCTGAGCGGCGATGCGGAGGACATCGGTGCGATCGACCGGATGATCGTTCGGGAATTCGCCGCGAACGAGCCGCTGGCCCGGTGGATCCGGTTGGCGGCGGCGCGCGTCCAGTTCCAGGGACTTCCGGCACGTATCTGCTATATGGGCTACGGCGAGCGCGAGCGGTTCGGCCGGCTCGTCAACGAGATGGTACACGATGGGGCGCTGCACGCCCCGATCGCAATCGGGCGGGACCACCACGACACCGGTAGCGTGGCGAGCCCCTACCGCGAGACCGAGGGGATGCTCGACGGCTCCGACGCCATCGCCGACTGGCCGATCCTCAACGCGCTGCTGAACGTCGCCGGCGGTGCGAGCTGGGTCTCGGTCCACCACGGCGGGGGTGTCGGCATCGGCAACTCGATCCACGCGGGGCTGGTCATCGTGGCCGACGGGACCGACGACGCCGCTCAGCGCATCGCTCGGGTCCTGAACAACGACCCGGGGATCGGGGTGGCGCGGCACGCCGACGCCGGGTACCCCGAGTCGCAGGCCGTCGCCGGGCGGGCGCGGTTTCGACTCCCCTCGGATTGAGCCGGGGCCCCCGGTGGACCGGCCGGGGCCACGTCGCGCCCGGGGAGGTCGATGCGCCCGAGCCCACGGTGCCCCGCGAAACGCCCGCCCCGATCGCGGACCGCGCCGCGCTCAGGCCCGGCGGGGCCTACCGACCCGTGTGTTCGAGGCGCCCGTGCTCCTCGACCTTCCACTTGCAGTAGGCGTAGAGCGCATCGTACAGTGGGAATTGGAGCCGCTGATTGTCATGGTCGTCCTTGGCGATCAGCCGGAAACCGGTGGCTGCCGCCTCCAGCCCAGCGGCCTCAGGCTCCGCACCGGAGCCCCCGTCGGCCACTCGGACGAGCTTGGCCAACTCCAGCAGCGCCGGATCCTTCAGCCGGTACTTGCGGATCAGAGCGTCGAAGGTGACGAACTCTTGGCCGCCCTCCTCGAAGTGGTGCAGCTCGACTCCCGGAACGTCGAACGGGGTGGCCCCCTCGGAAATCGCAACCTTCAGTACCTCGTTTTTGGGCACGTACAGGAACTCGGCCTCCGGATCGATGAACCGGCGGATGAGCCATGGGCAAGCAATCCGGTCGACCCTCGCCTTCTCCCGAGTTACCCACTTCATCGGCCTCGCCCCACGCCGGTACGAGGTCATCGAAGATGAAGGAGACCGGGAGGCCGAGGCGTAGCGTCCTCCCCTAATCGTGCCCGGGTGGCCCAGAGCGGCCCCGCACCTGGACCCCGTTCGGGGTCGTCCGACTCGGTCCGTTACCTCTTGCGGAGGAGCGGATGGAGGGGGTCAGGCTTCCTCGGATCCGCGACCCCGGCGAGCACGACCATGGGCGAGGTAGCTCAGAGCCGACGCGAGTACGAGCCGGTCCGTCGGGAATGGAACGAGTCGAAGCGCCACCGGCGACGGCACCCACCGAGCTTCATCGAAAATCTCCTCCGGACGGCTCGTCCGCTCGGAGGTCTCCGCGAAGAAGTAGACCGCCGACTTGAACACGTTCACGCCGCGGCGGGGAGCGAAGAAGCGGTAGCGCACCTCGGCCAGCTCCTCCCCCAGGACGAACGAAGCAATCCCGGTTTCCTCTCGGACCTCCCGTCGAGCGGCGTCGAGGACCGACTCGCCGGGCTCGACGTGACCCTTCGGTAGACACCACCGACCCTCCTGCCGCTCGTGGAGGAGAAGTATCTCCCGCGAGGCCCGATGCGCCAGGACCGCTCCCGCCGCCAGTTCGACGACCGCCGGCGCGTCCGGACGGTACGGTGCGCTGCGGGAAGGCATGCCGGCACCAGCCGCGAGCTCGGTAAGAGCGCTCGCCTCGACGGCACCGTTATGGCGTGTCCCCCCTCCGGAACCGAGGATGCTCGATCCGGGCGAGGAGTTCCACGACCTCGTCGGTCTCGTCCGGACCAAGGCACTGAAGAACGGCGGACGGCCGGCGCTGCGCTTTCCTTCCCGGACGATATCCTACCTCGAGCTGGACCGACAGAGCGATCGGGTGGCCTCCGGGCTTCGTGCGGCCGGTTTCGAGGTCGGCGATCGCGTGGCGGCGCTGCTGTTCAACTCGCCGGAGTTCCCTCTGCTCTGGTTCGGAGCGGCAAAAGCCGGGGTCGTCGTCGTCCCCCTCAACACCGCCCTGAAAGGCGACCTCCTCCGGTACGAGCTGCTCGACTGCGGGGCCAAGGGGATCGTCGTCGACCGGCGGTTGGTCGAAACGCTCGACGTGGTCAGGGCGGGGCTTCCCCTCACCGCCGAGTGGCGCGTCGATTCCGAGGGTGCGATAGCGGGCACGGCGGACGCGCGCAGTTGGTCCGAGCTCGAATCCGCGGTCGGCCCAGCTCCCTCGGTCGAGATCCACCCATGGACCCCGGCGGGAATCCTCTACACCAGCGGGACGACCGGTCCCCCCAAGGGCGCCGTGATCCCGCACGAGAAGTACGTCACGACGCCCCGGGAGATCGCCGCGCGCAGCCGGTTGGACCCTACGAGCGTCCTGTTCACGGCCTTGCCGCTGTTCCACTGCAATGCCCAGGAGATGACGACGCTCGTCGCCCTCGAGAACGACCTACTCGCGGCCTACGACGAGCGGTTTCACGCCACGACGTTCTGGGAGTCCGCGGCGGCGGTGGGCGCCACCCACGTCTCGTTGCTGATCTCGATGATCAACGTCCTCTACAAACAGCCCGAGAAGGCCAGCGACCGCACCCACCGGGTGCGCGTGGCGCTGACCGCCGGCGCGACCAAAGAGATCTGGCCCGCATTCGAGTCGCGTTTCGGTCTCTCCATCATCGAACTGTACGGGATGACCGAGTGCGGGTGCACGACGCTGATGAACCCCCCGGATCGGGTCCGGGTCGGCTCGGTCGGTACGCCGCTCGGCTTCGTCGAGGCGCAGGTCGTCGACGAAGCGGACCGGCCGGTGCCCGACGGACAGCGCGGGGAGCTCGTCGTCCGGCCCCGACAGCCGTACACGATGTACCTCGGCTATCTGAACAAGGCCGACCAGACCGTCGACGCGTGGCGGAACCTCTGGTTCCACACCGGCGACTTCGTCACGCGGGACGCCGATGGGTACTACTATTTCGTCGACCGGAAGAAGGACGTCATCCGCCGGCGCGGGGAGAACCTCGCGCCGTACGATGTCGAGAGCGTGCTGAACACTCACCCCGCGGTGTTCGAGAGCGTGGTGGTGGGTGTCCCGTCGCCCCTCGGCGAGGAGGATGTCAAGGCGTTCGTGCGCCTCAAGCCGGGAGCCACGGTCGAACCGCGCGCACTGTTCGACTTCTGCGCGGAGCGCCTTCCCTTCTTCATGGTCCCGCGCTACCTCGAGTTCCTCGACGAGATCCCGAAGACCGCGAACCAGAAGGCCCAACGCTACGTGCTCCGCCAGCGGCCCGCGGGCGCCCAGCACGATCGTGAGGCGATGGGCCTGACCTACCGACCGCCCCGGTAGCGGCCCGGCCGCGGTCGCTCGCGAGGCGTGCTCACCGTCGGTGACCTACCCCTTTAGGACCCCCCGTCCTCCCCACGACCATGGGCGACACGGAGCTCCCCCGCGGGAGCCGCACCGCGCTGGGCGTGGTCGAGGGAGACCTGACCGCGAAGGGTTCGGTCCGGATCTACGCCTCCGCCGGGACGACGGTCAAGGTGACGGGCGAGGTCCGATTCGATGGGAACGCCACGATCGAGTGCGGCCTCGAGTGCGCGAGCCTCGAGATCGAGGACGGCGACCTCCGGGTGATGGGTCCGCTCATCGTGCACGGTACGCTGGACGCCGAGGAGTCCCGCGTCGAGGTCGATGGCCCGCTCGAAGCGTCGGCGGTCGATGTGGATCGGCTGCTCCGTGTCGCGGGGAACCTGAAGGCCGCGCGTGTGGACGTCGGCGGTGAGTTGCGCGTCGAGCACGATCTCACCGCGGAGTCGGTCTCCGTGGGCGGCCGCATGGAGGTCAGTGGCCTCCTGGAGTCCCGCACGCTCGAGGTCGGCGGCTCGGCCAAGGCCGGGACGGTCCACCTCTCCTCCCTCGAGACCGGTGGGACCGCGGAGGTGGGCGACGGTTGGATCCGCGAGCGCATCGAGGTCGGTGGCGCGTTCCGGACCCGCGGAGCCCTCGAGTTCGGTTCGCTGAGCGTCGGCGGCACCGTCGAGCTCGGGCCGGGGTCCAAGGGCGGGAGCATCGAGGTCGGCGGGAGCGTCGTCGCGCTCGGCGCGCTGGAATTCGAATCGATCGAGGTCGGTGGCGTCATCGAGCTGCGCGGCAGCGCGCGGGGCCAGTCGGTCGAGGTCGGCGGCAAGCTCTGGGTCGCCGAGGCGCTCGCCCTCGCCGGCAAGATGGAGGTCGGTGGCACGGTGGAGATCCGCGGGGATCTGACGGCCGGTGACCTGGAGATCGGCGGCACCTTCTCGGCGAACTCGGCGATCCTCACCGGCAATGCCGAGATCGGCGGGACGCTTAGGACCGTTCGCGGGTTCAAGTCCCGACAGATCGAACTGGGTCGGAAGGCGACGGTGACGGGCCCACTGGTGGCCGAGCGGATCGAGCTCGGACGGAAGTCCAACGCCGAGGACCTCTACGGCGGGGTCGTCGAGGTCGATGAGCGTTGCGTCGTCCGGCGCGTCTACGGCACCCGGGTGTCGATGGACGACGGGTGCGTGGCCGAGAGCGTCCAGTACACCGACGATCTGCGGGTCGGTCGGGATCTGGTCCTGCGCAGCCCAGCCCAGAAAGTCGCCACCCTCCCGCCCGCACCGCTCTGAGGCCGGGCGCGCCCCTTCCTCCCATGGAGCTTCGGCCGTCGCGCCGACGAGAACGGACCGACCTCTACGCCGAGATCCTCGAGGTCATCAAGCGATATCGGGGCCAAGGTCGGGTCACTCGGGTCTCCTATGCGGTCGGAATGCCCGTGGACCGACTGAACACCGCCCTCGCCAAGCTCCTCGACCTGGGGCTGATCCGCACCACCTCGGTCGCCGACGTCACGCTGTACGACCTTACCCCGCGGGGCCAACAATTCCTGGACACCTATTGGCGAATGCGGGCCTTCACCGAACTCTTCGACCGCGACGGACCGCCCGGTCCGCCCGAGATGCGCCCGGGCTGACCGGTCCCGTGATTCCGCCGCCGACGCGTCCTTCCGCCGAGGCACAGCCTCTGGACGACGAGGTCAGACCTGTCGCCACCGAAGGCCGATCCCGATCAATACCACCCATGCGACGGCGAAGACGGCGAGCACGCCACCGGCGGCGAGCACCCCCGTGGCCGATCCGGTCAGGATCGCCTGGAGCAGGATCGCACCCCAGGTCAACGGCCAGGCGTACGCGAGGTACTGGAGCGCGACCGGCAGCGCCGTGACGGGATAGAAGACCGGCGCGAAGAACGTCATCACGATCCCGACGAACTGGGCGGAGGTGTTGATCTGTCGCGGCGAGGTCCCGTACACACCGACCAGGAACCCGATCCCGAGCGTCGAGGCCCAGACGAGCAGCAGCGCCGCGAGGAGCACGCCGATGGAGAACGCCCCGATGCCGAACCATACCGCCCCCACGGCCAGCGTGATCCCCGCCGAGAGTAGCGAGAAGGGCAGGAACGAGAGCGCGAGGGAGGTGACGTAGACGACCGGGCTCATCGGGAGCGAAACCCAGAGGTCGTAGAGCTTGCTCTCCTTGTCCTGCCCGATGCTCTGGGCGATGACGTTGATGTTCAACAGCGCCATCTCCATCATGATCGACCCGACGAGCACGTGGGGCCGCTGAGCCGGGGCGACGATCTGGCCCAGGAAGAACAGGAACCCGATCGGGAAGAGGATGATGAACGCCAACAGCAGTCCGAGGTCGCGCGAGGCCGACCGGTAGGCCATCAGCGTCGCGTCGACGGTCTGGCGAACGGTCCTCATCAGGCTCATCGCCCGTTCTCCGCGAGCGACCCGACCACCGAGAGGTAGGCGTCCTCGAGCGAGACCGGTGCGAGCGTCGCTGCCGCTCCCATCCGATGCAATGCGGCGAGGGAGGACATGGTCTCGGGGGAGAACGGCTCCGCCAGCTCGATCCGCACGAATCCCTCGCTACGGAACGCTACGCGTCCGCGGCGGGCGAGGTCATCGACCTGCGCTCGCGCCCCCGGCGAAAGACGGTCGACGTCCCGGACGTCGATGCGCCCACGGAACGGGAGCCGGGCCCGGATTTGCTCGACCGTCCCGGACAGCGCGAACCGCCCCTCGTGCATGACGACGACCCGGTCGGCGAGGTACTCCGCTTCATCGATGTAGTGGGTGGTCAGTAGGATCCCGAGTCCCTCGGCTCGGAGCCGGTGCACGACCTTCCAGACCGCCCGTCGTGCCTCCGGGTCCAGCCCGGTCGTCGGCTCGTCCAGGAGCATGAGCCGCGTCGGGCTCCCGGCCATCGCGATCGCGATCAGCAGTCGCCGCTTGTAGCCGCCCGAGAGATCGCGCACGACCTTGTGCGCCTCGCCGGTCAACCCCACGGCCTCAAGCACTCGGGGAACTCCCAGGTCCGCCTGCGCACGGTTCCAGCCCTTGATCCGCCCGAACGTGCGGACCTGCTCGCTCGCGGTCAGGCTCAGGATCGGCTGGCACTCCTGGGGGGTGACCGAGACGTGCTCCTTGGCGCGCCGGGGATGCGCGATCATATCGACGCCTCCGACGCGGATCGTCCCGGAATCAGGGAGCAGTTGCCCGGCGATTTGCTTGAGGAAGGTGCTCTTCCCGGCGCCGTTAGGACCGAGCAGCGCGACGATCTCGCCGGCGTGGACCCGCAGCGTCAGTTCGGTGTTGGCGGGGGTGGGTGGACGCCCCCGTCTCCCCCGGTAGGCCTTGTTCAGCCGTTCGACCTCGAGTACCACCCCGCGCCCGGAGGTCGTTCCGGTAGGTTCGGGAATCCCGAGAGCCTCCATCGACACCGTTGCGAGCCCCCGGGGTGGCTAACCCCCGACGCACCGGAGGTGAGTCGCACCGGTGCGGGTCGACGCCCCGACTTTAGTACCGGGGGACGGCCGGGTCGACGATCTGTGCCCACGCGTCAATCCCCCCGGTGAGATTGAGCACACGGGGGTAACCCTGTCCCTCGAGGTAGCCGGCGACCATGGCCGAGCGGTGTCCGTGGTGACAGTACACTACCACTCGCCGGTCCGTCGGGATCTCGATGAGTCGCCCGGGGACCTCATTCATCGGGATGTGGATCGACGGCTCGATTCGGGCGGTCTCCCGCTCATCGTCCTCGCGCACATCCAGCACGAGCAGATCGCTCGGGCCTGCCCGAAGAAGCGCGGCGAGGTCTTCGGGCTCGATCTCCTCGACCACCAGCGGCAGGAGCCACGAGGCCATTTCATCTTGACGAATCGGTCGGGGCGCTGGCGCGTCCGGCGCGACGACGCCGGCGGCAACCCGTAAAGCGGGGACCCCTCCCCCCTATACTCCCTCGGATTCCGAAGGTTTATCCGGCGGAATTCTCACCGCGCGCTTGGATGCATCGACCATTCTCGCCTCTGCGGCGTTCGCCCCTGCCCGGGTGGCTGACCGCCGTGGCTCTGACGGGCCTCGTCCTCGCCGCCGGAGCGAGCGGGCCCCACTTGGACGGAGTCGGGAACGCGAACTTCGGGGTGCTCCACCGCCCCCCGCCCACGAACCACACGATCACACACATCGTGGTCCTGATGATGGAGAACCACGCCTTCGACAACTACTTCGGCGCCTACTGTCCCTCCGTCGGCCCGAGCTGTCCGGCCGCGGTCCACGGTTATCCGGCGGGCCTGTGCGTCCCGCTGTTTCCGGCCCAGAAGCAGGGCGCCTGTGTCACCCCGTTCCCGTTCACGGCGAAGAACTGGTCGATATCGGCCCCCATGCCGCACACGAACCTGACCTCCCACGAGGCGTGGAACAACGGGTCGATGGACGGCTTCTACCAGGCGGAGAACAGCGGGCTGACGCCGTTCGGCTACTACAACGGATCGACCGCTCCGCTCTACTGGGACCTCGCCGAGGAGTTCGGTCTCTCGGACAACTTCTTCTCCTCGACCCTGAGCTACTCCACCCCGAACCACTGGTACCTGTTGGCCGGGCAGGCGCCGGCGGCGTCGTTCGACCTGCACCTCGGCGCCGCCTACCTCACCCAGGCCCAGAACACCACCTCGGTCGAGGACCTCCTGCTCGGCTCGCACGCCCCGAGCTGGGACTACTACGACTACGCGCTCCCCAGCTGGAGCCAGGCGACCTCGATCCACGGCAATTTCGCGTTCGGCGCGTACAACTACTGGAACCCGCAGGCCGCCAAGCAGGAGTCGTACTCCCGCGCGCTGTCCCCGCACTTCGTCCCCAACACCCAGTTCTTCTCGGACGCCCGGGCGGGCAACCTCCCGAACCTCGCCTGGGTGATCCCCTTCTCCAAGGAGTCCGACCACCCCCCGCAGAACGTCACCCGCGCCGAGAGCTTCGTCGCCTCCGTGGTCGACGCCGTGGAGACCTCGCCCGATTGGAACTCCACGGCGCTGTTCATCACCTGGGACGACTACGGAGGCTTTTACGACGGGGTAGCGCCACCGACGGTCGGCAACCAGACGCTCTCGTTCCGTGTCCCGCTGATCGTGGTGAGCCCGTACACGTCCGCCGGTATGGTCAACCACAGCCAGGGCTACTTCGAGAGCCTGCTGCACTTCATGGAGAGCTCCTTCGGGCTCGGGTGCATCACGTCGCGCGACTGCAACGCGCCGCTGCCCAACGGATTCTTCAACTTCAGCATGAGCCCACGAGCCCCGGTCCTGTTCTCGACGACTCCGACGAACTGGACCTATCCGTACGCGCCGCGGGCCGGCGGGGCCGATGGGACCGGTTGGCAGATCCCGGAGGCCTTCCTTGCGGACCCGAACGGCGACGGCGTCGACGTCGATTGAGGCGCGGGTGGGATCCGGCGCCCCCCGTTGGCGTAATCTGCCCTACGGGCCGTTGTTCGACGGTGACCCATGGCGACCAAGGTGAAGGACCCCATCTGCGGCATGATGGTCGACCCCGACCGAGCGGCGGGGCGCAGCGTCTCGGGCGGAACGACCGTCTACTTCTGCTCGACCGCGTGCAAGGAAAAGTTCGACCGCACCCATCCCGCGGGCTGATCGGCTAGCCCGCCCCCACCTTCTCCCGATCCTTCCCCGCCGCCGGGCACCCCGGATCCGTCGCATGGCCACCGACCCGATCTGTGGGATGGCGGTCGATGAAGCCACGGCGGAGCTCAAGCTCCAGCGGGAGAATCGGACCTACTACTTCTGCTCCGAACACTGCCTGCGCGAGTTCGCCGACCCGCGCGCGGAACTCGCCCGGCTCCGCCGGCTGCTCACCGTCGCCTGGCCGCTCGCCGTCGTCGTCCTGGTGCTCACCTACACCCGGCCGTTCGTCGACTGGGACGTCGCGGCGCTCGGACTGGCCGCGGTGGTGCAGTTCTATCCGGGCTCGCAGTTCTACCGGAGCACCTGGGACGCGCTCGGTAATCGAAGTTGGAACATGGACGTGCTCATCGCCGTAGGTACCACGGTCGCCTTCGGTTACAGCGCGGTCAGCGTCGCATTCCCGGCCCACCTCGTGGGGGCGTACTACCTGGATGCCTCATCGCTGATCATCGCCCTCATCCTGACGGGAAACTATCTCGAGCATCTGACCCGCGATCGAGCCCGGGGCACGATCGGACGACTGCGCGAGCTGCTGCCCCAGCGGGCCCGGGTGGTCCGCGGCGATCGGGAACTCGAGCTGCCGGCCGACCAGGTCGTTCCCGGGGACCTGGTCCAGGTCCGACCCGGCGGCCGATTGCCCGCCGACGGGATCGTGGTGTCGGGCCGTTCGCAGGCGGATGAGTCGATCCTGACCGGAGAGAGCCTGCCCGTCCCCAAGGGACCCGGCGATCGCGTCCTGGCCGGGGCGGTCAACGGCGAGGGTGAGTTGACCGTCCGGGCCGACCGCGTCGGCGAGGACCTCTTCCTCGCCGAGATCGGGCGATTGGTCGCGGAGGCGGAGACCAGTCGGGTGCCGCTCCAGCAGCTCGCCGACCGCATCGCGAGCCGATTCGTTCCGTTCGTTCTGTTGGTCGGTCTCGCGCTGGGGGGGCTCTGGGCGATCGTCGGGCAGGGGCCGACCATCGGGCTGCTCGTGTTCGTCTCGGTGGTGATCACGGCCTGCCCGTGCGCCTTCGGCATTGCGACGCCGGCCGCGGTGGTCGTCGGCACCGGGCGAGCGGCCGAAGAGGGAGTCTTGTTCCGCGGTCGGGACTCGCTCGAGCGCGCGAGCGAGGTCGACCTCGTCGTCACCGACAAGACCGGGACGCTCACGCAGGGTCGTCCCACTCTGGTCGGCGTGGTTCCGCGGCAGGGTGTCGATGCGACCGAGCTCCTGCGGCTCGCGGCCGCGGTCGAATCCGGTTCGGAGCATCCTCTGGCCGGCGCGGTGCGACGGGCCGCCTCGGAGCGCGGGCTGCCGATGTCCCGTGCGACCGACGTGCGTGCCGAACCGGGACGAGGGGTCTCGGGTCGATTCGAGGGACGCGAGGTATCGGTGCGCGCCGGCGCGGAGACGATCGGCGGACCTGCCGACCTCGGTCCGCTCGCCGTCGCCGCCGCGACGTCCGAACGCGAGGGGCGGACCTACAGCGTGGTGCTCGCCGACGGAGCGATCCTGGGACTGCTCGAGTTCGACGACCCGATCGCGGCGGGAGCGGCCGACGGCGTCCGAGCCCTCCGGGAGGATGGCATCGAGGTCGTCATGGCCACCGGCGACCACGAGGCCACCGCACGCCGCGTCGCCGCGGCGGCCGGCATTTCCCAGGTGCATGCCTCGCTCGACCCCGCCGGGAAGCTGTCCCTCCTCCAGCGCTACCGCGAACAGGGGCGCAGGGTGGCCTTCGTCGGCGACGGCATCAACGACGCGCCCGCCCTCGCCGCGGCGGACCTCGGCATCGCCATCGGCGCAGGAACCGATGTGGCCAGGGAGGCCGGCGGGGTGATCCTCGTGCGGTCGGACTTCCGCTCCGTCGCCACCGCGCTCCGTCTCGGTCGCCGGACCGTCCGCAAGGTCCGAGGTAACCTGACGTGGGCGCTCGGCTACAACGGGGTGCTGCTGCCGATCGCCGGCGGTGCGCTCGTTCCGATCTTCGGGCTCGGGGTGTACGCCGTGCTGCCGGTGACGGGCGCGCTGGCGATGGGGTTCTCGTCGACCCTGGTGGTGCTCAATTCCCTCTCGCTCCGTTGGGTCCGCCTCGGCTGACCGCCTCCCGCCGGGCCGGGTCGTCGAGCGAACGGCTTTTGACACGGGCCCGACTGGCCGCCCCGATGGGTGACCAGGACCTATCGTCCACTCTCGCCGACCAGGGCTACCAGCTGACCGGCAAGCACAGCGCGGTCAAGCTCTGCTACTGGACGAAGGCCTCGCTCACCGAAGGCAGGGACTGCTACAAGGGCCGGTTCTACGGCATCGAGTCGCACCGGTGCCTGCAGATGTCGCCGGCGATCGATTCGTGCAATCTGTCGTGTCGGTTCTGCTGGCGCAACCAGGGCTGGGAGAACGATGCGATGATGGGCGAGTACGACGACCCGGAAGGGCTCCTCGAGCGCTCCATTCAGGCGCAGCGCCGCATCCTCTCCGGGTTCAAGGGGGAGGGGACGGTCGAGCGCGGTCGCTGGGAAGAATCCCAGTCGCCGCGCCACATCGCGATCTCGCTGACGGGCGAGCCCACCCTCTACCCGAAGATGAATCGCTTCCTGGAACTGTGCCACGAGCAGGGCATCACCACCTTCCTGGTGACCAACGGGACCAACCCCGACGGGCTCCGCTCGCTCGACCCGCTCCCCACGCAGTTGTACGTCTCGGTCACGGCGCCCAACGAGGAGATCTTCCGTCGGCTGACACTTCCGGCCGACCCCCACGCCTGGGCGCGGCTGCGCGAATCACTAGAGATCGTGCGGGGGCTGCGGACGCGCCGCGTCGTCCGCCACACCCTGGTCAAGGGCTGGAACCTCGGCTGGGAGGCGGAGTACGCCGAGCTCGACCTCCTGGCCCGTCCGGACTTCATCGAGCCGAAGGGGTACGTCTACATGGGGCGCTCGCGTCAGCGACTGTCCACCGATCACGTGCCCTCGCATGAGGAGATCGCGCGCTTCGCCCGAGCGCTTTCAGGCCGCACCTCCTACACCCTGCTCGACGAGTCTCCCGAGTCGAAGGTCTGTCTGCTCGGCAGCGGCAGTATCGGCAGGTGGCTCCCGGGACGCGCGCCGGCCGCCGCGTAACCGCCGGTCTAGTCGGGCGGGGGATGTACCCCCGCCAGCTCGCTCGCCCACGCGTCCACGGTCGTGACGCGGGCTTGCCGGGGGAACACCTTCTCCAGTAGCACCCGATGGACCTCGGCGTCGGAGTCGGCGCACCCGTCCCCGAGGACGGTGATCGCGTAGTCGAGGTCGGCCGCCTGTCGGATCGTCGACAGCACGACGCCGCTCGTCGAAAGGCCGGTCAGTACCAGGTGGGTGATCCCGCCGGCGCGCAGTAGCACCTCGAGGTCGCTCCCGGCGAAGGCGCTCACCCGCCGTTTGATCGCTACCGGCTCTCCCGGCGCAGGGATCAGATCTGGGTGGACCTGGGTGCTGGGATCGCTCTCGGTGAATCCACCGCGCTCGCGGACCTGGGAGAAGCTTGCGTTCCTCGGGCTGACCTCGGGAAACCCCGGGCGGAACGCGACCCGCACGAAGATCACTCGCACCCCGGCCGAACGCGCCGCCCCCACCGCCCGCCGGGCGCTCCCGATCGCACCCTCCCCGCGGACGCGCTCGACAATCCCCGTCTGGAAATCCATCACGAGCAGAGCGGTTCGAACAAGCTCCGACGAATCCATGGACCGAGCAGGCCGAGCTGGGCTTGGGGGTTTCGTCTTGGTCCGCGGCGCGGGTGCCGCAATGGAAAACAACTACGAAGGCCGGACGATCCGGGCTAGACGAACTTCCAGTTCAGGATCTCGACGACCACGGCGGCGCCGATCCCGAGCGCGAGGACGAAGTACGGGTCGATCTTCAGCGACCGCGTCTCCTCCATGTCGTAGTACTGGATGAGGCCCGCGGCGGAGCTGAACCCGCGGTTGCGCTGCTCGGGCATGGCTGGCGATACCGAGCGGCCCCGTCGTATTTAACGTAGGAAGGGCGGGATTCCGCGACGCCAACTACCGACGGCCACCGAGGAAGCCCTCGTAGGCCAGTTCCTCGATGCTGTCGGCGACGCTCGTGCGGATCGTATTGCCCGCCGCCATGAACCCACCGGAGAGGAGGCGGGCGAGGAACGGCTGGGGAGGCTCGATCCGTGCCACCTTGTGCGAGGGGACGCCGGTGATCTGGGAGAGTTCGGTCAACGCCATCTCACGATCGCCAAGCACATCGACGAGCCCCAGACGGGCGGCCTGGGTGCCGCTCCAGACCTCGCCGGTCGCGAGTGGGGTGATCTCGTCGACGGTCTTGTGACGTTCCCGGGCAACGAGCTCGACGAAGCCGCGGTACCCGTCCTCCGAGACCTTGAGGAGCTTGCCGCGCTCCTCATCCGTCAGGGGTCGATAACCCTGGTAGGCGTCCTTGTGCCGACCTTGATGGATCAGATCGACCTCGATGCCGAGCTTGTCGAGAAGCCCCTTGACGGCGAAGTGCGGGTAGATCACGCCGATGGAACCGATGTTGGAGTCGGGGTAGGCGTAGATCCGACGGGCGCCCAGCGCGGCCATGTAGCCCCCCGAGGCGCCGATCGAGCCGATCGAGGCGATGACCGGCTTGACCTGGTCGAGCCGTTTGACCGCGAGGTAGAGGTCCATCGAGGGAACCGCGGCTCCCCCGCCGCTAGAGACATCGAGGAGGACGCCGCGGATCCGGCGGCGGTCCCGGACCGCTCGGAGCAGCCGGATGAACGGATCGACGCTCCGCTCCCGGATGATCCCCCGGAACTGAAGGTGCGCGAGGATCTCCCGCATCGGCCCCCGGTTCGAGGGCCGCCGGCTCCATAACGCCTCGCTGGCGGCCGGGCAACCGGCTGCCCGTCGTTGTAACCGTTATGTCGGGCGGGACCTCGCTGCGAGCCGGGGCTTCGGAGGAGTGGCGGCGGAAGAGGGGGGCGCCGTCTGGGTCGAAAAGTACCGGCCCCACTCGCTGGCCGACATGATCGGCCAGGGCTCGATCGTGCCGCTGCTCGCCGCCTACGCGAAGCGGCGCTCGTTGCCGCATCTGATGTTCGCCGGTCCGCCCGGCACGGGGAAGACGACCGCCGCGCTCGCCCTGGCCCACGACCTCTACGGCGAGGAGTGGCGGCAGAACTTCCTCGAGCTCAACAGCTCCGACGAGCGCGGGATCGAAACGGTCCGCACGAAGATCAAGGGGTACGCGAGCACCTCGCCCATCGGCGGCGTCGGGTTCAAGCTACTGCTCCTGGACGAGGCCGACAATCTGACCTCGGAGGCCCAGGCCTCGCTGCGTCGATTGATGGAGCGGTACTCCCAGTCGTGCCGCTTCATCCTCTCGTGCAATTATTCGTCCAAGATCATCGAGCCGATCCAATCCCGGTGCGCGGTGTTCCGGTTCCATGTCTACTCGAACGACGAGGTCCACCAGACGCTGGAGCGGATCGCGAGCGCGGAGAAGCGGCACGTCGAACCGGGCGCCTACGAGGCGATCCTCGAAGCGAGCTCCGGGGACCTCCGCCGAGCCGTCAACCTGCTCCAGCTCGCCGCCACCTACACCGACCCGGTGACCAAGGCGGCGATCGCGGGCGTGGCGACCACCCCGTTCCGCGACGAGATCCGCGCGATGGTCGAGGAGGCGCTCGCCGGTCACTTCGACAAGGCCCGCTCGATGCTGTTCGGGATGTTCACCGAGCGCGGCGCGAGCGGCGAGGACATCCTGCGCTCGATCCACACGTTCTTGCCGGACCTGCCCGAGTCGATGATCTCCACGCCGGAGAAGCTCCGCCTGCTCGACTACCTCGGCGAGGTCGACTTCCGCATCTCCGAGGGGGGGTCGGAGCGCATCCAGCTGGAGACGGTGCTCGCACGCCTCGCGCTGAGCCGACTGCCCGCGGGACGACCGTGACCCGCCAGCGTCGTATCCACGACAAGCCCGAGGTCTACCGCCGGGCGGTCGCGGAGGGTGAGCTCCATCTCAGTAAGCCCGGGCGCACGGCGGTGCGCGCCCGCCGGACCGAGAAGGGCGATCCCCTCCTCGCCGGGGAGCTCGCGGGGCTCCTGGCGCTGAAGAAGACACCCGAGCTCCTGCCGCACTGCCATCCGATCCCGATCACCGGGAGCGCCGTCGAACTTTCGGCGACCCCGCGGGGGGTCCGAGCGCGCGCCGAGGTCGAGGCGATCTGGAAGACCGGCGTCGAGATGGAGGCGCTGGTCGCCGTCAGCGTCGCGCTGCTGACGGTGTGGGATATGGTCAAGTACCTCGAGAAGAACGCGCGCGGAGGCTACCCGGCGACCCGCATCACTGGGATCCGGGTGGTCACCAAGGAGAAGCAACGATGGGAGAGTCCCCCGTGAGCGCCCACCCCCCCACCCCGACCGGCGCGAACCGACACCACCTCGGGGGCGGCCGCGCGCTCGGATGCGCCGTTCTTTCGGTATCGGACACCCACAGCATCGAGGACGATCCCTCCGGCCAGCTTGCAGTCAACCTCCTGACGAACGGAGGGCACAAGGTCCTCCACTACGGCCTCGTGGCCAACAGCGTCGCTGACGTCCGCGACTGGCTCGACCCCCATCTCGCCGAGATCCCCGTCGAGATCGCGGTGACCATCGGCGGCACCGGGGTCAGCTCGCGGGACCTCACCGTCACGGCCCTCGAGGTCATGGGCGGCAAGGCGCACGACGGGTTCGGCCAGATCTACCGGAGCGTCAGCTTCCAGGAGATCGGCCCGCTCGCATGGCTGAGCCGGGCCGGGATGTATCTTGTCAAGGGCAAGCCGGTCTTCGCGCTCCCGGGCTCGGAGCGGGCCGTGCGCACGGCGCTCGAGAAGCTGATCCTCCCGGCGGTCCAGCACCTCGTCGAGGAACTCGAGCGCTAGGCCGCGCCGGCGCGACGCATCCCGAGCGCCCCCAGCGGCGGCGGACCCGGGTCGAGGATCTGGGCCGGCATGCCCTGGGCGCGGCAGAACTCGCTCCAGACGGGGCTCGCTTCGACGTGGTGGGCGAGCAGGATTCCGTTCGTTCCGAGCGATCCCCACGCGCTGCGCAGCTCGAACCGAGCGCGATCGGCGTCCGGTCCGTTGTCGTAGAAGAACAGGTCGACCGCTCCGTCGCCGTCGGCGAGGATGCTCCCAAGACGCTCCTCGGAGTTGCCCAGAGCGAGCGTCCAGCGGCCCCGAAGCGCCGGGGCGACGAACTGGCCGACGGAGACATCGTGGACGCCCGGGGCTCGACCACTGGCCGAACCCGGCCCGAGGCTGGTGAGACGGCCCTCCCCGTTCGCCTCGAGCGCGGAGAGGATCCACGCGGTCGAGTACCCGGGCCGGACACCGGTCTCCACGACGCGTCGAGGACGCTGCGCCCGGACCAACAGATAGAGCAGACCGCCCTGCGGGAACTCCTGAACGAACGCACCGCCCGCTCCCCGCGCGAGCAACAGATCCGGCAGCGGGCTCTCCGAGAGTTCCCGGCGATAGGTCTTCAACGACTCGGCACTCGCGCCCGTGAGGCCGCGGATCCGTTCGAGCGCGGCCGATCGCAACAGGAGCATCCGTTGTCGGATGGCCTTGCGGGCGGCGGGGCTCAGGATCGGCATCCGCGGACGCCCGGACTTCGCGCCCAACGCGCCGACGAGCGGCTGGCGGCCTTTGCGTAGCAGGGCCGGGACCCCCTGGGAGATCGGGACCTCGCCCGCCCCGGGTCCGACGGCGTCCGCCCCGCTGCGAATCCTTCCAGAATGCATGCTTTCCCCTATGCGGTCGCCGGTAGATAGAGGAATGGAAAGGGCCGTTCCGCCGGGCGTGAGGGTTCCGTGGTGGCGCACGAGCGCGAGTACAGTTAAATGGGCCGCGCGCGTCGATTACGACGAAGGTAGCCGGGATGACCGTTCAGGAGCTCAGTGGGGCGGGCTTTGATCACTTCGCGCAACAGAATTCCGTGGCGGTCGTCGACGTATGGGCCCCCTGGTGCGGCCCCTGCCGCATGGTCTCGCCCATCGTCGACAAGCTCGCCACGCGCTACCAGGGCAAGGTCGCGTTCGGCAAGCTCAACAGCGACGACAACGGCGAAAAGGCCGGCGCCCTCGGGATCATGAGCATCCCGACGTTGTTGTTCTTCAAGCAAGGCAAGCTCGTCGACCGGATAGTCGGAGCCTACCCCGAAGAGGTCATCGACGAGCACATCCGCAAGTTGCTCTGACTGGTCCGCCCGGGGAACGAGCCCGAGGGCGCAAGCTCCCGAGCCGCCGCATCGTCGGTGATTCCGGCTCCCGACGGGGGGGCCTGAATCGTGGCCGAAACATCGACCGCGGACACGCAGCTCGCGCGGTACGCTTTCAAGCGCAAGCTCGACGAGATCGCGGCCGCACGCGGTCGTGCGACCGAGCTCGTCACCCTCTATGTCCCGCCGGGCCGGCAGATCCCGGACGTGATGGGCTACCTGCGGAACGAGTACGCCCAAAGCTCGAACATCAAGAGCCGCACCACGCGCAAGAACGTCATGTGGGCGATCGAGTCGCTCATGGGACGCGTCCGGCAGTTCAAGGAGGCACCGGCCAACGGGGTCGCCTTCTTCGTCGGAAGCAAGGCCGTCGGGGCCGACAAGAGCGAGCCGGTCACCTACATCGTCGAGCCGCCCGAGCCGCTCAACACCTACCAGTACCGGTGCGATTCGACGTTCCTCCTCGACCCGCTGCTCGCCATGGTCCACGAGCCCGAGCTGTGGGGGCTGATCGTCATCGACCGCGCCGAGGTGACGATGGGCTTCCTGCGAGGCAAGCGCATCGAGGTCCTGCGGAACAAGCAGTCGCAGGTGCCGTCCAAGCACGGCCGCGGCGGGCAGTCCGCGCACCGGTTCGAGCGGCTCATCGAGCACGCCGCCCACGACTTCTTCGTCCGCAGCGGCGAAATCGCGACCGAGCTCTACCTCCCCAAGAACGACACGCTCAAGGGCATCCTGCTCGGCGGTCCGGGCGCGACGAAGGAGTACTTCTACAAGGAGGGCTACCTCCACTACGAGCTCCAAAAGAAGGTCGTCCAACCGCTCTTCGACGTCGGGTACACCGACGAGTACGGGCTCAAGGAGCTCGTCGAGAAGGCCACCCAGACCTTGCACGGCCTCGAGGTCACCGAGGAAAAGCGGCTGGTACAGAGGCTGCTGGTTGAGATCCGCAAGACCGAGGCCGGACTCGCCGCCTACGGCGAGGCGGAGGTGCGCCGTGCCCTCGAGGCGGGGGCGGTCGCCCTGCTCCTCGTCTCCGAGGGGCTGCGGCGACGCCGGGTGACCTACCGCGGCAATTGCGGCCACGAGTTCACCCGCGTGCTCCCCGACGCCGAGGTCGACGAGGTCGCCCACGCTCCGTGCCCGGTCTGCGGCGGGCAGTCCCCGGCGATCGTCGCCAATGAGGACTACGTCGAGGGGCTGTTCCAGCGCGCCCAAGCCTCCGGCGCCGAGGTGCGCCTGATCTCCACCGAAAGCGAGGAGGGGGAGATGCTCGTCAAGGCGTTCGGCGGTGTGGCGGCCATCTTGCGCTACCCGCTCGCGGCGCGGGAAGCCCGTCCCCTGCAGGTGTAAATCCCCGTAGCGCCCGGGCGGATCCACCCGCACCGACCGCGCTCGACGTCGATCGCTCCGCGAGCCCCTTCGGATTCGAAGGATCGGGGAAAGGAAAGAAAGGGTTGGCCGCCGCGGCACCGGGCGGGCCTACCAGACGTGCCCGAGCGGGTCCTCACCCGCGGGGGGGGCCCGTCCGTTCGCCGGGGGGGGTGCGGGAACGGGCGGGGGTGGCGGTGGTAGGGTTGCAGCGCTCGCGAAGCTCGGAGCCGCGGCGGTCGGGGGCGGAGGGGTTCGGCGCCGGCGCGTGATCAGCCCAGCGAGAAGACCCGCCAGGGCGACGACCACGACGACCGCGACGAACAGGCCCGCGAGGTGCGTGACCGGAGCGCTCGTGCCCCCACCCGGACCGGTGGATCCGGGGCTCTGCAGGCAGCTCCCGCCGAGGATGCACTGACTGCCCGTCTGGGCCTGAGCGACCGATTCCGGTTGCCCTTGGATCTGGCTGCCCGCGGGCGTGGCCGCGCCGACCACCGATGTGGCGGCGGTCAGGGGCGAGGTGGGAGTGGTCACCGGGACCACGGCGCCCGCTGCGGCCGCGTTCGGGAGCGGGGTGAATCCCGTCGTCGAAGCGTCGAGGCCGACGTGGGTGGCGCCATGGGAATCCCAGTCGACCGCGTCCGTCGAGGCACCCACGGTCCCGTCCGACTGGCTGGCGTAGGCGGCACTGGCCCCGTCGAAGAGATCGGCGCCCGCCGGCAGCCAGATGACTCCTTCTCGGGGCACGAACGGGCCCACGACGTGGAGCACGATGACCGGCACGACGTTACCGTTCCGCAGCGTGACCGCTCCATCATCGGTCCCGAACAGGGCGACCGAGCCGCTGGTGTTCACCGAGGGCGAGGAGGAACGGGTGATGTTCTGCCACGTCCCCCTCGCCGGCTTGTCCGAGAACGAGAGGGTCAGTGTGGCCCGTCCCTGCGCGGTGAACCCGGAACTGGAGTTCCAGGCCTCTCCGGCGGTCGTGTTGAGCGGGATGAGCCCAAGGGCCGGACTGAACTGGATCGCGGCGGTCGCATGCGCCGCGGCGGCCATCGACATGAGGCCGCCTACGGTACCGTTCGGGGTCACCACGCTGATCGAGGACCGTTCGGTCAGGTTCGCGGCGAGCATCGCGGCCGAGTTCTGGATGGCGAGGGCGCGCACCGAGGTGCCATTGACGTAGACCGACCCGGCACGCGTGAAGTTCGCGAACCCCACCTCGTGGTCGGTGGCGCGCATGGTGATGTTGGCCGAAACCCGGGCGGTCGATCCGCAGACCGGCGCGCAGAATGCGGCGTCGTAGACGAAGCCCATCGTCCGATTGAGCTCGAGCATGAACTGGGTGCTCGAGAGATTGGTCTGGGTCAGGATCACGTGGTAGCCGAACCACCCGGTGATCGAGTACGACGCGTTGTGGCCGTAGGTCGCCGTGATCGAGAGATTCTTCGTCGCGCCGTAGGCCCACAGCACCTCGGAGGTGCCGCTGGCCGGCCGCGCCGACCCCGGGGGAGCCGCCGCGAGGACCAATCCGGGAAGGGCGAGCACGACGACGAGGGCGACACCGACCGCGGCGAGGGAGGCCACGACCGACCGATGCCCAACGGTTTTCTCCATCGATTCGACTCCTGGGGCGTTCCAGCCCGTCCTGAGCAGTCTCGAACCACCCCCTTAAACGGGAGTCCCGTTTTTTGGGTCCGCGGCGAGACCGCGTGCGACACCATAGCAAGGAGGATCCGCAGAGATGCGCTCGCTGACCGACGCCGAGGCGCGGGTCCTCGCGATCCTGCTCGCCGACGAGAGCGCCGGTGAGCGCGAGAGGCTGCGTCAAGGCGGGGTCGCGCGGTCCACGTTCCACGCGGCGCGTCGTCGCGCCTACACCGAAGGCTGGGTCCGGGACCGGTACGTCCCTTCCCCCACCCTGTTCGGGTTCCCCGAGGTATCGTTCGCGCTCGCCCGTCCGTTCGCCGACCGGGCCCAAGAGTTGACCGAGCGGTGGGCGCGGGAGCCGGGGAATGTCGTGCTCTGGGCGGGGCCGCGCCTGGCCTTCGGGGTCTTCTTCCACCGAACCGCGGAGGCGCGACGGACGGCCGAACTCCATCTGCGGGATCCGAGCCTCTCGAGCGGCGCCCAGATGCTCTCACCCCGCGTCGATGACCTCGATGTCCCGGTCTACTTCGACCTCGAGGGTGCCTGGTCGAGCGTGGCGGGCTCACCGGGAAGCCGGCATTACCCCCGGGGACTCCCGAAGCTGCCCGAGGCCGTTCGCACCGGCGGGTCCGCGATCTGGACCCCGCGGACGATGTGGGCCGCCCGGCAACTGCTCCAGCGACCCTTTCTCCGCAGCCCCGACGGAGATGGGGGCCATCTGGTCGGGCCGTTCGGATTGCCGTCGTCGCAGAAACGGTTGATCGCCGAAGGGTGGGTCTATCACCGGGTCTTAGCGGAGCCGGCCCGGATACCGGAATACGCCGGACGGCGGGCCGATCGGATCGTGTTCGTCGCTGGTCTACGCCGGCCGGGGGTCCCTCCCGAGGGGCTGTTCGCCACGCTCACGCGCGAAAGCCGTGTCTTTCCGTTCGTCTTCGCCTACGATGATCGGGCGCTGCTGCTCGGTTTCGTTGCTCGTAGCACCCCGGCCGAGATCGGACCCCCGGGGGGTACGGCCGACCGGCGACCGGTGATGCCGACCCTGTTGCAGGCGCTCGAGGGGATCGAGATCTACGAGGAGGCCGCCGCCTCGGTTCAGATGGTGACCGACCACCGGTACGACCGTCTCGTCTCAGAGCCCCCGGGCTCCACCGCACCGCGCGGCGGATAGGGGGCTGGACGTGCCGACCGAAGTTCTGCCCGAGCGGTGGGTGAGATTGCACTCGCGCGGGTTCACCGCGCTGGCGGCTCTCGCGCTGGGCCTCCTCGTCGTCGCGGTCGGTGCGGGGACGGGAGTTCCCGGGATTCCCTCGATCCACCCGGCCCCTGAGCGCTCGCCGCTGCGGCCGGTGTCCGCCTGGCCGCCGGCCTTTCCCACGCCGATCCGGCACGTCTTCGTAGTGATGCTCGAGAACGCGGCGCGATCGACCGTCGTCGCGAGCGGCCCGTTCGAGGACTATCTGGCACAGAAGTACGCCTCGGCGGGGAAGTTCTACGCTACCTGCCATCCCTCCGCCCCGAACTACTTGGCGATCACCTCGGGCGCCCCCTGGCAGTGCGGGTCGGACGCCTACACGACCTACCGCACCGAGAACCTGGGCGACCTCGCACAGCGGGCCGGTCTGAGCTGGGCCGGCTTCGAGGAGAGCATGCCGATTCCGTGCGACACGAACAACACCTACCCCTACGCGGTCAAGCACAACCCGCTCGTGTACTACGCGGACGTCGTCGGGAACACGAGCGAGTGCCGGGCCCACGATGTCCCGTTCACCAACTGGACCGCCGATGTGACCAGCGGCGCGATCCCGAACTTCGCGCTGTTCACGCCGAACCTCACCGATGACGGCCACGACACCAACGTCACGTTCGCGGACCGGTGGCTCCACGGGTGGCTCACCCCCCTCGTGAACGACTCGTTCTTCCAGAGTTCGGTCTTCTTCATCGTCTACGACGAGAGCGCGAGCAGCGACGGGAGCGGTTTCAACGGGACCTCCGGGGGCCATGTCTACCTCTCGGCGGTGAGCCCGTTCGCCCGGGCCGGATACAACCTCACCTCTTCGGTCGGCGACTACGACCTCTTGACCACCTGCGAGTGGCTGCTCGGACTCGGGTCGACCGGCCAGAACGACAGCTGGAACGCCTGGCCACCGATGCGCTCGTTGTTCAGCTTCACGAACACCACCTCGCCCCTCACGTTGGTGGCGGCGGCGAACCCGTCCTCCGGTACGGTTCCGCTCACGGTCGAGCTGACGACGAGCGCGAGCGGCGGTTCGCCGCCCTATTCCTACAGCTGGAAGTTCGCGAACGGGACCACGCTCCTCGGGGGGAATCAGAGCTACACGTTCTCGACGCCGGGGAACTACACCCTGACCGCCACGGTGGCCGATTCCGCGAACGGCTCCGCGCGCGTCTCCGTGGGCGTGCGGGCGTACGCTCCCCTCGCCGTTCTGGGACTCAACGCCACCCCGACCTCCGTCCGCACGGGCCAGAACGTCACCTTATCGACGAGCCTCAGCGGCGGAGTACCTCCGTTGAACTTCCGGTACGGAGGACTACCGCCGGGCTGCGCCTCGACCAACGCACCCCAGGTCCGTTGTGCGCCCAGCTGGGGGGGGAGCTATCCGATCAACGTGACCGTCACCGACTCGGTGGGCCGCGTCGGATACGCGAACGGATCCTTGGTCGTCTCGGGCGGACTTTCCGTCGGTCTCCTTCCGGTCTCGGTGGCGACCGACGCGGGCCGCGCCGTCCACTTCTACGGCACGACCGCCGGGAGTTCCGGCCCCGTGACCTGGCGCTGGACGGGTCTCCCGTCGGGGTGTGGCTCCGTCGACTCCCTGGCTCTCAACTGTACGCCCACTCGCGCCGGACTCTCCCAGGTCCGCCTTTGGGCGAACGATACCGCGGGGGGCACGGGTCGGTCCGGCGCGTCACTGCTCGAGGTGTACCCAAGCCTTGCGATCTCGGTGGTCCCTTCGGCTCATCGCGGCTCACTGCCCTTCTCCGTTCGCTTCGTGGCGAACGCCTCCGGCGGGGCGACGCCGTACCGCTTCAATTGGTCGATCGACGGCACGCCCGTCGGTCTGGGTCCGTGGCTCAACTGGACCTTCGAATCATACGGCCACGACCGCGTGCAGGTCGACGTCCAGGACGGTACGGGCGGCCTCGCCGGCGCCAACACCACCGTGACGGTCCTCGCCCCCATCGCCGGGGCGGTCGAATTCCAGCCCTCCTCGGTCGAGGTCGGGGCGTCGACCGTCGTCCGCCTCGGTGTGGGCGGCGGGGACGCACCCTATCGTGTCGCCTGGAGCCTCAACGGCTCGCCGTTCGGTGTCGGGAACGTCACCAATTTCACCTTCGTCCCCCGCGTCGCCGGCAGCTACCTCTTCACCGCCGCCGTGACCGACATGGCCAACGACTCCACGATGGTCTCGGCCTCGCTCGTCGTCAGCCCTGGGGTTGGTGCCACTCACGGACTGACGGGCGCCCTGCTGGTCTGGGTCACGGGAGTTCTCGCCGTGGTCGCGGCGGGGCTGACGGTGCTCCTGTGGCGACGTCGGCGGAAGGAAGTTCAGGCCCCTACGTCCGCGGTCACCCGCACCGCCGAGGATTCCCAGCGCTGACGGATCCCCAGCGAGCGCCCCACCAGCAGCCCCGCGCTCAAGGAGAAGAGCGCGTCCACGATCGCCACCACGGCCTGCTGGTCCACCGGAGGATAGCCCGACGGCGGGGGACCGAACGACAACGCGCCGGGGAAGAGCGCGGCCTCGATCGCGATCCGGGCCACGAACAGGACCAGGAAGATCGCCGCGAAGGCGAACCCGATCCGCACGGTACCCCCGCCGCCGGCCGTGCGGGTGACCTCGGTATGCCGGGCCGCGACCGGTATCGAGGCGAGCGACGCCGCTACGAGAATCGCAACGTCGATCCCGATGAGATACGGGAACGCCCACGGCGTAAGGGCGAACGCCTCGAGCTCGGATACCGTCCAAATGAACAGGATCAGGACCGAGGAAGCCGCGAGACGAACCGGCGAGTAAGGGACGCCCTGGGTCAAGGAGTAGGACCGTCGTGCGATCACAAGCACGATCAGCGCCTCGATCGCAAGCGCCGTTGCCTCGGAGGAGCTGACCACTTCCGATCACCCGCCGTCGGGCAAGGTCGGATCGCGGGTCTCGGACATCAAAGTATCGCGGCACCCACCGCGCCTAGGGCCGCTGCTCGATGCGGTCCTCCGGACCGATCGCTCGTTCGGCCGGACGCCATCGTGGTCCGGCTGACCCCCGCGATCGACCGATTTATCCCTCGCGCGGTTGCCCACGACCGTGCCGGAGACCGGGCGCTCGGGCAAGGAGCTGGTCGACGACTATCTCAACTCCGTCTCCCCGCCCTACCGCGCGAGCCTGACACGACTGCGCCGGAATGTCCGCGCTGCTGCGCCTCGGGCCACCGAGGGTATCAGCTACCGCATGCCGGCGTTCTTCCAAGACGGCGCGTTGCTCTACTACGGCGCGTTCGGCGACCACTGCAGTTTGTTTCTGGGCAGCGTTCGGTTGTTGGACCGGTTCTCGCGCGAGCTCAGGCCGTACCGAACCGGAAAGGGTACGCTTCAATTCTTGCCCGAGATACCGATCCCGGCGGCGTTGATCGCGCGGCTCGTGAAGGCCCGGCTCGCCGAGAACGCACAACGGGTCGCGCGCCGGAAGTCGCGCTCCCGGCCGAGCCGGTGAGCCCGCGTCGACGACAACCGTTAAGGCGACGGGCGTGCCCGACCCGAACGTTTCCTCGGTGGGCGTGTGTCGAGAGTCCTGGTGACGGGAGGGACGGGCTTCCTTGGGTCGTACTTGTCGGAACTCCTGCGGGGCGAGGGGCACGAGATCACGCGTACCTACGTCGTCGACCCGGACCCTTTCCTCGCGCGCAAGGGCCCCGAGGACCGGATCGTCCACCTCGACGTGAGCAACAAGGAGGAGGTCGAGCGCGTGCTCGACACCTCGAGGCCCGAGGTGATCTACCATTTCGCCGGTCAGCCGTATGTCAAGCCGTCGTGGGAGGACCCTCCCGGTACGTTCCGCACCAACATCGACGGGACGATCTACCTGCTCGAGTGGCTCCGGCGCAAATCGCCGCGCACGCAGTTCGCCTTCGCCGGGAGCGGGGCCTCGTACGGCGTCGCCGCGCGTCAGCCGATCACCGAGGACACACCGCTTCGCCCGTCCAGTCCGTACGCCTCCAGCAAGGCCGCCGGCGACGTCCTCTGCTTCCAGTACTGTAGCAGTTTTGAGATCCCGACCTACCGGTACCGCATCTTCGGGACCACGGGACCGGGCAAGGTCGGTGACGCGCCGAACGACTTCGCGAGCCAGGTCGCGCGTCTCGAGGCGGGTCCAGCGCCGAGGACGATCCGCGTGGGGAACATCGACACCCTGCGGGACGTGACTGACGTGCGGGATTCGGTGCGCGCGATGGTCCGGATCGTCGAACGGGGAACCCCCGGCGAGCCCTACAACGTCGGCTCGGGCGAAGCGCGGTCGGTCCGCGGCATCCTCGACGCCCTCCGCTCCATCGCCCATGCACCGATCGAGGTCGTCCAGGACGAAGCGCGTATGCGCCGCGTCGACGAACCGGTGATCCAGGCCGACGTGACACGACTGCGGGCTCTGGGCTGGAGTCCGGCGATCCCTTGGCCCACCACGATCGCCGACCTGCTCACCCACTGGCGAAGCAAGCACGCTCCGTCATCGGTGCCCGCCGACCGTGCAAGCTGAGTCCGCGCCGAGAGGGCGGCGGGCCGAACCCGTAGCCTCGAGCGGGTGGCTACGTCGAGACGCACCACGTCGCGCTCAGCGCGGCAGCTTCACGAGCGGGGCGCACCAGGCGATCGGGGGCAGACAGCTCGAGCCGGCGAATCACCGCCCGCACGGCATCCCGCAGGGAGAACTGGACGTGCGCCTCGAGTACCTCCTCCGCGCTCAAGCGACGGGCGATTCCGCCCGACCGGTCCAGGATCTCCAAGCTGAAGTCCGAGCCCTGGACGGTACGGAACTGCGCGAGGAACGGCAGCTCGCGTGAGGCGAACTGCCGATTGAGCTCGGCCCTTAGTTCGAAGGCCGAATCGGCCTCCCATCCGCGCAGGGTCAAGGGGACCGCCGCACGCGCCGACGAATCGGGGGTGGTCATCGCCGGCGCGGCCGAGGGGCTCATCGTCCCTCCCCACGGAGGGGGGTGTAAAAGGCGGAAGCGACTCGGGAGGTTCTCGTCAGCGCGCGCGGATTCTGCGCAGGTGCCCCGGACCGCGACGGAGCGCCGGTCTAGCTCAGCGTGAATTGGACCGTAATCACGGTCAGGATGAGCTCGTACACGTTGAGACCGACGCTGAGCTGGACCGACACACCCGGCGGCGGCGTCAGGCAGGAGTAGCCTCCGGAGAACGCGTACGGAGGAACGCAGGCGACACCGCTCCCGGGGGCGAGCCCGGCCAGTCGTGCGAGCACCGAGTACCAAGCGAAGGGGTAGGGCGTGGTGAGGTTGATGTAGACCGCACCGAGGTTGAGCTGCCCCGGGTTGGACAGTCCCAGGACCGAGTGCTGGACACTGACGAGCTTGGTCAGGACACCCGCCGTCTGGGAACCGGCCGTGGTGGAGAACTGACCCATCTCGTCGACGAGGGTCAGGTTGGCGACCAGCTGGCCGGAGCTCTCACCAATGGACATCTTGGGGGGGTCCAACATGATCGACCCGGCGCCCGGGTGGTTGAGGATCACGGCACCGAGGTCGTACACGACGTCGGCGGGAGTGCTGTAGACGTTGTTCAGGTGGACCCGGAGACCGGTGAACGATCCCGTCCCGAAGCTGGAGTGGTAGGTCACCGTCCACGCGCAACCCGTCCGGAAGAGGCTGACGTTCTGGAAGGTGAGCGTCGAGCCCGACTGCAGGCCGATGGGGTGGTTCGAGTTGTACCCGACGTTGTTGTACCAGGTCGTGACGACGGTCGTGTTCGCGTTCCCGGTGGAGTTCCAGTAGAAGTGGTCCGAATTGGAATTGTTCTGGTAGGGGCAATACACCGACCCGGTGCCGATGAAGTGCGTGTCCATCGTGATCCCGTCGCCGTTCAAACCGGTCTCGACGACGTCGTGCTGGCCGTACACGTAGATCTGGATATTCGGCGTATAGGACGAACCGCCGTTGCTCCCCTTGACGAGCGTGAGGTGGTCGTAGGAGCCGTTGATCACAATGTAGACCTGGGAGATCGATTTACCGACCCACAACAGGCTGAGGGAATCATTGCTCCCCGTGAAATTGACGAACGCCGCAGGGTTTCCGCCATTGATCTTGAGCGAGTAGCTCGAGTTCGGGGTCCCGGTGATGTTGTCCCAGACCACCCCGTGGCACGGGCTCCCCGTCGTCGGGCAGCCCAGCGTGGCGTTCCAGTTCGGGGGGGCGGCGACGACCCGGTTGAGGCTGTAACCGACTCCGACGCTGGCAGAGGTGCTCTCGGGAGAGAGCGCCGAAGTGGACGAGGGGACGAACGGAGGATCCGGAGACGTGCCGAGCGTCACGGGAGTCAGTACGGCCACGCGGGAGTTCTGGTGCTTGGCCTCGGCCAGGACCGTGGATTGCAGTTGGGCGAGCTGGTTCTCCACGAGCAGACCGTGGACGAACTCGTTCGTCTGCATCTGACCGGGGATCGCCTGGAAGACGTAGCTCGCCAGGAACGAGACGAACAGCAGCAGGCCGAGCACCGTGGCCACGGCGGCCACCTGCCCGGCGCGGGCCCGACGACCACGCTGGCCCATGGTCCGCCAACGGGGGCGGAGTTCACGACGTCGGATCACGGCGGAAGTCTCGGCACCGCTTTCATGGTCGGCCCGAGTATTTGAACCCCCGTCCGGCGCGCGCGCCCCAAGCCCGATTTGGAACGCCCCGCGAGCGCGTGCCACGCACCCCCACGGCGCAAGGCCCCCCTCGAAGTGATGCGCATCTGAACGTATTACGTCAGTTGACGATTTCGAGTTCGACAGACTGTCGCGCGAGTGCAACTAAGTCTAAATAGGAGTCCTTGGCACACTGCTCCCCCGCGAGGTACGCACCCCGCAGAGGAAACCAAAACATGTGGACTGAGAAGGCGAGAAGCTGGCGAAAGAATGGAAAGCGCGCGGTGTCGCCGATCATCGCTACGATCTTGCTCGTGGCGATCACGGTCGTGCTCGCTGCCGTGCTTTACATCCTGATCTCGGGGCTCACCAAGGGCCCGGGCAATCAGCCCATTGGGTCCTCGCTCGCGATCGGAACCGCGGCTGAGGCGCAGAAGGGAGCGAACTACTACTACAACTTCACGATCGAGTCGGCCGGTTCCGGCATCACCTGGAACAGCGTCAACCTCCAGATCACCAACTCCGGTGGCCTGGTGAGCGCGGGTATCACCTCGTTCACGGTCTACAGCGTGTCGTTCCAGTCGGTCTGTTCCTCGTCCAGTACGACCGAGACCAGTTGGACGGCGGGCGCGGCGGGCAGCGGATCGACGCTCATCTCGAGCACCCAGACGCTGGTCGTCGTCACGACGATCAACCTGGCGAACACCGGCGCGCAGCTCAACGCCCTCGGCGTTGGCTCGTTCGCGGGTACGACCCACGCGACCATCCCGTAGATCGGAGCGACTTCCGATCCCAACCCTTTCTCTTCTTTCCTTTCAACCAGGACGTCGACGCTGCGCCCGGTCCACGCGATTCGGCCGTCGCACGCGGTCGAACGACCCGAGAGGGCAGCAAACGCTGGCCCCTTCCTCAGTCGGAAGGCGCCGGGCGGGGCAGGGGCCGAGTGGGGTCGATCCCTCCCGGTGAGCTCGAGCGACGTCGGCGTACCCGAAGCTCTCGGGCGAGCTCGATCCCGCGATCGGTCAGCGCATAGACCTTTAGACGCCGTGACCGACCTCGAACGTGACGGAGCTCGGAATGTACTACCCCCCCGTCGGTGAGCCGACGGAGCACCGGGCTCAGGACGTTCTGGGGTACGTCGAGTCGGGCCACCATTCCCTGTTGCGTTCGGAGCGGGTCGGGAATCTCGTCCGCAGTGAGCCGGCCGAGGGAGAGGAGGTGAACGACAATCTCCTCGGAGATTCGTCGACGCTCCGTCCGCGATGCGTCCTCCTCGACGGTTTTCTCCTCGACGTTCGCCTCCGGGGGTGCCGGTGCGGGCACGAGACCCGACGGGCTCGTGGGGACGTCGGCCTGACGCGGGCGGAGCGGAGGGGACTCACTGGGTCGGGCGAGGCGCCAGCGCCGAACGGCGAGCACGCCGATCGCCGTGGCTCCCGCCCCTAGCGCGGCACCGAGGGCGAACGACAGCCCGAGCGAAGGGCCGGAACCCGTAGCAGTGGATCCCGACGCGCTCGGCGTCCCGGTCACTTGCACGGAGAGGTTGGCCCACGCGTGCCCATCGGAGGAATCGACGACTTCGAGCGTTACCGAGTAGCTGCCACCGGCCGCGTAGGTATGCCGGACGGAGACGCCGGAGGCGGCGGCACCATCACCGAAGGTCCAGGCGATCGACGAATACACTCCGGTCCCCCCGGAGACGTTGGCCTGGAAGTAGACGTTCAACGGGGCGGCACCGCTCGCCGGAGACGCGTAGCTTGTCACGCGGAGGAGGGCAGAAGAGCCGCCGGAGGCCCCGACCGTCGACGGAACGCCGGTCAGGAGGCCCAAGGCGAGGCCGAGGACGATCGCGATCCGTACGAGGGGCGCCACCGATCGCCCGAAACTCGCGGAACCTATTACCCGTCCTCGTCGGACGTCGCGGCCTCCAGGTCGGCCCGGAGCTCCTCCGCCTCGCCCTGCCGTTGTCGGGCACGGGTCGCGTAGGCGGAGAGTACAGTGGCCAAGAGCAGTCCGCCGACGAAGGCGCCGGAGAGAAGTCCGGCAGGGGATCCGAGGGCTGTGAGCCACGACAGGCTCGGGCCCGGCCCGCCCGCATTGGCTCCGGCGGCCGGGGCCGCGAGAACGAGCACCGAGTTCAGGGTGATCAATGTCGTCCGGCCCGCCGAGTCGGTGACCCGGACGGTGGGCACGAATGTGCCGGCTGCGAGGTAGGTGTGAGCCACCAGATTCCCTCCGAGGGTAGTACCTCCGTCGCCGAAGTTCCAGTGGATCGTCGCGGGCCCGGTCGAGACGGTCGCGACGACATCGAACAGCACCGACAGCGGCGCGACGCCGGATTCGACGGTCTGGGAGGCACCGGCGAGCGGTGGCGCGCTACCGGGCGGCCCCCAATTTCCACCCCCGCCCGATGTGGGGACGCACCCGCCGGTCGAGCCGTTCCCCGCCAATGGAGTCCCGGGGAGGACCCAGGTGTCACTGTAGTACGCCGACCAGCTCCCTTGCAGGCTGCCCCCGAAGAGGACGACGCGACACTCCGCTGGATCGTAGGCGATCGCCGCTTCGTACCGAGGCGTGGGAGCGGTCGTCAATACCGGAGTCTCGTTGATCCAGACGCCTCCGGCCCAGCGATAGGTCGCGTTCGATGAGGCGCAGGCCGCGCCACCGGCTCCTCCGAAAAAGAGCTCTCCCGAAAAGCCTGGATAGTAGACCATCGAGCCGGCCACTGTCCCGGGCGGGGGCGATCCCTGCGATCCGGAGAAGTTCGACCACGTCCCGTTGATGTACCCCCAGAGCGCACCCGGCGTCGGGCATCCGGAGGCGGCGTTACCGCCGTACAGCAAGACAGCGCCGGTGGCGTTGTCGTAGGCGAGGGCAGCATCGGTCACGGACGGGGGAGTGACGGACCGGGTGATATTGGTCCAGATGCCCGCGTGGTAGCTCCAGGTGTCGTTGAACACCGGGCCGGCCGAGCGGCTACCGGCGGGGAGATTCCCGCGCCAACCCCCGTAGAGGATCACCGTACCGGACCGGGCATCGTAGGTCATCCCGAAGTTGTCCCGTGGCGAAGGGGCGGATGCGGTCGGAATCTGCGACCAAGTCGAGCCATTGAAAACCCACGTATCATTGAAAAACTGGGTCAGATTCCGCCCGCCGAACAGTACCAGGTAGTGGTCGGAGGCGTCCCAGACGAGCGAGTGCCCCCAGCGCGCGGACGGCGAGTTGAGGACGACGTTCGAGATGTCGGTCCAATTGCCGTTCGCGTAGGTCCACGTATCCCCGAACGGGTACACGAACTGCGAGTAGCCGCCGAACAACACCACGGCCCCAATCGCCGGGTCGTAGGCCATGCTGGTCATGTCGCGGTCGGCGGGAGATGCCGGGGTCGAGAGCAGGCACCATCCCGCGGCCGAGCAGGTCGGAGGCGTCGAATTGACCCCGTGGTTCCCGGTCGCGTTCGGCACCGGGAAGAGGTAGGTGTCATTGAAGTAGGCGCCGCCTTGGAACGCCCCTCCGAACAGGACCATCGAGCCGTCGGCGGCATCGTAGCTCATCGTCGACTCGTACCGCGGGATCGGTGCGTTGGTGAGTCCGCTCGTGAGATTCACCCAGGTCGTGTTCCGAAGCTCGTAGGTGTAGCTGATCGACGTGCACGCGCTCCCCGTCGCTCCCCCGAAGAGCAGGAGTGCGCTGTCGCGGGGGTAGTAGGCGAGCGAGGGCGCCACGAGGGTCGGAGGTCCGCTCGGGCTCCCCGAGACGTTCGTCCAGTTGCCAGCGGCGTATTGCCAGACGTCGGAGGAGGGGTCGCACCACTGGGTCGCGTCCGTCGTCCCACCTACGGCGACAACGGCGCGGGTCTGGGGGTCGTAGCTCATCCCGAAATCGACGCGGGCCGGCGGTACCCCGTGCACGCGGGCCGTGAGGTCGGTCCACGTACCGGCGCGGAAACTCCACGTGTCCGCGTAGGACGTCCAGTTCCCGTAGGTGCCAGCAGGAAGGTCGCCCCATCCCCCGCCGAACAGGAGGACGTAGCCATCCGCGGCGTCGTAGGTCATGCCTACGAGGCCGCGCGGAGATGGCCCGGTGGCGGTGGTGACGTTCGTCCAGGCGGTACCGTTGAACGTCCAGCTGTCATTGAAGAAGTGCCCGAGATCACGACCCCCAAACAGTACGAGGACACCGTCGGCGGCGTCCCAGGTGAATCCAGCATGCCAGCGGGGAGCGGGAGCCGCCGGCGGCGAGAAATTGAGCTCGGTCCAGGTTCCGTTGCCATACTCCCAGGTGTCGCCGAGAGCGGCCACCGACGGGTCGTAGCCGCCGAACAGGACGACCTTCCCGATCACGGGGTCGTAGGCCATCATCGACATGTCGCGGATCGATGGCCCGACCGAGTTCGAGTTCCCCACTTGGGACCATCCGACGGTCGCATTCGTCCCGTTGGCCGGGCGAATCTCCGGACGCGGCATCGTGAGGGCGGGATGCGACGACCACGGCGCTCCCAAGGCATCCCGGGGCCCGCCGAAGGCGCCCAACGTGAGCGTCGATGCGACCAGGAGGCCCAGGATCGCTATGACCGGGACGACGGGCTGAAGTCGCTGCGCCAAGGGGGCGGCGGATTCCGTGACCGGCCCGAGGTGATGAACGGAGTTGGACATGCGCGCTCGAACTCTGCCCCGGCGACCCGGTTCATAAGCCTCCCACGCCGGTACGACGCGCGTACGCGTCGTCCGACGGTGGTGGCGGCGTACGACACGCTGTTCGGGGTCGCCTCCGGCGTGGTCGGCCCGGGGGGCCCATGCCGGTTTCGGACCGCTCGCACTCGGGCGAGTCTGCTCGAAGCGTATCTCGACTGCGAGTGTTGAAGGGCTGTTCTATGGTGCTCGCGGGCCCGGTACGGTTCGCGCGGTCGCGAGTCGAGAAAGTTAAGTCGCGAACCTTGTAGGGCGGTCTATGGCCGTGCCCAACCCCGCCGCCTCGCAGATCCTGCAATCGCTCTCGGGCCATCCGAAGCTGCTGATGAAAATGCGGATCCTCTCGCTCGGGAAGAACTATGACGTGATGGACGAGAACCAGCAGACGCTCTGCCAGGTGGGCCTCGACTCCTCTCAGAACATGAAGGGTGCTGTGGTGGGCAGTGCCGTCGCCTCCGTCGCCGGGGACTTCGTCGGGCGCCTCGTTCAGCGGAACATGCAATACACCTACACGGTCAAGGACCCGGCGGGGAACCTGGCCTACGAGATCCGCAAAGGCTCGGGGGCCTACACCGCTGAGTTCCAGGTCGTCGATCCGACCGCCAACGCCGTCGTCGGGACGATCGGGATGAAGAGGAGCTTCATCGGGGGCCTCAAGGCAGTGTGGATGGATCCCGCCGGCCAGACGTTGCTCTCTACTAAGGGGAACATCATCCGCCGCAAGTACATGATCATGGATGCGACGGGCAAGGCCGTCGGCCACGTCCGTCACAAGATTCTGGCAATTCGGGACGTCTGGGAGCTCGACCTTGAGCCGCAGGTCAACCACCTGTACTCCGCTCTCTTCGCCACGGTACTCGACTTCGAAAAGAAAATGTGAACCGGGCCTGTCCGGCCCAGTCTCTCCCCGGCGGGGGGGCGGCGACCCTCCGCTACTTCAGACGTAGGTACGGCACTGGTAGCAGAAGTAGCGAGAATACTGCGGGACCCAGCGAGTGGCCAGGCCGCATCGAGAGCAGGGTGGTGCGGCGACGGGCGGCGGGGGCATCGTCGCGGTCGGCGGTGACCGGGCTGCGGCCAGAGGCGTCGGTGCAGCGAACTCGGCCGCACGCAGCGGAGCTCCCGGAGCGCTCGGCATCCCCACGGGTGGGGGCGGGGCCGCACGGCTCAGCTTCACGTAACCTGCGATAAAGATCAGTCCGACAAGGCCGAGCCCCAGCGGGATGCCGAGAATCCCCAGGGCGAGGGCAAGACTCTCGGCGGTCCCATATCGCCCGGCGCTCGCTTGGAGAATCGCAACGATCCCCAGTGCGACGTCCAAGCCGAGCCCCGCGGCAACCACCACGGGCAGCTCGCCCCACGCTCCCGACCGGTCCGCCCCCAGACCGAGGAACAGTCCGAAGATCGTGGCGGTGAGGCCGGCTTGGACCAAGATCCCGGCGAGGATGAGCTGAATGCCGGTTCGCCCTTCGGACGTCAGCGCCGGGCGAGAAACGCTCGGAACCGGCGTGGGTGAGCTCGACGCAACCGGTACCTCTTCAGGCGAAGTCACGGATACCTGCGCGCAAAGGATCTCGGGAGGAATCGGACGCTCGCTGGCGCGATGCCATCTGCTGCCTTCCGCAGCCCGAGAGGTCCATAATCACATCGCAGAATCTTGGGCCTCCGATTCGCCCGCAACCGTGAGGAGACGCTCGAGCTCGCGGAGTGAACGGACGATGTCGCTGGCTTCCGAAGCGTGATATTGGAGGGCGGTCCGGGGAACCGCGGGCGCGTAGCCTAGTCTGGACTACGCGAAACACCTCAGGAACTCGGACCTCGGGAGCGCGTTTCTTCCACTGAGGACGAATTCGATGAGCTGCTGAGGCTCTACCGCCAGGATCCAACTCTTTCCCAGGCCCCGGGCGTGCCCGGGGCCCCCCTTCCCTCACGATCCCACCAGGGCGTAAGACCCGAGGAGCCGACGGGATTGGTCGGTTGGAGAATGGCCGAAAGGCCGACCCCACAAGTTCGACCCGCCGGCGACGCCCCGAAAACGCGTACGGCGATGAACCGGGCTGCCCACCTAGAGGAACATGCGGCCAGCGGAGGCAGGGCCGAGAATGGCAGGCGACTCGTAGGAGCCGCGGAGACAACCACTTCGGATGCCGGGGCGGAGGAGGTGCCCACTGCCGGTTCAAGTCCGGCCCCCGGCGTCTCACTCTCCGTTGCGCGCCGAGCTGCGCTGTCCTACCTGGCGTCCAAGCGCGAAGCCGCGCTGATCTCCTACTGGGACCGTCCAAGTTTCGGGTGCCCGTTCTGCCTAGGTCGGGGCGGGCCCTGCTCGTTCCACTCCGGGGGGCCCGTCCCGTGATCTCGGTGCTCGATCGCCGCCAGCTGGCTTCGGCTCCGTGGTTCGTCTGCGGTATCTGCCGCCACGACGCGACTCACAACGAGGCACTCAAGATCTCCTTCTGCCCTATCCATGGCCTCTCGGCCCCACTCGTTCCAGTCGGGAGGCGGGCGTGAGCCGGGTCGCAGAGCTCCGAGCGGTTGCGCTCTTGATCAACGCCCCCGCCGTTCCAGTGGTCCGGCTTTCCGGACGCGGACTGTTCTCGGTCGCGTCCTCCCGAGGAGGGAAGAAGCGCTACACCGTTGACATCGGCCAGGATCCGCCGAGTTGCGTGTGCCCGTGGTTCCGGTTCCGAGGGGAACCGGACGGTCGGCCGTGCAAGCACATCGAGGCTGCCCGCCTCGCGATCCGCGCTCGAGAGGGGCTGGGGGTCCCCTTGCCGCAGGCGTAGCCATCCCCTCTTGTAGCACAGTTTCTCGCTCTCCGCCCCGTTCCCCAGTGGGAACGGGAGTGTGGGGCGCGTTGTAGCACGTGCTACGTGCTACAGCCCCCACACATCCTTCACGGCGGCGGATGAGGGGAATCCAAAGGGGGGAAGGCGAAATTGTAGCACAACCTTGGACTTGAGCCAGGACGGGACGATCCACTTCCGACTCGATCGCGGGACAGAACTCCGCCTCAAGGAAATCGCCAACGCGCAGGGTCTCTCGCTCTCGGCGCTCTGCCGTAAGTTGGTGTACGAGGCCGCCAGTATGGCGCCGGCGGGTTCAGCGAGTGGATGGGCGGGTCCTCAAGCGACCTACGACGAAGTTCGCCAGAGGGCGCTGGACGCGCTCGCCGAGAAGATCCGCAGATTCACTCCAGTCGACCCGCTTCGGTGGGTCCGCGCCTCGATCGAAGAGATCCCCCCGCTTCGGAACATGGACGCCGAGCGGGTGCTGTTCGAAGTTCAACGTCGAGCAGGAGTCGCCCTGCCCAACTCTTCTGGCGAGGACCCGGTTCGGGTGGCGGCCGCAGAGTTCCCGGATCTCCTCGGGGAGGCCCCGCCGTGAAGACTCGCGTCCCCCTTGCGGTCGGTCAGCGTCTCGCTGATCGGATACTGGGGGAGTTGCGGCCGCTGGGCGCGCTCTTCTCTCGCGTCGAAGTCGCGGGATCCGTTCGCAGGAAGAAGCCTGAGGTTGGCGACGTCGAGATCGTCGCGCAAGCGGGTCGGCAGTACGACGTCTCGGCGGTCCATCGAGTCCTCGAGCGCCTCTACTTGGACCGTGGGCCCCCCAACAGCCGCAATGCCAAGGCACCCTGGGGCCCGAAGTACTATCGGGGAGTCGCCCAGGTTTCGTCCGGAATCGAAGTCGGCGTGGACCTCTTCGTCGTCACCCCGCCCGCCGACTGGGGAGACGTCTTCCTGATTCGCACTGGCGACGCGGAATTCAGTCAGGCAGTGGTGACGCGCCTCCACCGGTATGGGCTGAAGAGTGAGGAAGGCAGACTGATCCGCGCCTCCGACCATCTGCATATTCAGTGCCCCCACGAGCGCGACGTCCTTCGCGCAGCTCGACTGCCGTGGATTCCCCCAGAGCGCCGCTACGGATTCGGGGAGTTCTTCCACCAGGTATGGCGACGTGAGTGGGACCCCAACGAGGAACTTGGTAAGCTCGCAGATCTTCCCGACCCCGTTGGCGTTCCCAATCCGGCGATGGGGGGCCGATGATTCCCCCGGACCTCACCCCGGTTGTCCTCGAGGGACATGTGATCGACGTCCTCAGGCAACTCCCCGAGCGATCGATCCAGTGCGTCGTCACGTCGCCGCCCTACTGGGGACTTCGGGCCTACGGAACCAATCCTCAGGTCTGGGGCGGCGACCCGGCGCACCCACATGAGTGGTCCGCGACTCCACCGCGTAGATCGCGTTCCGCCGAGGACGCGACCTCCGCGCTGGAGCTGGCCAGCGTCGGTGGGCGCAACTACGAGGCACAGGGGGGTTCCTCCTGCAAGTGTGGCGCATGGCTCGGGGAGCTCGGGCTCGAGCCTACTCCAGACCTGTTCGTCGCGCACCTCGCCGACGTTTTCGACGAGGTCCGGCGTGTCCTCCGCGACGATGGAACCCTCTGGCTGAACCTCGGCGACTCATACTCGGCTTCTCCGCGTGGGGGCTTCGACCGCCCAGGGCCGGCTGAAGTCGGTCGGGAGATCGAGGGCCGCCGCAGCGTTGAGGGTTTCGACAAGCGAACCTCAGGTCTCAAACCAAAGGACCTCGTCGGAATCCCTTGGCGAGTCGCGTTCGAGCTTCAGCGTCGAGGCTGGTGGCTCCGATCCGATTGCGTTTGGGCGAAGCCCAACCCGATGCCGGAGAGCGTTCGGGATCGCCCGACAAGGTCCCACGAGTACGTGTTCCTGCTGACGAAGAGCGAGCGCTACTTCTACGACGCTGACGCGGTGCGCACTCCCTACTCTCAGGCGACGATGCCTGAGATCGGGGAGAAGTACGGCGGGGTCGCCACCAAGGCCTTTCGCCAGTATCGCGCCCAGGACGCCTCGGATGCGAAGCGATCGATGATTCGCTCCCTCGAGAAGAACGGCAGTGCGAATTTGAAGTCGGTCTGGTGGATCCCCACACAGCCCTATCCAGAGGCCCACTTTGCGACCTACCCTGAGGAGATCGTCGAGACCTGCTTGGGGTCCGGGACTTCGGAACGCGGTGCGTGTTCGAAGTGCGGCGCGCCCTGGCGGCGGCAAGTCGAAGTCTCCTACGTGAAGAGCCCTGCCCACGGACCTGGCAGCTCGATGGCGGGGTCGAGGCATGCCCCGCATACAGATGATCATCTCGTCGCTGGACGGTCCAACAAGACCTCGATTGCAGAGCTCCCCCGAGTCGCGAAGGTTTCGGAGACCATAGGATGGGAGCCGGGTTGCGACTGCAACGCCGAAGTCATCGCTAGCCTCGTCCTGGATCCGTTCTGCGGGAGCGGGACCTCGCTCTGGGTCGCCCGTTCGCTGGGGCGACGGTCCGTAGGGATCGAACTGAATCATGAGTACGCCGCTCTCGCAAGGAAGCGGTGCCGCGCCTCAGTGCCGGACCTCGAGCGCTTCGCACAGGAAGTCCCAGCATGAGCACCCCAACGCTTCGAGTCGAACTCGATCCTCCCCACGAAAGAGGGCGTCTAGTCGCTTCCCTTGGGCACTCGAGTGACGATGATTGGTCGACCCCGCGTTGGCTGCTAGAACTGCTGTTTCCGGACGGGGTCTATTTCGACCCGTGCCCAATCAACCCGGGCGGACTCCGGACATCCGATGGCTTCGGCGAATGGCCGACGGAGAGGCCCGTCTTCCTCAATCCGCCGTACTCGGATCCTGCTCCTTGGTTGAAACGTGCCGCCGAGCATCCGGGTCCTGTCGTCTGCTTAGTCCGGTGTGACCCGTCGGCCGCCTGGTGGGCCTATTCGGAGGGATTCAAGGTCACGCTGATCGGCCAGCGACTCCGATTCGGCCGCTCGAAGATTGCCGCTCCGTTCGCTTCGGCCGTCTGGAGGAAGGCGTGAACTCAGCGCTTCTTGCTCTTCCGAGCGCCGTACGCCTTAAGCAGGGGACCCAGCCGGATCGGCTTCATGTCGGCCGGGTCCACGTTGATGATAGTGCGGGAGACGCTTCCATCGTCATCGAGGAGATCGAGCTTCCACGTGGGCTCGTAGATCATCCCATCCTTGTCGCACATGAGGTAGTTGGCGAGCGCGACGAACTGCGTCTTACCGTTCACCGGCTCCCGGGTGTAGACCGCGAGTGCACGACCTTTGCAGAACGGACAGACGAGCTTCAATCCTCAACCCCAACCCTTTTGGACCTATGGCCCGTTCCATATGACGGCGGGGCGCAGTGCTGCCCGAACGAAACGCGCAAGCGTAGTCCGCGAGGCCAGGTCGAGGCCACCCCACGACCTGCCGTTCTGAGCCATCCTCGCGCCCCGTCCCCATTTCTCGAACGAGGAGGCGCGGGTGGAGGGATTCGAACCCCCGGAGTCCGCGAGGACCTGCAGCTTAGAAGGCCGCCGCCGTTCCTGGCTGAGCCACACCCGCACTCGGAGCGCGGGGGCCGGGATTCGAACCCGGGTAGTCCGCGAGGACCTGCCGCTCATAGGGCGGCCGCCGTCGACCGTCTGAGCCACCCCCGCGCGCTCCATAGTTTATCGTATACATTATCGAGTATTTATACCGTTTGTTATTGTATACAATACGAAAGTGGGGGTCGGTGCCGGTGACCCGAACCATCCACGCGCTCGATGCGTTCTGTGGTGCCGGGGGAACCTCGACCGGACTTGCGCTCGCCTCCGGAGATCTGAGGTTAAACGTGGACCTCCTCGCGGTCAATCACTGGTCGACCGCGGTCGCAACTCATTCGAGGAATCACCCTTGGGCGCGGCACCTCCAGTCCCGGATAGAGTCCGTCCGACCCCGTGACGCTTTCCCAGGGGGCCGGCTCAATCTCCTCGTTGCGAGCCCGGAGTGCACTCATCACTCGACGGCCCGCGGAGGACGGCCCGTTAGCGACCAGCTGCGAGCCTCGGCTTGGCACCTGATTCCGTGGCTCGAGGAGCTGACGGTTGACGCGATCCTCGTCGAGAACGTACCCGAGTTCGAGAGCTGGTGCCGCGTCGGCCGAAACGGGCGGCCGGTCAAGAAGGAGAAGGGAGCGTACTTCCTGGAGTGGGTCCGCGCCCTCAGGATCCACGGATACAACGTCGACTGGCGCGTGGTCAACTCGGCCGACTTCGGCGACGCAACTTCGCGCAGGCGCCTGTTCGTCATGGCGCGACGAGGAAACCGCCCAATCGTTTGGCCTCGCCCGACATGCAGCCGCGGTGGCAAGGCGCCCGGGACTAGATCCTGGCGCGCAGCTCGCGACATCATCGACTGGTCGCTGAAAGGGAAGAGCATCTTCGACCGGGAGCGCCCGCTCGCGCCACGCACGATCGCGCGGATCATCGAGGGCCTTCGGAGATTCGGAGGCCACGAGCTGAGACCGTTCCTGATCCTGATGGAACACGGCGGAGGAACCAGGAGCGTCGGCGACCCTCTCCCAACGATTACAACCGCCCGCGGAGGATCGATGGGAGTCGCTGAGCCATTCACCGTCGGTGTCTGTGGTCGCAACCTCGCACCGAAAGGGGTCAGCGACCCGCTCCCGACTCTCACGCATCGGAGCACCCGCTGGCTGATCGAGAGTGAGGTCCAGCCATTCACGGTGACGACTGACCGACCCGAGACGAACAGGTCCCTTCCACGGTCGACCGAGGAGCCAATAGCCACCGTGGTGGCGAACAACGAGAGGATTGCTCTAGCCCAGCCGTTTATCCTGAGCCAAGGCAGCGGGGGCGCACCGAGGTCGACACTGGACCCGGTTCCCACAATCCCCGCTGGCGGAGCTCACGCGCTTGTCGAGCCATTCATCGTCCCAAACTTCGGGGAACGGAAGGGACAGGCCCCGAGGACTCACCCTGTAAGCGAGCCACTTCCATCTGTCACCAGCCACGGAGCCGGGGCACTTGTCGAGCCGTTCCTCACGGGCTACTACTCTACTGGGGGCAGTCAGGTCAGCAGCATCGACGCGCCCGTCCCCGCTCTTCCAACCCATGATCGGTTCGCCTTGGTTCAGCCCGTGGTCAACGGTCGCGCCCTCGATATTCGATTCCGGATGCTCGAACCCCGGGAACTGGCCGCAGCCATGGGTTTCCCGTCGGACTACGCCTTCACCGGGAACCGAACCGACGTAGTGCGGCAGATCGGAAACGCGGTCGCTGTTCAAACCGCCCGCTGGCTCTGCCGGGCTTTGCTCGAGGCGCCATCGGCCTCTCCGCTCGCTGTTATTGGTCCGGTAGAGGCCACCGCATGAGAGGGCGGAGGACCGAAGTCCCCAACGGCTTTTCCGCCCCCGCCGTTGAAAGTGTCCTTGCCTTCGACACGGAAGACTCGCCAACACTTCGGGCACACCTGGAATGTCGGACCGCCCCCGAGCGCGTGGGGACCTGCGAAGACGCGAGGGCCGAGGTCGACCGCGACGTCACAGCTAGGACACCGCGCGAGGAGCGGGCCGGGGTCCTTGGTCCCCATCCGTCCCCACCTACCCTAGGATCGTACCTTGATGCGCCAGAATCTGTTGGCCGGGTAGAACACCCTCATACGATTTCCGAAAAACTGCCACTTCTGGTGCTGATCCGACCAGAGAAAGCCGAACCCCGAGAGGAAGAGCGCTCCCCCGACGACCAGAGCGATGTAGTAACCGGCGAGAAAATGAATGGGGAGAAGGCTCTGTTCGATCGCGGCGGTGACGCCGGCCGATCCGATGAGGCCGGCGCCGATGTACATGAGGGTCTTTGCCACTGTTTCATCCGGCCAAGCATCGAGAACCTGGGCATTCAGCTTCGCCTCTGCCGACCTAGCCTCTTGCAGTTCGACAAACGACCTCGCAGCTTTGGCCGCGTCCCCACGGAGGCTCTCGGCGCCGTCCAATATTTCCAGTGCCTTTTCCAGATGAGCCCTGAGATCTTCAGGGTGGTCGATCTGGCTGATTGCCCGTTGGACCCGAGTCCTCACGTTGTCAAGATGATCAGCGACTCCGTCCAGGCGCCATCGAGCGTACTCATTGAGAGCTTCAGTGTCGGCGAGGATAGCATCTGCTGTGGTCGCCATCAATCGGGCGAGGAGGGACCTGTTTAATGGCGGTTCCTACTTCCGCCAGCAGGGGCACGCTTGAGGCTGCGGAGTCCCCGCCTCTCTCCGAAGGAGACACTCCTGCTGCCTTGGCGGGCCACGAGTCGGAATCTCTCGGAGACCTCGCCCAAAACGCGCCGCGCCCGAAGTCCGTAACCGGAGAGCTTCGTGAGCGGCTTCGGGCCCATTTTGATTCTGCGAACTGGTTCCTACTCGAGGAGATGCCAGCCCCGCCGGCCGAGGGCGCGGAGAAGAAATGGCGGGCCGTCGATGCGTACGCGATTGCTCTCTGGTCCACCCGGGGCCATGAGATCCACGGCGTAGAAATCAAGGCGTCCAGGTCCGACTGGCTGGCCGAGCTGGCCGACCCTCAGAAGGCCGAAGCAGGCGCCCAGTTCTGCGGGAAGTGGTGGCTCCTCGCCGCCAAGGGGGTAGTCCGGGAGGCCGAGCTACCGCCTGGCTGGGGGCTACTCACTCCGTCACGGAAGGGACTTCGAGAGCAGGTCAAACCAGTGCCGCGGGAGCCGATGGAACCTCCGCGGTGGTGGTGGATCTGCGCCATGAAAAAGCTCGTGGCCCGGCCGACCGACCCGGAGCTCCTGAAGATGCGGGAGGACTCGTACGCTGACGGATTGAAGCGCGGCGAGGACGCGGGGCGCTGGCAACGAGAATCGGCCCAACGCGACCTCCAGCAGTTCAGAAAGTCCGTAGACGCGTTCGAAAAAGCGTCCGGAATCAAGATCTCCGCATGGGATGGAGGCGAACTCGGTCGCGCCGTCGGTGTGGTCCTTGCCCAGAGGGAGTTCGTTCACCAGACCGCTCATGCTTTCCGTAACATCGAACGAGAAGCGAAGGATCTCAGGGACGCTCTCGACGCGGCGGGGTGGCGGGTTGCAGATGACGAGTGACCACCACGATTCAACCGAACACGAATCGGTAAAGTTCCAATCCAGCGGTGAAAGTCAGGAGTGCGGTCAAGACCGCGGCGAGAATTTGGTAACTTCGGCGCTCCCAGAAAGGTCGCACGTGGATCTCAATGTCCTCGACGTTCGTCGTGATCTTTCCGCCATCCTCGTAAACGAGTACGACGGGCATCGTGTAATCACCGCCTGCAGCGGCTGCGTTGATACGTGCCCTGACAAGCATCGGCGGGACGATCCTGGTTCCCACAGGCGCCCCGGGTGGGTAGAAGTCAACCTCTCCAACGACAGGTCTGTCCCGGTCTTCTTTGGCAGGTTGAAAGACGATCGGGGGGTCATCGGGGAGCGCCCGAAACGAGAACATCGGGAGCGGGATTCCGAACGCTCCGCCCAGCTCGTTAAATCCAGCCGCCTCGGGGACGGCGACCGGGAATTCGTACTCCTTTCCAACCTCGAATATCGTCGGCTGCCCCGGAGAAGACGGAGCTCCGGTCAACCTTGCGAGTTTGATTTGCGAGACGAAGACAATGGGGCCAAGCCCATGGTTCGCCTCGTCACGGTAGGTTGCGTCGAACAACCCTGCCGGGGGATAGAAGACCAACTTCGCCCAATCCGGCTTCCCGAAACCACAGACGTAGAGCGGAACCGTGACTACCTCTCCCGGATCGATTGTCCTTCGGAGCCCCCGGGCGACAATCTCCCAGGCACACTCCACCTCGTCCTTGGAGCCAACAATCCTGGGGAGTCCTACCGGATTGAACTTGAGGATGTCCTGAGGTCGAACCGACGTCTCACCCTTTCCGGACATTCGGCCCGAATAGCATCCGGAGGCTAATGTGGATTGCATGCCAGACCGGACCCGGCCAACGAGCATTGGTGTCGCGTGCGGGGGCAAAGTGACCCGCGCCGCGATCTATGCCCGCGTTTCCCGCCCGGACGAGCGGGACATCCTGGAGAACCAGAAGCGCGCGCTCCGCGACTACTGCCGGTCGCTGGAATTCGAACTCTCTGAGGAGAACGAGTACTTCGACGTCGCCTCAGGGGGGACCGTCGACCGTCCTGGCTTCGGACTGCTCCTCCAGCGAGCAGCGCACCCGCGCCGGCGGACGTTCGATCTTGTGGTCTTCACCAGTCTCTCCCGGATGACGCGCGGCGGGATCTCGGCCGCCCTCGACACGCTCCGCGTCCTAGAGCGGGAGGGCGTCTCCTGGCACTTCGTCGATCAGCCGACCCTCAATTTCGATGCGACGACGCCGAAGCTCGCGCGCGACATCATCCTCGCGGTGCTAGCAGCCGTGGACGAAGACTACCGCAGGAACATCTCCCAGAAGACGCGCGCGGCCGCGGCGCGGAAGCGCGCGCTCGCGGCCGCAAATGGGACCGATTTCAAATGGGGGCGACCCCGGAAAAGGGTCCCCCCGTCCACGACCTCGCCCGGAGCGGCTTTGGAAATCGCCCCGATTTCCGACCCCACTTAGCCCGGGGTAACCACATGGAGGCAGACTCGGCAAGTCCTCCGGCCAGTTTCTGGAACCACTACGCTCGATTCTGGGCGGCATTCACAGATGCAGGAGGGGTGTTCGCCGGTCCCGTAGACGGTCGCGGTGCTAGTACACCGTGCGCACATGGCAGGGAAAAGTCGGGCGGGACGATACGTCCATCGCCGATAGCGGGACCCTACGGGGGGCCCCGAGGAACAGGCTGCGACTGACAATGGGTCCGTTTTGGCGGTCGGGCGGTAACCCTAGGACTCTTCGGACTCGGCGCTGCTACGGCGGGCCTCAGGGTAAGCCGGGTGGTGGGATGGCCCCTGTCCTTCAGGTGGGATCCACGGCACCGGGTCCAGCGATTGGTAGCTGTCTTCGACGGTAAACACACGATAGGTAGCCCCCGATCCGCGGAGGGCACGATGGACTGCCGAGATCCGAGTGTCGAATTCGCGTGCGGTCTTCCACCGGAACATTACGTCGTGCTGCCCCATGACCGAAGATACGCCGGGGAGCTTCCCGAGCCGCTCGATAACCGCGCCTGCGTGCTCTCCCTCTGGAGAGAAGGTCAGATCGACGAAAGTGATCATCGAGACGAAAGTATGCGGCGACTGGCGGATGAAGCTTGCCGAGCGACGCCCGCGAGCAGTCTACCAGACTCCTTCAGGAGGCCGAAATGCCGAGCCCTTCATCATGCCGCTCAACTTCGCAAATCCGGCTGGCGTGAGTCTGTAGACCCCAGGGGCCTCGCGCTCCCATAGGTCGCCGAGCCCTCGCCGAAGCACGGCGCCCAGCTCGGGGGATGCCCGATCCAGCCATCCTTGATCGCCTCCTAGCGTTAGTGCTTCGGCGCGTATGGCTGAAACCCTGGCCCGCCCTCCAAGTCGCTTCAAGGCCAACGCGACTGCCTGATCGTGACTCAACATCCCAAAGCTGCGATGGAACCACCACGGTTCTGTAAATTTTCGGGACCCAGTAGCTGGGGTCGCCCCGCTGTAACACCTCGGGACCCACGACGATAGTCGAGGGGGATGCCTCAACCGCTCCTGTTGGCAGATTTTCCGCCTGAGGTTCTTATTCTGGTCCAGGCG
>DASYYY010000025.1:0-45514 GCA_035933635.1 Thermoplasmata archaeon | reverse complement strand
CTTCCCACGGGTCTCGGGAAGACCGCGATCGCGCTGCGGGTCATCGCCGAGTACCTGCTCCGGCAACCCACCCGTTCGATCCTGGTCCTGGCACCGACCCGTCCGCTCGCTTTGCAGCACGCCCGAAGCATCTCCACGACGCTGTTCTCCCCGGAGCCGATCGTCCTGACCGGTGCGGTCTCCCCGGAACGGCGCCAGGAGCTCCTGCGCCCGCCCCAGGTCCTGGTCGCCACGCCGCAGGTGGTGGCGAACGACCTGCTGGCGGGGGGATTCCCCCTCGAGGAGTTCTCGCTCGTTGTGTTCGACGAGGCCCATCGGGCCGTCGGAGATTACCCGTACGTGGCCCTCGGTCGTGCGCTCGAGGACCGGAACATCCGGGTCCTGGCCATGACCGCGTCGCCGGGTTCCCGGCTCGACCGCATCCGCGAGGTCTGGCGCAACCTGGGGATCCGCCGGTTCGAGCATCGGAGCCCCACGGACCCGGATGTCGTGCCGTACACGCACGCGATCCACGTCGACCCGGTTGAGGTCCCGGTGCCGGCGGAGGTGCGCCTCCTCGGGACGTTCCTAAAGACGGTGGTGGGGCGGCAGCTGGAGGCGCTCCAGAAGCTCGGGCATGCCTCCTCCACGGCGATCTCCCGGCGGGAACTGCTCGAGATCGGCCGGCTGCTCGACCGCCAGATCGCGGCCGCACGTGCCCGCGGCGAGCCGGCCCCCGGGCCCGTCTGGAGCGCCCGGACCGCCCAGGCCATCGCGATGAAGGCCAACCATGCCATCGAGCTCGTCGAGACCCAAGGGGTCGAGGCGCTCCGACAGTACCTGGCGCGGCAGCATGAGGACGCCGAGTCGCGACGCTCCCCGGCGCTCCGCGGATTCCTGAGCGACCCGGACGTCGTCGAGGTCGAGCGCCGGCTGGCGACGACGCACCTGGAGCACCCGAAGATGGCGACCGCCGTTCGGATCGTCACCGAGGAGCTCCGCTCGGCGCCGCAGGCGAAGGTGATCGTGTTCACCCAGTACCGCCAGACCGCCGAACAGCTCGTCGGGGAGCTCGCCAAGGTCCCCGACGGGGTGGTGCGCGCGGTCCGGTTCGTCGGGCAGGCGACCCACGGGGCGGACGAGGGGTTGAGCCAGCGGTCGCAGGCCGAGATCCTCGACCGGTTCCGCCACGGCGACCTCAACTGCCTGGTAGCGACCTCCGTCGCCGAGGAGGGGCTGGACATCCCCTCGACCGACCTCGTCGTGCTCTACGAGCCCGTGCCGGACGAGATCCGGACCATCCAGCGGCGGGGCCGAACCGGCCGCGCACGCGCGGGTCGGGCCATCGTCCTCATCGCGGCGGGCACCCGGGACGAGGGGATGTTCCGGTCGGCGATCGCCAAGGAGCGCCGGATGCACGAGATGCTGGAGGAGGTCGAATCCGAGCGGCTCCGTCCGGGGGAACTACCACCGCATCGGTCGCGCGCCCCCGTCCAGAAGATGCTCACCGAGTTCCCCGACTCCGCACGGTAGCCGGGGTCCGGCCCCGGTCGGTCCAATACTCGGAGATCCAACGCGCCGGGGTCAGGTCGAACCGCCCCCGCCCGGGCACCCGGCGGGGCGGTGGCGCGTCCAGAAACTTCGATCGGCCCGCGAGCGCGATCGTCCTCACCCCGCGACGTCGCGCCTCCCGGGCCAAGCGGCGGGTGCCGATCTTGTGGACCAGGGAGCCATCGTTGTAGACGAGGTCGGCTCCGAGGAGCAGGATGTCCTCCTCGCTCAGCGCGGCTCGGGCCGTGCGGTCGTGGACCAGTCGGACCCGGAGGCCGGCTCGTCGGAGGCTTCGGGCCAGCGGCGCCCCCTCACCGCCGGGAGTGCTCCGTGCGATCGTCACCCGGACGGGCTGCCGGCGCACGGGCAGAGAACGAAGAAGGTCTTCGACGGCGGAACTTCGGCTGAACGTGAGAACCCGCATGTGCGGGGCCCACCGCCGACGGGCTCCGGCCACGACGAGCGCTCGCTCCCGCCCGAGTCGTCGCTTCCAGGCCCGGGCCCAGCTCCGTACTCGGCGAGCCGGGATCCGGCGTTCGGCCCTTGCGCCCCAATCCGTCAGCTCACCTCCGAGCCGCTGGATCGTGCCCATCGCCGGTTGGGCCGCCCGGAGCCCCCGACCCCACCGCTCGAGAGCTCCGGGCTCGACCGAATCTAGGGATGCGAGCGCTCGAGTGAGGTCGTCGAGCGCCGCGAGGGCCAGCGGGTAGGCGCCGTGCCTCCGGTCGGAGGCGATCCGCCCCCAGGGCGATCCGCCCACCGCGGCCGGCCGGCGGCGCGCGGCGGGCATGTTCGCCCTCTAACGGCCAGTGCTTCCGAAACCGCCGATCCGACCGGCCACCAGCTCGACCTGCCCGGCCAGGAATTCGACGGGGTGCACGGGAACGAGTCGGATCTGTGCGATGCGATCACCGGCCAGGATCTCGTAGCTTCCCTCGAACAGGTAGGTGAGAGGGACCTGCACCTCCCCCGAGTAGTCGGCGTCGATCGTCCCGGGGGCGTTCGCCATGATCACGCCCTTGGTGGAGAGCCCGCTCCGAGGTCGTACCTCCAGAAAGGTTCCGACCGGCGCCCGCATCCGCAAGCCGGTGCGGACCCGCGTCACCTCGCTGCGTCGGAGCGTCGTCCCGACCGCCGCGCTGAGGTCGAAGCAGGCCGAACCGGGGGTGGCTTGGCGAGGAAGCGGGGCCTCCGGCAGTTCCGGGAGCCGTTCGACGATGACGCGCGCCGCGCTCGGGGTGATCATGCGAGGGTCCACACGGGGGAGACTAGGCCTCTCCCATCGGAGCGCCGGACTCGGCGCCCTCGATCTCCGCCATGATCCCGGCGTCCGTCGCCAGGTAGCGGGTAATGAGGGTTCCCTCGGCACGTCGGAGCATCTTGCCCAGGGCCGGAGGGCTCTGGCCGCTCAGCGCGGCCAACCGGGTGAGGGTGATGCGGCGGGGCACCGTGTAGAACCCGAGCGCCCACGCCTTCGCGAGCGCGGCCCGCTGTCGGACGGTCAGGTCGCGGTCCGCCCCCTCGGTCGAGTACGGACGGGTGGAGCTGCGCACGACCCGGAACGGCAGGCCCTCGCGTTCGAGCCGGGCGAGCACTTTGCGGAGCGCCATTGCCTCGCCGTGGAAGGTCGCCACCACGCGGCGCTCGTCGATTTTGAACGGCGCGGTCGGGCTGATGCGTCCGCCCGCCAGCGCGAGGACCTTCTCGATCGCCGGCGAATTGCGCTGCCGGACGAGGAGGATATACTCCCGGGTCTTGGGACGGCGTTCGAGCACCTGGAAGCGCTGCAGGCCGTACTCCCGGCGGATCTGGCGGGACTCGCGCTCGAGCTCGGCGTCCGAGCGCAGCGGGCGGCGCCGCCGCAGCTTGAGGAGCTGGAGCCGCCAGCCCCGTTCGAGCCGGAGCGTCTCGAGGAGTTCGATCGACTCGTAGTTGACGAAGATCCGCTCGGGGATGATCCCCAGCGGCTCGAGGTCGTGGGTCCGGAACTCCAGCGTGACGGTCAGCATCGACGAGCCTCGCCCCCCGAGGTTTTCCCGTGAACCGTCCGTCCACGCCATTTGGGTATTAACCTCAACCGCGGTCGCCGCCCCGATGTCCTTCCGCTCGCTGGGCGATTTCCTCGGGAAGCTGGAGGAGCAGGGGGACCTCCTCCGGGTCCGGTCCCCGGTGAACCGGGAGCTCGAGATCTCCGCCATCACGCAGCGGGTGGTCCGGCGCGATGGCCCGGCGCTCCTGTTCGAGAACGTCCGCGGCGCGTCGATGCCCGTGGCCATGAACGTACTGGGCTCGCCCCGCCGCATCGCGCTCGCCCTCGGGGTGCCCGACGTGGAGGCCGCCGCCGACCGGATCGGTCGGCTCGTTCACCTGCGTCCCCCGGCGGGCATCGTCGGGGCGCTCAAGGACCTCGGCGCCACGCTGCAAACCCTCGAGCTCCTCCGCTCTCTGGCGCCCAAACGTGTGCGGAGCGCCCCGTGTCAGGAGGTGGAGACCGACCGAGTGGACCTCGGTTCGCTCCCGATCATCAAGTGCTGGCCGGGCGACGGCGGCCCCACCATCACCTTCCCGGTGGTCATCACGACCGACCCCGAGACCGGAGAGCCCCACACCGGGATCTACCGGCTGCAACAGTACGGCCCGGACACGCTCGGGATGCACTTCCAGGTCCATCGCGTGGGGGCCAACAACTACCGCAAGTGGGCCGCGCGGGGCGAACGCATGCCGGTCGTGGCGGTGATCGGCGCCGACCCGGTGACCGTGTTCTCGGGGCTGGCACCGGTGCCCGAGGGCATCTCTAACTTCGTCTTCGCCGGACTGCTGGCCGGCGAGCCGATCGAGCTGGTCAAGGCCCGGACCTGCGACATCGAGCTACCGGCGCAGGCGGAGATCGTCCTTGAGGGGTACGTCGACCCCACCGAGCGGAAGGTTGAGGGACCCTTCGGGGACCACACGGGCTACTATTCGGCGCCCGAGGATTTCCCGGTGTTCCACGTGACCCGGCTCACGCGCCGCGAGGAGCCGATCTACCTCAGTACGGTGACCGGGCGCCCGCCCACGGAGGACTCGGTCCTCGGCAAGGCGGTCGAACGGGTCTTCCTGCCCGTCGTCCGGCTCGTCCTGCCCGAGATCGTCGACATGGACCTGCCCGCCGAAGGTCTGTTCATCAATCTCGCCGTCGTCTCCATCCGCAAGTCCTACCCGTTCCACGCACGGAAGGTCATGCACGCGCTCTGGGGGCTCGGGCAGCTGATGTTCACGCGCTACCTCGTCGTCGTCGACCACGACGTCAACGTCCACGACCTGCGCGAGGTCCTCTACCGCGTGACGTTGCAGGCCGATCCCGGTCGGGACCTCGAACTCTCGCAGGGGCCGGTCGACCAGCTCTCCATCTCCAACCCGATACCGAACCTGGGGGCCAAGGTGGGGATCGACGCGACCAAGAAGACCTCCGACGAGGGATTCCCGAGGCCCTGGCCGGAGGAGATCCGGAGCGATCCGGGGACGGTCGCTCGCGTCGATACGATCGTCCGCGATGACCCGGTCCTCTCGAAATGGTTCCCGAACCGCCCGTCGTGAGCGCCCCGCCCCGACGCGGCGCGGCGCAAGAGCTCTGGAAGTATCTCGAGCTTCAGAACCTCGGCCTCAACCTGCCGTTCGCGGTCGGATTCCTCTTCGTCGCCGCCGACGGTGTTCCACCGCTCCTTCCTCTTGCGCTCATCCTGATCGCCTTCGTTGCGGCGCGGAACGCCGGGCACAGTTTCAACCGCTGGGCCGACCGGGAGTACGACGCGCGGAATCCCCGCACGCAGGACCGGGCGCTCGTCACCGGCCGGTACGCGCCGGCCACCGCCCTCACGTTCGCATTGGTCAGCTCGGCCGTGCTGATCGTGGCCGCGCGGTTCCTCACCCCGCTCGCCTTCTACCTGAGCTTCCCGGCCGTGGCCATCGTCTTCGGCTACTCCTACACGAAGCGCTACACCGCCCTCACGACCCCCTTCCTGGGCCTGGTCGAAGCGATCGTCCCGGCGGCGGTCTTCATCGCGCTGGATCCCGCTCCACCCTGGCTCGAGGTGGGAGCAGCGGTAGGCGCGATGCACCTGTGGGGGACCGCGTTCGAGACGATCCACAGTCTGGGAGATCTTGACTCCGACCGCGAACTGGGGCTGCGCTCCCTCCCCCTCCGGATGGGGGTTACCAACAGCGTCCGACTCGTACCCGTGTTGCACGCCGCCGCACTGGCCCTCTTCGCCGGGTTCGGCCTTCTCGCAGGGCTCGCCTGGCCCTACCTTCTCGGTCTCGCGGCGATCGCTTTGGTCGCCGCCTCGACCGACCTCTCCCTCTCCAAGGCCCCCCGATCGACCCGCGGACCGTTCCGAAACCATTTCGCCATGAGCGCGCTGTTTGCCGTCGCGGTCGTCGTTGCTCTCGGACTCTCCGGCCACCCGATTGTCTAGCCCAGGAACGCGGAATCTGTACTTCGTAACCGATTGTAGGGGTCCTTGCCGTTCGGGTGTAGTCTATGCCCATCGGTTTTTGAACGAATGGCTCATGAACTCGGCGCGTTGGGCCCAGCCCAGCGGAGCGCAACATGCCCCAGGTAATGATCGGACTCTCGGCCCGAGACTACAAGACGACCAACGAGGTCTGGCGGATGGCGAAGCGGAACCTCAATCCGATGGTCCGACGCCGGATCGGCTGGCGGGGCCGTTCGAGCTTCCTGCGCCAGCTCATCCTGTACGGGTTCGAGAAGGCGAGCGAGAACCCCTCGGAGTTCCTGCGGAACGTCCGCGACAGCCAGGACCCGATGTTCGGGCGCAAGGGGCGCGGAGAGGTCGGAGCGGACCACCGCGAGGCGCTCGTGACGGTCTGGGAAGCATTCTTCCCGTCCGGACCGTCGGCCACACGTGGTCGCAAGGCCAAGGGAACCCCCAAGCCCTGAAGCAGCGGGCCCGGTCGGGCCGTCCGGCCCGGATACGGGCGGACGCCCGATGGACCGCGGACCGCTGCGCACCGTCGAGTGCATCGAAGGGCTCGCACTGCTGGGCAACGCGGCGATCGGACCGCTGCGCATCGACGTCCCAGAGGTAGCCTGGGCGACCGGACTCTTCCCGTCCACCGGCGACCCGGCCCGCCGGCTGGCACTCACCGCCGCCGGCCCGTCAGTTCCGGGCCGCCGCTCCCTCGAACTGCGTCGCGGCTCGGAAACGTGGCCGTTCACTTTCCCGGTTCCCGCTCCTGAGGTGTCGGGCCACCCCGGTGCCCTGGCCGAGCTCGGTCCCAGCGCGTGGGCGGTCCGTTGGCCGCTCGCCGAGCCGGATTGGGACACCCTCCTCCGCGGCCACCCGGGACTGGTGATCCTCGAGAACGCCCGGGCGCTCTGGGGTCAGGGCGAGCCGTTCGTCCGGGCGGTCGCTGAAATCCGAACCCGGCTGGGGGCCGCACCGGTCCTTTGGGCACCCCGCACCGCACTGCCGCATCGGATCGCCCTGCTCGCCCTGCTCTCGGTGGACCTGGTCGACTCATCGGCAGCACTGTGGGAGGCCGCCGAGGGGGTCTACCTCGACCGGACCCTCGGTCGGTCGGATGGGCGGACGGCGCGAATCGAACGCAGCTGCACCTGCCGAGGCTGTACCCGTGACGGCGAGATCGACCTGGCGGTTCACGCCGTCGAGGAGACCGCGAGCGAGATGGCCACCGTGCGGGCAACGATCCGATCCGGACGACTCCGCGAACTCGCCGAGGCTCGCCTGACCTCCGAGCCCGCCCTGGCCGAGATGCTCCGGTACGCGGACGGGTCGCTCGGTTCGCTCTTCGACGAGCGTACGCCGGTCGTCGGTACCGGTTCCCGAGGGTACGTGCTGCGCGAAGCCTTCCGCCGTCCGGAGGTGGCGCGATACCGGCGCCGCCTCCTCGAACGGTACGCCCCGCCCCGGTCGAAGAACGTGCTCCTCCTCCTGCCGTGCTCCCGCACGAAGCCCTACCGTAACTCGCCGAGCCACCGTCGCTTCCTTGGGGCGGTCCGGGAGTTGCCGGAATCGCGACGGCTCCACTTTGTCTCGGTGACGAGCCCGCTGGGCGTGGTCCCCCGGGAACTCGAGGACCTGTTCCCGGCCCGTCACTACGACATCCCGGTCACCGGGGACTGGGACGAGTCGGAGCGGACCGCCGTGATCGCCGGTGTCGAGCACTTGGTCCGCTCGGGCGCCTACGAGTCGGTCGTCGCCCACCTCGATCCCGAGGAGTACGCCTTCCTCCGGGGGGACCGCAGCCCGATCGCCTCCGCGCGATGGACCCGCGAGGGGACCGAGAGCTCCACGTCGGCTCGCGCGACCGACGCCCTCCGGCGGGCCGCCGGCGCCGCTCTCGCCGCAACCACCTCTCACCCCGCCTCCCCTTTGGACGGCGTACGTGCCGAACTCGAATCGATCGCCCGGATGCAGTTCGGTCGTGCGGCCGGGGAACGGCTGATGGCGGCGCCGATCCGACTCCACGGCCGACCCTGGTTCCAGCGCCTGTCCGACGCCGAGGGCCACGACGTCGCCACTTGGCAGGAGCAGCGCGGACTGTTCCAACTCACCGTGCAGGGTGCGCAGCGGATCGGTGCCGGGTCAGGGTACGCGGTTGAGGTCAGCGAAGAGGTCCGGCTTCAGGGGGATCTTTTCACGCCCGGAGTCCGCGCCGCCGACCCCCAGATCCGGACCGGTGACGCCGTGGTGGTGGTGAATGGCGAAGAGGTGAGGGCGGTCGGGGAAGCGGCGTTGCCCGGGGCTCTCATGGTGCAACTGCCGAGAGGTCTTGCGGTCCGGATCCGCCACCGGAACCACTCGCCCGCAGGGCGTGCAGCGACAGTGACTTGACCTCCACCACGGCTCCGTAGTTCGGGCCGGTGGTCCAGCGGTTACGACGTCGCGCTTACAACGCGGAGATCGGCGGTTCGAATCCGCCCCGGCCCATCGTACCATCGGGGGCATCCCCCCTCACCCGAACCCTCGTTGGCCCGTCACCCTTAAACGACTCGTTACCTCATGATACGACACTTGAGGTAACGCCATGGGATCCGAAAACGACCCAAGAAAGGACGAAGCGCGGTCGAGCGCCCCTGAGTTAGGTACTCCGAGAAAGAGCCGGTTAGGACGTGGGGATGAGCCGGCTGGATCGACGCCGGACGTGCAGTCTCAATCCAGCTCCCTCGACGCCACCCTTGCAGTCCTGGATCGAATCAATCAGGCGGTCTCGAAGTACGACCTGGCCCTGCGACAGCGAGCGATCGATGTGCTGATGGAACAGGCCTTCGGCCCGAAATCGGCGGGGGAATCAAGAGGTGTGTCTCATCCCATCGGAGGGGAAAAGAATCCGATTCCAAGAGGTGCCGAGTTTGTGTCCCTCGTCGAACGCTGGACCCCGGACACTCAGCCTCAGTGGGCCCTGCTAGCCGCCTACTTTGAGACCCATGTGAAAGGGAAGGAGACCACCACCGGGCAGGACGTGAACTCCACCCTAAAGGACCACGGGACCACGGTTCGAAACATCACGGACGCGTTGGGCGCGAACATGGCCGCTCGACCCGCCTTCATCATGCAGGTCGCCAAGTCCGGATCCAGCCGACAGGCCCGGAAGACGTACAAAGTCACTACCCAGGGGGCTCAGTTCGTAGAAGCTCGTCTTTCCGGCACCGTCGACGAGGGTCGGGACTCCTAGTCGTCGGTAAGGCTCAGTGGGTTCCCCCTGAAGTTGACCTATGCCGCCCTCGCCCGAGGAAGCGCTCAGCGATGTACTTTCTCGGGCCTTTGGGGCTCCGTACAATGTTGTTGAGGTCGGAAGAATCAGTGCGGGTGCAAACGCCGCCACTCACCGACTAATCCGGACGAAAGAGGGCGTGGTCTTCTCAGTCAAATCGTCGACGCGGATTGCTGGCGGTCTTGGCGACCGGAACGAGCTTCTCGCAAACGACCTCGCCGGCATCGTCGGTATGGCAGGGTCAAGCGTGGCCCGTCGGATCGAGGTTGCTGAAAATCTAGGATTCCCCGACATCCGATCCGCGATCGCGATTCGCTGGGGTCTACCCAACTCACGACCGGTCTCAGAATGTCAAGCTTCGATCGTGCAGGCGAGAGAAGCGTTTCTCCGGCAGCTCGGTAACTGGGCGGTTTTCACGGCAACAATTGGGGCGACCGACCGGGGTCCACAGAACGTGGTATGGGATGTGGCGTCCGGAACGCTCGCCCACGTCGACTTCGAGGACTCGTTCCGTGCCACGGATAACTTCCAAGAGCAGGTTCAGCTCGCCAAGGCATTCGGGGGGCTCAACGGGGCCGCATGGCGACAGGATTCGAGTGACCCTCTCGGACAGGTACTCGCGTGTGGGATCTTGGACGGTAACACTCTACTTGTTTCAAAGAGGACCGAAGTGCTCCAGCAGATGCGCGATCGTGGCGTCGAGCCGGGGTACATCGACCGCAGCGCGGCGTGGATCGATTTGCCGACGTCTGAGAAGCTTAGCCTAGCAGCGCAATCAGTCGGGTAGATGGACCCGGATGATTTCCCAGGGCCCACCAGCCTCCTCCGAGACTTTTACCTCGAACGAGCGGGCGCCTGATTCGATCGCTCCCTTCAACGCAGCTTGGACTAGGGTCGGGCTGGCATTGTAGAGGTCCTCAGAGTAGAATGAACCGAGATTGAACGTCATGTCTCCGAGGGCGAGCTTGTCTCGTACTTCAGTGTTCATTTGGAAGATGGGAGGATCGACTACGCGAACGCTGTAAATGTGATGCGCTGAGTCGGGGCGTTGGCTTGACTTGTCTTTAACCCTCGAAACTACGGCCGTGACAAACTTTCGCGGGCGCATCGTCTGGCTAAACGGAGGCTTACTCCCCCACGAAAACATGGCGGCCACCTAGCACCTGTACCCGAGGATGATAGGCCGACTAGGGGCTTCTAGCTTTCCCTCATGTCGTACGCTCTTCCCCCGATCCCAGCTCTCGAAGACTCCGGAGTACGCGTCCAGCTAGGCCCGGGGGACGTGGCGATTGAGGTCCAGACAGCCGGGTCCCAGACTTCCGATCTTCATCCGGCTTGGCGCCTCGAGCCGGCCCCCGCTACGGTTGGCCGCCGAGCAACGGTCGGCCGAAGAAATCGCCTAAGCAGGCAGGCGTGCTATGAACTCCGAAACGCCTTGGAGCATCAACCCGACTTGCTGTGCGTTGTACTTTGACCAATCGGCATGAGCGGCATCGTTCCGGATTTCCAGCCAGCCAGTGACATTCTTTTGGTCAAGAGATCCGTAAGCCTTTACCTTGAACAGGTCGTCATTCAGTGCGCTGGCTTTCCGACGGCCCCGCGTATCCTCCAGGGAGATGGAGTTTTTGCCAGCTAGCTTCCGAAGATGCTCTTCCAAGACGCCGCCAACCAGTACAGCGGCCGGATCCTTGTATCCCTCGGCATGGAGGTACGTTGCCATGGCGAGAAAGTCGGCGAACAGTGAACCATGTACCAATTCTTCTACTGTGGAGACGAACCCTCCCTCGTAGTCGTGGCGTAACCCCAGGATGATTCCTCGAAGCGGCTGAGTGATTTGGGGACCTCGGGAGGGGTGGCTAAAGGGTAACTTGGCGCCCGCCTCCACGACCTTCTCCGCAAGATCCCGATAGGTGGTGCCGATGGGGGCGAGTCGTCGTATCAGGGCGAGTTCGAGGGTTTCCAATTCGTGCAGATTCACAGAGGACGTGGGCTGCTGTTGAATCTGCTTGACGCGCTTGAGGACGGAGTCGATTTGCTCGAGGGCATCCGCGGGGACTTTAGGCATCGTCCCGCGCAAATGAATACCCCAAGATAAAGCGGGTCAGTGCAACACTCGAGCGGTCCTTCCCTCGAAAGTGAGCTCCCAATCCTCGACCGTCTCCGCCCCCGGGTCCTCCCACTTCGGCCTCCAAGGGGTAGATTCCGGATCGTAGCCCTCGAGCCGCACCGGGTCGTAAGCATCAGTCCGATGCGGCTTCGTGGCCGGGTTGTGTTCGGGGGTCCAACCCGGAACGGGATGCTGGTCGATTCGCTTCCCGACTGCCGATAGCTGGACATTCCTAGGGATGCGCTCAAAACTCCGCCAGCGGTCCCAAGCGTCCCACTGGATCGCCGCGCCTAACCCGATGAACCTCTTCCTGCGCCCGGTCGCATTGAGCTTGCGTACGCCCTGCATCCAGCCCCGCCGGATCCGACCCCAAGGCAGGTTCTTCTCGGCGAAGCCACGGCCATGGGTCTCCCACTTTCCGTTGGCGAGCTGGAGACGGTAAACGCCGGACTGGACTACAGTCGCTCGGTGGAACTCCTCCGCGCTCCACTCCCCGAGTTCCTCCGAGGTGGAGAGGTCCAAGGGCTCACGGCTCAGGATACCATCCGTCGCGAATGCGACTATCGCCTCAGGTTTCTGCATGGCCGCCCGGTAGACCCTAGCCCGACAGACCGATGCGACGTACCCGGCATGCTCGATCTGGTGGTACGTCGGCTTGCGTGCGTGTCCATCGGTTGCCCCGAACTTTCCGGCCGCCGACACGGATTGGGCCAACTTCCCGTAGAGCGAGTTCAAGCAGAGTTTGATGGCACGTTCGGCGGGATCGTTCTCGCCTTGGAGCTTCTTTCTCCAAGCGTATGTCTCCGCGACCTTCCGGAACGGTCGCTCCGTTGAGTCATCGGGGATGAAGTGCCATGCCTCCAGGATTCGAATCGCTCGCTTTGAGAACCCGCCCTTATCGATAGCCGCGGTCAGTTCGGGGTGCCAAACCCACGCCCGCCCGGTCGGCGGGAAAAAGATCCCGCCCTCAGGAGACCTCCATGGGAATGGATAGAACGGGCGACCACCAGGCAGCTTCCACGAAATGTGGTAGACCGAATACGGAAGGTCCGCCCGATACACCTTGTCCTGGATCCACCTCCCGTTGGTCAGATTCGGAAGGTCGACGATCGCTGAGGGATAGGCGGAATTGAGGTCGTACCGATAGAGGGGGCCGGGAATCTCGCCGTAAACGGGGACTTCGATGCGTCCGCCAATGTATGCGTGCCGCCCCGCCGTTTCGACTTCGACTGGCTGGTGCCGGTCGATGAACGCCTTGGCGCCTATCTGTCCCAAGTACGTCGTCGCTGACGCACCGGGTCCGTAGTACTGGGTCAATGGAATACCGGCCGCGTCGAATGCCGCCTTCAGTGCTTGGGCCAGCCGGACCATGAGCCGGAGCTCAGCCGCGTTGTACTCTCGTAGGCTGGGCAAGTCTTCTGGCTTGAAGGTTGGGCGGCGCCGCTTCCACTTGCGAACGATTCTGAGGTCTGGGTCGCGCTTCCCGAGCCAATCCTCGCACGCTTTGACGAACCCGCTCTGAAAGAACCCGTAGATGTCGTAGATGCGGACCGACGTCCCTTTGATTGTCCGGTTCGTCTCCCGGTTCACCTCGGAGACCTGGAACCACTTCCGGGGCATCCACTCGAGCCGGTAGGCGCCCCACTTGACCTCCCGTTCTTTCCAGAGACGGACCAGCTTCTCTCGGGGCAGGTCTTTGATGATGTTGTTCACGTCGTAGTCGAAGGCGAAGCTCACGCCGACAACTCGGCCTCCTGCCCGTTTCCGCACGCGGCAAATGAACCGAAGGCATGCGAGAGTCGAGAGCCCCTTCGCATCCTCAATCGATCCCCCCAGAGAATCCTGAAGCAGCGCGTAGCAGTGTGAACCGTCGGCTCGGTCGAACCCTTCCCCGTCGAGGGAGACAAATCGGCCTTCCTTCGCCGGTGAAGCGTGCCGGCCTCCGGACCGTTTCTTTCGGCGTGTCCGCTCCCATTCACGCTGGTAAGCTCGTTTGCGATTCCCATGAAGTGTCATTCATCAAGCGGCCTCGCCCGCCAAAGGCTGAATTCTAGGAGTTTGCCGAGGACGAGTCCGGGCCCAACGAACCCAAGGCCCGGTGGTCGGACCCCGACGCCGAGGCGACGCGCCAGGATCTGCGCCGCGATGTACCAACGGATCTGGTCGTCCGAAAGCAGCCTGCTTCCCTTGATGGAGTTACAGCTTCGGCAGATCCACCGAACGTTAGAAGGCGACTCGTTCCCGCCGAACTTCTTCGGGAGAATGTGGTCAAGGGTGAGTTCGGCCCAACGACGACAGATTGGACAACGTCCGAACCGCTGCGTCGGCCCCGGAGTCAGTCGGCCGAGTCGACCAGCGTGGGGTAGACTAACCGAGAGGTCGGTGTCGAGTGTCCGATGAATTCCATGAACGCATCCTGCTTCGCCCGTTCGCCCGGTGTCGCTTTCCGCTTCGCCCCGTGATGGGGGAAGGAGAATCCTAGCCGGCGCATTTCGCGAAGGATCGCCGTCTTCGTGAGGTTCGCGAAGTCGGCGAGTGTCTTTCGGATGAACTTGACCCAGTCTGCCTGCCAGGCCCGCCTTGCTCTCGCCCGGGCCCGTCCCCTCGAGATCTTTTCGTAGTAGTAGCCCCGGGCCCGCTGCTGGTACTGCCTCCGGGGGATTTCCTCGCCAGTCGCGACGACTCTGTAGTGCCTTTGGGGATGGCCGGGGATTCGCTCGTAGCCGGGAACGAGAGCGGGGGCCTTTCGGCGCCGGGTAGGCAAACTTACCCGCCCCCACTCGGCCCTCCGTCCTCAGCTCCGTACCGGGGCCGGCTGAGAGGAGCCAGGGGCGGCTCAAGCGCTCGGCGGCGCCGCCACCCTCGCATCTCGTTCGATATCCAGCGACGTACCCGCGAGACCGAGCGGGTTCCGGCTGGGAACCTGCCTTCGAATCCACAGTCGGGGCAGGAGACCCAGTACTGGGTTTCCTCAAGGTCCGTCGAAACGGGGAGATTCTCCCGAGAGCACGCAGGGCATCGACGGACCCAGACGGGAGGGGCTACTGGCCGCCGGGGGATCGAGAAAGCCTCACCCGGCATGGCCCTCGCTCCCTACACTCAAACTGCCGATCGCGGGGGAAGCGGTCACAGAAACCCCGTCCAGATGCTCCAACGGCCTCTGCGCGACGGCGGGGAACGTTTCTCCGACGCTGGTTCCGGTGCGGAGGGGGACGTTTCCGGGGTCTCATTCGGAGAATCCTCGGGAACGCTCCTGGGAGCGTTAGGAGGCGTTTCGGGAACGTCGTCGTCGAACGCCGAGTGCATTTCGGCGGTCGAGGGCCACCGCCCGTTGGCCCGGAAGAAATCTCCGCGCCACCGCAGTTTCTCTGGGCGATAGGGCATGGGTTAGCCCGCCCCGGGGCCAAGAAATCCGGTTAGGACAATGGCAAGGGCCGCGAATCCCAAGAGTCCCAGAAATCCCAGAAGAGCGAACCCGACAACCGCAGCGACGACGATCCAGACGATACCGTCGCTACTCTCGGAGGGAGGAGCGTTCCCTGCGGATGTCGCGTTCATGGAGGTGGGCAACCTCCCACGTTCCCGGGGAACGTTCCGTCACGTTCCTCTGGCGTGTCCTCGAGATTCGTGGGCATGGGCTTCGCGAGGTCCAAGCTCCCGGTGGGTTAATTAAGGTCTCAATAATGAGTCCAATGCCATGTCAGGTCGCAAGTCCCGCTCCGGTCGGCGCCCGAAAATTCCGACTCACCCGGCTGGGGCGAACTGGATCGAAGCGGTCCGCAGGGCTCTGCCTAAGGACGAAACGGAGATTGGGGGCACCGAGCTGATAGCTCGGGTCCAGAAGGAAGCGGGTTCGCGAGCTTCGGCTATCCGATGGCTGAAGGAAGCTCAGCGCAGGCGGGTGGTCCGCTGCAGGGTCGACGGACGGCGGCGTTGGTACTCGATCGCGTTCTTGGGCTTCATGGAGGCGGGGCAAGCAGAGTGGTTTCTCCGCGGAGCCCCCATTGAATTCCTTCGGGAAGGCCCCAAGCTCTCGGACGAGTACAAAGACTCCTTGGAGCGCATGACACTCTTCTGGCAGCAGGCCTCTGCCTGCCTTGCTCTCTCGCTGGAACGCGTAATCACATCCGCCCAGTCCATCTCGTTCGCCCAGGAAGCCGGCCGCCCAATGCCCTCCGTCAACGTCGCCAGACGGCAAGCCGAAGTATTGACCGAGGTTTTTGTCAAGCCATGGGTCTCAGATCTCGTCGCGGCACTCCATCTGTTTCTCGAAAACGAACGCAGTAAGAACGCCGTGCTCCCTCGGCTTCCGAACTCGGGGCCGCCGGGCCGACCAGGTCGGCTCGCGGCGCCGAGCTCGATGGAAGCCTGCCGGAGGGGCTGGGAGTGGGCGAGCGGACCAAATGGCGCCGCGCACCTGCTCTGGCGGTCACGGATGATGGGCGAGGATGCAGGGCCCTGGGGCGCGTACCTGACTCGACTTCAGGAGCAGGAGTCAGAGCGCCTCAAGCAGTTTGCCGCCGAGGCGCCGGGGGGCTCGCGGAAGTCTTCCTTGCGCGCTTGAGCCTCCGCCTGTACCTCCTCATGTAGGCCGCCCGCTCCGCTTTGTGGGTCCGGTACCACTTGGCTGTGGACTTCCGGTTTGAGGTTGCTTGCTTCTTCTTCGACCGGTACGGCACAGGCAACGGGATATTGGCGCCCCCCAAGAATCCTCCGGCCGGCCAACCCGGGCGGGGGCGGGCCTTAAGTGCAGGTATGTGTTACGAGTAACACACACCGATGCGTCCCCTCCTGATATCTGGATTCGGAACCTGCCTCTATACCCGGAAGGGGCTCGTGGTCGATGAACGGGAGCGCGGGGTCGCGACCGAATACCCACCCCACCAGCTCCCGTTCGACTGGGTCATCGTCGACAACTACACTGGGTATGCATCCTGGTCCGCGATCCGATTCCTGATGGCCCATTCCATTCCCATCGTCCATATGGCATGGAACGGGAACCTGTATGGTGTCACGTCCCCGCCGGGTCCCATACAGGCTAGGGTCAAACTCGGTCAATACCGGACCCATCTCGACCCATCCCGTCGTATCGGATTCGCCTCGGCGTTTCTTCATGCTAAGCTCGATGCATCGGCCCGGCATCTCGAAGAGGTCTCTCGGTTCTATTCGGTCGATTCTTCAGGATTCCATCGGGAAGTGGAACGGTATCCCTATTCCCGTTGGACCGATATCAACCGGCTACTCGAATTCGAAGCGAAATGCGCGAATGAATATTGGAGGGGGTACCGAACCGCCATCAACGCGATATGGCCCGATTCTGGATTCATCAGCCGGGGGAATACCTCTTATTCATGGACCCGGAATGCCGCGGACCCCGTCAATGCCCTTCTGAACTACGGATACGCGATCCTCGAAGCCCGATGCCGGGTCGCGGTGGTCCGTGCGGGATTCGACCCGACTATCGGCTACCTCCATTCGGTAGCCCCGACCAAGCATCCTTTGGTCTACGATTTCCAGGAGCTTGGCCGGGCCTTGGTCGATTCGGTGATCCTTGAAATGGTTCGAGCCGAGCCCCACGTTCGAAAAAAGGGGGCACTCCTCCGAACCACCGATTGGGGGCTCCGACTGGCCCCGGAAACCGCCCAGAAGCTCGTCCAGAGGCTCGCCATCGCGTTTTCCCGCAAGGTTCCGGGGAAGCGGCCGATGACCTGGGAAACAGCCTTACTCCGCGAGGCCCAGAGGTTCGCGGAAGAGGTAGCGACCGAACGGAGGAAAACCCGAGGGTATTCGTTCGGGCTCCCGTTCTCGGAAATCCATCCCCCTACGCTGGAAAATGGGGCCCTCGCGACTCGAATCGCAAATCTCACCGTTCCCGCGGCCCGAAAGCTTGGCATCCCCAAGACCACCCTCTGGTATCAGCAAAAGCGGATGACCGAAGGTGCTCCACTCAGAATCTATCGCAAGGTCGCGCGCCGCCTGCAGGAGTAAATCGGGCTTGCGAGGAAACATATCCACGGAACGAAGCCTTCTCAAGGAAAGGGGTGCGTTCTACACCCCGCCCGCGATGGCAGCCTTCCTCGCGAGTTGGGCAATCAGGGACGCGGGGAGCACCGTCCTCGATCCCAGCTCCGGTGATGGGGAGTTCCTCCTCGCGTCAATCTCACGCCTACGGACGCTCGGTGCCGAACCGTCCAAAGCCGCCGAACAGGTATTCGGGGTAGAGCAGAATCCCTCTGCAAGAGAGGCAGCGGTCACCAGACTCGCGAGCACGGGCATGGGAGAGCCGAAGATCGCCCTCGCCGACTTCTTCTCAACGCGACCGGAATCTCGGGGTTTCGACCGTCGGCTTGATGCACTTACTCTGAAGGAGGTGGATGCGGTCGTGGGGAACCCGCCCTACATCAGATATCACGACTTTGGCGGTGAAGCAAGAGCTTCCGCGGCATCAGCCGTCGCCCGCTTCGGAATCAGACTAACCGACCTGACCAGTTCTTGGGCCCCGTTTTTGGTTCACTCCACGACCTTCCTGAAGGCGGACGGACGACTCGCCTACGTGCTTCCAGGCGAGCTCATGACAGTAGACTATGCTCGCCCGATTCGAGAGTTCCTGCTTAGCCAGTTTGAGGCAGTAACCATCATCGCCTTTGAAAAGCGAGTCTTCCCTGGAGTCCTCGCCGACACAATATTCCTGCTCGCAGACAGAAAATCCCGTGCGAAGGGGCTTTCTCTAGTCAGGTTGCCCGACCTTTCGTCCTTAGGTCCTAGTACGTTCGTTCCCTCAGGGGACACGCCCAGAGTCCAGGCGCCGGACGGCGCTAGGAAGTGGACCTTCTACCTCTTGCCGCCCCAATCTCGGGTCACCTACAGATTATGCGAGAGCAACCCGGCAGTCGCCAAGCTCGGGAGTTTGGCGACGGTAGACATTGGGATCGTCTCGGGCGGGAACGGGTTCTTCCTTCTGACTGAAGAAGTTCGTCGCGAATGGAAAATCCCCCCGAGAGAGGTGATCCCTATCATTTCCGGCAGCGCCCAGCTTCGGGCCTTGCGTTTCGGAGCTAAAGAGTTCGAACGCCTGAAGGACTCGGGATCCAAATGTTGGCTACTACGACTTTCGTCCGAACGCCGCGTAAGTCCTGAATCGCTAAGGTACCTCGACTCGAAGTTCGGCCGTGAGGTGAGGAGCGGCTACAAGGCCAGAGCTCGCAGGTTGTGGTATGAGGTCCCGTCCGTCTACTCGCCGGACGCTTTCATGTCGTACTTCATCTCCGACGCACCGCGATTTGCTGTCAACGGTTGTGGGGCGACTTCAACAAACACCATTCACCGGATTCGACTGGGCCAAGATTCGACCGCTCCCATCCTGCCCATCGTACTCGCATGCCACTCGAGCTTGACCCAACTATCCGCAGAGGTAGAGGGCCGGAGTTACGGCGGGGGGGTGGCCAAGCTGGAAACGAAGGAAGCTGAGAGACTTCTGATACCGCTCCCAGCCGAAGATCAGGTCAAGGAGCTCAGGCTGGCAGAGCCCGGTATTCGGCGAGCGCTCGTCATAGGGAAGCTGGCCGAGGGGACTTCCAAGGTCGATGAGATCCTGCTAGAGGGTCGGCTTCGGCTGAATTCGAAGCAGCGAGCCGAGCTTGTCGACGGACTGAATTCCCTGCGTTCGCGCCGACAGGCCCGCATGAAACGGGGGTCCGGCGGAATCCTTAATCTCGGGTCGCCGAGTCCCCCGCGTGCGTCGGCAGAGAACTGAGACTCCAAACTCTCTGCCACCCTCTTTCGCTCGACTGGAGCCGTATTCGCCGAGCGATCGGACGATCGGCCAAGAGTTGCAGTCGGCAGTGCGGAGTTATTGGACTAACCGGGCGGCCGCGGGGAAGAAGAGCAAGAAGAAAGTCGGAACCCGGGGCGAAGCCGTCGCCGGGAACGCGATGGACGGGTTTGCCAAGCTCATCGTAAGGACACTCTTGGGAGCTGGGGTTCCCGAGGAGTGGATCAGAGTAGGGCGCCGAGCGACGATTCCGGGATACTACCGGCCGGAGAAGCAGTGGGATATCCTCGTAATCTCAGACGGGGCGCTGCGTCTGGCTATCGAATTGAAATCTCAGGTTGGCTCCTTCGGAAACAACGCAAACAACCGGCTGGAAGAAGGAATCGGAAACGCAGTAGACGCGCAAAAGACTCTACAACTAAGGAACCTCGGTAGAGGCGGGAGGACTTGGCTTGGCTTCGCGGTCTTGCTCGAAGACCAAGCGAAATATCGAAAGTCGGTCAAAATTTCGGAACACAATTTCCCCGTTGACTCAGGGCTGCGGGAACTCTCCTATGCAGGTCGCTACATGGAATGGTGCCGGCGGGTCCGCGCTGACGGCCTCTACTCGGGGACGGCCTTCATCCGCAGTCCGAGGGGGGTCAAGGGCGATTACGACGAGCCCGGTCTCGATCTGACATTCAGTAGGTTTCTCTCCGAAATTCGGGGTCTCTGGGGCCCCCCGAAGCCACCGGCTCACATGCAGACCATCCTCGATACCCTGCCAAGTGGATCTATCGACCCCCCGTCAAAGGTGGGTTCGTAGGGGCTCGATGAGGGCCGGGGTTTCGGCGAGCGAGAAACGGGTACTCCAGATACTTGGGAAAGCGAAGATTCTGGGGCGGGAGTACTACTCATTGACTGGGAAACCGATGGGGATCACCGGCGAGGTCGCCGAGTACGAAGCCTCCCGGCTCCTCGGGGTCCGGCTCTTGCCGGCTCGGAACGACGGGTATGATGCCCTCCAAGAGGGCAGCGGTGGCACCCGAAGAATCCAGATCAAGGGGAGGGCACTGCCCGACCGCTACAAATCCGGGGAGAGGATCGGAAAGCTCGATTCGAAAAAGGAATGGGACTCAGCGATTCTCGTCATTCTCGACAGAGAGTTTGAAACGCGAGAGATTTGGGAAGCGACACGTAGGGACGTTCTCAGGGCGCTTTCCAAGCCCGGGTCGAAAGCTCGGAACGAACGAGGTCAGCTAAGCGTTGCTTCATTCAAGAGGATTGCATTGCGCCGATGGCCCCCCTGAGGCATGCAGCGGGACAAGTTCTACGCCCGAGCCGCCCGCGAAGCGATCCGGAACTCCCTTTCGCTAGCCGAGTCTGGCGAATCGCTCCTCTCTTCGGGAAAGATTGGCCCGGCGACCTCTCTCCTTGTACTTGCGTGCGAAGAGTTTGCGAAGGGGATGATGTTCTCAAGCGTCGCCGACGGGACCCTAAGCCTAGACCGGCGTGACCTCGGGAAGAAGTGGGTGGTCGACCCAAGCGCTCCCAAATCCCACGCGCTCAAGCAACTGTTTGCAGGTGGGGCATTTCTTGCTCCAGTACTGGCGGCAAGTCTAAACAAGAGGTGGCCGGAGATTGAACGCCGAATCTCGACGATGGAGATACCTGACCCCGGGAGCGAAGAATTCGCGAACATCGTTGAGCAGTTCGGGCACGAATACTTTCCGGCTGCAGACCAGGATCCTGAGGCAAGGAAGCGTTCAGACTTGATCAGTCGGCTCGACTCGCTGAAGCTGGCGGGATTCTATGTCGAGGTCGAGGAGGGCACGGTTAGAACCCCCCAATCGGTATCGAAGGAGGACGCGTTGGCTGTGCTGCAGCTCTATGACGAGATCCTTTCAAACTTTTCCGAACGAGGGCTTCTGGGGATTCCACAACATCTTCTGAGGTCACGATTACCACTAGGAGCAATTTTCCCCCAAGGTCAAAAGCGCCCCTCATTTGCGCGGAGGAAGAAGCACCGAGAGAGTGCATAGTTGACCCGCTGTTTCTCTACTCACTCTTGGCCTTTAGTCGCGCTCCCCGCCAATGACCAACCACGTCGATCTTCCACTCATCCAAGCTCGACCTAAGCTCTGCAGAGTGCCAGGTTCGTGCTCTTCCAAGCTTTACCGAATGAACAAACTGCTCGCCAGAAGCGCCCGGATCAAAGATCCCGCCACTGATGCCCTCTTCCTTTACAATCATCAACGGTAATCCCAACGCATAAGCGATACCCGCTTCCAATTGGTTCCAAGGGGTGGGGAACTTGGAGTTGCGAAGTAGTTTGTGATCTTGGGTCCCGGGCTTGCTGGTCCCAACGGCGATTTTTCCTTGGACCAACCCGAGAATCAAGGCACCATGGCACTTTGCCATGAGTTGCCTTACCTGTGCTAAAGGGGACCTACTCCCGAAATCGGTTTCGCCGATGGTTCTGGCATAAAGGCGCAGGAGGTCCAACTCCTCATACAGCGACTCAACGAGTTCCTGCTGTCGGTCAGTCCGAGCCCTCGGCATGCTAAGAAAAATGTGTCGAGTGAAGCGGCGCTGCAAAGGGAGTTGCCGAGCCATTGCGAGGCAACATTGTCGGAGAACGAAAAGGATGGTGCCACGAGTCCATCCAACCGAGGCATCCTCTCGGGCGATAGGCCACGGCCAGGAGATTCGAGTGAGACCGCCTCCCCGAGAGCAGGCTCAGATTTCTGAATGACCACCGACGAAGGACAGGGGTTCGGGTGAGGGGGGATGCCCCCCCCATCGTACCATCGGGGGGATCCCCGGTCACCCAACTTCGCGGGTCTGGTCGGTCGATCGGGAGGTCGTCGGGGCGTACGTGCTGCCCGGCCGAACCTCCCTCGTTGCCTCGGACCGTCTCGAACGGCCCGAGTGTCGATGAGCCAGAGAAACGGACACTTGCGGCCAGGCCGGCTCGAGGTAGGCGACTTCCTCAGGCAATCTACATGAGCGCAGTCCGGGCGCGGAACCGGTCGGGGCGATAGCGAGTCCCTGCCCGATCAATCGGACTGGTCAGTTTTGGTCAAATCTCGCCCAATCTGCCCAAATAGAGCCCTGTAGTGCAAACCTCGTGCCATCGGTCGCGGCCCGAGTTCGGGAGTATCTCGCCACCCACCCCAATCTGCTCGCGGCCCTCGGCTCGGGGGTCGCGAACACCTCGGCGGTCGCACGGGTGGTCGCGAGGGACCTCGGGCTCCCGCGCTCGAAGGCGGTCCTGTCGGCGTGCCGTCGCGTCCCCCGATCCGCCGCCGGCGAGCGTCACGATCGAAAACTCCGGCGGCTCCTCCGACACTGCCGCATCCTCACCCGCACCCACGTCGGAACGGTGCTGGTCTCCGCGGGAGCCGTGGAGCTCCGGACCTTGGCCGACGTCGTGGCCGGCATGCTCCGGGAGGATGCGATGGTGCGATTCATTCAGGGAGGTCGCACGGTGTTGGTCGTTCTGGATGAAGACTCGGTGGAGCGCGTCACCTCGAAGCTGACCCCCGCGCAGATCCTCAGCGTGAAGCGGAACCTCACCGAGGTTTCCATCAGCGGACCGCCGGAGTTCGATCGCACCCCCGGGGTGGTCGCACTCCTGACGAGCGCGCTCGCGGCTCAGGGCGTGAACATCTTTCAGGGGATGATGTTCCCGATCGACATCATTTTCCTGGTCGCCAACGAGGACTCGGCGCGCGCGGTCGACACGTTCGCCCGCCTACTGCGCGAGGCGCGTGCCCCGGCACTCGCCCCGGAAGGGTCGTCGTAGGCGGCGCGGCCGGGTGCGCTGGTCAAACTTGGTCATGCGGCTTATCTACCGCTCGCCCGCATTCGCGTTCCCGCGCAACGCGAACGCGGAGGACGGAACGGACACGGCCATGGGAGAAGCGAGGACCGCCGAGAGGGAACCATGATGGAGAGCATGAAGCGAGGGACAACGGTCGGCTCGGGCAGGATGCTGACCGTGGGAGCCACCGGACTTGTGGCGGCCGTCACCTTACTCGTGGTCTTGGGTCTCGCCGTCGGTGGTGTCGTCGTGGCGCCGAAAGTCTACACCGCCCCCTATCGCGGGTCTGCCGGCGCTCCGAATTGGTCGACGAGCGGCTCGGGTTGCGCGACGGCGAGGCTCACCACCCCCGCCTGGCATCCCAGGACCGGCGAGTTCACCACGGCGACCGCGGACTCGGCCCGGGCATGTGGGAAGCCGAACGGGTACCTCGGCGGGCAGAACTACGCCTCGAGTTCCGGTACGGTCCAGCTGACCTTCCCCCTCCCGCTCACCTTGCGCGGGAACCATTCCATCTCATCCACCTGGACGATCAAGGTCGCCTCCTCGTGGTCCTACTCGGCGGGCACCGTCTGCCCGAAGAACGTCAACTACTATCCGCCGCTGTACGGCTACAGCTACGCGTACTGCCAGGCGGGGAACTTCGTCAGCTTCTACATGTCGTCGTATCTGGCGGACCTCAACAACAACACCTGGGGCGCCAACTACAGCGCGGCGTCGGTGTACAACGACACCTACTACGAGGACTGGACCTACTGCTACAACCAGGGAACCCCGGTCTGCTCCACTTCCACGAGCAGCTCGTCCGGTTCCACCGCGAGCATCAACGCCGTCGGGATGGGCGCGTGGACCTGGAACGGCTCGACGACCGTCACCTTCTGGACGAACGCGACGAACATGATCCTGGGCCACCACTATGTCCTGATCGTGAACATCTACGCCTCCACCGAGGCCGTGGCGGGTTTCTACAGCCTGCATACCGCATGGAAGGGGAACGCGGCCGCGTCACTCAACCTCGCATCGCTGGGCCACGGCGATACGGTCAGTTCGATCCAGATCAAGTAGCCGCCACGGCGCGGCGGCGCATCCCCCGAACCCGGCTTCGAGACGCGCGGGAGTCTCCCGCGACCCGGCCGGATTCGAACTCGCCCGCTGCCGAATTCTTATGCAGGGGCGGCGTCCTGCCCGCGCGATCAGGTTACGCCGCAGGTACCGAGGAGCGCCAGCCTTGAGTAGGGCGATCTACGACGCGCGTTACGCTCAGCCCGGCCTGTATTGGGGCAGCAAGCCCACCCGACTGGCACGCGATGTCGTTCGGGTAGCACGTTCCCTTCCCCGCTCGCCGCGGACCTTGATCGATCTGGGTTCCGGCGAGGGCCGAGACTCGATCTACTTTGCCCGGCGGGGCCTTCGGGTCCTGGGCGTGGATATTTCGTCGGTCGGGATCCGAAAAGCGGAGGACCGGGCGTCGCGTCTCAAGGTGGGCGTTCGATTTCGAGTCGGCGACATTCGGACCTTCCGACTGAGCCATCGCGTCGACGTGGTGTTCTCCTCGGGGGTTCTGAACAACCTCCCTCGTCGCGTTCGATCGGCGCGCTTCGAACATTTCAAAGCGCACACCGCGCCGGGGGGACTCAACGCGATGAACGCCGACGTGGCGAAGCCCTACATTCCACCCCAGACGAGCAATCCCTTCGCGTCCCCGTTCCACTCGGGGGAGCTGCTCGGGTACTACTGGGATTGGGAGATCCTGGACTCGGGGCAGGGGGAGTTCGTTTCCCACTCCGGCGGCGTGCCCCACCGAAAGGCGATGGACATGGTCATCGCGCGAAAACCGCTCGGGACTGCGGTCGAGGATCGATAGCTCGAATGGGCCCGCCGTCCGGCCGGGATTCGAACTCGGGGGGGTGAGAGTACCGGATCGGGCGGTCAGGATGCGCCGGGGCGGGTCGCGTTTGGGGCGCCCTCGCCGTACGAGGCCGATCCTACGGTCCCGAAGCGAGGAATTTGAGCCGAATGGTCGCCGAGGTGGGACGACCCACCTTGTCCAGCGGAGTGATGCCGGACGAGTTGTAATCGGTCAGCTTGAACAGCTTCCCGGCGGAGCCGAGGCCGCCTATTCCGACCGGATGTCCCGAGACGGTCAGCGTGCAGTTCATGGTCATCGTGTGGTAGTTGGGCTGGGGGTACGGGGTCGATGCGTTGTAGATGGGAACCTTGGCGCATTCGGCACCCACGCCTGGGCCGTCCGCGTTCGTGAAGCCCTTGGAAAAGCCCGTTGCCAAGCTCGGATCGGTCGCCGAGAGCCTCACCTTGTTCCCGTGCAACGCGATACCGAGCGTCAAGCTGGTCCCGGAGCTGAAGAACTTCCGATGAAGAGTGCACCCACCCGTTGCCGGGCACGCGATTTCGGAGAAGGCGTGCTTTCCATGCGCGCAACCCATGTACACCAGGACGAAGTCATGGACGAATCGTGATCGGCTCTGGTTCCAGTGGAGCAGGAACAGCTCGACCCCCATCACGCTCGTCGTGGGGGCGCATCCGTAGCTCGGGACCGTCAACGACAGCGTGACCGCGGAGACGTGAAGGGAGCCGTTGGAGGCATTGTACACTTCAAAGCCGCTCGGGCCCGCTGCCTGGTTAACGACCGTCACCGGCGCGGACATCGTGGACACCCTAGCGTCGTGGACGCCCCCCAAAGCGGGTGCCGCCACCGGCGCGCCCAGCGTCATCCCGAGCGCGCTCAGTCCGAGGACCGTCGCGAACAGAACAATCCCCGGGACTAGCAGGCCTCGCCTCTCGAACATCGGTCCTCGGCCCTCGCCCGGGTCTCCGCCCCATCCGCGAACTGGTATTTCATGCGAACCGGGAGCGAGGTGGACCCGGGGAGCGTCGCAGTGAGGGCGATGCCCCCGGACCGGAGTCACCGGATCGACCATCCCCGCCCGGAAATCACGGTCGTGAACCGGTAAGCCCCCCGTCCTCGAGGGAAAACGAGTGCATGCACGCGGGAGGTTCTTAAGCCGCCTCGTCGGGCGAATGAGCCATGCGGGCCTCGACCGAAGGGACCCTCCCGAGCACCGGACGTACTCCCCTTCTCCATCGGTATCGAGCCGCGCGCTCCGGTCCCCTTGCCGCGGTCGGTGCGCTCTTCGCACTCGCCGTTCTCCTCGGCAGCGTACCGGGCGCGGGCGGTACCCCCTGGAGCCGGCCCACCGGGGGAGCTTTCCCCCACCCCCCGGGGTCGGCCTCACCTCCGATCCGGCTTGGACCGACGGCCCCGGACCGCGGGCGCTCGCTGTCCTCGCTCGGGGCGCCCCTCGGATGGTCCAACCTCAGCTTCGGCACCTACATGTACAACGGGAGTAGCCAGTCCTCCCCGATCGTTCCGGCCCGGTTCCCCGAGCAATTCCGGGGCATGTCCCTCGTCTACGATGGCACCGACCACTACGACTTCCTCTTCGGTGGGGTGGATTGGGCCGCGGACTACTCGCAATTCGCGTGGATGTTCGCCCGGAACAATTGGACGGACCTGACCAGCACCTACCTCAATAACGTCTCGGCCGGACCTTCGCCCGACGCGAGGGAACACGCGGCCATGGCCTACGATCCGGCGGCGGGAGCGGTCGTCCTGTTCGGCGGGATCGGCAGTGGGTCCGCCGGGTCGGGCCTCCCCGGTTCCGTCTTCGGGGATACCTGGAGCTGGTCCCACGATGCTTGGACGAACCTCTCCCCGAACCTCACCGCAGCACCGTCTCCGCGGTACGGGGCCGCGATGACCTACGATCCCGCGGAGGACGCCCTCCTCCTGTTCGGCGGGTATGCGGAGAACCCCTCGACGTCCGTGGGACACCCGCTGCGGGATACGTGGGAGTTCACGAACGGCTCGTGGCGGAACGTGACCGCGAGCGTGGGGATCGCCCCACCGGTCCCCTGTTGCGGATGGGTCTCGGCGCAGGCCCTGCCCTCGATGGTGTGGGATTCCACCGACGGGATCGCGCTGCTCACGATCCCTTCGGCGCGGCCGTGGGGTACGGAGACCTGGGAATTCCTGAATCACACCTGGGTCAACCGAACCGCGGCGAGCGGGCCGGAGCCGACGTTCCGAACCTGGAGCGCCCTGGCCGACGACCCCGCCCTCGGGGGCGTCGTGCGATTCGGAGGGGCTGCGGCGGACGAGGCGGACCCCACCAACGACACCTGGCTGTTCGTGCACGGCACGTGGACACTCTGGCAACCGGATCGGACCCCCGATGGACCGGGAGGGGGCGGCCAGACCGGCCCGGGTCCGACCGCTCGGTTCGATGCGGCGCTGGCTTACGACCCCGGTAGTCGGTGCCTGGTGCTCACGGGGGGACGAACCGACGGCTACAACTGGCCCAACGACACCTGGGCGCTGTGCGGTTCGACCCCGGTATTTGACAATTCGAGCCGCGTCGGACCGGACCCGGGGTCGTTCGTGGGCGGTTGGGTCGACCGGACGAACCGATCCGCGCCCGCCCCTCCCTACACGATCGAGTACTCCTCGACGATCACCTCCGCGGTGAACGGTTCGGTCTTGGTCTTCTCCGGCACGCAGAACGAGATCGGGGGAGGTCCCCACCGCCAGCAGTACAATCTGACCTGGCTGTGGAAGGGCGGTGCGTGGACGAACGCCACGGCCTCGGGCGGTGCTCCGCCGAACGCGAGCTGCACCGGCAGCGAGATCATGACCTACGACGCGCACGACGGCTACCCCCTGCTCTTCGGCGGAGCCGACTGGTGCTCGACGTCGGAGTCCTACAAGTTCGTCAATGGGACCTGGAGGAACCTCAGCGTCGCGAACCCCCCACCCTACTTCGGTGGAGGAGCGTGGATCACCTACGATGCGGCCGACGGCTACGTCCTCCTGCTGGGGTTCTGGAACCGGCCGACCGGGCTCGCCGAGACGTGGAGCTACGCCGGTGGGGTGTGGACGAACCTCACCGCGAAGGTCGGCTTCGCGCCCCCGTACGGCGGTCCCTGGACGGAGAGCGGAGCGATGACCTACGACTCGACCGACGGGTACGTCGTGTACATCGGGCAGAACTCCTCGAGCGGTGGAATGGACACCTGGAGCTACGTGGCCGGGAAGTGGACCGACCTCACCTCGTTGGTGGCCGGGGTGCCGGGATGCCGAAGCTGGCCGGCGATCACCGACGACCCCACGGCGGGGGGCGTGCTCGTGTTCGGAGGGTACGGTTGCTACCCCGGCTCGGGTGACTGGGGGGACACGTGGCTGTACTCCGCACACAAGTGGATCCAGGTGTTCGCCTCACCGGGACCCGGAGGTGGGTCGCCCTCGCCCCGCGACTTTGCGAGCCTCACGTTCGATCCGACGACGGGGTGTGCCATCCTCACCGGAGGCGCGGACCCCTTCGAGTGGGGGGAGTTCGGCTACGCCGGAGAAGTCTGGCAGTACTGCTCGGATCCCGCGAACCGCACGCCGACGAATGGCGCCGTCTTTCCCTCCACACTCGGGCCCCAGCTCACGTTCTCGGTGAACGCCACGAGCGGGTCCGCACCCTTCGCGACCAATGTCACGGTGACGCCGACGAGTGGACTCCCACCGTTCGCGGTAGTGGTCTGCGTGGGCGGTGCATGCCAACGGAGCACCGTCGCCCAGATCGGAACCCCTTGGACCGCCTCAATCCAGATCCTCCACGCCGGCGACTTTCAGGTGAACCTGTCCATCACGGATGCGCGCGACCGTGTCGCTAAGGCCGCGTTCCAGGTGCACGTGAGTCCGACTCCCCCGCTGACCGGGAACCTCGAGGCGAGCCAGTCGGTCGGGACCGCGCCGCTCGTGGTCCTCTTCGTCGCGAACGTCGGGGGCGGGTTGCCCCCCTACCAGGTGACCTGGACGTTCGGTGACGGGGACTCCTCGGCGGGAGCGCCCGGGACCCCGATCGCCCACACCTACCGGTCCGCGGGGTCCTACGAGGCGACCGCCGAAATCAAGGACCGAACGGGTCAGTGGATGAACCTGAGCAGCACCCCGATCGTCGTGGGCGCGCGTTCCGGTGCAGCGGTCGGGGCGATCCCCCCTCTGGGAGGGGGACTCGCTGTGCTCGCTGGGGTGGTGACGGCCGTGGGCATCGCCGCGCTGGGGGTCGTAATCGCCGTCCGATATCGCGAGCGCCGCCGGGCGAGGGAAATCGCGTCCGCCATCGCCGCGGACGCGGGCGAGGGACCGGAGCAGACCGGCTCCGGAGGCTCTACCTAGGCCGCCAGGGTGAGGACGGGCGTGTCCCCCCGCCGATTCGTCGAGCCCCTCTGGGGCTCGGCCATCCTCGTACTCATCGTTCTGCCCGCGTTCCTCGTCTCGGGCGGGCCGAGCCATTTGCCGGCGGATGGATCGTGCTCGCCGGGCCTGGCCCTGTATGCGAGCCCGGCCGGGGGGGTCGCGCCGGTGGTCGTGACGTTCGACCTCGTCAGCACCGTGGGACCGGTTTCGTCGCTCAGCTGGCAGTTCGGCGACGGAAGCTCGCTGGGGGCCGGTGGCGCTCCCGAGTACCAGCCCGCCCACCGATATTCGTCGCCCGGCCTGTTTCGGGTGGTGGCGAACGTCAGCGGGCCGAGCGGGGAGGGATCATGCACGCTCGATGTGGAGGTCACAGCCGCGGCGCTGGTGGCGAACATCACCTCCGACCATTCCGACGGCCGCGCCCCCCTCACCGTCCATCTTGCCGCGATCATCACGGGGGGGACAGGGACCTTCGGGAGCGAGAACTGGTCGTTCGGCGATGGGGGTACGGCGACGGGTACGAGCGCGTCGTACACCTATTTCACCCCAGGGACGTACCACGTTCGCTTCGCCGTCGCCGATTCTTCGGGAGCGACGGCCAACGCCTCGCTCGTTATCCGGGTGGAGGCAGCGACGACAGGAACGGCGTCCGGCGCTCAGGGTCCCCAGATTTCTCAGGCGGGAATCCTGGCGGCAGGCGTCGGCGCGGGTGTGCTCGCTGGCGCGTGGGCGTATCTGGCCTCGGTACCGAGCCTGGTCGTCGCACAGCCCGCCGTCCCCACAGAGGTCGGACGTCGACCGCGGGACGGCCGATCGCTCCCTGGCCAGAGCCTAGTACACGAGAGTCGCCCCCACGCCGCCGAACCGAGGACGGGTGTCGAGCATTCAGGCGTTATCCGAACGGGCGGGCCCGTGCGCCCCCAGCTCAGCGAGCTCCGGATCCACGAGCAGGTCCTGATCCACTTGGCCCGGATGGGCCGCACGGCGCCGAACGCGATCGCACCCCTGGGAGCCACGCAGAAGGGTATGGCAGCCGATACGGGCATTCCGAGGAACCAGTTGTCCACCATCCTCCGACGGCTCGCACTCGCCGGCCTGGTGGCCGTGCGGCTCGAGCATGTCGTTGGCGAGCCGCGTCGTCTGAAGGCGTATGAGCTCACGGAGAAGGGTGCTGAGCTCGCCCGCCAACTTTGGCGAAGCATGCCCAGCGAAGCGAATGCCACCCGATGGGACCGGAGCGGGGCACCGCAGCCGTCGCTGGAACGAAAGGTCGCCGACGGTTCGGACCCCGGCCCCAACTGACGACCTCAGGCTATCGCGCCGAGGGCAGCCGCAGGGAATACGGACGTTCGGGCCGACCAGGATGGTGTGCGTCCCCCATCGTGAGTACGTTGCCGTACTCGAGCGCGGGGTGCAGGCCGGCCGTTGAGGTTGGGCCGAACTCCCACGGGTGGAGGTTCGCGGGGTCGACATGGTAGGTGCAACCCGAGTTGCACCGAGGCCGGCGGTCGGGGAGCTGCCGTCCCTCCGACGGCTCGGACAGGTCACGGGCTGACCGCCGCGAGCCGCCCCCTGTCGAAGATCCGATCGAGCCGGCCTCGGTCCGCGCGTTCGAGTTCTGCGGCGTTTCCACGAAGCGAAGGAAATGACGGTTGTCGCGTCCGCTCCGGCCGGTCGTTGGGTCCTTGCATCGTCCGGTCGGGGGGCCGAGCCGAGCTGCGAGGCGTACGCGGCGCACAGAGCGGCCCATAGTGGGGTCCAGGACGCCGTGAGGGGGACAGACTCATTCAGAACCCCCGGATAGTCTCGGCGCGATTCCCAGAGTTGGCGTTCAGAGCTCGCCCGCAGCTATCCCTTCCTCAGACCGAGTACGTTGTCGCCAAGTACGGGCGGGGTTGTCGTGGTCCATGGTCGATTGCGCAAACATCGCTGCCTCCCGCCACGCATTCCCCGCTGGATCCATGTCGGTGCGAGACCGACGGATGACGCTCACGATCCCTTGCCGGGAGCAGGCCGAGTACACCTGCCAATTGCTTGGAATCGCGGGGCCAAAGAGCCGAACGGGATCCAAGGTCGTCGCCTTTTCACTCTGCCAAAACCACTCCGGGCTGTACGATCAGATCGATCGCGAGCTCGTCGAGGAAGGTTGGCCCAGGGCCTATATCGGTGCCGCGGAGCGGATGTTTTGACGGCGGGGCCCAAGCCGAGTTTGCAGGTTCGATCGAGTCGGGCAGGATCTCGCGCCGGACACGGAGCCGCCACATCGAACGGCCGACGGGCCGGATGGATGGACTCACCCAGGGGGAGTCCGTGACGACGGAGTGTGAGACACCGGGTTGTCTCCATCAGCGCCGCCTCCATGGCGCGGACGGCCGTTGCCGGGCCTGCGGATGCACCACCTACCTCCGCACGGGACCCGGGCACCAAACCAAAGCCGCCCGCAAGCAGCAGGCCGCGGCACTCCGCAAGTGGTGAGTTCCGGACCTCCGCCGATCCAATCCGACCAGCGTCCGCGCTGTCGAAGGTACTCTCCGACTGCACCGGCCTTATGAGCGGGCGGCAGGTCGGCCGGGGTAATCCATGAAGTCCCCTTTGATCCGTCGACGCTCCCCCGCCAGCAAAAAGAGGCATCACCTCGCGCGGCAACGGCGGGTTTCCGCCCGTCGACGACGGGCCCCCCCGATGCTCCGCTGACCTGCGCGCTGGTGGGCTGCAGAATTCCCTCTCGAGCGCGAGTCCCCGTTCCTGCGGTCGCTTGCGACCCGCCGGGTCGTGAACCCGAGTTACGAACGCGGGATCGGAAGGGCTCGACGTGATTCACCCCTTGCCCGCAAGGAACGCCGCTTGACTCCGAGAACCGGGCAGCGGGTCGGGTCCCTGCCGAAAGTTAGGGGGTCACCGCAGCGTCCAGAGATTTCCGTTGAATTCCAGTATCAGGAACTGCTGACTGGTGCTATCGAACGCCACCTGGCCGGAGCTTCCCCCGGGGAAGGCCCCGCTGATATGGCGTGTGAGGTTGGTCCAGTTTCCGGCCGCGTAGGCCCAGGTGTTTGACAACGATCGGCTACCCCCACCGCCCCCGACGAGAACTTCCTCTCGAAGCGTGCGATCATAACACGCGCCCGGCCATTGTCGAACGCCCGGGTTCCGTATCGGATTCATCCGGTCCCAAACTCCGCCGCGGAAGACCCAAGTAGAGTTGAGCATGTTCTTGCACACTCTCACTGGACAACTGACCCCACCGTACAGCACTACGCCGCCATCTCGTACATCGTAGGTGAGACTGGTGCTGAACCGCGAATACGGATGCGGTGCGCCCAGGACTCGCGTCCACTTTCCCGCGTGGTAGGTCCAAGTCTCATTGGTGTACCAATAGCCGTTGCCCCGGCCTGTCTGCGCGCAGCATCCACCAAAGAGGACAACGTACCCGTCTCGAGCGTCGTAGGTCATGCCGAACCCGTCGAGGCCGGCCGGGGCGGAGGGGGCACGTATCTGAGTCCACGACCCGTTTGCGAACGCCCACGTGTCGTTGAGGAATCCGAACGGACTGCTGGAACTGATGGGATTGTATCCTCCGAAGAGCAAATCGTACCCATCCGACGCGTCGTATACGAATCCCGCGTCCGTCCTCGCCGGAGGGGACCGATTCAGCCGCGGGGTAAGATTGGTCCACACGTTCTTTGCGAAGATCCACGTATAGGGGTGAATGTTCGGCCAGGTAGACGAAGAGAACAGAACCAACCCCTTGTCGGGTGGACTATTGGCCATGATCATCCAACCGAGTTCACTCGCGGGAGGCCCGCTCACGTTGATCTTGTACCAGGCGAGGGAGGGAGGGTGAGCCTGCATCGGGGCTACATGCGTGGCGCCAGCCTGAGCTGCAGTTGAACCCGACATGCCGCCGACCGCAATCACCCAGACTACGGAAGCCAACCGCAGGGCAAGCTGCCAGTCTTGGACCATAGATACCGGGAGTCGTGACGACGATGGATTGTTGCTTAAACATTCCCTGACGTTCGTATACCACTTCCGGGATTCTTACCGAAGCGGGACGGCGAATCCCGCGTAGGGCGACGATCTCGGGCGAATCAAAGGCGTGGTGCGTGTTCGCGCCTCATCGTTTCAGCCATAGCGTCGGCGAGGGTAGTTCCGGTCGTGCTCGCCGCCCCGGGGATGGGACTCGGCCCCCGGAACTAGGCGTCGTTGACCGCCCGAAGGCACTCGACACGCGGGCGATCAACATGCGATTCGGGTCGAGCGCAACCAAGACCACGCCGACTTAGGGCGAATCGGACCTCCTGGGGCGTCGGCCATCCACTCTGGCCACCCCGCCCGCAGGCGGGACTGACGGAGTGGGTTGGACTCCGTCCTACTCCGACAGCCATCCACGAGATCACGCTGACTGCAGTACCATCCCGGCGGGCAGGATGGGAGGGCGCGAGGCCGAGCCGGGCGACGGCCCCCTCGAGTGGCCGAGCTCGTGGGCGATGCGTCGGTCAAACCATCCAGGATAGGCCCGCTCCGAACCTGGAATCCGGGAGGTTACGCCCGTCACTCCAACAAAGCCCCTCAGTCGCGCCGCGATCTCGTCGATCTGAGCCGCGTTGGGCACCGCGACCGCGTAGAACAGGTGGCCGGCCTCGGAGAACGGGGGATGGGAGATTCCTGCGACCTCGAGGAGCTCGGGAAGGCGCGAACCAATCTCCTTGGCCACGCGGCGGGCAGAGAACGCCGGGTCGAGCTCGAGTTTGTAGGCCACGACCGTTTCGGGAAACCGGGAAAAGAGGTCGGTGCGGCCGGCGAGGATGCGGAAGCTCTCCGATAAGGCGCGAAACTGGCGGGACACCGTCCCTCGCCACCAGCCGAGGCGGCGGCCGAGAGCGTCGAAGGAGGCCTCGGGGGTCTCCCGTAGCGCAGCGATCAGCCGGAGGTCGTTCGGGGAGAGTTCGCCGACGGGGGTCGGCAGCCACACCGAAGAGCGGGCGGAGATCGAGGCGACCCCGGGAATCTCCGCGATGGAGGTGAACCGGTGTGCTCGCGAATCCTCGTCGTCGGCGATGGTGATGATCGCGGTCTCTTCCCCCATCTCGGGATGGGCCAGGAACACACCGTCGACGCGCTCGAGCTGATCGAGGAACAATCCTCGGCTCGCCGGGTCCTCGTGCCGCACGTGGCACACCTCCAGCCCCACCCCGAAGAAACTCGGGTGCGGGAAGAAGTTCGGAGCCTGAAGGAAGCCGGTATCCCGCCACCCCTTGAGCTTGGTCCACGCCGTGCTGTACGCAACCCCCGCCCGGCGTGCGAGCGAGCGGATATCGGGCCGGGCCTTCGTCTGCCAATTCGGGCAGGCGCTCGATTCGTAGAGCGCCCGAAAGAGGTCCCAGTCCACCGAGGCCATTTTTCCCTACCCGAGCCGCCCCGACCGCGCTCTATGGACGATCACGACCCCAGGAGGACGAGGGAAGCCGCCTCGCCTCGAATTCGAACTCATCGCAACCCCTCCGGCGGACTCTCGAGGTTCTATGTCAGCTTCGAACTCCGACGAGCTGGCCGCTTCGCAGAACGGGGACGCCGTCGACCTCGAGGTCCGCCTGCCTGATCGAGAGGAAGGCCACGAAGTTCGACCCGCGATTGTGCCCCCCCATCTCGGCGTTCCGACCCACAGTAAGGGAGAGGACTCCGCGTTCCTGGTCGAAGAGCAGGGGGATCGAGGTCGTGGAGGGGTTCAGGCCCACCGAGACCAACCCGGGCCGCTCCTTCCCCGGTCCGGCGGCCCGGAACGCTCGACGGAAGTCGGCCTCGCCACTCCGGAAACTGAATTCGGTCAGCTTCCCGTTCTTGAAATGCCACTCTCCCCCCTCCAACGGGATCTGGTTCGGGGACTCTGATGAGAACGCGACGCCCGACCCCTCGCTCAGGAAGGTCCCGTCGGCGTATCGCTCATCGAGGCTGACCACCGTCACCCCGCTCGGCACGACCTGGACCACATTGCCGTCGCGAACGTCGTCCGCGTCAATGATCCCGTCGTCGACCCGGGGGGACCGGGCCGCCAGTCGGAGCGTCACATCGGTGCCGTTCTTGTGGGTGATGTGAACGGTCTTCCCGGTCCGGAGAATCCGGGCAATGAATTGCCCGTCCCGGCGCATCGGGCGGGGATCGACGGTCGCGCCTTCGATGAGCTCGGACCGCCACTTGGCTAAGTCGACGCCGTACCGTCGGGCCCACACCTCGCTCGTGCGGCCCAAGTCCCAGCGGATCGACCGGATCCCCGAGCGCTGCACGAGCCGAAACCATTCATGGTCCGTGGCATGGATCCGATTATGGACGGAGGACGGGAGGGCCTCCTCCCGGGTCGTGTCGTACGGCCCCCAGAAGTAGACGTGGGCGTCCGCGGCCTTCAGTGCCGCCCATTCATGGGTCCCGACCTGGCCGAGATGGGCAGGGGGTGCCTCATCGACGCTCTTCCAGTAGGTGGCCTCGTCCTCGACGAGCAACATGGTGCGAGCTCCGAGAATCCGGGCTTCGAGAATGAAGCTCTCCGCCCACGGTTGCGTTCCGCTCCATGTCTCAACCAGCAGTCGCTCGCCTCGCCGAAGCAGCAGCGAGTTTCGCAGGACGTTCCGAGCCAGCGCCCTTCGGGTCGACTCGGGATACGTCGGGAGCACGGAGTCCTCCAACGACCGCGTACTATATAATTGGAGACGTCTTTAGGATTCTAAAATAGATTCGTTTCCGAGAGCAGTCGTGAGGGCGAGAAAGGTGGTCAATAGGGTCTATCGTGGACGGACGTACTACCGTTGGTTGCTTTCTGTGTCCCCGAAAGAGATCCTGCAGCTCGGTTGGGTAGACGGTCAGTCCCTACGGTCGTACGTCCGCGGCTCCACGTTGACGATCGAACCAGGGGTCCCCGTCAGTCGGGGTCGGAGGGGGGGCAATGCCTCGAACCTGGAAGGGGCCGTCCGCCGACGGTCGATCGGCTCAGCTGAGGGTTCTCGCACCTCGTCGTGAAGTGAACCGCAGTCACCTCCCCGTGGTGGGGGACCAGAGTCGCTTCAGAAGCGGGACGCGATCCGGACGGTCGGAGCCTGCCTCGCCAGCCAGACAGACCCCGCGACGACTTGAGATTTAGTATTCTAATTTCCATGTCGGATGATGTTTTAGGTGCCTAAAGAAAGCGTGCATTAAGTAGTCCTTGAATGTTCCAACCCTCGGAGCGAGCGAACATGCGGCTACGCGGAAAGAGCGCGGTCATCTACGGTGCCCAGAGTGCGGCAATTGCCCCAGTCGCGAGGTCCTTCGCGCAGGAGGGGGCGACAGTCTATTTGGCGGGGGGATCCCCCGACCAACTCTTGCCGGTGGCGCAGGGAGTCCGGGACGCGGGCGGCGAGGCCGATGTCGCCCAGGTCTACCCGCTCGACGCCCATTCCGTCGACGAGCATCTGCACCAGGTCGTCGTGAAGCACGGGACGGTTGATGTGAGCCTCAATCTGGCCTACATGGGGATCGAGGGGCCCGCCCGCCTGTGCAATCTCACCGACGAGCAGTTCCACGCGGTTGCGTTCACCCGCACGCGTTCGAACTTCGTCACGATGGCCGCTGCGGCTCGGGAGATGGCCTATCAGGGCCGTGGAACCGTACTGGCGACGGCGGTCCCCAAGAGAGCCGCTCCGGTCGGGAGTCTTGCCGCCGCCGCGATCGGAAGCGCCGCTATCGAGGCGCTCTGCCACCAATTGCGCGAGGACGTAGGGTCGTTCGGCGTGCGTTTCGCCTACGTCTCGGATGCCACCGGCTCGGAGGAGGAGCTGGTTCTTCGGCTGCTCCAGACCTTCGAGACGGTTCCGACAACCGCGAGGCCGCATCCTGTCATCAACGCGGGGGCCCTGGTTCGGGCCAGTCCTGTTTCAACGTCGGCAGCGACCGACCCGGTGCCTGCATAGAGAATCACCACGCCAAACCCCACGACCGCGGCACTCCGGGCGCTACGTCCGGGCGTTCGGGGTGCCCTCATACGATGCGGGGTCGAAGCCCTGTGAAACGGTTCAGGACCGGGCGAAAAGTGCGAAGTTGCGGTCGAAGTCACTGTCGTGGGCGTCTCTTGGCTCGAAAAGAAGCTGCCATGCCGCAACCCCTGTTGCACGTAGTTCGGGGATCTCCGCGCTACGTGAAGGTCCACGTGTCGGAGTAGAAGCTGGACGGCGAGGCGAACACCCCGTTCAGGCCACCGAACAGCACGAGGCAGCCGTCACGAACATCGTACACCAGACCTGCATACTGCCGAGCCGGGGGCGTCGAGCCGCTTGCGGCGGTGAGGTTGGTCCAACGGTTCGAGTTGAACGCCCAGGTCTGGTTCAGGACCTGTAGTGCATTGGATCCACCAAACACGATGACGGAGTGGTCGTTCGGGTCGTAGGCCGCGGCCGTCCCATCATCGGCGGTCGGGTGGTGAGAGACCCCCAGCCTCGTCCACCCGGTGCCGTTGAACGCCCAGGTGTCGTTGACTCTTGCCGCCCCGGCGCCGCCGTAGAGGATGACCCAGCCGTTGGATGCGTCGTAGGCGAAACCGCCGTTTACCCTCGACGAGGGCGATGTGGTCAGGTTCAGCTGGGTCCAGTTACCCGCAGAGAAGGTCCACGTGTCGTTCAACTTACCCCCCGAGTTGCCGCCACCGAACAAGACGAGTTTCCCAAGCTTGGCATCATAGGTGAGCATCGCTGCCGATCTCGCGGAAGGCGAAGTCGAGGGGTGGAGCTGGGTCCAGGCGCCGCCGACGAACTTCCAGGTGTCGCCCAGGTTTGGGGACCCGAAGTTGGGCCCGATGCCACCGAACAGGACGACGTACCCATCCTTCGCATCGTAGGCCATGGCCGCCTGCTCCCGGGCACCTGGAGACGAAGCGGGATGGAGCTGCGTCCAAACACCGCCGGCATACTTCCAAGTGTCAGCTAGGACCGAAGTCGAATTCTGACCTCCGAACAGCACCACGTACTGGTTCTTGGCGTCGTACGCCATTGAGAAGAAGACGCGGCCAGAGGGGTGGACGCCCCAGCCGCCCCCCGTGGAGACCGACACATTCCCGAGGACCGTCGCCGTTTGCCGATCGCTCTGATGCGCCGTGACGGCGACGAGGTACGACCCGGGTAGGGAGTATCTGTGAGTGGCAGGGAACGCCGAGGTCGAAGTCTGCCCATCCCCCCATGACCAAGTGACGGCTCCGATGACGCAGTACGAGGACCCCGCCACGGCCGTTCCGCTGACGCTCGCCACCAAGCCCGACGTGCTCGTCGTCGACAGCGAAATTTTCGGCCGGAGACAGGTCGTCGAGATGGCGATCAAAGTCGAGTTGCTCGCGACCTGTCCATCACTTTGGTGCGTGACGGCCGTGACCGAGTAGTTCCCCGTGGCGTTGTAGACGTGAGTTGCAGGGAACCATGACTTCCCGGAGATCGAGTCGCCCCAGGACCACTTGATCGAGGTGATGGTGCAACCGCCCGACCCGGGCAGGGTTATCCCATTCACGCTGGCATTTGGTCCGCTTACCGAGGGGGTCCCCAAGGAAATGGTAGGCGAACCGCAGGCCGATCGCAACGACAGCGGCTCAAAGTGAGCGGCGGATCCACTGGCGGCAGCGATCGTGTGCACGACCACCGCGGTACCTGGGACCGCCACCAGCGAGGCAGTCACCAAAAACCACACAATAGAACCTACATTCCGGCGAGTCGGGGTCCAATTCTTCGAGGATGTCACGCGCCAGGGTAAGGTTCCGTCGATAAATACCTCGAGAAGCCTCGTGACGTTGAAGGCTGCCTTCTCTTCGAAGCCCCGTACCACCGCGGTCTGAGCCTGCGCATGGGGCGGGTCGCCACGAATGAAATCTCAAACCACTTCGAGCGGCGCGTGGTAGGCCGCTGCCCGGTCCTCTACATACGTGACATTCGGGGCGTCGCGCCGCGCTCGGTCACCAGGAGGCGACTGCGGAGTGCTCCGCTTCCGAGCGGCTCGGATGCGCTCCAGGATCCTCACGCGTCGCGGAGGGTGGCCCTGCAAATGTCGGCGAGCTGCAGGCGCTACTGCACACCGTGGCGGGATGGCTCCCGCGAGTGGCGGCCGACCCGATGCTGCTCGCACTGAAATCTCCCGGGAGCAGGACATCGGCGAGGTAGGGGGACCCACGACCCAATCGCAACTGTCCTCAGGCCGTCGACAGGAGCCGCGGGAGGGCGATCCCTACGGCTCGACAGCGGGCCGGGGGATTCCCCACCGATCGAACGACACCGAACAAGAGCTGAGTGAGGGTCTCGCTGGGCCGCGGCAGCCCGGCCACGAATCGCACCGGAGGGGTAACCGGCGTCGACATCTTGAGAGATTTTCCGTTTCACGAACCCCCTTTATAGTCGCAGTTATACGACAGGCCGGGGATTGCCTGCCCGGGCCGGCGGTCAGCACACGCAACATGAATTCAAGCAGGGGGACGCGATCAAACTGGTTCTGGCTTTGGGTTGCGACGGCCGCGCTGGTGCTGACCCTCCTTTCCCCTCTCTCCGCGGCCGCGCAGGCAGCCTCGACGCTCCACTCGCCCGCTTTGGTGACTTGTGCAGCAGGCGGTGCCCCCTATTTTTCAACGTACGATCCGGTCACACACACCTTGTACATCCCCAACTACGCTACCGCGAACATCACGATCCTCAAGGCGCCGTGCAAGGCGGTCGGCTCCATCAAGACCGCCACGGGAGGAATCCCGTGGGCTGCGGCATTCAACCCCTCCAATGACTACGTCTACGTTACCGACTTCCACCTCAACCAAGTCTATGTGATAAAGGGGACGAAAATCCTCACGACCCTGAATTCCGGCGCCTTCTCCAAACCCATGGGGATTACCTACAATCCCGGGGAGGCCGACATGGTCGTCGCGAACAGCGGCTGGTCAAACTTGACGACGATTTCCGGGACGACCATCACCAAGTCGATCGCTGTCGGGCTTGGCCCGAATTCGGTTGGCTACGATCCTTGGGATGGGACGTTGCTCGTGTCGAATGGCGGCAATGTCACGATCATCGCCTCCGCTGTGAATGCATTCTCATCGAGCCACTATTCCACCAAGATGTACTTGCCCGGGCCAATCGCCTTCGACCCTGCCGACCACCTGGACTACATCGTAGGGGGGAACTCGCCGAATGTCACGGCCATGACCGGTTTTGGGTCTATCAACGCCACCCTCAAGGTAGGCAGTTATCCGGTCGGAGTGACCTTTGATCAAGCGAACCTGCGAATCTACGTCGCGTTGTCGAGCTCGGCCGCCGTCATAGAGATCAGCGGACTCAAGATTGTCAAGACGATCGCACTTGGCTCCGGATCCGCTCCAACGGGAGGAATCACCTACAGTGAATACGACGACAAGGTTTACGTCAGCGGTGGGTACCGCATGTACGAAGTCCCCTAGGACGTCTCCGAGATGCCCCCGGTTTGAGTGACTGCCCAGTTCCACCCAAGCATGGTGTAAGGCGCTCCCGGCTCGCTGCTGCCTCCGTGCAGGCGCTAGGGCAACCTGGACACGAAGCGCTGGACCGTCCGGGCAACTGGATCGAGATTCCGTTGGAGTTGGCGTGGCGCGAGTGAATCCGCGAACATGTAGGGGGCTCGCCCCCAACCGAGGCGGCCAAGCCCGGCCTAGTCCGAAAAATTGCCGATGCCGCCGCGCGGGGTGACGCCCCGGCGTCGTGCATCCGCTCGATTTCGCGCTCGCAGCGGAGGACTATGTAGAGGGCCGGCATCCCGGATCCCAGGTCTGATGGTGCTGGAGCGGCGGGGCGCCCCTTGGGGGCGCGCACTCGCGAGCCGTTCCCTCCAGTTGGGAGTCGTGCTCCTCGCAGCCTTCGTTGTCGCAATCCCCCCGACCATCCACGACCCCCTCCCCATCACGGGTGGTGGGTCCACACCGGCCCTCGGCGCTGCGCCCCCGCTGCTCCCGGCCGGTGTGATCGGATACGTACCGGTCAACATCACAAACAACGAGTCGAACGCCACGGTGCACGACTTCAATGAACGGGTGGTGGTGAACAGCACTTACTTCCGAGCTTGGGAGGAAGCTCATCTCCGCAATGTCATGTTCTTCGACGCGCAGGGGACCGTCGTCCCGAGTTGGCTCGAGTCCGGTGGATTGAACAACTCGAGCAGTTCGATCTATTGGCTGAATCTTTCGGCCGGCATTCCGGCCCACTCGACCGTAACGGTCTACCTCGGGTTCGGGAACCTTTCGTCGAGCGCGTTGATGGACGGGAACTGGACGGGCGAGGCGCCGACCCTTTCCCCTCACTACGGCGGACTGGACGATGGATCTCGGGTCTTCCCTCATTACGAGAACTTTGCCTCGAACGATCGGCAGTTCAAGGGCGTTCATCGCACCGGGTGGTACAGCAGTGGGGGCACCGGGCCGTACGCGTACAACCACGTTCAAAACGGGTGGTTGACGGACGGGGTGAACGGAGGCGGACTCGAGTACGTCGGTTCGGACTTCCCGGTCAACCGCTCCGTCGCCGTAGACCTTTACGTCCAGGACTTCCAGGCCGTCCACGGCGATTGGCAAGCGCCGTTCGTGCTCAGCCGGAACGCGACGAGTTTCGTTCCGATGGGGGACGTCGTCCGCTGGTCCGACCAGGGCGCCCCGTGCAATGCGTTCAACTCGAATGCCACGTTCGAGGTCGCCAACTACACGACCGGGCGCGTCCTCACGAACGTCAGCGGTCGCTACCCTCCTGGCGTGTTCACGGTGACCGACCAATTCGTGGATGAGGGCTATCGCGCAGTATTGCACCACAACGGGATCATCTCCGGATCCGGATACTTTGCGACCGCCGTCTTCTCGAGCTGGGGCTGCGGGAGCTCCTTCGTCGGTCACTGGGTTCGGACTCGCGTGCTACCGCCGCTCGGGCTCATGCCCGTCGCCGTCGTAGGTCGCACGGTGCTCTGACCGAGGCCCAGACCTGGTCGCCGCAGATGCAAGCGGGTCTTCGGAGTGAAAGCGCCATTGCACACGGGGCCGGATACGCCCCGTACGTTCTAGACTCAGCAGATGCTGCCGATGACCTAGACCCTTGTCCTCAGACGACTTTCGCAATATCGAGAGAGGTGAAACTCAGACCGCCGGTCGAGGAGGCGAGGTTCACCGAGATCGAGCCCGAAGCTCCCGGCGGATTGAAAGTCGTGCTGAAGTTACTCGATCCGTTGAACCCACTGCTCACGCCTTGGTTGAAGAGAGAGGCAGAGACATCAAAGAAGACCGCTAGCGCGTACTTGTGGGCGGGAATGAGGGTGAGATTGCTACCCGATGAGCCGTCCCAACTTGTCGAGTTCGACCACAATCGCGTACTCCCCGAGTAGGTTCCGGGGTGGTAGCATTCCTCCTCTTGATCCCAACTGGGCTTTTGAATGAGGTAGTGCCCCCCTGAACAGATGTAGGAGGAGGAGGATGATGAACACGACCCATGATCGCAGCTGTTGTGGGACATGAAATTCGACGCATACCATCCGATGAACTCGTTCTGCGAGGCGCTCACGATCGTATTGTTCGTCAGATCCCAGATGTTGGTGCCCAAGAAGAATTCGGAGGACGTCTGTTGATAACAGCTAACGGTGTTGGACCCGTTTGGATAGTTCACCGCGGCCGGGCAGGATCGGCTCTTAACAAGACTGACCGCACTCGAGAATGCCCAGCTGAAATTGAGAGTCGCGTTGTAGTAGCCCGGCGTTGCGATGTTGAAGGGAATCGTGATGTGAACCCACCGGTCGGCGGAGGCACTCGGTTCACCGATTCGAGTCGGGCAGCTATGTATGGAGACAAGAACAGCGCCTGAGAGAACTCCGCTTGTCTTGTTCCACTTGGCAGCCTTTCCGCCCGAGGCCCCGCACTGGGCGTAGCTCGCCGAGCCGACGATGGATTTCGAGCTCGAGTAAGGGGCGACAATCGGAGTCCCAAGGCCGGCTGGAGCCGCGGCCAGGATCACGACGGCCACGACTCCCAAGGCCACGGATCCCGCGACGACCCTGTCCCTAAGCGATGCTCGATTGCCGGAGGCAATCGAGCTCCTTGCGGTCCACGGCATTTCGTCTCCCTGAATCTCTTCCACCCAAATAAATCCCGTATCCAATCCCGAGGTGTCGCCCGCCATTGATTCAGACGGACGGATTGGTTGCCGGCACCATCGCCCACTACTGGGGATCGACCGCAACCCGTCTCCACTTGGAAAAGTGCGACCCGAAGGCCACGTCGGTGAAGTAGAGATTCCCCGATCCGTCGACGGTCACGCTGTGGGGGATTCCAAAGCGGCCGCTCCCCATCCCCGCGGGCGGTGTGGGTTTCCCCTCCGAGTCCCGGACAAAGGGAAAGGACGGTTGCGCCAGCGGTTTGAGGTTCTCCCCCACGATTCCCACGAGCGAGTCAGTGGCGTCGAGAACAAGCATCCGCGGCGGATAGTACTCCATGACGAGCAGCCGAGGCCCGTCGATCGCGAACGACGTGGGGCTCGAGAGCATGCCCGCCCCCACCACTCGACGGAAGCGGCCGTCCATCCCGTAGACCTGGATGCGGGCGTTGCCCCGGTCCGCGATGTACATCTCCGGCTCTTCCCGCCGCGTGTCCAGAAAGGCGATGTGAGGTCCCTTGAACCGCCCCGCGCCCTCCTCACCCGAGAGCGACCCGAGAAGGCGTCCAGCCGCGTCGTATCGGTGGACGAGACTCTGCCCGTACCCGTCGGCCACCCAGACGTCTCCTGATCCGCCGTGGTTCGGATCGCAGACTCCCACCCATGTCGGTCGATAGGGACCGTTGTGGTAGGCCGAGTGGACCGGCCGTGGCAAGCTCTGGACGACATTTCCGGCCAGGTCGCACTTGACGACGACCGAGCCGCTATCGTCGGATGTTGGCTGGTACCCGGATTCAGGGCGCCGCTTCACCGAGGCATCGGCCAGCCAGAGGTACTCCTTGGCGCCTTCCCGTGCCGCGAAGATGCCGTGAGCTTCTGCGATCGGAACCGGGTGCTCCGAGACGACGGCCCCGTCCGCGTCTAGCCGCAGCAGGGAGGAGCGCGCGGGATGGAACGTCCAGACGTGGCCCGAGCTGGTCCACGCGACGGCGCTGTGAGGCCAAGCACGACTTACCTCTGGATCTGAAAGCTCCCCCCACGGATCTATGCACTCGTACTCCGTGGGCCCGATCCGGACGTGGACCCGTTCCGACCCGACCATCTCCGGGTGCACCTTGGTCCGAGTACAGGTTCGACCGGAAGAAAGACCCTACCACGGAAAGCAGTAGGTCGTCGCGGGAGAGTTCGGGCACGGAGGCACCGAGAGTCTCCGCCGGTGCCGGATTCCCCGTCAGGGTTTCGAGTGTGCAAGCCCGATTGCACGGAGTAGTGGCTACCTCACTCCGGCCCGGAGGCGGGTCCCAGCCGGGCGGTTGATGCCTTTCGCCCAAACCCCCGGAATTTCTCCTGCACAGGATTCCGATTGAGCCTGGGGCTTGTCGTCGTCCCAGTTTCGGCCGAGCACCGATCGGATTTGGAGTTCTAGATCGCCCTCGGCCAATCAGAAGACGGGACGGTCCCGATCCGCGTTCTGTTCACCTCCCCTAGCACACGGGGTCCCCATCGGCCTCAGAATTCATCCCAAGGCCATGCCCCCGCTCAGGTCCGCTCGTCGCCGTGGTACAGGCTCATCCCCGGGGGGGGGTTGATATGGTTACTGGCGTTCCGGCTGTCCCCGTTACGACACCGGAGCCGAGGACAGATCACGCGAGCTGCCATGAAACGTGCATACCTCCTACCCCGTTCGCTCGCCATCCCACCGTGCGGCTTCGCGAATCTTATGGAAGCGCTCTACCCGCATGTCGAGGGATCCCCTTGGGAGACCGCGTTGGCGGCCTATCCGAAAATCTCGGTCGGGTACGAAATCGGGGGCGAGGTTGCCCGACTTCGAGCGGAGGCCGGGGCGGCGGGTATTCCGCGAGTCACTCTCTTCGGCGAGGGGGACGGAGCAGGGATCGCACTGGCCTATGCGATGTGCTACCCGGAGACGATCGATGCGTTGGTGCTCTTCGATCCGGTGCTGGTCGGGCCCCCCGCGTTGACCCAGCTCGAAAGTCGCATGCGCGAGGACCTCATGGCCGCGCTAGTGCCGCTTCCATACAGGTCGTCGGTGGATCCTCCACTTCCGAACTTGGGTGTCCCGGTAGCGCTTCTTGCGTAGCGCGCGGTCCCGATTCCGATAGGTGATCGCCTGACGGAACGCACGCTTCACCTCGGGCCACGA
>DASYYY010000044.1:0-1700 GCA_035933635.1 Thermoplasmata archaeon | reverse complement strand
CCCGGTGACCCCGTTCGCCTCCTTCTCGCCCCTTCCACCACCGGGGCGCGAGTTGGTCGACGCGGGCGTCGCGGTCGCCCTCGGCACCGACTGCTCGCCCAACTCCTGGGTCGAATCGATGCCGGTGGTGCTCGCGCACGCCGTCTACCGGGGGCGGCTCACGCCGGCGGAAGCGCTCTGCGCGGCGACGGTGAACGCCGCGCACGCGAGTGGGCTTCCGCCCGGCACCGGCACGATCTCCGTCGGGGGAGCGGCCGACCTGCTCCTCTTCTCGAGCCCGCACGTGGAGGCGATCCCGACCCGGATCGGCGCGATGCCGGCCCATATTTATCGTCGAGGAAAGTGCGTTCTCTCGTCGGCACTCCGAGAGTAAATTCAAATAGGGGGGTCATTGTCGTCGAGGTGAGGCGCCAAAATGGCGGAGCGTGTTGGCAAGGAGCAGGTCTCGCGTGAGAAGGGGTACCTCTACTATCTCGGTAAGGACGGCTACCTCTGGAAGACACCCACGAAGCTGAACAAGTCCGGCAGGAAGGCTCGCGTCGGCAGCGAGAAGATTCCTCGCGCGAACGGCTACATGTACTTCCTGGACAAGAAGGGGTACATCGCCCGCGCGAAGATGAAGAACGCCTGAACGGGCGTCCTTTTCTCGCCGACGAACCCCGCCCTCGCGGCGGGGTTCCAACACTTTTTTTCGATCTTCCTCAGTCGACGGGCGTCCTCGTTGGGGACAGGCGCGGGGTGGCGGCTTCGGTCGGGAGCGGCGCCGGTAGCACCCGCATCGTGCACGGCATCGTGACCCCGCACTCCCCGCAGAAGAGGCCGGCCTCCGTCACCCAGAGGAACTCGCCGCAGCGGTCGCACTTACGGGGGTCGGTCGAGTCGTACCGGCAGGTCATCGACGACCGGAGCGCTCCCGGCAGGTAAGCGGTTCGCATTGACGACGATCCAATCCGTCGACCGGTGACTGCGGAACGCTCGTGCCGTTACGGCCGGGGGCTTGTCGCGGCAGAACCGACGGCTGGCAGAAATATAGGGACCTCTCTGGCCCCGCCTCGGGGGCGTTCATCCGAGTGTTTTCTGCGGCGGCGCCCGCTCTTCCGGTCGCCGGGCCGCGCGCTGAAACGTCCTTCCCTCGACGGTGTTTCAGCTTCCCCAGCGCCAACCGTTATACCCGCGTGCGATGGAAGAGCCTCTCTCCCGCCGAAGCTGGGTGCTCGAACCCCCACTGTATCTGGAGTGAACTCCCATGGCCATAGCAAAGAAACGTGCGTCCTCCCTCGCCGCCGAATCCGTACTGACCGGCCGGTCCTCGCGCGACCCGATCACCATTCCCCGGCTGGTGCCTCGTGGCAAGTCCGCCTTCGACACCGTCGGCTGGCGCCTCCACGACGCCCTGATCAAGGCGGCCGACGGCAAGGTGATCTTCGAGCTCAAGGGGATCCGCGCGCCGTCGACGTGGTCGGAGACCTCCATCAACATCGCCGCCTCGAAGTACTTCCGCATCATCGACGGCCAGCGCGAGACCTCCATCGAGGGGATGATCCGCCGGGTCACCCACTGGATCGGCCAGAAGGGGCTCGAGCTCGGCTACTTCGACACCGCCGAGGAGACCGGTCAGTTCGAGGAGAGCCTGTCCTACCTGATGGTCCAGCAGATGGCGGCGTTCAACAGCCCCGTCTGGTTCAACGTCGGCGTCCGCA
>DASYYY010000020.1:0-2685 GCA_035933635.1 Thermoplasmata archaeon | reverse complement strand
TAAGCGGACCGCACGAAGTCTCCGTAGTTTTCGAAACTTCGGGCGAAGCCGTGTCCGACCGTCCCGCACACGAGGTTGGCCCGAGTTTACTCTCGGCTTCAGTTTCTATTTCGGCCCGGGCTATCTAGGCTGACCCCGTCTTACCCTCGCCGCGGGGCGTCCGGCATCACGCTGGGGGCGAGTGGCAACCAACCAAAAAGGGTGGAAAGGAGAGGAAAGAGAGATGGAGCGAGACATAAGAAAACTCGTCCGGCGGCGACAGGCCCACCTGCGGCGCAGTGGGAAGGCCGTTTCGCCCGTGGTCGCAACCTTGATCTTGATCTTGATTGCGGTCGCGGCGGCGGCGGCCCTGTACCTGTGGCTTGTGGCCTTCCAGGGCGGAGTGACGAAGGGAATCGGCAACGGCGGCACCCAGTACACCGTCTCGATCGGCGGGAGCACCTCCGTGTTCCCGTTCACTGAGGTCGCGATCGCCCAGTTCGAGCAGAACAACTCGAACATCGCGGTGACCGACAACCAGGGCGGAACCGGCGCGGGCATGCTCGCGGTCTGTCATGGTGCGGTCGATATCGGCGCGTCCAGTTCGTTGCAGACCCCCACGGGACTTGAAACGAACGATGGCTGCCCGAGCACGGTGACCGTCACCACGGTCGCCTACGATGCAGTGGACGTCATCGTCCCGAGCGCGAACACTCACGGCCTGCTGAGCATGAGCTACGACACGCTAACGGCGATCTATGACGGAACCTCCGGTGGCGCGGCCACTCTTCTGGCCCCGTCGATCGACGGCGTGTCAGTCACCGCCGCAGTCCCGTACAACGTCGCCCCGTGGAGTACCCACGCGGCGTTGACCTGGTCCGACGTTCCGGCCGCGGTTGCCGGAGGGACTGTCACGGGCTGCCCGGTCACGACTGAGACGGTTTCGACCGCGGTCGCGACCCCTGGCGCCAACACCGGTGCCGTATGCGGTGCCCCCAACGCCAACGACTACTACACCGCGGCGGCAACCTCGAGTTCGTGCGGCTGGACCATCTGTGCGGGCGGAAACGTGCCCATCATCACGGTGGCTCGATCCGACGCGAGCGGAACCACCCAGACGTTCGAGGCCCGCCTCCTCGGGGCGACGAGCGCGACTGGGTTCGCCTCCTCGGTGAGCGGACTCGGCTTCAGCGGCTGCGGCTCGAACAACCTGATCGCGGACTGCGGGATGAGCTCCACCAAGACCGGCAACGGAAACCCTGGTGTCATCTCGACGGTCGCGGGTACCCCGGACGCCATCGGCTACGCGTCCGACGGACTGGCGCGCGCTTCGGGCTCTGGAGTCGCCTTCGCGGGCTTCCTCGGCCCCGCCCAGGCCCTCTGCACGGCAACCTCGGGCTGCTCGGCCGGCGGAGTCGTTCCCACCACCGGCGCGACGGGAACGATCTCGGCCGGCATCAAGTCCAGCGCGACCACCCCCAACTACGTCGGCTGGCGCCCGTTCGAGTACGTGACCACCAACACCCCCACCGGCGAGGTACAGCGGTTCTTCGAGTTCGTCCTCTTCCCGGCGAACAACCTGAACCTAGCCTCGGAGGCCTCTGAGGTCAGCGTCTACTCGATCTGAGGACGACGGAAACAGGATTGTCCAACTTCTTCAGTCCCCCGGGGGAAACCTCGGGGGACTACCCCGCTCGAGGGCGGACTTCCATTCTGGATTTCGGAGCACTTGGGCACGTCGCGCAGCACGCGTCGCCGATGGAGCAGCACGCGCAGCACGGACAGCAGCTCGTGCACTGGCAGCAGGCGCAGGCCGGACGCGGGGGTGCCGGGGGTGTCGACACGGGTCTCGGAATCCTCCGCGAGAGAAAGCGGACGCGCCCCGTTTATCGATGCGGACGAAGTCACGCGCATCATGCCAATCGGAGGGCGACGGGCACTGTCCTCCTCCCCGTTCGGACTACTTCTCGCCAATCGGGCCGTGCGGGCCTTCGGCTACGGCCTGACGAGCGTCGTCCTAGGACTCTACCTGCTCGACTTGGGCGCGGACCCGACGGCGGTTCTCCTCGCCCTGGGCCTGTCCCTGGCGAGCGGAGCGGCGCTCAACGCGCTCGTGGGCTACTACGGCGATCGGTTCGGGCGCCGCCGGGCGATGGTGCTCTTCGGCCTGCTCATGGCTGCCGCCGGCGCCGTGCTCGCCGTCGTCCCCTCGTTCACGTTCGCCCTCAGCGCGCTCGCGCTGGGCGCGATCAGCCCGAGCGGCAGTGAGGTCGGACCGTTTCTCTCGCTCGAGCAATCGGTCATCGCCGAAATCGCCCCCCAGGATCGGCGCACCCGCTGGTATGCCCTTTACAATCTCTTGGGGTCGCTGGGAGCCGCCGCGGGAGCGCTCGCCACCGTCCTCCTGACCGGGCCGTTCACGCCCCATCCCGCTTCACTAGGCAACCTCCGCCTCGCCTTCCTCGCCTTTGCCGGGCTGGGGTGCGTCGCTGCACTTCTCGCCTCGCGGCTCCCCTCCGCGGTCGACGGGCGACCGGCGCCGGGAGACGTCGCCCTGTCGCCCGGGTCTCGGCGTCGGGTGCGGAACCTTGCCGGCCTGTTCGCGGTCGACGCCTTCGCCGGAGGACTGGTGATCCAGAGCTTCGTGGCGCTGTGGTTCGCGTTAACCTTCCCGGGGGAGGCGGGTCTCGTCGGGACCGTCTTCTT
>DASYYY010000029.1:0-3066 GCA_035933635.1 Thermoplasmata archaeon | reverse complement strand
ACGGGCCGTCGACTCCGCCGACCCCATCAAGTACGATTTCGTTCTCTGTCACACCGGAGTGTCGGGAGATTGCCCCAAGGAACGCGACCTCGCGGTGTGCGGCCCGTGCGTGGTTCGACCGGATTGCCGGCTGTGGCGGGGCCGCAAGGCGGCCTCGTGAACCCTCCGGGGGCGTTGCCCATCGACGCCGGGCTCCTCGCCCGGTTCCGTCAGGCGGGTACCGAGATCGCCTGGAGGCCGGCGGACGCCGCCCGCCGCAAGACCTCGCGATCGGGCGGGACGGCCCGCATCGCGCATCTCAACGACGAGGAGGCGCGGGTGGAGCTGAGGCTCGCCGAGCGGGATTCGGTCCTCGTGGTCGATTCGGGTCCGGTCGGGGCGCTCGTCATCTTGCTGGAGGCGGACCGCCGGGGCGCAACACCCGCGCTCGAGGCGCTGGAGGCCAAGGCCGACGTGGGATTCCCCAGCGGTGCCATCGTGGCCAAGTGGGGCAGCCGTTCGGGGGCCCACTCCACGCTCGGTGTCAAGGACCTCGTCGACGTCGCGCGCTACGCGCTGCGGTGAAGGGCCGGCGGACCGCCCCGTCGCCGCCGATCTACGAACACCCGCTCGTCGAGCCGCAGACGGTGCACGCGTAGCAGGTCCCGGATCGGACCATCAGTCCGCCACAGACCGCGCAGCTCGGAGCATCCTCGCTCTCGCCGGGCCGCGAGGGCTCCGGTGGCGCGAAGGTGTCGAGCGCGCGGGTCTCGAACTTGACCACGGAGGACGGGGGCGGCGTCGTCGGCTTGCCGCCGTTGTGGCCGTTGCCGTTGGACCCTTCCGCGGCCGGCCCCTCCAGCCCGATCGCGCGGCGCTCGTCCTCGGTGAGGAACTCGGTGGCGAGCCAGCGTGCGACGTAGTCGGGGATCGACTTCGCGAACCGGATCTGCGGGTTGTTCGTCGCGCCCGCCGGCTCGAAGCGCATGTGGGCGAGCTTGCGCACCAGGTCCTTCAGCGGCACCCCGTGCTGGAGCGCCATCGACATCGAGATCCCGAGCGAGTCCATCAGCCCGTTGACCGTCGATCCCTCCTTCGTGACCCGGAAGAAGATCTCGCCCGGCCGCCCGTCGGGATAGAGCCCGACGGTGACGTAGCCGTCGTGCCCGCCGACCTGGAAGTGGTGCGTGACGGCCTTGCGCGCGTCGGGCAGCCGCTCGCGCTGCGGGGCCCGGACCCCGCCGACGGTGGCCCGGCCCTTGCCCGTCTCGTAGGGCTGGCTGGCCTTGCAGCCGTCGCGGTAGAGCGCGACGCTCTTGATGCCGTAGCGCCACGCCTCCATGTAGATCCGCTCGATGTCCTCGACGGTCGCCTCGTTCGGGAGGTTGATCGTCTTGGAGGCGCCGCCGGAGAGGAACGGCTGCACCGCCCCCAGCATCTTGAGGTGGCCCATCGGTGCGATCGTGCGCGTGCCGCCGGCCGGGGCGAGCGCGCAGTCGAAGACGGGCAGGTGCTCGGGCTTGAGCCCGGGCGCGCCCTCGATCGTCCCGGTCTTCTCGATGTGCTGGCGGATCGCCGCGGCCTGGTCGGAGGTGTAGCCGAGGCTCGTCAGCGCGTCCTCGACGGTGCGGTTGGCCATCCGCATCTGGCCGCCCCCGACGAGGTTTTTGATCTTGACCAGCGACAGCTCCGGCTCGAGCCCGAGGGTGTCGCAGCCCATCAGCAGCCCGATCGTCCCGGTCGGGGCGATGACGGAGATCTGGGCGTTGCGGAAGCCCCAGAGCTCACCGGCCTTGACGGTGTCGCGCCAGCGCTCGGCGGCGGCCTGCACGTAGGGTTGGATCCGCGCGTCGGGGGTGGTGACCGCCTCGGCGGCCTGGGCGTGCTTGCCCATCACCCGCAGCATCGGGGTACGGTTCTTGTCGAACCCCGGGAACGGGCCGACCCTCCGGGAGATCTCGGCGGAGGTGTGGTAGCCCTCGGCGGAGAGGTAGGCGCTGATCGCCGCGGCGAGGCTGCGCCCGGCGTCGGAATCGTAGGCGAGGCCGTAGTGCATGAGCAGCGCGCCGAGGTTGGCGTAGCCCAGCCCCAGCGGCCGGTAGTCGTGGGAGTTCTGCGCGATGGGGGCGGTCGGATAGCTCGAGGCGTCGACGAGGATCTCCATCGCGACGATCATCGTGTGGACCGCCGCCTGGAACAGCGGCAGGTCGAGCTCGCCGTTCTCGGTCAGGAAGCGCATCAGGTTGATCGAGGCGAGGTTGCAGGCCGTGTCGTCGAGGAACAGGTACTCGCTGCACGGGTTGGAGGCGTTGATCCGGCCCCCCATCGGGCTCGTGTGCCAGTCGTTGGTCAGGTCGTCGAACTGGACCCCCGGGTCGCCGCAGCGCCAGGCGGCGTAGGCGAGCTTGCGCCAGAGCTCGCGAGCCCGGTAGGTCGCCGCCACCGAGTGGTCGGTCCGGTTGTAGGTCTTCCACTCGCCGTCGCGCACGACGGCGTCCATGAACGCATCCGGCAGCCGCACGGAGTGGTTGGCGTTCTGGTAGGCGATCGAGGCGTACGCCGAGTCCGGGTCGGTGCCGTCGAAGTTGGACGAGTAGCCCTCGCGGATGAGGGCCATCGCCTTGTCCTCCTCGCGGACCTTGCAATCGATGAAATCGACGATGTCGGGATGGTCCATGTTGAGGATGACCATCTTGGCGGCGCGTCGGGTCGTCCCGCCGCTCTTGATGACGCCGGCGAGCGCGTCGAAGGCGCGCATGAACGACACCGGCCCGCTCGCGATGCCGCCGCCGCCGAGCCGCTCGTGGCTGCCGCGCAGCGGCGACAGGTTCGTGCCGGTGCCGCTGCCGCCCTTGAACAGGCGACCCTCGCTCGCGGCGAGCCCGAGGATCGACTCCATGTCGTCGTGGACGGACTGGATGAAGCACGCCGAGCACTGCGGCGGGTTGCGGACGCCGACGTTGAACCAGACGGGGCTGTTGAACGCCGCCATCTGCTGGACCATCAGGTAGGACAGGCTCTCCTCGAACTGACCGGTCTCCTCGGCGGTGTCGAAGTAGCCGAGCTCGAGCCCCTTCTGGCCGATCC
>DASYYY010000012.1:0-2720 GCA_035933635.1 Thermoplasmata archaeon | reverse complement strand
AGAAACCGGAAGACGACCTCCGGCTCGGAGTGGAAGTGGACGCGCCAGCGGACGACCCCGGGCTCGGGGTGGAACTCCCACGGCATGCCTCGGGACTGGGCGCACCAGATTATGTGCCTTCGCCCGAGGTATCGCACTACTTCGTCGGGATCGTGCGGTCCGACCCGGACGACGGTCTACTCGGCGGTCGTCGGCTCCGGCTTCCGCGGCGGTGGTGCCGATCGGAGCCCCACCACGGCCAAGACCGCGCCGAATCCGACGAGGACGAGTCCCACCGTACCGCCCCCGAGCGGCGTGTGGTAGGTGACGGTCACCTCGGCGGTGTCGTTGGGTATGATGTCGAAGTACTCCCCCTTGGCGCCGCTCCAGGAGATCGTCCCGTGGGTCCCCGCCCCTTGGGCGACCTGGCCGCCCTGGGAGCCGCAGCTCGAATCGGTGCCGCAATCGAAGACCGAGACGTTGGTCGTGTTCTGGGAGGTCCAGGTCGCGGTGTAGCCGACCGAGCTCGTCAGGAGCGCGAGCGGCGGGTCGGTCCCTACGACGTAGCCGTAGCCGACGGTGACGTTCGCCGACGACGAGGTCGGAAAGGGCAGATACCACAGCACGCCGCCGACCACGAGCATCGCCACCCCGATGCCGACGACCGCGGCGCGCACGTCGCCTCCTCGGGCGACCGAGCCCCGCCCCGTTATTAGGCCCCGGCCGGCCGGCGCACCGATGCCGCGGCGCCGCTCCCCCCCCACTCGCCCCGGAGGGACGGATGCGGCACACCGGGCCGATCTCCGGCGCAACCGGCGGTCGTGGGAGCGCGAGAGCGCGAGCTACGATCGCCGTCACGCTGCGGCGCTGGACGCCGCCGGTGCCCGGGCGTGGGGTTTCTGGCGGATCCCCGAATCGGCGCTCGGGCTGCTCGGCCGCGTGGACGGCCTCGATGTCCTCGAGTATGGCTGCGGCGCGGCGCGATGGTCGCGCGCGCTCGCCCGCCGAGGGGCGCAGGTGACGGGCATCGACCTCTCGCGCGAGCAGTTGACCCGGGCGCGTGCGGTCATCGGTGGCCGGGGCCGGCGTCCGGCGTTGATCCGAGGCAACGCCGAACGCACCCCGTTCCGCGACTCCGCCTTCGACCTCGTCTTTTGCGACTGGGGTGCGATGACCTTCGCCGAACCGTACCGGACCATCCCCGAATGCTCTCGACTGCTTCGGGTCGGGGGACGGCTCGTCTTCGCCGGGGCGAGCCCGTTCCGGTACGTCACCTTCGACCGGCGCACCGATCGCCAGGTTCGCCGATTGACCCACCCGTACTTCGGGCTGTATCGGATCGAGTTCCCGGACTCCGTAGAGTACACCCTGCCCTACGGGGAGTGGGTGCGACTGTTCCGGACCCACGGGCTCGTGATCGAAGCGCTCTATGAATCGCGACCACGGGCGGGGGCCACGACCCACTATCTGTCGCGTTCCGATAGCCGATACGCCAGGGACTGGCCCCTCGAAGCGATCTGGTCGCTGCGAAAATCGTCGGGCGGCCAGCCCGCCTAGTTCGCGGCGACGGAACGCTCCGAGTACCGCCACGGCGGCCCGTCCGGGCCGTTCAGGCGAACTCGACGGGCTCCTCTCCGATCGGGCGAGGTTCGGGGAACGGAATGGGAGGCTCGACCGGGGCCGAATCGCAGTGGGAGAGGTGTTCGAGGACCGCCCCCAGGACGCCGGCCGGCGGCGCGTCCACCGGATGTTCGACCTCGTGCCCGCACGGGAGCTGAACGAGGCGACCCGTTGCCCCCATCGTCGGTGTGCCGGGGTTCGGCGCGGTCAGGGAGCCTCCGGTCGCGCGAGGGACGGCGGTCGTGACCACGCCCGGCGCTGCACGACCACGACCGCGATCGCAAGCCCCGCGAGGCCCGCCCCGATCGCGGCGTACTCGAGGAGGCCGAGGGCCGGTGCCGCAGCGCCGCTCAAGACCCCGACCCGTGGGTCGTAGCGGAGACCACCGTAGCCGGAGGTCCCGGGGCTCCCGAACCGCACGAGCACGCTCGCGTACCTCGGTCCGCCCGTGACCTGGGAGTCGGTCGGCAGCTCCCGCATCGCCCCGCCCGACCACGTGGCCGTTGCCTGAGATTCCCAAGAAAAGTACTCCTGGTGACTCAGGGAGTCGTTCGGATCGCAGTAGACGTTGTCGGACGATCCCAAGCCCGACAACTGCTCGAGGGAGACGTTGTTCGGCCACAGCGGCATGCTGGCCGCCAGGGTGTCCTGCGGCGCGTTCCACGGCCATCCCGAGACGGCGAGGCCGAACGCGACGAAGCTCGCCGATCCCGAGTTCGCGGCCGGTGCCACCGACGTGAAGTTGATCGAGACCACCGGAGCTCCGAGATCGGTCCCGTCGGTCGAGCCGATCACGGGCACGGAGGCGGTGTAATTGAGCGCGAGCTGGTCCGTCGAGCTCCCGTTGGACACCGACCAGTGGGCGGCGACCAGGTCGGCCGAGGCCACCGTCGACCCGTTCGTGCCGATCTCCTCGAGTGCGAAGACGCCAGCGTACAGCCCATAGCCGGCTTCTCCGGTGACCGACGCCACGGTAACCGCGGGGCGGTCGGGAACGAAGCTCGCCACGATGACCCCGTTGGTCCACTGGTCGGCACCCGACCAGCGTCCGTGGTCGGCCGAGACGCTCAGACGGGGAGGCGCGACGGCGACCAGGACCAGGACGACCACCAGACCCGCGA
>DASYYY010000024.1:0-3756 GCA_035933635.1 Thermoplasmata archaeon | reverse complement strand
CACGTGGCTACTGGCATCGATCGGCGACAGTCCCACGCCGCTAGAGGCGTCGGCCATGGCGGCCCGGGGCATCATCAAGGAAACCGGCATCGGGCCCGGGGTGCTGAGCTATCAGCAGGCCGTCAAAGAGTCCCGCTACCGCAACAAATGGGGCCCCGCCTACCGGGCCCTGAGTGAGCACATACCGCCGCCGAGCACGATCGTTACCCTGCTCGCACACCGCCAGCTCCCCGCCGCCGAGGCCCATCGCCTGCTGCTGGAAAACGACATGAGCGAGGCCCTCGCCGCCGCCTACGTCGGCGAGGCCGAATACACGGCGATCTCGGACTACCGTGGCCTAACCGAGTCGGCCGTTATCAGCATGTACATCGCTCACGTACTCACCCGCGATCAGGCGGTCCAGGTCCTCGGCGTACTCCACGTCAGCGAGCAGGCGGCCGGGCTGCTGCTCGATTACGCCGACCTGCGGTACGTGGTGGATTCCATGAACCGATCGGTCCAGCGGATCGCCACGCTGTTTACGGGCCGCAAGATCGGGCAGCAGGCGGCGGCCGACGCCCTCTCACACCTCGGGATCTCGGCGACCGCCGTAGACCAGATCATCCAAGACTGGGAACTCCAAGCAGCAGTCAACGTCAAGACGCTAACCGAGACCCAGATCGTGGACGCTTTCTATTACGAGATCATCCCGCCCGCCGAGGCTATCGCCGACCTCGGGGCGATCGGGTACACCCCGTATGACGCCTGGGTCCTGCTCTCGCTCAAGGCCAAGACGCCGCTACCCGGCAAGCCTCCACGGATCGTCGCCCCGCCCGCCGGGGCCGTGATCCCGGGTGTCACCTGACGACCTAGCTAGTAGTTTTCCGGATCGGGCCCAGTGATCGATAACGGAGTAAATCGGGCATCCTGCAGAACGATCCGGCCCGCTACGATCGGGGCATGGCACCTACCGTCAAAGATCTGATCGCTACGGCCGTCACAGCGGCCCAGAATCAGGCGACCGCCCAGACGGCCACGAGGTCGGCCGTGGCCGGGATCGCCTCTCAGCGGGCCGCTACGGGCCCGGCAGCGGCCAATTCTGCCGGGACGCCCGAGGCGGGCCCGCAATGACCAACTGGACTCCGGCGGCCGTGGCCGGGATCATCACGGCCGTTACCGGCCTAGTTACCGCGATCGGGGCCGTGATCGTCGCCCTGCGGGCACACGGCCGGATAAACACGATCCAGCAGGCCCAGGCGAGCAGCTCGCCGCCGCCGACGGCGGGGCCCAGGCCGTGAGCGTCATAGGCGACTATCCGGACTGGTCGCCGCACGTCGCCCACGCCGATCAGATCGCCGCCACGGGCGTCCCGCTGCTCACCCTGTCTAACCGGCTTTACCAGCAGGCGACTCCCAACGTCACCCATGGGGCCACGGCCGGATCTGGGCACCTCGCCGTAACCCAGATCGGTTACGAGATCCTGCTAAACGTCCAGTTCGGGGCCGGGACCGCTAACCCGTTCTGCCAAGTGGACCTGATCTGGGTAGACACCACGACCGGATTCACGGTCGCCCATGACACGTACTACGTTCCCGGGGCCACGGTCTCGGGCGGGTGGCTAACCGTCGGCCGAGGGCCCACTAAGGCCAATCAGCTAGACGTGAACGTGACCAACCTGGACACGGTCAACCCGGTAACCCTCGGCGTGACCGTCCTACAGAACAGCAGGGTCTACCCGACCGACATTTGGCGTTGGCGCAATGACGTAGACGCGGGTCTGACGATCCCGGGTAACACTCTGCCTAGCCTGCCCTCTGATACGGCCTGCCTCGGCCTCGTGAACAGTGCCAATATCCCGGCCTCCACCAACGTTTCATGGATCGGCGGCATGGCCCCGGGCGACCTCGTGAGCTTTACGTTTGTCACCGGGAGCAGTAACTACCGGATCAACCTGCTGGGCCTGCCCGTGGCCCAGTATGGCGGGGCCGCCGTCCTGATCCCGACCGCATTCTCGGCAAGCACTCAGACCCAGCAGTTCATCGCCCCGGCCGGGCCGATACAGGTAGTCGTGGGCAACATAGGCACGACGGCCTTTACGGCCTCGTGGAGCATGTTCGCGCAGACCTAGGCCGGGGCGAGGTACGCTACCTAGCAATGGACCGCACCCCAGACCCTAAGCAGCTCCCGGCGATGCCAGACCCGGAACGGGCCGCCCGCCGGTCTCACGCGATGCTCTGCCGCCTCGGTTTCGGATCACAGAACAGTTGGATCGTGGTCTCGGCCGTGGCGTCGAATTGTGTCAAGAGCCTCCGTCAGATCGGCGTAGTGGAAACCGAGTGGCTAGAGCAGCTCGCCGCCGCCGCCGAGTCCAAGGTCGGTCCGATCAACCCGTCACAACGGATCGAATTGGAGAGTCATCATGCCGACGGGACAAGCAGCAGAGCAAGCAGCCCAGCGGAAAACAGAGACCGAACCTCACCCCGATGACGACCGGGGCCCGGGATCGGTCTCGGGCAACCTGACAAAGGACCCGGACCTGCGCTGGACCAATGGCGGGACCGCAGTAACAAACCTGCGAGTCGCCTCAAGTGAGCGGATCAAGGACTCCAAGACCGGCGAGTGGAAGGACGGCCCGACGGCCTATTTCGACGTGACGGCCTGGGGCCGCCTCGCCGAGAATGTGTGCGAGGTCCTACAGAAGGGCGACCGGATAGTCGCCGAGGGCCGCTGGATCTCCAACTCGTGGGAGGACGGCGAGGGCCAGATACAGGAGCGGATCATCCTGCGGGCCCGTGACCTCGGCCCGTCGATGGCATTCCGGACCGCCCGGCCGGACCGGGCCAAGAAAGGGGCGTAACCATGGCCGACGGCCTATGCGACTGGGACGACGGTACGCCGCACCCTCGCAACCACATACTCACTACCCTCAACCCGCCCGCGACCGTGGAGCTTTGCGACGACCACTACGGGCCGGGCATGATCCCGCTCGTGGCGGCCGAGCTGGGCCTAAATCCCGGGGACTTCTACGCCAACGTGGAGCGGTACGCCAAACGCGAGCAGGCCAAGGCGGACAAGGCCCTCGCCGCCGCCGAGCAGGCCGAGGCCAACCTAAACGGCGGCGAGGTCCAGGCCGATGATCCCGCCGGGGACGGCGGCGGCGGCCCGATCGATGATCCCGAGCACTGGGATGAAAACCCGGAAACGGGAGACATGGAGCCGGTCGCATGAATACGCGGGATCACCTGGACGCCGCCGAGGGCCTGATCGCCGACGCCCAGGGCGAGGACGGGCCCGGCGGCGAGGGCCGGGCCGTGTCGCTATCCCTGCGGGCGGTTTCTCACCTGCTCGTGGTAATCGCCGCCGAGCTGGGCGCACCCCACGACTCGGCCCCGGCGGGAGGTGCCCCAAGTGGCGGGTAACGGCCTTTACGGGCCCGTGATGGGCCTCGCCCATGCGGTCTCCGAAGTGTCAAAGGTCCCGGTCGATCAGATCGCCGGGTATGTCGTCCTCGTAGTGAACCTCGGCGGCGAGGTCGGAACTGTCGCCGCCGGGATCAGTCGTGAGGAGCAGATGGCGGCGTGCGCTTCTGTGATAGCGAGGCTCGCAACCTCGCCGGTCCCTGACGCCGTGGTAGTGGACGAAACCTAGAGCCCCCTACGGGGCCGGTTCCCTAGCTGCCGGGTTAGGGGTGCGGGCCGGTCCCGCTGGGATGGAGGGCCCCGTCGTCTGTCAGGGCGGCGGGGCCCGTTCTAATATCCGGTCAACAATGCGCTGTTG
>DASYYY010000023.1:0-3734 GCA_035933635.1 Thermoplasmata archaeon | reverse complement strand
CACGTGGCTACTGGCATCGATCGGCGACAGTCCCACGCCGCTAGAGGCGTCGGCCATGGCGGCCCGGGGCATCATCAAGGAAACCGGCATCGGGCCCGGGGTGCTGAGCTATCAGCAGGCCGTCAAAGAGTCCCGCTACCGGAACAAGTGGGGCCCCGCCTACCGGGCCCTGAGTGAGCACATACCGCCGCCGAGCACGATCGTTACCCTGCTCGCACACCGCCAGCTCGCCGCCGCCGAGGCGCATCGCCTGCTGCTGGAAAACGACATGTCCGAGGCCCTCGCCGCCGCCTACGTTGGCGAGGCCGAATACACGGCGATCTCGGACTACCGTGGCCTAACCGAGTCGGCCGTGATCGATATGTATATCGCTCACGTACTCACCCGGGATCAGGCGGTCCAGGTCCTCGGCGTACTCCACGTCAGCGAGCAGGCGGCCGGCCTGCTGCTCGATTACGCCGACCTGCGGTACGTGGTGGATTCCATGAACCGATCGGTCCAGCGGATCGCCACGCTGTTTACGAGTCGCAAGATCGGGCAGCAGGCGGCGGCCGACGCCCTCTCACACCTCGGGATCTCGGCGACCGCCGTAGACCAGATCATCCAAGACTGGGAACTCCAAGCGGCCGTCAACGTCAAGACGCTAACCGAGACCCAGATCGTGGACGCTTTCTACTACGAGATCATCCCGCCCGCCGAGGCTATCGCCGACCTCGGGGCGATCGGGTACACGCCCTATGACGCCTGGGTCCTGCTCTCGCTCAAGGCCAAGACGCCGCTACCCGGCAAGCCTCCACGGATCGTCGCCCCGCCCGCCGGGGCAGTCATCCCGGGTGTCACGTGAGGTAACCGGCCCGTATAAATGGTGTGACGGCCGGAAAGTATGTGCTAGGTCGCCGCCGGTCTACGATCGGGGCATGGCACCTACCGTTAAAGATCTGATCGCTACGGCCGTCACAGCGGCCCAGAATCAGGCGACCGCCCAGACGGCCACGAGGACGGCCGTGGCCCAGATCGCCTCTCAGCGGCCCGCTACGGGGCCCGCAATGGCCAATTCTGCCGGGACGCCCGAGGCGGGCCCGCAATGACCAACTGGACCCCGGCGGCCGTGGCCGGGATCATCACGGCCGTTACCGGCCTAGTTACCGCGATCGGGGCCGTGATCGTTGCCCTGCGGGCACACGGCCGGATAAACACGATCCAGCAGGCCCAGGCGAGCAGCTCGCCGCCGCCGACGGCGGGGCCCAGGCCGTGAGCGTCATAGGCGACTACCCGGATTGGTCGCCGCACGTCGCCCACGCCGATCAGATCGCCGCTACGGGCGTCCCGTTGCTCACCCTGTCTAACCGGCTCTACCAGCAGGCAACGCCCAACGTCACCCATGGGGCCACGGCCGGATCTGGGCACCTCGCCGTAACCCAGATCGGTTACGAGATCCTGCTTAACGTCCAGTTTGGGGCCGGGACCGCTAACCCGTTCTGCCAAGTGGACCTTGTCTGGGTAGACACCACGACCGGATTCACGGTCGCCAAGGACACTTACTACGTTCCCGGGGCCACGATCTCGGGTGGTTTCCTGACGATCGGCAAGGGCCCGACTAAGGCCAACCAGCTAGACGTGAACGTCACCAACCTGGACTCGGCCAACTCATGCACCCTCGGCGTAACCGTCCTGCAGAACAGCCGCGTCTACCCGATCGATGTATGGCGTTGGCGCAATGACGTAGACGCCGCCCTCACGGTCCCGGGGAACACTCTGCCTAGCCTGCCGGCCGACACGGCCTGCCTCGGCCTCGTGAACAGCGCCAATATCCCGGCCTCCACCAACGTTACGTGGATGGGAGGCATGGCCCCGGGCGACCTCGTGAGCTTTACGTTTGTCACCGGCAGCAGTAACTACCGGATCAACCTGCTGGGCCTGCCCGTGGCCCAGTATGGCGGGGCCGCCGTCCTGATCCCGACCGCATTCTCGGTCAACACTCAGACCCAGCAGTTCATCGCCCCGGCCGGGCCGATCCAGGTAGTGATCGGCAACATAGGCACGACGGCCTTTACGGCCTCGTGGAGCATGTTTGCGCAGACCTAGGCCGGGGCGAGGTACGCTACCGGGTAATGGACCGCACCCCAGACCCTAAGCAGCTCCCGGCGATGCCAGACCCAGAGCGGGCCGCTCGCCGGTCTCACGCGATGCTCTGCCGCCTCGGTTTCGGATCACAGAACAGTTGGATCGTGGTCTCGGCCGTGGCGGCGAACTGTGTCAAGAGCCTCCGTCAGATCGGCGTAGTGGAAACCGAGTGGCTAGAGCAGCTCGCCGCCGCCGCCGAGTCTAAGGTCGGTCCGATCAACCCGTCACAACGGATCGAATTGGAGAGTCATCATGCCGACGGGACAAGCAGCAGAGCAGGCCGCCCAGCGAAAGACTGAGACCGAACCGCACCCCGATGACGACCGGGGCCCGGGATCGGTATCGGGCAACCTCACCAAAGACCCAGACTTGCGCTGGACAAACGGCGGGACCGCAGTAACCAACCTGCGAGTCGCCAGCAGTGAGCGGATCAAGGACCCCAAGACCGGCGAGTGGAAGGACGGCCCGACGGCCTATTTCGACGTGACGGCCTGGGGCCGCCTCGCCGAGAATGTGTGCGAGGTCCTACAGAAAGGCGACCGGATCGTCGCCGAGGGCCGCTGGGTATCCAACACGTGGGAGGACGCCGAGGGCCAGATTCAGGAGCGGATCATCCTGCGGGCCCGCGACCTGGGCCCGTCCATGGCGTTCCGCACGGCCCGGCCCGACCGGGCCAAGAAAGGGGCGTAATCATGGCCGACGGCCTCTGCGACTGGGGTAGCGATACGCCGCACCCTCGCAACCACATTCTCACCACGATCAGTCCTCCCGGGACCGTGGAGCTTTGCGACGACCACTACGGGCCGGGCATGATCCCTCTCGTGGCGGCCGAGCTGGGCCTAGATCCCGGGGACTTCTACGCCAACGTGGAGCGGTACGCCAAGCGGGCCCAGGCCAAGTACGAGAAGGACCTCGCCGCCGCTATCGCCGCCGAGGTGGAGCAGAACGTCGCCGAGGACCAGGCCGCCGCCGCCGCCGGGGACGGCGGCGAGGGCCCGGTCGGCGATCCTGCTCACTGGGATGAAAACCCGGAGACCGGCGATATGGAGCCGGTCGCATGAACACGCGGGATCACCTGGACGCCGCCGAGGGCCTGATCGCCGAGGCCCAGGGCGAGGACGGGCCCGGCGGCGAGGGCCGGGCCGTGGCCCTGTCATTGCGGGCGGTTTCTCACCTGCTCGTGGTGATCGCCGCCGAGCTGGGGGCCCCGCACGACTCATCCCCGGCGGGAGGTGCCCCAAGTGGCGGGTAACGGCCTTTACGGGCCCGTGGTGGGCCTCGCCCATGCGGTATCCGAGGTGTCAAAGGTCCCGGTCGATCAGATCGCCGGGTATGTCGTCCTCGTAGTGAACCTCGGCGGCGAGGTCGGAACTGTCGCCGCCGGGATCAGTCGTGAGGAGCAAATGGCGGCGTGCGCTTCTGTGATAGCGAGGCTCGCAACCTCGCCGGTCCCTGACGCCGTGGTAATCGACGAAACCTAGAGCCCCCTACGGGGCCGGTTCCCTAGCTGCCGGGTTAGGGGTGCGGGCCGGTCCCGCTGGGATGGAGGGCCCCGTCGTCTGTCAGGGCGGCGGGGCCCGTTCTAATATCCGGTCAACAATGCGCTGTTG
>DASYYY010000005.1:0-64024 GCA_035933635.1 Thermoplasmata archaeon | reverse complement strand
CGGGCCCGCCGGGATTCGAACCCGGGTTCGAGGCTCCGGAGGCCTCTGTGATGTCCAAGCTATACTACGGGCCCAGCAGGGATTCTCGAAGGGAGCCTTTCGGCGCCTCATAACTTTCGGCCCTGCCGCGACGCTTCCGCGCCCGCGCGCCCGGGAATCACCCGTCGTGAGCCTCCGCGGTGCGTCGCCAGCATCACCCCGCCCGGGCGTCCCGGCGTCGTGATCGCGGCCGAGTACCTACAGCCCTGGAGTGCCGAACGCCTACGCCATGTCGTCTTTGGACCCTACGACTACGAGCGCAAACTGGAGGGGTCGTCGACGATCGTACGGAGGGAAACCGGAGGGGGTGGACAAGAGCGGGAGCGTGGGGTCGGAGCACAGGTGAAGAGATAGAGGGTGGCGCGTGGGGGACGGAACAGGAGGCACGAACCGATGCAAGGAGCGGTCGTCTCGGCTCCCGACCCCGCAGTGCACCCGAACGCGGTGATTACCGTCTCGGACCTGCGCATGGTCTACCCCGGGCCGAACGCCGAGGCGTCGCCGACCGTTGCGCTCGACGGGGTCGGCTTCTACGTCGGCCGGGGTGAGATCTTCGGCTTCCTCGGCCCGAACGGAGCGGGCAAGACGACGACGATCTCGATCCTTACGACCCTGCTCAAGCCCACCTCGGGCCACGCTACCGTCGAGGGGCTCGACGTGGCGGTCCGCCCGGACGAGGTCCGACGCATGCTCGGGCTGGTGTTCCAGAAGTCCACCGCGGACGAGGAGCTTACCGGGCGCGAGAACATGATGCTGCAGGCCGGACTCTACGGCCAGTCCGGACCGGCGGTGAGCGCGCGCATCACCGAGCTCCTCGCCCGGATGGACCTCGCTACCGTCGGTGATCGCTTCGTCAAGACCTACTCGGGGGGGATGCGTCGGCGTCTCGAACTCGCCGTCGGGATGGTCCACGGCCCCAAGCTGCTGTTCCTGGACGAGCCGACGCTGGGGCTGGACCCCCAGGGCCGCGCCGGCTTCTGGAGCTACATCCGTTCGCTGCGGGAAAACGAGGGCATGACGGTGTTCATGACGACCCACTACCTCGACGAGGCCGACCAACTCTGCGACCGGATCGCGGTCATCGACCACGGCAAGATCATCGCCCTGGGAACTCCCAAGCAGCTCAAGGACGGCGTCGGCGGGGATTCCCTGGAGGTCACGGTCGCGCCCGGCTCCCCCGACCTGGCTCCCCTGGTGCAAAAAATGCCGGGCGTCAAGGCGGTGACCCGCCGCGACGACACCTACCGGGTGAAGTGCCTGAGCGGCGAGCAGCTCGTCCCGAAGGTCGTGCTGACCGCCGAGCAGGCCGGAATCACCGTCCGAGGCGTCACCGTCGTCAAGCCCACCCTCGATGAGGTCTTCCTCGACCTCACCGGACGTGCCTACCGCGAGGAGGGGGAAACCCCGAAGCCGGAGGCGGCCGCGCCACCGACCCCGACCGCCGGCGAAGGAGAGCGCCCATGATGTTCCCGGCGCTGTCGCTGATCCGACGCGAGTACCTGCGCTGGATCCGGGCCCCAACCTGGGTCATCTCGGGTCTGATGAGCCCGATCCTGTACCTCCTGTTGTTCGGCCAGGCGTTCGACCTGGGCAAGTTGCTGCCTCCCGGAACGCCGGCCGGCGCGCTCGCGCAGGTGCTCAGCGGCGCGCCGAACTACTTTTCCTACTTCGCCGTCGGGATGGTCGCCTTCGCCTCGGTGACGGCGGCGATGTTCTCGGGGACCGGGATCATCTTCGACAAGCAGCTCGGGATCCTCCAGCGGATCCTCTCCACGCCGATCTCCCGCCGGGCGGTCTTCCTGGCGTCGCTGGTGTTCCGCGGGATCCTGACGCTGATACCGGCCTTCCTCGTTGTGGGGTTCGCGCTCCTCCTCGCCCACGTGCCCAACGTCGCGGGTCTGACCGTGGGTGCCGGGGTCACCGTCCTCGACGCGGCACAATTCCTCGCCGCCGCGCTCGTGCTCTCGGTGGCCTTCACCGCCCTGTTCCTGTCGTTCGGCTTCGCCGCCCAGCGCATCGAGAGCTACTTCGGCGTGGTGACCATCCTCCAGCTCCCGATCCTACTCACCTCGAACGCGATGTACCCCGTGAACATCATGCCGGCCTGGCTGCAGTACATCGTCGCGGTGAATCCGATCTCCCTGGCGGTGAACGTCATGCGGATGAGCCTGTTCGGGACCGCAGGTTACCCCTACTCGGTCGGGGTCTACCTCGCCGGCCTGCTTGCGTGGGCCGCGCTGTTCGTCGGGCTCGCGCTGGTCTTGGCTTCGCGTGCGCTCCGGACCGACGTCGGGCCCAACAAGGCTTCGGCGCTCTCCCAGGCGATCGCCGAATCGTAACGCAACCCGGCGGGCCCTTGCCACAGGGTACGGCTAACCCTTCGACCACGCGGCGGGCGGCTGGCTCAGGGAAAAGAGATTGCCGTCGGGGTCCTTGAAGGTCGCCGACACCCCCCAGGGATACTCCTTGGGGGGCTGGGGAAACTCGACGCCCCGCGCGCTCAGCTCGGCGTGGGTCTTGCGGCAGTCCGCGACCCGCAGCACGATCGGGGGCGCCTTGGCGGGCGCCCAATGCTTGGTCCACTGGGCCTGCTCGGGGTCGGCCGCGGTGCCCACGGCCCAGAGGGCGAGCTCGAGGTCCTGGCCCTTCGGTCCGACCGTCACCCAACGGTAGCCGGCGGGCACCGCCACGTCGGTCTTCTTCTCGAAGCCGACCTTCTCGGTGTAGAAGTTCAGCGCCTTGGCCTGGTCGGTCACGACGAGCGTCACCTGGGTGATCTTGCCCTCCATCGCATGCCTCGGGAGCGCGCCGCACGCGGCGACGCAACGAGGGGCCCAGCCCTGACCTGAATATAACTTTTTAGTTATGTATTGTGCGGTCGGCCCTCTCGCTTGATTTCGCCGCGCCACCGGCCACGACGCTTTCGCCCTCCACGATAATTAGCGGCGCGGTTATGGAACCGTCGCGAGCTATGGACGCCTTCGGCGCTCTGGCGGACCCGACGCGACGGCAGCTGCTCGATCTCTTGACGCGTCGCGAGCGGAGCGCCGGTGAGCTGGGGCGCGCCTTCCCGACGGTCAGCCAGCCGGGGCTGTCGCGGCATCTAAGGGTGCTTCGCGAGTCGGGACTGGTCCGGGTCCGCCTCGAGAGCCGCCACCGGTTCTACTCGCTGCGCTCCGACGGGTTCGCCTCCGTGGACGCGTGGTTGTCGAAGTACCGAGAGTACTGGAAGACCGAACTCGACGCGCTCGAATCGTTCCTCGATCGCACACCGGCGCCCACGGCCAAGCGCGCCGGGTCCCGGGGGCACCGATGAGCGGCGTTCCCCATCGGCCGCCGCCGAACGCGGCGGCCCTCCACGCCGATCGATCGGTCGGGGGGCGGGCGGTTCTCGAGCTCCGTCGATTCCTGCGCCACCCCCCCGAGCGGGTCTGGACGGCGATCACCGATCCCGCCGAGCTCCGCCACTGGTACCTCTCGGAGGTCCATATCGAGGGGAGGGTCGGTGGCCGGGTCGAGTCGACCACCGGGAGCTTTCGTGTGCGGGCGACCGGGCGGGTCCTCGCGTGGGAGCCGCCCCGACTGTTCGAGCATGAGTGGAACGTCGATCCCAGCGCCGGATTCCCCAAGGGGGAGGTCAGCGTCGTCCGCTGGGAGCTCGCCCCGTTCGAGGACGGCACGCTGCTGACGCTGACGCACCGCGACCTGACCCCGAGCACGGCCCGAGGCTTCCGGGCGGGCGCCGAGGCCTTCCTCGACCGGCTCGTGGCCCAGCTCGACGGAGTCCCGCTCCCGGAGTGGGAGACACGCATACGGGAACTCCGGGATGCCGGGTCCGCGGCGGAATGAACGCCTCAACGGTCCTACGCCGGCCGAACTTCCGGCGGCTCTGGATCGGTTCGGTCACGTCCTCCCTGGGTGCGGCCGTCGGGACCCTGGTGGTGACCTGGCTCGTCTACAGTACCACCGGCTCCGCCCTCGCCGTCTCGCTGCTCGGGATCGTCCAGTTCGTCCCGACCCTCGCGTTCGGGCTGCTGGCCGGGGCGTTGATCGACCGGCTCGACCGCCGGCGCGTGCTGGTCGGGTGCGACCTGGCGCGGGTCGGGTGCTTCGGGGCCCTGGCCGTGCTCGTGCTGCTCTACGGAGCGATACCGGGGCTGCTCATCGGCGTCATGTTCGCGGCCGCGACCTTCACGACCGTCTTCCGTCCGGCGACCAACGCGACCGTTCCCCGTATCCTGGACCGCGAGGAGGTCACGGAGGGCAACGGGCTCCTCCAGGGGGGCACCACCGTCGCCCAGTTCGTCGGAAGCCCGCTCGGGGGAGTGTTCCTCGTGACGGTGGGCGCCGTCGCCGGGCTCGCGTTCAACGCGTTGACCTTCGCCATCTCGGCGACGATGATCCTGCTCATGGTGATCCCGTCGTCGACGGCCCGGGCAGCGACGGCGGGGCCCCAGGAACCGAGCTCCTTGCTCGGGGAGGTGGCGGCCGGGCTCCGCTACCTGCGGTCGCAGCGGCCCCTGTTGATCATCACGCTCTCGGCGATGGCCGCGAACTTCTTCCTGTCGATCTGGGGCGGCTTCCAGGTCGTCTACGTCGCCGTCCAGCTCCGGCAGGGTGCGGCGGGGTTTGGCATTCTCGTCGCCGCGACCACCGCCGGGTTCGCCGTCGGTGCGGTCCTCCCGAGCCGCTTGCACGCCGAGCGCGCCCCCGGCCAATGGATCCTGCCGAGCTGGGGTTCGGTGGGTTTCTTCATCGTAGCGCTCGCGTTCGTCCGTTCGCTCCTCCTGGCCGTCCCGCTCGAGATCGCCGCCGGCCTGCTCTTGTCCGTGGGGAACACGACCTGGCTTTCCGGCGTCCACCGCACCGTCCCCGACGAATACCTCGGGCGCTACTTCGCCACCGACGAGGCCGGCAGCTTCGCGATGATCCCGGCGGGGATCGCGCTGGGCGGCGTCTTCGTCTTCCTGTACGGGATCTCGAACGCGTACCTCATCGCCGGAGTCGGCACGCTCCTGACGAACGTTTTCCTCGTGCTCTCCCCATCGGTTTGGCGCTGGGGTCTCGATGAATCGCCGACCCCGCGCCTCCCCCGATCCTGACCGCCGGAGAGGTCGCAGTCCCCTCCCCGGTGATATGAGGTAACCTCCCCGTAGAAAAAGTCGGGAGGGGAGTTTGGTCCATGGCCGTGGAAGTTTCACACTTCGCTGAGGAGAACCCGTTCGCGATCTCGATCCCCGACCCCCACTGCGAGTTCTGGGAGGCCCGGGACTACGGCTACGAGGGACTCGCCGACCCGGTCCCCGCCACCGTGGTTCGACCGTGTCGCGCCCATGCGCGCAATGAACTCACCGTGCTCCGCTCGGAGGGAGTGACGGTCCGCCCATTGCTGGCCTGGAAGGTGTACCGGACCTGCGACGCCCACCGCGAGGTCCTCGCCAACCTCGACCACTGGCTCCTCGCCACCGACCGACCCTCGCAGTTGCTGTTCCGCGAGTTCACGAGCGTCACCCTGACCGCCCGGTAGCTGGGTGCCTCCAGCCGATCGGTCGGTCCGGGGCGCGAACGGCTCGGTTTTCGGACGGTCCTCTTTTTCACACCGGTGGGGTGCCACCATCGTGCCCGCGCCGCGCCGGGGCCGGATCTCCCGGTTCACCGTGATGGCCATGCTCCAGGCCGCTCGCGCCTCGGCGTTGGGGTTGCCTCGGAACTCGGCGTACTCGTGGGGCTTGAACCGCGCGATCTTCTACGCCGCGGCCAAGCGCGGGTTCCTGGCGAGCCGTTCGGGGGTCCCGGGCGAACACGCCGAAGGCGCCGCCTCGTCGGAAGGTCGCACCTACTACAAGCTCGGCGACGACGAGGCGGTGCGGGACACGAACGCCGATGGGCTCGTCTTCATCATCGGTGGGGAGCCGCAGACTGAAGAGGCGTTCCAGCGGCAGGTGGCCTCCCGGTTCGGCACGACCGAGAACTTCCGGGCGGCGTGGTCCGAGGCCGAGAAGCGGATCGGCAAGTTCGACCGGGCCACGCTGGAATCGCGGCGTGGGTTCTACGACCAGGTCTACAAGCCGGTTCGGGACATCCTCATGACCGACTGGGCCGCGCGGTTCGGTGCCCCTCCCTCGACGTGATCTCCGCGCGGGCGAGCGGCCATTCCGGCGGCGGCCGGCACCAGCGGCTCACCCCGTCGGCGCGTGCCGCTTCCACTCCCCGAGCAGCTCCTGAACCAGGTCCACGCCCTGGGCCAGCAGCTCCTTGGCGCGCGCGGGGTCGCGGCTTTCGGCGAACACCCGGCAGATCGGCTCGGTCCCGCTGGGTCGGACCAGGAGCCAGCCGTCCGGATAGTGGGCCTTGATCCCATCGATGTCGATCAGCCGCTGGGCGCCGGATTCGAGCCGGCGGCGCGCCTCGCGCACGACGTACTCCTTGATCGGACGCGCGGCGAGCGCCTCCTGCGCGAGCGGGACCTTGGTCTTGAGGACGGTGTAGGTGGGCATCTCGGCGACGATCTCCGAGAGGGGCCGACGCTCGTGGGCGAGAAGCTCGACCATCTTCGCCGAGCTCATCGGACCGTCGCGGGCGACCTGGTGCTCGGGCCAGTAGTAGCCGCCGTTCTCCTCGCCAGCGAAGATCGCCCGGCTCTCGACGACCCCGCGGGCCACGGGCAGCGAGCCCGAGCGCGTCTCGACGAGCCTGCCGCCCATCTCGCGCACGACGTCGGCGACGGCCGTGGAGGAGGTGATGCTGGTGACGATGGTCGCGTGCGGATGCTCCTTCAGTCGCGCCCGGGCGAAGACCGCGAGCGCGACCTCGCCGGGGATGTAGCGGCCCTGCTCATCGACGAATGCGATCCGGTCGGAGTCGCCGTCGTGGGCGATCCCGACCGCCGCCCCGAACTCGACGACCGCCCGGCGGAGCTCGGCGAGGTTCTCCTCGCTCGGCTCGGAGGGTCGGCCCGAAAAGTATCCGTCGGGATTGGCGTTGAGCGTGATCACGCGGCAGCCGAGCTCGCGCAGCAGCGGCGGCCCCGTCAGCAGGCTGGTACCGTTGCCGCTGTCCAGGACCACCGTCGGAGCGAAGCGCCGGACCGCCTCGACGTCGACGTGGGAAACGATCGATCGCAGGTACCGGTCGATGCCGTCGGAATCCGCGCGATAGGCCCCGACGTGGTCCCAGGTCCCGGAAGGGAAGTCGCCGGTGTGGATCGAGCGCTCGATGAACTCCTCGCCGTCGCGCGGGAGCTCCAGGCCCTCGGGGCCGGTCAGCTTCAGCCCATTGAACTCGGTGGGGTTGTGCGAGGCGGTCACGGTCACCCCCATCGTCGCCCCGAGGTGGCGGACATTGAACTGGAGACAGGGCGTGGGCATCACGCCAAGGTCGCGGACGTGGATGCCCTGCATCAGCAGCCCGCCGGAGACCACGCGCGCGATCGCTTCCGAGGTCGTGCGGAAGTCGCGCGCGAGGAGCACTTCGCCGTTACCCCGGAGGTAGGCCGCGAGCGCCGAGACGACCTTCGTGAGGAGCTCGGGCGTCAGCTCGCGCCCCACCACCAGACGGATCCCGTCGGTCCCGAACAGCCGCGGGGCGGGGGGCTCTCCTTCGGGTGCCACGACGTAGCCACGACGGGCCCGGCTCATGAGCCTGTGGCTTCGGTATTCGCGGACAGCGCGCGCTGGAGCGCCGACCAGGTCCACCGGCCGACCCGCTCCAGCCGCGCCGACGGCGGCGCATCCCGGCGGAACACGCGCAGCGAGCTGCCGGTCGGGTTCGCCTGGAGCAAGGCCAGCTCGCGGGTCACCCACGACGGTTCGAGTGTGGCGCCGAGGATGAACCAGGCGCCGCGATATCCGAGGCGTACCCGCTCGCTGCGCAGGCCATCGTGCCGCGGCGCCGGCCTGGGGTCGGCGGCATTTGTACCCTCCCCGACCTGTTCGTGCGGGACCTCGATGATCCGCTGGGAGCGCGGGATGCCGATCAGGGAATGGGCGCCGGGTTCGGCTCCGATCGAGGACTGAGGGAACAGCACGACGACCGTCGAGGCGTAGCCGGCGGATTCGGACAAGAGGTGGGAGGTCCGGTCAGGGCCCTCGGAGGCTTCCGGTGCAATCATGGCGGTGATCACCTCGGTATCGGGTGACCCTGCCCCGTAACGGGCGGCGAGGAGCTCGGCCTCGGCGAAGCGATCCGGAGCGGACAGGACCACGAGCCGGTCGGGGTTCAGCCCGAGGAGCGTACGCTGGAGGCTCGAGAACGGGACCTGGACATTGGCCCGTCCGACGGCTCCGGCCGGCGGGCGACCGGAGTGACCGATCGGCCGAACCGAGTTCCGGAGGATCGAGAGCAGGATCCGGCTCCCGTCGTGGAAAGCGCGCAGCTTGGCCTCGCCGGCCCGGGTCCGGTAGCCGATCGGAAGCTGGACGACCTGCAGGCCGGCCCGGAAGCTCTTGAGGAACAGTTCCGACTCGACCTCGAAACCCTCGGACTCGAGTGGGACGCCTTCCATACTTTCGAGCCGGACGCCCCAGAAACCGCTGCAGACATCGAGCAGCGGCTGGCCACTCGCCTGCGCCGCGGCGTAATTGAGGATCCCATTCCCGACGCGGTGGACCACATCACGGAGCGTGGCGGCGGCGGGGCGCTCGGGCCGGCGCATCCCGATGACGAGGTCGGCGCCGAGGTCGAGCAGTTCGAACAGCGCGGGGAGCGAGCTCGCCGGATAGGTGTTGTCGGCGTCCATCACCGCGACGCTGCGATAGCCCTGCGCCCTTGCCGCGGTGAGCCCTTCGCGGATCGCGGCGCCCTTGCCGCGTCCCTGTTGAACGAGCACGGGTACACCATATTCCTCCGCGATGGCGATCGTCCGGTCCGTGGACCGGCCGTCCACGACGAGCACTCCCGGAAGCGTATCGGAGCCCCCGAACGCGACGCGATGGAGCTCGGTCAGCGTCGGACCGAGCCCTTCCTCCTCGTTCAACGTGGGCAGCAAGACCAAGCGCGGCGATCGCGGTGGACCTCGCCGTGGCGGAGTGGCGACCACATTGTCACCGGTCGTCTCGTTGAACTCCATGAGCGCACTCTCGGGGACCGCTTCTAGCGGCGATCCGTGCTGAACCCGGGACATCGGGCGATTTATCCGTGAACCGGATTAAGAACCGACCCTATTACGCCCGTAATCCGATGACTCATCGGTGGGAGATGGGTGCCAAGAATCCCCGGGAGACTCGGCCTCCGCGAGCCGAACTCAACTCAGAGGGATGGCTCGATGGGAATGAGGTCGAGATTCCATCCGTCCCGAGCGGGGCCGCTCGGAGCACTGCGGTCTCGGCGTGGAGAGACCCGGGTTCGCTTACCGTTTCATTAGTGCCGAATTATAACCCATGGATGGCATCGTACGCTTCGAGTTGTGCCATGCCGAGCTCAAGTGCATCGCCGGCACGTACCCCCCGCAGTGCTCCGGCACGCGCGGCCTCGCCCGAGGACGATATCGAGCGGAGCTTCTCGGATTTCCGCGAGTCGGCCGTCCGGCTCGTCGAGCGCGTGAACGACCTCCTGGGACCCAGCACGGATCCTGCGGCCGTGGCCCAGGCCGACCTCAAGATCGTGCGCTCGATCTTCGGCAAGTGGTCGGCGGACGTGCTCCTCGCCCTCCACGCCGTTCCCTCGGTAGGCTTCGAGGAATTGCGGCGGAGCATGCCCGGCATCAGTCCCCGCGTCCTCTCGCTTAAGCTCAAGGAGCTCGAGCAGAACGGCATGGTGCAGCGGGAGATCATCGACACGCGCCCGCCGCGGGTCCGCTATTCGTTGACCCAACGCGGCTGGACCGTGGCCTGGCTCGCGCAACCGATCTTCCTGTTCTTGAGGATCACCGAGCCACCGTCGGTCCCCGAGACCGACGGAACCCCGGTCGCCGAGCTCGCCGCGAGCCGGTAGCGTCCGCTCGGGCGTTCCCCATGCCCGGACGATGAGATCCCTCCGTTCGCCGCGGCGTTAGTTTGGGCCGAGCCCCGGCCCTCAGGGACTATCGTCTGGGTTAGCCCGTAAGCTTTCTATCACGGCCGGGGCTTATAGGCGGCACCCAAGGTCGATAGGTGGTAACGGTGGAGGGCAGCCGTCCGCCGTCCGAACGGCGAATGACCACCACAGCACGGTTCGAAGGGATTCCGGACTACCGGGCTTTTCTCCAGAATGTCCTCGAATCCTCGACCGAGTACTCGATCATCGCCTCGGACCTGACGGGGCGGGTGCTCCTCTGGAACGAGGGCGCGCACCGGATCTACGGCTACACCGCCGACGAGGTGCTCGGCAAGGACAGCCGCGTCCTCAATACCCCGGAGTTCACCGAGGGCGGGAACTTCGAGCACCTGTTCAAGGTCGCGCTGGAGCAGGGAAAGTACGAGGGGGTCATCGAACGGTTGCGCAAGAACGGAGAGCGGTTCGCCGCCCGGGTCGTTCTGACCGTCCTGAGGGACCCGAACGGCAAGCCGCTCGGCTACCTATTCGTCTCCAAGGACATCACTGAGGAGAAGCAGCTCCACCAGAAGGTCATCGAATCGGAGGAGTACAACCGCGGGCTCATCGAGTCCAACATCGACGCGATGATGACGACCGACACGCTCGGCATCATCACCGATGTCAACAGGCAGATGGAGGAGTTCACGGGATGCCCCCGCGAGATCCTCGTCGGCAGCCCGTTCAAGACCTACTTCACCGACCCCTCCCGCGCGGAGGAGGCGATCCGGCGCGTGCTGGCCGAGGACCGGGTGACCAACTTCGAGCTCACCGTGCAATCGCGGCAAGGAGGATCCAAGGTCGTCTCCTACAACGCCACGACCTTCCGCGGGCGGGACGGCCGGCTCCGTGGCGTATTCGCCGCGGCGCGCGACGTCACCGAGCAGAAGGCCCTCGAGGGGGAGCTGCGGGAATCGCAGAACTACAACCGCGGCCTGATCGAGGCGGCGGTCGATGCGCTGTTCACCGTCGACCGGGCGGGCGTCGTCACCGACCTGAACCGCCAAATGGAGGCGGCGACAGGCTACACCCGCGAGGAACTGATCGGCAGCCGTTTCTCCGACTACTTCACCGACCCGGACCGCGCGATGGCCGGCATCGCCCGTACCATGGAGGAGGGGTACGTCACCGACTACGCCCTGACACTGAAGCCCCGCATCGGCGCCGACAAGGTCGTCTCGCTCAACGCCTCGGTGTTCAAGGACGTCAGCGGGCGTCCCAAGGGGGTGTTCGCGTCCGCGCGGGACATTACCGCGCAGAACCGGCTCCAGGAGCAGCTGCGGGAGTCGCAACTGTACAATCGCAGTCTGATCGAGGCCTCGCCCGACGCCCTTGTCACCGTCGACTCGGACATGGTCATCAGCGACGTCAACGAGCAGATGGTCCGGGTCACGGGGTTCCGGCGGGAGGAGCTCATCGGCAGCCCGTTCAAGACCTATTTCACCGACCCCAACCGGGCGGTCTCCGCCGTGCGGCAGACCTTCGACAAGGGGTTGCTGACCGACTACGAGCTCGTCCTCAAGCCCCGGACCGGCGGTCCGTTGATCGTCTCGTTGAACGTCTCGGTCTACCGCGGGCCGGACGGGCGGGTCAAGGGAGTGTTCGCCGCCGCCCGCGACATCACCGAGCCGCGGGCGCTCCAGGAGAAGCTCCGCGAGGCCCAGAGCTACAACCGGGGCCTGATCGAGGCCTCGGCCGACGCGATGGTCAGCGTCGACGCCTCGCTCCAGATCTCCGACGTCAACGAGCAGATGGTCCGGCTCACCGGCCACACCCGTAAGCAGCTCATCGGCTCGTCGTTCATCCAGTACTTCACCGACCCCGACCGGGCGGCCGCCGGGGTGCGCCAGACGCTGAGCAAGGGGGCGGTGACCAACTACGAGCTTGTCCTGCGCTCCAAGAGCGGCCGGCTGACCCAGGTCTCGCTCAGCGCGTCGGTCTTCCGCGACGTCGAGGGTCGCGTGCGGGGTGTGTTCGCTTCCGCCCGGGACATCACCGAGCAGAAGCAGCTCGAAGCGCAGCTGCGCGACTCGCAGAGCTACAACCGGGGGCTGATCGAGTCGAGCATCGACGGGCTGTTCACCACCGACGCCGTGGGCATCATCACCGACGTCAACCGTCAGATGGAGGTGCTCTCGGGGCTCACCCGGGAGAAGCTCATCGGCACCCCGCTCAAGGCCTACTTCACCGATCCGTCGCGCGCCGAGGACGGCATTCGTCGGGTGCTCGAGCAGGGGCGGTTGACCAACTTCGAGCTCGCTCTCCAGAGCGCCGACGGCGCCCAGACCACAGTCTCGTTCAACGCCACGACCTTCCTCGGAGCCGACGGCGCCCTGAAGGGGATCTTCGCCTCCGCCCGGGACGCGACGGAGGGCAAGAAGCTCGAGCTGGAGCTCCGCGAGTCACAGAACTACAACCGCAGCCTGATCGAGGCCTCGGTCGACAGCCTCCTGACCGTCGACCCGAACCTAACCATCACCGACGTCAACGAGCAGATCGCCCGGGTCACCGGATACTCGCGCGGGGAGCTGATCGGCTCGCAGTTCCCCGACTACTTCACCGACACCGCGCGCGCCGGGGCGGGGGTGCGCGAGACCCTCAAGAACGGCGTCGTCACGAACTACGAGCTGACGCTCCGCAGCCGTCACGGCCGGCTGATCCAGGTCTCGTTCAATGCCTCGGTGTTCCGCGACACCGAAGGCCGCATCCGGGGGATCTTCGCCTCGGCCCGCGACATCACCGAACAGAAGCGGCTGCAAGAGCAGTTGCGCGAGTCGCAGATCTACAACCGCGGGCTGATCGAAGCCTCGCCCGATGCCCTCGTCACCGTCGACCCCGAGCTCGTGATCACCGACGTCAATGAGCAGATGGTCCGGCTCTCGGGCGCCTCGCGCGAGTCGCTGCTCGGAAGTCCGTTCCCGCAGTACTTCACCGACTCCGAGCGCGCCGTCGCCGGCGTCCGGCGGACGCTGCGCGAGGGTTCGGTGACGAACTACGAGCTCATCCTCAACAGCCGGGACGGTCGGCGCACGCTCGTCTCGTTCAACGCGGCGGTCTTCCACGACGCCGAGGGCAACATCGCCGGCATCTTCGGCGCGGCCCGGGACATTACCGAGCAGAAGCGCAACGAAGAGCAGCTGCGCGAAGCCCAGAACTACAACCGGGGCCTCATCGAGGCCTCCCCCGACGCCCTGGTCACCGTCGCGCCGGACTTCATCGTCACCGACGTCAACGAACAGATGGTCCGGCTCTCCGGTTTCACCCGCAAGCACCTGATCGGCAGCCAGTTCCCCACGCTCTTCACCGACCCCGCCCGCGCCGAGAACGCGGTGCGCCGGGCGCTGGAGGAGACGAGCGTCTCGAACTACGAGCTCCTGCTGCGCAAGCGCAACGGCCAGAAGATCCCGGTCTCGTTCAACGCGGGGACCGCCTACGACATGGCCGGCCACGTCCGCGGCGTCCTCGGCGCCGCGCGGGACGTCACCGAGCAGAAGCGTCTCGAGGCGCAGCTGCGCGAGTCGCAGAACTACAACCGCAGCCTCGTCGAGTCGAACATCGACGCGCTGATGACGACCGACGTGCTCGGCCTCATCACCGACGTCAACCGCCAGATGGAGGTCCTCACCGGGCTCTCCCGCGAGCAGCTGATCGGCACGGCCTTCAAGCTCTACTTCACCGACCCGGACAAGGCCGAGGAAGGGATCCGCCGGGTGCTCAGCGAGGACAAGGTCACCGACTTCGAGCTGACCATGCGCATGCCCGGGGGGCGCACGATCGAGGTCAGCTACAACGCCGCGACGTTCCGCGACACCGAAGGGAGGCTGAAGGGGGTGTTCGCCGCCGCCCGCGACGTCACCGAGCAGAACCGTCTGCGGCTGCAGCTCGAGCAGCGCAACCGCGAGCTCGAGATCCAGAACCAGCGGGTGCAGGAGGCCAACCGGCTCAAGAGCGAGTTCCTCGCCAACATGTCCCACGAGCTCCGCACGCCGCTGAACAGCATCATCGGTTTCTCCGACCACCTCCTCGCCCAGGACCCCAAGACCTTCAGTGCCGAGCACCGCGAGTACCTCGACGACATACTCAACAGCGGCAAGCATCTCCTGCAGCTGATCAACGACGTCCTCGATCTGGCCAAGGTCGAGGCCGGCAAGATGGAGCTCACCCCCGAGCCGTTCTCCCCGCAGCGCGCGGTGACCGAGGTCTGCTCGGTGGTCAAGCCGCTGGTGGAGGACAAGCACATCGCGCTCGTCACCGAGCTCTCCGCCGAGCCGGAGTCGGTGACGCTGGACCCGCTGCGGTTCAAGCAGATCCTGTTCAACCTTGTCTCCAATGCGGTGAAGTTCACCGACGCCGGCGGGAAGGTCGAGGTCCACCTCCTGGGCAACGGCGACCGGCACTTCCAGATCCGCGTCGTCGACACGGGCATCGGGATCGCCCCCGAGGACCTGCCCCGGCTGTTCCGTGAGTTCGAGCAGCTCGATGCCGGACCCGGCCGCCGGTTCCAGGGCAGCGGGCTCGGGCTCTCGCTGACCAAGCGACTCATCGAGCTGCACGCCGGCTCGATCGATGTCGCGAGCGAGTACGGCAAGGGCACGTCCATCACCGTCACCCTGCCGGTCTCCACCAACGGCCATCCCGATACCGAGGTCGAATCGACTCCGGCCGCGGCGTAGGCCGTTGGGATGACCGCTCCCCCCCCGCGGATCCTCATCGTCGAGGACAATCCGCAGAACCTCAAGCTCGTCAGCGTCATCATGCGCGGTGAGGGGTACGTCGTCGTCGGGGCGCAGGACGCGGTGGAGGCCCAGCAGCGGATCGAGGAGTCCCCCCCGGATCTGATCCTGATGGACATCGGGCTGCCCGGGATGGACGGCTACACCCTGACCCGTGAGCTGCGGCGGCGGTCGGACACGACCTCCATCCCGATCGTCGCCGTGACCTCCTTCGCGATGAAGGGGGACGAGGAGAAGGCCCGGGAGGCCGGCTGCGCAGGCTACATCACCAAGCCGATCGACCGGCGGGAGCTCTTGCGGACGGTGCGGGAGCTCCTTGGCCCTACCCCCGGCACAACGGCCGCACCGATGGAATGATGACCCCCTATTCGAGTATGGGCCCTCACATGAGCGGAATGGCGGACGCGGGACGCAGTATCGAGGGCCTCCGCATCCTGGCGATCGACGATTCGGCCTCGGCCCGAAAGGTCTTCCAGGGCGTGCTGACCCGGCTCGGGGTCACCCTCCCGGACCTGCGGTTCGCCTCGAGCGCCCCCGAGGCGCTCCAGCTGTTCACCCAGTGGCGTCCGGACCTGGTCTTCGTGGACATCGACCTGAGGACCTCGCCGGCCCGTCCGGCCGCAACGACCGCTCCCGCCACCCCGGTGGCCCCGCCGAGCGGCGGCATGGGCGAGGTCGACGGCGATGAGCTCGCCAAGGTCCTGCTCCAGCGCAACCCGCACCTTCGCCTCGTAGTGGTCACCGCCTACGACTCCGACCACCCCAGGGTGAAGTCGCTCCTGGCGCAGGGCGCGAGCGAAGTGATCGTCAAACCGGTGATGGCCTCGCGCGTGCAGGAAGTGCTGCAGAAGGCGCTCATCCCCCCCGATCGTCGCCGCGCACCGACGCGCTCGGCCACGGCATAGGACCGCAGGCTACCGCCGTCGATTCGCCCGGGCGACCCGGGCACCCCCGCTCCGTTCGGGGACGCGTACCCAACCGCTGGCGGATGGGTCGTCAGTGCCCGGCATTCGGGCGGACCGACGCGAACGTCCGGCCACCGCCCTCTCCCATCGTTCGTTCCGGGCGGAGCATCCCGAGATAGCGGCGAGCCGCTCGCGCGAAGGACCTTACGCGGGTTTCGGGGCGGCGGGCTTGGCCCCCTTGGGGGGCTTGACGGTGGGCTTTTCCGTGGGGGCCTTGGACTCCGAGTAGCCACAGTGCCCGCACGAACGGCGGTTGGCGTGCTCGGCCAGGAAGGTGCCCGGGCCGCACTTCGGACAATACTTGTGGGTACGGCTGAGGGTGGTGCCCTGGACCGCGTAGAGGCCGACTCGTCCCTTCGCCATGGTGCGACCTACGCGGCCTTCTTCTCAGCGGGCTTGTCGGCCTTGGCCGGCTTGTCGGACTTGTCGTGCTTCTCACCCTTGGCCGGAGCCTCGTGCTTGTCGGCCTTGGGTGGTTTCTCGGTCTTCTCGGCCTTGTCCGCCTTCTCGCCCTTGTCTGCCTTCTCAGCCTTCTCGGGCTTGGCGGCCGGTTCGGGCTTGGCCTCCTTGGCCGGCTTGGTCTCCGCGGGCTTCTCCGGCGCGGCGGGAGCCTCCGCCGGGGCGGCGCCCGGCGCGGCGGGGGCGGCCTTCTCCTTCAGGCCGTTGCGGATCAGAATGTGCTCGCGGCTCACCGCCTTGACCGCGTCGGCGGTCTTGTAGGCGAGTGCGGCGCCGCGGGTCTGGGGAGCACCGAACCGGGCATGCATCCCCTCGATCACGAGGCGGTCCTTGGGGACCTTGAGCTGCTGGGCAAGCGCGGTCCGCACGGCGTCGATGGTGGGGGTCGCCGCCTCGGTATGCGTGACCTCAAACCGGTACTCGGTCCGTTGCAGGAGCGGGTTCGGCCGCTCCTCCAGGATCTTAAGCTCCAAGTTCGACCCTCCGCAGTTCCATCTGTGCGATCAGCGCGCGGACATTTTCCTTCGCCACTTCGTCGACGCGCACGAAGGAGACGCCCTGACCCGGGATGCCGTATATAACAGTGGCCCCGACGGGGAGCGCTTCGACGAGCGCGAGCGAGCCCAGGTCCTCCTCACCGTCGACCTCGATCAATCCGCCGCCCTCCTGGACGAGCCGCTTGACCGCCTTGCGAAGGCCCTCCGTGAGCGTGCCGGCCGGATTGCGCACGTGCACCTTGCGACGGGCCGCGAGCTCGGTGAACGCGGCCGGGTCGACCGGCTCGTTGCGGCGCGTCTTGTAGTCGACGATCCCGATCAGAGGGAGCTTGCGCAGCGCGATCGCCGAGGCGGTGACGCGGTCACCGCAGCTCGCAAACACTCCGAGGTGGCGCAGGCGCCGTTCGGCCTCGGCGCCGTCGTAGACCGGTCCGTACCGCTCGGCGAGGGTCGCGCGGAGCGATTCGGGAACGACCCAGACGCGCTCCTCACTTGACCCGGAGCGCGTAGCGGCCCGCGGCATGGATGCCCATCTTCCGGGCGATCTCGGACTTCTCGGGGTCGATCACGATGAGGTAGCCCTGCCACTCCCGGGAGGTCTCCCCGCCGCAGCGGGGACACTTGTTCGCCTCAGTGATGGTGTTGCAGTTCTTGCACGCCTTGAGATTGATCACGGCTCACCTCACGCCGCGGCGGGCTTGGCGCCGGCGGCGGGCTTGCCGGCGGCAGCCGCCGGCCGGGCGGGCTCCTTCTTGCCGCCGGGCCGCTCGGGCTTCTTGCCGGTCTTCTCCTCGGCCTTCTTGTGCGCCTCCTGGATCCATTCCAGGCGGCCGAGACCGGGCTGGCGCATCGTCAGGCCGATGCGGCTGTCGCGGGGGGAGATCTCCGAGAGGGAGAGCGAGACGACCCGGGCGCGGACCTTGTAGCCGACCTTGAGGTCCTTCTTGGTTTCGACGCCGACGAGCCGCTGGTTGTGCTCATCGATGTTCACCCGGTCGTCCATGATCTGGGAGACGTGGAGCAGCCCGTCCAGCGGACCGAATCGGACGAAGGCACCGAACTTGCGGATCTCGACGACGTTGCCCTCGACGACCTCCTGGATCTCGGGGCGGAACAGGAGCGCGCTGTAGTCGACCTCCTGGTAGACGCCGCCGTCGCCGTGGATGATGTGGCCCTCGCCGATCGGGGTGACGTCGCGGATCATCACGGTCAGGTTCTGGGCGTCGACGAGCTTACCCTCGAACTGCTGCTGGGCCAGCTCGGGCAAGACCGTCTCGAGGCGGAGCCCGAGGCGCTCGGGGGGGATGCGCACGACGTCGCGTCGGTGATCAATGTGATACATTCGGCGCGCGGACCTTGACGATGTATTTGATTCTTGCCATTTCGGGGGCGGCGAATCCAAACCGAACCGGTCCCGCCGTTCGGACAGCTCCCCGCTCGCGCCATGGCGGCGGGTCGCGGTCGGTCGACCTTCGCGTCCATTTTGAGGGGTGAAGGGCTGCGGGCCCCTGTCGAGGAACTCCCTTTGTCCGTCGCGGGGCGGGAGCCCGAACCGAGCCCAACGGAGCCGAGGCCCGGCCTATGGCCCCGGTACGACGCGCGCTCGCTCCTCATCCTCTCGACCTTCGCCCTGACGTACTTCGTCGCGGGTCGTGCCGGCCTCCTGATCGCCTTTCCGAATTCGAGCGTCTCGGCGGTATGGCCCGCGACCGGTATCGCGATCGCCGGGCTCGTCCTGGTCGGCTATCGCTACTGGCCGGCCATCGCCGTCGGCGCGTTCGTCTACAACATCTCGGTCACCGGCGACCCGCTCAGCTCGCTCGCCATCGCCGGGGGCAACGTGCTCGAGGGGCTCGTCGGCGCCTATCTGGCCCTCCGGTTCGCGGGCGGGCCGGCCGCGGCGGACTCCCCGGAATCGGTGCTCGCCTTCTCGACGCTCGCGGTCCTCCCCGCGGCGGCCATCTCGGCGTTCGTGGGTAATTCGGCCCTCGCCGCGCTGGGCCACGCCCGCGTCTCGGCCTTCCCGACCCTGTGGGCAATCTGGTGGATCGGCGATTCCGTGGGAGGCATCGAGGTCGGGCTACTGATCTTCCTCGCCCTCTCGGCGTTCCGCGACCGGCGCTGGGCACGGCCTCGTCGGAACGCCGCGATCGAGCTGCTGGCGCTCGGGGTGGCGACCGCGGTGGCGTTCGACCTGGTCTTCTACCCGCCGTCGGCGGTGTTCGTCAACGGCGCACCCGCGGGCATCATCTTCCTATTGCTCCCGTTGCTCGTCTGGGCCGCCTTCCGCTTCGGTCGGCTCGGCGCGGCCGGATTCGCGGTCGCGTGCAACGCGATCGCGCTCGGCGCGACGCTGGGTGGCGTGGGGGCCTTCGCCAAGCTCCCGCGACCGGAAGCGCTGGTCGCCGTCCAGCTGTTCGTCGGTTCGGTCGCCCTCACCGGCCTGCTGGTCGGTGCGGAGCGCTACCAGCGCGGCCGCCTGACCGACGAGCTGGAAGAGAGCCGGAGCACGCTCGAGCAGAGGGTACGGGAACGCACCGCCGCGCTCGACACGGCGCAGTCGGTCGGCCACGTCGGGACCTGGGAGCTCGACGTGGCTACGCGCCGGGTGTCCTGGTCGGACGAGATGTACCACATCTTCGGCTTCGGCAGCGAGCGACCGCCCTTGACGTTGGAGCAGGCGTTCGCGGGCGTGCACCCGACCGACCGCGTGGCGTCCCGGCAGCGGCTCGAGGAGTATCTGCGCTCGGCCGAGACGATGGAGGAGCTGCCCTTCCAGAAGCTCCGAATCCTCTGGCCGAACGGGGAGGTCCACTACGTCGAGACCGCCGCCCGCGTCCTCACCTCGGAGGACCGGTCCCGCCGGCAGATCGTGGGCGTCATGATCGACGTCACGGACCGGGAGCAGATCCTCCGCGAGCTCAAGGCGGGTCAGGACGAGCTCGTACGCTCCAACCGCGACCTGGCGCAGTTCGCCTACGTGGCCTCGCACGACCTCCAAGAGCCGCTCGGAACCATCGAAGGGTACGGTCGCCTGCTCGACCAGCGCTGCGCCGGGCAGCTCGACCCGCAGGCGACCGAGTACCTGCGCCAGCTCCGGAGCTCCACCGCCCGGATGCGGACGCTCATCGACGACCTGCTCGACCTGGGTCGAATGGGCACCGGCCGCGACCCGCCCCAGGAGGTCTCGATGGAAGCCGCCGTCGACGAGGCGCTCGAACGGCTGCGTCGGGCGCTGGACGAGAGCCGGGCCGAGGTCCGTCGGGAAACCCCCCTCCCGGCCGTGCTCGGTCGGAAGGAAGACATGGTGCGACTCTGGCAGAACCTCCTATCGAACGCGATCAAGTTCCGAGACCATGTCGGACCCGTCGTCCGCGTGCGGGCCGACCCCGGTGCGGTGGGGTTCCGCTTCTCGGTCTGCGACAACGGCATCGGCATCCCCCCCGAGTTCCAAGGACAGATCTTCGATGTGTTCCGACGGCTCCACACACGCCAGGAGTACGCCGGGAACGGGATGGGACTGGCGATCTGCAAGAAGATCGTCGAGGCGCATCACGGGCAGATCGGTGTCGAAAGCACGGGCCGCCCGGGCGACGGCACCACGTTCTGGTTCTCGGTGCCCGCGGTCCCGCCGGCGGGACCCCCCACCTAGGAAACCGCCCGCGACTTCGGGGGGGGGCTCCGCGGTGGTTCGCCGGGCGGGGGAGGGACCCGACTGGAAACCCGGCTGAGCACCGAATGCAGGCTCGGAGCTTCGACCGGTTTCCGCAGATAGCCCTGGGCTCTCAGGTCGAAGGCGGTGAGCACGTCCACGTCCGCGGGAGAGGCGGTGATCACGACGACGGGCAGTGCCGCGAGCTGGGGGACCTCACGGAGATGTGCGAGGACCTTGCGTCCGTCCAGTCCGGGCAGGTTGAGGTCGAGGAGCACGACCTCCGGAAGCTGCTCGGAAGGACCGGAGATATCGAGTCGGCGCAGCGCCTCGGCACCGGTCGAAGCATACTCCAGGCGAAAGTTCGCGGGGATCTCCTTGAGGGTCTCCTCCAGGAGGCGTAGGTCCGCTTCGTCATCCTCGATCAGCAACAGCCGGATCGGCGGATCCTCCTCGGGCATCGGGAGTTGCTACCCGGGGTGGGCTTTCAGCCGTTCGGACACACGCTAACTCGGGGGTCGCCCCCGGCGGTTCACCCGCCCGGGAATCCCGAAAACCAGGCTGGAACCCGGGAGTCTGCCTACGGAGGGCCCTGTGTTACTTACACGTTATATAATCATTGAATAATATGCAGTACCTAGGGGAGACTCATGTCTCGAGCGCCTGGCGGGGAACCTTCGCACGAGCGGTCTCCGACCGGGGGTGTCTTCGCCGCCCTTGCCGACCCGACGCGGCGATCGATCCTCGACCTCTTGTGGCGGGGACCCCGGAACGCCGGCGAGATCGGTGCACGATTCCCCCACCTGAGCCAGCCCGGTGTCTCGCGGCATCTGAAGGTCCTGCGTGAGGTCGGGCTGGTACGCGTCACCGTACGGGCTCAGCAACGGGTCTACGCCGTGGAACCGGCGCGATTCGCCGGTGTCGAGGAGTGGGTCCGCAAGTACCTCGCCGACGAGACCGTTCGCCTGGGTCGCCTGGCCCAGCTCGTCGAACGGTCGCCGAAGAAGAAGAATCAGGAAAAGCAACCATGAGCACACCAACCGAGGAACCAGGGAGTACCGACCGCGAATTCGTCGTCGAACGCACCTTCCATGCGCCGGCCGCGCGGGTGTTCGCCGCCTACACCGACCCGGCGCTGTTGTCACGGTGGTGGGGCCCGAAGGGCAGCACATTCATCGTCGAAGCGATGGACGTCCGTCCCGGTGGCGCGTACCGGTTCGTCCAACGCGATCCCAAGGGCCAAACGATTGTCTTCGTCGGAAAATATCTCGAGGTCCGGCCCGTGACCCGCCTCGTGTACACGTTCGAGGTCGAAGGAATGGGGAACGAGATCCGCGCCACCGTGGACCTGAAGGAGACGGGAGGGAAGACCGCGGTCCGGCTCACGAGTCTGTGCGTTTCGAAGGAAGCTCGGGACATGATGGTCCAGTACGGCGCCGTCGCCGGGGCTCAGTCGGTCTGGAAGCAGCTCGAGGAGCTGGTGCGGGGGACGACCCCCGCCGAGGGAGCCTGAATCATGTCGCGACTCCAGCGGACGGGGGCCGGCGCGCGGGACGTCGCGTCGGCGGAGGGTCATCTCGGCGTCGACCGGATCCAGCCCGGTGGAAGCCGGACGGTACGCCTATCGCACCGGCGGGGTGGGTGAGTTCCGACCATGCCGACGAAGAAACCCGTCAAGGGGTTCAGCGCCGAAGAGAAAGCCGCGATGCGGGAGCGGGTCCGCGAGATGAAGGCGCGCGCCACCCGCGAAGAAGGTGAGCGGGACGTCCAGGCCAAGATCGAGGAGATGAATCCCTCCGACCGCGCCCTCGGTCAGCGGCTCCACGCCCTGGTCAAGGCGAACGCGCCCCAACTCGCCGCGCGAACGTGGTACGGCATGCCGGCGTACTCCAACGACGACGACATCGTCCTCTACTTCCGGCCGGCTGAGAAGTTCAAGACACGCTACGCGACCCTTGGCTTCAGCGACGAGGCCAAGCTCGACGAGGGGAGCATGTGGCCGACGGAGTTCGCCCTCACCGCCATGACGCGGGCCGACGAGGATCGGATTGTCGCATTGCTCAAGCGCGCGCTCGCCTAGTGCGGATCGCCGGGGCATGCACCCTCACCGCCCGTCGATCCACTCCTGGCCGAGAAATCGGACCCTCGCCCCGGAGAGAGCACGGAGCGTCAATGCGATGTTCCGCGCTCGGGCCTCCGATCCCCGGAGCCGGGCCAGGTAGCGCAGGACCTCCTTCTTGCGACTCGGCACCAGGGCCGACCAGTGGCGCGCCGCGGACGGCACGCGCGCGAGACCCGCTCGGAGCGTGGGCGGCATCCGGTGTTGGGGACCGCCGCGATAGCGGCGGTCGAGTTCGATCGAGATCCGTACACGATCCCCGACCCGGACGCCGGCGCCGCGCCGGGCCGGTCCGTGGAGATAGAGCAGGAAGCCGCCGTGGCCATCGGGCATCAGGTTCGTGCGCCACGCCTTCGTCGGACCGCCGTTGATGCGCAGGAGGACCGGTAACGGTCCCCGGCCTTCGGAGCGCAGGCGTCGCGATCGGATCGGGCTCACGGGAACGAAGGGGTTCACGCCCCGTTGGAGGATCTCCGCCGTGAAGCTCAGCACGCGGCTCGGGCCGCCCACGCGTCGCCGTGTCTCCGCCACGGTGCGCCGGGCGGCTAGGCCGGGACCGCGACCGGCGCACCACGCGATCCGATCCCGAGGGTCCGGTCGGTCACCGCGATCGAGCTGGCGGCGTCCGGGGCCAGCTTGAACATCGCGCGGATCGCGTCGACGTTCTCCGGGACGACGATCGACTCCTGGTGGATAGCCTGGAAGAAGGTCGCTTCGGTGCCGTCGACGTGGATCCCCTGGTCCCAGAGGACATTCTCCATCACGTCGGGCCGCGCCGAGGCACCTCGGTCCCGGGCGAACTCCATGACCTGCGGGGTCCCCTGGACGTTCTCCCATTCGCGAAAGAGGTGGAAGCGGGCGGTGGAGCGGAAGGCGGTGGCCAGGTCGGCGCTGTTCGTGGGGGCCTTGCGGAGCTTGACCTGGTTGACGTGGACATGCATGAGCGTCGTGGGCACGACGACCGCCGTGGTGCGGATCTCCAGCTCGGGGTAGATCGTCCGGACGTCGGGCCCGTGGTGGCTGGGGAGCTTGAAGGTCGGCAGGATCCCGTTGATCGGGCCGCGATCGGATTCGCTCGGGTCCCCGGCGCGACGGACGATCGTCGCGTCCCAACGTTCCACGCCCCAGCGCGACTGCAGCACCGACGCGGCGCGCGCGAGGCCGGTGGTGTTGCAGGATACGACCCGCAGGCTGTTGGCTCCGAGGCACTGCGCATAGTTCGCCAGCGCGTTGAACGAGTGCTCGGCGACGTCGGCCTTCTCCCCGCCCTGGAAGACCGATCGGAGCTTGAGGTCGCGATACAGCTTGGCATTCTCCCGGCCGACCTTCTCGGGGGCGCAATCGACCACCACATCGGCCTGCCCGAGCAGGTCGGTCAGGGTCCCGGCGACCTCGAGACCGGCGCTGCGGAACTCTTCGATGCGGCCGGTTCCGCCGACGAAGAGCGGGTACCCACGTTGGCGGGCGATCTCCGCCTCGAAGCTAGGCCGGGTCTTGGTCACGCCCACGAGCTTCATGTCGCGCTGTCGGGCGACAGCGTCCGCGACCCGCTTGCCGATCGTTCCGTAGCCGTTGACCGCGACGCGGACGACCATGGGTGGAGGTGGCGGGAGTGGGCTGAGGCTCAAAATGACTTCCCCAAAATAGGTCGGCCCTGCCGACCATGGTCTACGACCGAGCCTCGCGACTCCCTCCCGCTGAATCGTCCGGGCGGTCTGGGTCGCTCCCGGGCGTGCCCGGGCTCCTAAAAGCCGGGCCGCATCCTCGCGACGATGGAGTGGGCCGGTGCGCTGCTTCTCGTGGGGGTCTACGGGGCGCTCCTCGCGCCCCAGGTCTTCCATCGGGGCCCGCCCGCATGGGCGGTCTTCCTGGCCGGTGGTGGGCTGTTCGTCGGGTCGGGAATACTCCCGCTCGGCGCCGCGGCCGCAGCCCTCGACGCGGCCGTTCCCATCCTTCTGTTCCTGCTGGCACTGTTCGTGCTGACGGCGGGTCTCGAGAAGTCGGGGGCCATCGAGCATCTGGCGCACTGGCTGATCGGACGCTCCCGCGACCTCCCGGAACTGGCGTTCGCGCTCTTCCTCGGGCTCGGGGTGCTCTCGGCGTTCCTCGTCAACGACGCGCTGGTCCTTCTCGGTGTGCCGCTCCTCATCCTCGTCTCCCGCCGCCTGGGCATCTCGCCGACCCCGCTGCTACTGACGCTCGCGTTCGCCGTGACCGTCGGGAGCGTGGCGACCCCGATCGGGAATCCCCAGAACCTGCTGGTCGCGCTCTCGAGCGGGTTCACCGCCCCCTTCGCCACGTTCCTGCGCTACCTGCTGGTCCCTACGGTGCTGTGCCTGCTCCTCGGGGGATGGTATCTCCGTGCCGCGTTCCGTGCCGAGTACTCTTCCTCGCCGCTCTACGCGCGCTACCCGAGGATCCCACTCTTCCCGAGCGGCGGGTGGCTGCCGCGCCTGCGGCGGTTGCCCGCGCTCTGGGTCTTTGGCGGGACGATGGCCACGATGGTCGGGATCGATCTGTCGGCCGAGCTTCTCGGGTTCCAGGCGGTACCGGATTACCTGGTCGCGCTCGGCGGCGCGGCCGTCCTCCTCGCGGTGTCGTCGAGGCGTGTCGAGCTCGTACGGCGGGTCAACTGGACGCTGATGCTCCTGTTCGGAGGGTTGTTCTTGGTCGTGGCGGGGGCCACCTCCTCCGGCGTCGTCGGGTCGCTCGAGTCGTTGCTGCCGATCCCGGGCGCTCACTCCGGAGCGAGCCCGCTACCGGCGATCGCGCTCACGAGCCTCCTCGGACCGCAGCTGTTCAGCAACGTTCCGTGGGTCGCATTGCAGATCCCGGTCCTGAGCCACCTCGGCTACACCGCGACGACGCCGACGGTGTGGCTGGGGCTCGCGGCGATGAGCACCCTCGCGGGCAACCTCACCTTCCTCGGCGCGGCGAGCAACCTCATCATCGTCGAGCAGGCCGAGCGGCAGGGGGAGCGCTTGGGACTGAAGGAGTTTGTCCGCCACGGCGCACCGATGACGGCGATCTGCGTGGGCGTGACGTTCGCGGCGCTGTACTTCGGCATCTGAACCCCGCGGGGTCGACGACGAAGGCTCCCCGGGGGCGACGCAGGGCGACCCTGAGCCCCCTCCGGCAAAGGGGAATTACTCCCGGCCTCCCTCCCCGACGCCGCATGGACTTCGAACTCAGCGACGAGGAGCGCGCCTTCCAGCAGGCGGTCCGGAAGTTCGGCGACACGGTCCTCCGCCCCAACGAGCGGCGGATCGATTCCGAGGGCCGGATCCCCAAGGAGGTCCTCGCCGAGATGGCGCACCTCGGGTTGCTCGCGATGCCCGTCCCGACCGAGTACGGTGGAATGGGCGCCTCCGCCGTGCTCACCGAGCTGGCGGCCGAGGAGGTCGGGCGCGGCGACTTCTCGATGGCCACGGCCGTGTTCTTCCTGCTCGAGGCCGGCTGGGGCTGGGTCCTGGCCCGTCACGGTACCGAGGAGGCCAAGCGCGAGGTGCTCCCGGCGGTCTGCCGCGGAGAGGCGTTCCTGGGCATCGCCACGACCGAGCCCACCGGCGGCAGCGATCTGGCCCACATGCGCACCACCAGCCGCCGCGATGGCCACGAGTTCGTCGTCCACGGCGAGAAGGCCTTCCTCTCCGGCGTCGAGGAGGCCCGGGAGCTCGGCGGCGGTCACCTCACCCTGACCAAGGGGGAGGGCCGCGGGTTCAACTTCCTCTACGTGCCGACGCGGGCGCCGAGGTTGTCGACCCAGCGGTTCTCGAACATGGGTCGGATGGGCATCTCCACCGGTGCCATCACCTACGACCACGCCCGGGTCCCGGAGAAGTACCTGCTGGGAAGCGAGGGCCGCGGGTTCGACCTCGCCATGGAGGGCTTCTCCGTCGCGCGAACGTTCGTCTCGGCGGCGTGCGTGGGGGCGGCCGAGCGCGCGCTCGAGATCGGGATGGCCTACGTCAAGGAGCGCGAGGCGTTCGGGCAGCCGCTAGGCAAGTTCGAGGCGATCCAGTTCGAACTCGTGGACCTCTTTACCCAAGTCGAGGCGGTCAAGTGGCAGTGCCGCCGGGCGGCCTGGCTGCTCGACCGGTATACGCTGCGCGGGGACGACTCGCACCGCTCCGAGGTCGATCGGGCCGTCGCTTCGGTCAAGCTCACCGCGCCGCCGATCGCCTTCGAGACGGTCAAGCGCGTGATGATGTGGTTCGGAGCGGCGGGGTACACCAAGGACATCGGCCTCGAGCTCGGCTTCCGCGGCATCATGTCCTACATGGTCGGCGCTGAGGGCGGGCTCAACATCATGCGGATCATCCTCGGCCGCGAACTCCTCGGCAAGGAGTTCGTCCCGTACAAGTAGGGGGTCCGATGGCCCGGCCGCACCAGCCTGGCGACGGGGGGCTACGGGAGCGGCCCTTCCACGCTTGGCTCCGGGCCACCGCCGGGCGCGCACCGAAGGGCGAGCTACCCCTCGGCGATGACGTGGCCTCGATCTCGCTCCCTCGCGGGCGGCTCCTGATCACCACCGATGCCTTCGCCGAAGGGGTCCACTTCTGGCGGGACACCTCGCCGGGGCTGATCGGTTCGGCGCTCGTCCAGGCCAACCTCAGCGACATCGCCTCGAAGGGAGGCCGGCCCATCGCGTTCCTCCTCGACGTGCTCGTTCCGCCGGAGACTCCGGAGACATGGGCCCGCGGCGTCGTCCAGGGTGTCCGCCGGTCGCTCGCGCGCTACGGAGTTCGACTCTCGGGCGGCGATACCAAGTCGGCGGCCGGGCGGACGCTCGTCGGGACCGCGCTGGGCGTGGCGACGAGCCGAAAACTGCCCGGTCGCGACCGGGCGCGCCCCGGCGATCTCTTCGTCGTGACCGGGACCGTGGGCGGAGGCGGCGTCGCGGCCGCATCGCTCTCCCAGGGCCGTTCCGTCACCCGCCGGAACGCGGTGTTGCGGGCCGTCCGGGCGCGGGTGCCCGAAGGGGAGCGTCTGGCGGGGATCGCCCACGCGATGACCGACACCTCCGATGGTGTGTTCGAATCGATACGCCTGATCTCCGAGGCGAGCCGAACGGGAGCGGAGATCGATTCCGGCGCACTGCCCTTGCACCGCTCCCTCCGCGCCCGGGACGACGCGTGGGCCCGGCAGGTCGAGCTGGTCGCCTACGGCGGCGATTACGAGTTGCTCGCCGCGATCCCCCCGCGTTCGCTTCCCGCCGCCCGCCGCGCCCTGACCCCCCTCGACTGTCCGCTCACCGTCATCGGACGAGTCACCTCGGGGCACGGGACCTGGCTCCGGACACCGAATGGGTGGAACTCCCTGCCCGCGGCCGGATGGGACCCATTCCACCCGGTGCCACCGGTCGGGCTCCCCCGACGGCCGGGCCGTCCGGCGTAAAGGGCATCGTTTTGGACCTTCCCGCGTCCCGTCGACGTGGACGTCCTCGTCGCCAAGGGAGTGACCAAGGTCTACCGGGGCCGGACCGGCCCGGTCGAGGCCCTACGGTCGGTCGACCTCTCGATCGGCCGGGGACGGCTCTTCGCGTTCCTGGGTCGTAACGGCGCCGGCAAGACGACCTTCATCAAGATCGCCGCGACGCTCCTGCTCCCGACCGCCGGTTCGGTGACCCTGTTCGGCGAGGACGTCGTCTCGAGCCCGAACCGCATCCGCGAGCAGATCGCCGTCGTCCCGCAGGAGGGCCGCCCGTTCTTCCATCTCACCGCCCGCGAGCACATCCGCGAGTACCTGCGGACGCGGGGCTTCTCGGCCGAGACGACAAACGACCGCGTCGAGGAGATGATCGCTTCGATGGGACTCGAGCCGCACGCCGACATCCCGGCGAACGCGCTCTCCGGCGGCCTCCAGCAACGCACGCTCGTCGCCATGATCCTCGCGACGGAGGCCCCGTTCCTCTTCCTGGACGAGCCCACGCTCGGGATGGACCCGTTCGCCCGGCGCCAGGTCTGGCAGGTGATCCGCCGGGTCTGCCGTAAGGGCTCGACGGTGCTCCTGACCACCCACTACCTCGACGAGGCCGAGCAGCTCTCCGAGGAGCTCGCGGTGATCGAGGACGGACGGATCCTCTACCGAGGCACCGCCGGGGCGCTCAAGTCGACGCTCCACCGCGAGGTGCGCCTCGAGTTCGGCCCCGGGGTCGCGGCCAAGGAGCTCGAACCGTACGGCCGGATCTACTCCGACAAGGGCAAGGTGATCCTGCTCACCTCCCGCTCGTCGGTCCGGGAACTGACCGAGCTCGCGCTCTCGCGTTCGAGCGAGGTCGCGATGGGGCCGGTGACGTTGGAGGAGGCGTTCCTCGAACTGGTCGGCCGTCCCATCGAGGAGGACGAGACGTGAGCGTCCGGACGCAGGCCTACGCCGCGCTCCGCATCTGTTACTTCAACGGCATCATCCCGCTGTGGCGGAGCCCTCTCCTCATCGCGGCGGTGTTCCTAACGCCGTTCAGCTTCCTGTTCTTCCTGTTCGTCATCGCGAGCCCGGCGCTGCTGCCGTTCGGCGTCACGGGCGGCGTGCTGTTCTCGGCGCTCTTCACCGGCAACGGGATGATGAACGACTGCGCCTACCTGCGGCTCGAGCGGCAACTGCAGGCGATCTTCGTGGCAAGCCCGGTGACCTCGCTCGCCTACCTGCTCGGGATGGCGCTCTCGGAGCTCGCCTTCACCGTCCCAGCGCTGACGCTGTTCCTCGTCATCCTGGGCCTGGTCCACCCGCTCTCGGGCTGGGCCGTCGGCCTCCTCGTCGGGGTCGTCCTCCTCACCTGGCTGATGGCCACGACCCTCGGATTCCTGCTCTCGACGATGTTCCGCCAGCTCCGGGAGATCTGGCCGATCGCGACGCTGATCTTCTCCGCGCTGTCGATCCTGCCGCCGGTGTTCTACCCGCTCTCGATCATCCCCGGGCGGTACGAGTGGGTCGCGTTCCTCGCACCTTCGACCTCGGCCTCCCAGCTCGCCGACCACGCCGTCGGCCTCTCCTACGGCTCGGCGGTCAGCCCGGCGTTCCTCGGCGCGACGGGCTTCGAGTTCCTCGTTCTGGCCGGGGCAACCGTCCTGTTCGGAGCCCTCGCCCTGTGGCTCGCGCGCTGGCGGGAGCCGTAGCCCTCCTCCTCGTCACAGTGCCGCACGGGTGCGCGTTCCGCCCGAGCCAGTTTCAAATACGCAACCCCGTGTCGGACCGCCCGCGCGAGGGTGACGTTCATGGCGGAAGCGGCGATCAATCCATTTGAAACGGCGAAGCGCCAGGTCGACATCGTCTGTGACCTCATCGGGATCAACGGTGGCATCCGCGAGATCCTCAAACATCCGAAGCGGGAGCTCTCGGTCAACTTCCCCGTCCGGATGGACGATGGTAGCTACCGCGTGTACTCCGGCTTCCGCGTCCAGTACAACATGGCGCGCGGGCCGACGAAGGGCGGGATCCGCTACCATCCCAACGTGACGCTGGACGAGGTCCGGGCCTTGTCCGCCTGGATGACCTGGAAGTGCGCGGTCGTCAACCTCCCCTACGGCGGTGCCAAGGGCGGCGTCATCTGCGACCCCAAGCACATGAGCAAGGGCGAGCTCGAGCGGCTGACCCGGCGGTTCGCCAGCGAGATCGCCCCGCTCGTCGGGCCGGAGATGGACATCCCGGCGCCGGACGTCTACACCGATTCCCAGACGATGTCCTGGTTCATGGACACCTACTCGATGCTCAAGGGCTACTCCGTCCCGGGCGTCATCACCGGCAAGCCCGTCTCCCTCGGCGGGAGCGAGGGCCGCGGCGAGGCGACGGGACGCGGCTGCGCCTACGTCATCCGCGAGGCCGCCGGCCACGCCGGCGTCCACGTCAAGGGCGGTTCGGTCGCCGTCCAGGGTTTCGGAAATGCGGGCTCGGTCGCCGCGAACATCCTGCACGACGAGCAGGGCGCGAAGATCATCGCCGTCTCCGACTCCAAGGGCGGGATCCACAACCCGGCGGGGCTCAACCCCCACGAGGTCGAGGCCTACAAGGCCAAGACCGGCTCGGTCGTCGGCTTCCCCGGGGCGAAGGCGGTCTCCAACGAGGAGCTTCTGGAGCTCAAGACCGACATCCTGATCCCGGCCGCGCTCGAGAACGTCATCACCAAGAGGAACGCCGACAAGATCCAGGCCAAGATCGTCGCCGAGGCGGCCAACGGCCCGACGGTGCCGGAGGCCGACGAGATCCTCTTCCAGAAGAAGATCACCGTGCTGCCCGACATCCTCGCGAACGCCGGGGGCGTGACGGTCTCCTACTTCGAGTGGGCGCAGGACATCCAGGGCTTCTTCTGGACGCTCAAGGAGGTCAACGACCGGCTCGAGCGAACGATGGTCACTTCCTACGCGGCGGTCCACAAGGAGGCCGAGACCCGCCACGTGCACAACCGCTCGGCGGCCTACGTCGTCGCCATCCAGCGCGTCGTCGACGCGATCGAGCGCCGCGGCGTCTTCCCCTAGGCCCGTGGCGGAGTAGGGTCCGCAGCCGATGGCCGACCTGCCGAAGTGCCGTCGGACCAGTTGGGCCGAGGTCGACGGATGGGCCGACCGGCTGACCGAGAAGATCCTCGGCGCCGGTGACCCCCCCGAGACCATCGTCGGCCTGACCCGCGGAGGTTGGGTCGCCGCGCGGCTGCTGGCCGATCGGCTCGGCGTCCGGCGGATGGTGTCGCTCCGCGCCCAGCACTGGGGGGTCACCGCGACCAAGGACGGCAAGGCCCGGCTCTCCGAGGGGCTCAGCGGCGGCGTCGAGGACCAGGACGTGCTCGTCGTCGACGACATCACCGACACCGGCGAGAGCCTAAAGCTCGCCCTCGACCACGTTCGGGCGGCTGGCCCGAAGCGGGTCGAGACCGCGACGTTCCTGCACATCGCCCACTCGAAGTTCGTCCCGAGCTACTACGCCGAGGAGATCCCCCGTGAGGCCTGGGTCTGGGTCGTCTTTCCGTGGAACTACTGGGAGGACCTTCGGTCGCTCGTGGAGCGGGTCGGCGACAAGTCGCTGACCGCCGCGGGCATTCGGCTGGCCCTCGCCCAAGGCTGCGGACTCGACGTCCCGCTCGAGGACGTCGAGCGGGTGCTCCGCAAGGACAACGTCCCCGCGGCGCCCCCGCCGCCCAAGCGGGTCAGTACCCGACGCTCACGCGCTTCTTGAGATGCCCGCCGCGGCCCAGCTCGTCGACGAACGCGACGGCGAAGTCCGGTATCGAGATGTGGCTCTTGCCCTCGGGGTCGACCGGGAGCATATCCCCTCCGACGCGGAAGCGCCCGGTGCGGGAGCCCTCCTCCACGATCTCGGCCGGTGAGACGTAGGTCCAGTCGAGCTCCTCCTTCAGTGCCCGGAACTGATCGAGGGCGGCGGCGTGCGCCTGGGCGAGCGGTTTCCACTCGGCCGGGAACCGGGCCTCGTTCATCAGCATCTGGCCCGGGGCGGTCTCGAGGCTCCCCGCCCCCCCGACCACGACCAGGCGTCGCCTGCCCGCCTTCTTCGCCGCTTCGATGAGCACCTTGGCCGCGGCGGGAATGACCGAGGGGTCCTCTCCGGGCTTGGGACCGATCGCCGAGGCGGTCACGTCGTTGGCCTCGATGAGCGAGGTGACGAGCGGGAGGTTCGTGACGTCGCCCGCGATCGGGCGGAACCGCATGTCGGGGATGCCGTCGATCGTCCCGCCGCGGACCACCCCGTTGACGCTATGCCCGCGCTTGAGCGCCTCGATCGCGATCGCCTTGCCGACCCGTCCACCCGCGCCGAAGATCAGGACCCTCATGGGACGCCGGCGGCGGAAGGGGCGGCCGCACTTAGGGGCTTTCCGCGCCAGGCTGGGTCCACGGGAGGTAGAAGTATCCACCCCCGGATGCCCCGCCTAGGTTCCCCCCACCGAAGATGCAGCATCGGTCCCCCGTCGGTCGCCCACGAGGCCCCTCGTATGTCGTCCTGTTCGGTGTCGTGGTCGCCCTCGCGGCTCCGGCGTTCGCCGGTCTCTTGGCGACGCCGAGCATGCCCCACCCGCCCGCCTTCCCCCAGCTCCCGGCCGGGAACACGGCGGCGTTCTCCTTCGCCGCGCACACCCGACCCTCCGCGACGGGCGTGCACAGTCAGAATTGGGGCGGATTCGTGGCCGTGCCCGCGACGTCGGGGAAGGTCGACGAAGCGTACGCAGAGTGGCACGTCGCCCCGATCACCTGCCCGGCATCGCTGACCAATCCGACCTACCACCTCACGTGGGTCGGGATCGACGGGTGGACGACGAACACGGTCGAACAGGCCGGGACGTTCGACTACTGCAGCGGCGCGGGCGCGACGCCGCTGTACTACTCGTGGTGGGAGTTCTTCCCCTACAATGCGATCCAGCTGATGGGCAACGTCTCGGCCGGTGACCTGGTCCAGTCCTACGTCCTGTACAACCCGACGGTCTGTCACGGGACCCATTGCGGAGTGTACACGCTGGACTTCGCCGACCTCTCGTCGGGGTACAACTTCTCGATCGTAGGCAACCCTTCGACCTGCGCGATCTCGCCGTTCACCGGGTCGACCGCCTGCCAGTCCGGCAACGACACCTCGGCCGAATGCATCTCGGAGGCCGTCTACTTCTCGAGCGGCTACGCGCCGATCTCCAAGTACACCAATCTGAGCTTCGCCAACTGCATCGCCTCGATCGGCGGGAGCCTCCGGGGCATCGGGGCGTTCACCACGCTCCTGAAGGTCACGACGATCGGCTCGGTCACCGGCGGGGTCATCCAATCGCCGGGGATCCTGACGGCCGGATACTGGAAGAAGTCGGATTTCGCGGTGACCTGGAAGGGGTACGACTAGAACGACACCCGAAGAGACCACCGTGCCGGGACGGACCAGGGTCCCGGTCGGGGGTCGAGCGCCCCGCCCCGCGGGCCTTCGGCCTTAGGTCGGAAGGCTACCCTCGGCGGGGGGTTGGGCCTCGGAGGACCCTTTGAAGTACTGCGAGAGGACCCCCGCGGTCGCCATCAGCGAGAAGCCGAGCACCAACCCGCCGACGATGAACGGCAGCGGGAGGGCGGCGGGGAGGCTCTCGAGGTACTGGATCATCGCCACGATCCCGTAGCTGATGAACGCGAGACCCACGATGGAGATCGTCGCGATCGGGTAGGAGGTGCCGATGCGGGCGACGGAGAGGTAGCGGCGTAGCGCGCGGCCCGACTCCCAGATCTCCCCCGCCAGGAACCACCAGATCAGCCCGGAGCGTACGAAGAGCAGGACCCGGCCGATGGGCTCGACGGCCGGCAGCCCGATGTAGACGTTGTAACCCTCGAGAAAGCCGACCCCGGCGAGCGCGAGGGAGAAGAGGCCGAAGCCGAAGGCGACCGAGCCTTGCCGGATGTCGGACGAGGCGCTCCGCAACGAATCGATGATCGACTCGTCGATGTCGAAGGTCCAGAAGACGAGGTAGACGCCGAGGATCAGCAGCAGGAGCACGACCCCCCACCAGACCACCCCTGCGGCGGCGGCGAGCCCGAGGGTGACGAGCACGAGGGCGAACGGCAGGACGGTCTTGGCCCGGAACTTCGGGTCCTTCAGCGCCCGGACCATCGTGTAGTAGGTCGACTCGATGCTCGCGCTCTGGCGGACGTAGACCCGGTGCACCCCGTCGATGCGCAGGCGGCTGGCGATGATCGGGAACAGGTACTCGTCTTCGGCCCCGTCCGACACGAGGTGGGCCGAGCTCGCCGGGTGTTCCTTGAGCACCTGGTCGAACTGCTCGGCGACCTTCCGGTCTGAGAGCAGGCCGACCTTGGGCGAACCGGTCAGGACGACGATCTCGGCCTCCTCGCGGTTGGCCCGGATCTCGTCGTAGAGCTGCACCGCGCCGAACATCGCGTTCGTGTCGGTGTCGCCGGGGTCGGCGACCCCGAGTCTCTCGGCGGCGGCGAGGACGGCCGGACGGCCCACGACCGGGCCGCTCACCCCGGCCTTGCGGCCCAGGTCGTCGTCCCGGTCGATGCACACGACCAGCCGCATACTCCGGACGATGGGGCCAAGGTCGCATTAACAAGTTGGTTCGGGCGCTTCACCCCACGAGCTACGTTATACGCCGAACCGCTCCGGAGCCGTCGATGGCGGAGCTCCCGGACAAGTCCCGGTCGTTCTTCGACTGGTACCTGGAAGCCGTGGAGTTCGGCCGGCTGACCGACAAGCGCTACCCGATCAAGGGGATGAACGTCTGGACCCCCTACGGGTTCCTCGCCCGGCGCCAGCTGGACCGGGTCCTCATCGAGGAGATCGAGGCGACCGGCTCGCAGCCGGTCGAGTTCCCCCTGCTCATCCCCCAGACGGAGTTCCAGAAGGAGAGGGAGCACATCAAGGGGTTCGACGCGCAGGTCTACTGGGTGACCCGCGGGGGGGAGACCGAGCTCGACATCCCGCTCGTGTTGCGGCCCACGAGCGAGACCGCGATGTACCCGATCTTCGCGCTCTGGGTCCGCTCCCACACCGACCTGCCGCTCAACGTCTACCAGATCGTCAACACGTTCCGCTACGAGACCAAGACCACCCGCCCGTTCATCCGGGTCCGGGAGATCCACTTCTTCGAGGAGCATACCTGCCAGGTCGACGAGGCCGCGGCCACCGCCCGGGTCGACTCCAACCTGGAGGCGTTCCGCGCCATGGCGACCCGGTTCGGCCTGCACTACGTCGCCTTCCGCCGCCCGGAGTGGGACAAGTTCCCCGGGGCGTTCTACACCATCGCCTTCGACCTCCCCGTCGGCGAGGCGCGCACGCTCCAGCTGGGCAGCGTCCACCACTACCGGGAGAACTTCTCGGGCCCCTACGGCATCCAGTACGAGGCGTCCGACGGCTCACGCAAGCTCGTCCACCAGACCACCTTCGGGCTCTCCGAGCGGCTGATGGGCGCCATCGTCGCCGCCCACGGTGATCGCCGGGGGGTCGCGTTCCCCTCCGAGGTGGCCCCCTATCAGGTGGTCGTCGTCCCCATCGCCGCGAAGGGGGGAGACGATCCGCTCCCCTGGGCGAAGGAGGTGGCCGAGAGGCTCCGGGCCGTCGGTCTCCGCGTCCACCTCGATGACTCCGACGCTCGGCCCGGGTCGAAGTACTACCGCTGGGAGTCGCAGGGAGTGCCCCTGCGGCTGGAGATCGGCGGACGGGAGGCCGGCTCGAGGTCCGTGACCACCGTCGACCGCCTCGGGCACAAGGGCAAGGGCGGTCCGGAACACCTCGAACAGGACGTCCTAGAGCGCATCGATGATTACGACACGCGCCTCGCCGCCAACGCCCTGGCGAACTTCCGGGAATCGTTCGCCCTCGCCGCCACCCTGGAGGATCTGCGCGGGTCGACGAAGGTCCGCCTCCTGTCGTGGTGCCGGTCCGAGGAGTGCGGGCACCGCGTCGAGGAGGGAATCGATGGGGCGCTCCTGGGCACGCTGGCCGGACCGGCACCGATCGAGCTTCCCAAACCCGGGAACTGCATCGCCTGCGGTCGATCCGAGGCGACCGTCTGGGCCGGCGCAGGTCGCCCGCTGTAGTGGTCCCCCGATCGGCCCGACCCGGGGAAGCTCCGGAGCGTCCGCCCGGCCGAGTGATCGCTTCGAGTTGCGGCCCGACGGATGGGCCCCGGTCCGCCCGCCAGCGGGGGAACTACGGGTGCTCAGGAGGCGGGGGCGGAAGGGGCGGATTGGGCATCATCAGCCACATGCCCGCCAGCCCGAACAGGAGCAGGGTGATCACCACCGCGTACACGCCGTTGTCGACCCAGACCCCGAAGCTCAGCCCCCACCACAGGTAGAACACGACGCCGAGGATCGCGACCGCGGCGAACCCGAAGAACACCAGCTGACGGTGGAGCGGCAGGTCGGCGACGATCCGGACCGGGCCCAACGGCTCGGTCTCGCTCGGGTGGCCGCTCACGGCGCGCCGCAGGCCGGGGGGGTCGCATAAGGGTTACCGCGGCGGTCCGTCGGGTCCGGGATCCGAGGAACCGTTCGGCCCTGCGTTCGGGGAGGGTGAAGGCGGCCCGGAGGGGATCCGACAAGGGTCGGATCCGCCGGTGGGTGGGCTCCTCCGGTCCGGAGGGGCCGCAACCCGCGTACCCGACAGTTTATCGCTCGGCACCTCCCATTTTCGTCAGGCAACATGGCCACGACCGGGGAGGCGCGGACGTCCGGGGGGTCGGCGACGGTCGACCTCACCCAGCTCGATCCCGAGAGCTTCCGTGCGCTCGCGTATGCGAGCGCCATCGGCACCGAGTTCGACTTCGAGCTGCTCTCCGACGCCCTAGGGGGCGACCCGGAGGTACTGGCGGAACGGATCGAACGGTTGGTCGAGCGGGGGGTGTTCCGCGAGCGGTCCGGCGGCGGCCGCTTCGCCTTCGTCAGCGAGGAGTTCCGCGCGCTCGTCTACCAGTCGATGATCGAGAGCCGCCTTCGGGTGATGCACTTGAAGATCGCCCAGACGCTCGAGCGGCGCGAGCCGAGCCCCTCGGACGCGGTGCTCTCCGAGCTCGGCCGACATTACTTCTTGGGCAAGGTGCCGCAGAAGGCCTGGGAGTACAACCGCCGGGCGGGGGAGAACGCGCTGCGCGACCACCAGCTGGACAACGCGCTGCACCATTTCGAGCGGGCCCGGAGAGACCTCCTGCTCCTGCCGGGCAACCATACCGCCCAGCTCGCCCGCATCAACGAGCAGGTCGGCGACATCCAGCGTACCAGGGGTAACCCGGAGGCGGCCGAGCAGGCCTACGTTTCGGCCCTCGGTGGGCTCCCCGTCAAGGACCGCCAGGCGCGGGCTCGAGTGCTCCTGGCACGGGCGGCGATGGCGCGGGAGTCGGCTCGCGCGGGCGATGCGCAGGGGTTCGGACAGGAGGCGCTGGAGATCGCGACGGAGGCCGGCGACCTGCGCGGCCAGGCCGCGGCCCATCGGGTCCGCGGCCGTATGGCCTACGAGCAGGGCGACTACACGACCGCGCTGGACGAGGCGATGGTCGCCCTGGACCTCCTCCAGCGCACCGGGGACAAGTTCGCCCTCGGGGAATGCTGCACCGACATTGCGCTGGCGTTCTCCGTGATGGGACCGGAGGTCGAGGAGGATGCGATCCGATGGTACCGCCGCGCCGTCGAGATCCTCGAGGGCACCGATGCCCGGTACGCCTACTACCGGGCGCTGGCGAACCTCGGTGTCGCCGTCGGCCGGACCGACCCGGTCGAGGCGCTCGACATCCTCGCCAAGGCGCGCGCGGTCGCCCAACGGACCGCCTCTCCGCAGGGCATGGCCCGAGCCCTCCTTCTCGGCGTCGAGTTCCACCTCGGGTTGGGCCAGGTCGAGGCCGCGGAACGCGACCTCGCCCAGGCCCGGCGCGCCCTCGAGCGCATCGTCGACCCCCGGAGCAACCAGCTCCTGAGCCAGACCCAGGGGCTCTTCTCGGAGCGACGCGGCCAGTGGGAGGAGGCGGCCGAGGCCTACCGGCTCGCCGCGGAGCGGGCCGACCAGCTCGGTCTGAAGGCGATCGCCGGCGAGTGCGAGTTCCGTCTCGCGCGCCTCCTGTACAAGACCCGGGACATCCCCGGGGCCCGCGCAGCCCTCCAATGGGCGGAGTCGCGCAACCTCGCCGTGCTGCGGCCGTCGCTCGTGCCCGGGCTGGAGGAGCTGGGTCGGCAGCTGCGGATCGGTCCCGCCGGTTCGTCCGATCCGGGGACGCTGGGAACCCCGGCCGGCGGGTTAAAGGGCGTCGGCGCCCAAGAGTAGGACGTGGCGGTCTCCCAGCAACCCGTCCGGACGGAGCGGGCGGCCCGGCTGTTCGGCCGGAGCGAGATCCACGACGCCGTGGTGGCGACGCTGGAGCAGACCCGCCGCTCCGAGGGGCAGATCGTCCTCTTGGCCGGGACCGGGGGTGTGGGCAAGAGCACGCTGTTGCGACAGACCGTCCAGGATGCCCGGCAGCGCGGGTTCGTGGTGGCCGAGGGCCGTGCGCTGCCTTCGGACCTTCCTCAGCCCTTCGCCCTCGTCCAGGACCTGCTCCGCTCGGTGGCCACCGCCCGCGTCGCGCCGACCGAGGGCGCCCCGGAGGACCCGTCCTTCCTCGGCATCTTCCTGGCACCGTTCGACACCGACCGGGGGGGGCCGGGCGGACCGTCCCCCGAAGGCGACGGTGGTCTCGGCGAGGCCGGTCACCTCCTGGATTATCTTGCCGGACCCCCGGCCCGCGTGGAGGAGAGCCGAACGCTCCTGCTCGACCGTCTCACCGACTACTTCCTGGACATCGCGCGACGCGACCCGCTCCTGCTCGCCATCGACGACCTCCACCTCGCCGATGACTCTTCCTTCGAGTTCCTCGCTGCGCTCGCGCGGGCGCTCGGTGCGGCCCGGCTCGCCGTCGTCGCCACCGTCGCGAGCCGCGCCGAGACCCCCCAGCGGACGGCCCCGCTCCTCGACCAGCTGGTCACCGGCGATCACGCGAGCCGCCTGACCGTCCGTCCGATGACCGAGCCGGAGGTGGCGGAGTACGCGCGCTGGATCCTCAACGGACGCGATCCCGGACGGGAGGCCGTGCTCCGCTGGTACACCCAGACCGAGGGCAACCCGCTCTTCGTGGAGTACGTCGTCCGGGCGAGCGCCGGTCCCGGATCCGGGATCTCCGCGCCCGCGACGCCCCCCGGCCAGGACCTCGATGAGATGCTCCAAGCCCGGGCGCGCGCGCTGGCCGAGGGTGACCGTCGGGTACTGATCTACGCCACGGTGCTCGGCAAGGAGTTCGACTTCCCCACCCTCGCCGTCGCCGTGGGCGGTCAGGAGGAGGAGCGCCTCGCCGAGAGCGTCGACCGGCTCGTGCACTCCGGACTGTTCCGGGAGAAGGGCGGCGAGGTCTACGAGTTCGTCAGCGAGCGGATCCGGGCGGAGGCCTACGCCCAGCTCACCGAGACCCGGCGACGCATCCTCCATCGCAAGGTCGCCCGTGCCCTCGAGGGGCGCGGGCGCACCGACGCGGCGATCGTCTTCGAGCTCGCCCGCCAGTTCTACCTCGCGCGCGAGGACGCCTCGGCGGTGGAGTACAACCGTCGGGCCGCCGAGCTCGCGAGCCGGGCGTACGCCCACGACACCGCCGTGGTGCACCTGGAGCGGGCGCTGGAGTCGCTGCGGCGTCAGGCCGACCCCGATGCGGCGACCGAACTCCACCTCATGGTCGAGCTGGGCCGTGTGCTCGACGAGAACGAGGATTTCCGACGCTCCGAGGGGGTGCTGCTACAGGCCGTCGAGCGGGCCCGGGTCGACAAGAAGCTCGAATCGCAGCTCGCCCTGGCGCTCCTGTGGCTCGCCCGGACCCGGGGCGACCTGGGGGAGTTCTCCAGCGCCCGCACGCTCGCCTCCGAGGCGTTCTCCATCCTCGAACGGATGGGCAACCAGCGCGGCCTGCTCGTGGCCCACCGCGTGCTCGGGATCGCCTGTTGGCGGGTCGGCGAGCTCGTCGACGCCGAGCGCCACCAGCGCGCGGAGATCGCGCTCGCCGAGAAGGAGGAGGACAGCCGGGAGCGCGGACACGCGCTCATCGACCTCGGCAACACGCTGGTCAGCCAGGGGAAGGCGCGGCTTCCCGAGGCGCTCGAGCTCTACGAATCCGCCGTCCGCTTGTTCTCGGACGGGAAGGACTACATCGCCCACGCCCGGGTGCTGATGAACGAAGCGCTGCTCCACCACAACAACCAGGACATGCCCAAGGCCGTCGACTGCCTGGACCGGGCGATCGAATCGGCGGAGCGTTCCCACTCGCGGATCTGGATCGGCTACTGCCGGATGAACCAGGCGCAGTTCAACGTCGAGCTCCACAAGCTGCCCGAGGCACGGGTCTCCCTCGACCGGGCCCGGACCGTCCTCGAGCCGCTGGGCGACCAGTTCGCCAACCAGCAGCTCACGATGATCGACGCGATGATCCAAGAGGGCGAAGGGAAGCTCGCCCAGGCCTTCGAGCAATACTCCGAGGCGCTCCGGCTCGCCCGCGACCTGCACCTGGAGGCCGAGGCGGCGGAGTCGCAGTTCCGCCGGGCTCGACTGACGCTGCACCGCGGCGAGGCGCCGGTCGCCCGGACCGAGTTCGAGGCAGCGAAGGCCATCGGGCTGCTCCGGCTCAAGGGCGAGCTCGTCTACGAGGCCGAGGCGCTCGAGCGGGAGTTGGCGGCGGCCGGCGCGCCGGCGAAGCCCGAAGCGCCCCCTCCCACGACATGAGCCCCCCCGACGAGGTACGTCGTGCCCGGGACGGCTCGCCCTACCCCTCCCGAGACACCCCGGAGTTCCAGCGCGACGTTCGGGCGATGTTCACGCACATCGCCGATCGATACGATTGGTTCGACCACCTCGCGTCGCTGGGGCAGGACTACCTGTGGCGCCCGCGGGCGCTGTGGACGGTGGATCGGTACCGACGACGGCGGCCGATCGGGCGCGTGCTCGACATCGGATGCGGCCCGGGGGAACTGACCTTCCTGGTCGCGGGCCGGGCCCCGGGCGCGGAGGTGGTCGGCTCCGACGTGACCGCCGCGATGCTCCGGAACGCTCATCTCCGGGCCGTAGGGAGCTCAACGGGTGCGCGGGTGCGGCTCGTTCGGGCCGACGGGGGCCGACTCCCGTTCCGCGACGCCTCCTTCGACCTCGTCATGTCGGCGTTCGTCGCCCGGAATCTCCCGAGCCTTCCGGTAGCCTTCCGCGAGTTCCGGAGAGTTCTTCGATCCGGGGGGACCGTGTTCACGCTCGAGATCACCGAGCCGGTCTCACCGATGATGAACCGGATGTTCCATTCCTACTTCGATCACGTCGTTCCGTGGCTCGGGAAGGCGGTCCAGAGCGAAGGCCCTTACCGCTACTTACCCGAGTCGCTACGACACCTCCCCGACCGTTCCGGAATGCTCCGGATGATGCAGGAGGCGGGGTTCGGTCGGACCGTGGCGGAGGCGCAGTCCTTCGGGATCGTGACCACGTACCTCGGTGAAGCCGGGAAAGCGTAACCCTCCAGCTAGCGCGAATCCCCCACCCTCGGTCGAAGAACGTTGGGAGGGGAAGTTCGACACCGGGGTCTCGACCCGCCCTCACGCGCCTACCCGGCCCATGGACCCGCGCGTGCCCGCACCTGGTTCCGCGCTTCTGCTCCGGATAGCCCCTGTTCTTCCGGAAAGCGAGCGATTAACGCATCCGGACTCGCTCCCGCGGCTCGGTGTGGGGACCGTGGAGACCGGAACCGGAGTGGAGGCAACGCGTGGGGACCGATCAACGTGGGGCGTGCCGTCGCGCGCGGTGCTGTGGTTGGTGGTGCTGGCCTCACAAACGTCATGCGTCCTCCTCTCGGGGTCCCCGACCCCGGGGACCCGCGCCGTCCTTCCCTTCCAGTTGGAAGCAGCGGTCAATTGTACCCCGCACGCGTCGACGTCCCCGGATTCGTTGCTCATTCCGCTCGCGCCGCCGTCGGGCCACCAGAGCTCGATGAATACCGGAGACGTCCTTGCCGCGCAATATGAGTACCAACTGAGCCGGCTGCCCGCGGGCCAGACGGTTCAGGTCTCGATCCCGACGGCGTCCGCGGCGTTCCACCTCAGCAGTGGGAGCGCGCTGTCGCTCACGTTCCTCCATCGGAACGTTTCGGTGGCCCACGGTGGGTGGTCTCCCCCCGTATCGACGAACCGAACTCTCTCGTCACCAATCACGTTCTCGCCGAAGAACGCGGACCTCTCGAGCGGTTGGCTCGCTGTCACGACCGCCTCACCGTACGGGACCGTCCAGATCCAATTCCAATGGCGGTGGGTGGTCCAGCAGAACGGACAGGGCGGAAAGACCCAAACCGGCCCGTGGAGCCACTCGGTCAACACGGGGAACACGACGCAGCAACCCACGACCTTCTACGCCGCACCGTGGGTCCACGCCTTCGCGGCAAGCGGAACCCGGCAACCCGCGGGTTCGAACTATACGTTGGACTTGCAGGGCAACGTCTCCGGTACGATCTTCAAGTTGATCGTCGAGACGGCGACGGGGACCGAGCTGAATACGAAGTGCCTGGCCACACCTTCGGGGGCCGGTACCTTCAACGCGACCTTGCCCCTCACCTACTCCAACGGGACCCCGCTTCGACCCGGGAGCTACGTGGTCCACATCAAAGATGCAGGGTCTGCCATCGTGGTGTTCGCACGTATCACGGTGTACTGAGGGGTTGGGGATTTCCACGCGAGCGTCCGGGCAGTTGAGCGCGAGATCCCCGGTGGGAGAGTTTCCACCGAATCGAACCGGAGCGCCCTAGCCACGGAACTCGGGGCGAGGCACGATGCGTCTTGAGTCGACCTTCGGCCTCGCAAGCCCTGCGTGCGGGTTTCGCATCGGCGATCGAAGGACACCAACGGATCCACGCCGTGACCCCGTCGCATCCTGACGGGACGTGGGGCTTCGACAGCCAAGTGTTTTAGCGGGTCCGCCCGTCGCGGGTTGAACCACATGGCGAGCGCCCCGCCGTTCGACGCCTTCCGCTACGCGCACGAGCACCGGACCGAAGTCGTCTGGATGAGCCAGAACACCAACCACCTCGTCCCGCCCGAGCATACCCGGGCGGCGGTCGAGGCGGCGCTCACGGAACGGGTCTACGAAGGCTACCCCTACGCCCCCGGGCTTGCCGAACTCCGCGAGCTCGTGCTGAAGGATTTCGGCCACCCGGCCGACTACGGCTTCCAGCTCAGTGCGGGCGGGACCGAGGCACTCTACATGCTCACGCGGGCGCTGCTCGGTGCCGGCGACGAGGTCGTCGCCTCCGACCCGTCCTATCTCATCATCCACAAATTCGTCGAGCTTGCCGGCGCCAAGACCCTCAACCTCGACATCTACCGTCCCCCCTACCGGCTGACCGCCGAGCGGGTCCAGGCGGCGATAACCCCGAAGACCCGCATGATCCTCCTCATCGACCCGCTCAACCCGCTCGGGTCGGGGTACCCGCGCGAGGAGGTGCGCGCGATCGCCGAGATCGCCCACGACCGGCACCTGTGGCTGCTCAACGACGTGACCTACCGCGACTTCCCCGAATCCCACACGCTCGCCTCCCAGTTCGCCCCGGAGGAGACGATCACCGTATGGTCGGTCTCCAAGAACTGCGGGATCGCCGGCCTGAGGCTCGGCGGCCTCATGGGCCCCAAGCAACTGGTCGCTAGGATCGCCCGCTTCAACACGAACGACCTCGGCGTCAACATCTTTGCGCAACGCGCGGCCGTCGAGCTGCTGCGGACCAAGCCGCAGTGGATCGACGCGGTGCTCCGGCAGACCCGGGCCAATCAGGCCCGCATTCGCGACGTCGTCGGCGCGGTCGAGGGGACCGAGCTGCCCGTGTTCCCTTCCCAAGCGAACATGTTCGGCATCGACATCCATCGGACCGGGATCACCCCGGAGCGGCTACAGGAGGAGCTCCTGCGTACGCACGGCGTTTTCCTACGCGCCGGGAACTACCTCTCGCCGGCCCACGGGGGCGAGTTCATCCGGGCGTCCTTCTCGAACTCCCCCGACGACATCGCCCGGTTCGCCGAGGCGTTCCCGCGCGCGGTGGAATCGCTCCGGCCGCGCGCGCCGATTCCGCACTAATCCGCATAAGGGCGACGCGGGAGCCGCTCACGCTCCGACGAAGTGTGAGACGGCGGGCGCGGCGCGTGGACGCTCGAGTCGAGGCCCTAGGTCAATTTTCCATGCCAAAGCATTGAAGTGGGGACCTCGATGCCGCGCCGAGGTCCCATGAAGGGGAGAACGAGTGTAATCGCGTTAATGGCGTTGGCCGTCGGCGTCATCGTACTGGGTGTAGCGATCGCGGGGAACGTCGTGCGCGTGACCCCCCAGTCGACGCACCAGAGCAGCCGGACCGCGGAAGGCACTCCGCCGGTCCCCGTGCTGCCCGGCGCCGTCAAGGGCCAGTCCTACACCAATGTCGACCCGTCGATGCTGAGCTGGACGGCCGGCCAGTCGTACCCGCAGGTCGACGGCAAGGTCATCCCTCCGCCCGTCGCGTCGCTGCGCAACGCGCCGGCGGCGCCGATCACCTACGGCGGCCACTTCTACGCCGGCAGCGTCTACAGCGGCTCCGCGGTCAACAACACCTGGGTCCTTTCGGAGATCACCGTTCCGAGCGCCGCCACGCCCGACAGCAGCCAGTTCTACTACGTCCTGACGTCGATCTGGGACAACGGCGGCAGCTACGACCAGATCGGTTTCGCCGATGACTACGGAACCTGGGGACTCGTCTACTCCTACACCACCGGCACGTGCAGCTCGCCGACCTACCACTACTCGGCGAACTACCAGACCCTGACGCCGGGCCAGGAGTACCTGCTCGCGATCACCACTTCGGGCTCGACCGGCGGGTCGACGGGCACCTGGCTCGAGGAGTACACCGTCTCCTCCACCGGGGTCATCACCCAGATCTTCGCCCTCAAGGGCGCCACCGGCGCGACGGACCCGGGGCTTCAGCAGGCCGGCTTCTACTGCGGCTACTACGACTACACCGACTACGAGGAGGTCTACGGCAACACGACCTACTGGCAGCCGGACCCGTACTCCTCGCCCGCGGGCCTGACGTTCTGGTTCCACCTGAACTGCAACGGCGGCTCGGGCTGCAACAGCTGGACGACGTGGACCGCCTGGAAGTCCTCCTACGCGCCGCCCGGAACGGCCTCGACGATCGGGAAGTACAAGACCGTCGCCGAGCTCGTGACCATCGAGAATCTGAAGATCCCGAAGGGCTACTTCAGCGGGTGAGATCGACGCGACGGAACGTACCGGAGCGAACCTTTTCCTCCCTTCACCCTCCGACTCCGGTGCCCCACGCCACGTCCACGACACAGTGGGTCCGGCCCGGCCCGTAGGGCTTGACCGGTCGAACCGTCAGGCGCGCGTCGGTGCGCCCCTGGGTCCGCAGCTGGTCGTGGACCGCGTGTCGGGCCTCCTCGTTCGCCCCGCGACTTCCGACGACGAGATGGACGTGGAGGCTGCCGCCCGCGGGTCGGAGCGCGCGGAGCGCGAGCGGGATCCACGGCAGCGAGCTGGGAAGATACCCGAGGAAGACTCGGTGGGCTTCTCCCCACGGCAGTGGCACCCGACGATTGTCCCCGAGCACGGCGGAGACCCGGCCGCTCACTCCGTTGAGCGCGATATTCTCGAGAAGATACCGGTAGGAGAGGGGATTGGTCTCGACGGCGACGACCTGGACGGACGAGTGGCTGAGCGCCGCCGGCAGTGTGAAGTAGCCGATCCCGGCGAACAGGTCGACGACGAGCTCGCCGGCCCGCACGATCCGCCCGGCCCGCGCTCGTTCGGTCTTGTTCCCCCGCGCGAACATGATCCGTTCGGCGTCGAACCGGTACCGGACGCCGTGCTCGAGTACCTCGGTCTCGGTACGGTCGCCGAAGATGCGCTCGACGCGGGGATGCCGGTACTCCCCCTCCACCGGGCCGGACCGGCGCAGCACGGCGTCCGCCCCCAGCTCCAGCGCGTACGCCCGTCCGATCCTCGGGAACTCCGTACGCAGGTCCTCGGGGAGTTGGAGGAGCACGACCGAACCGAACCGTGCGTACCCCCGCGGAAGGCGGGCGGCGAGTTGCGAGAACCCGTCTCGGGCCAGCGCGGAGCGGATGCGCGCGACGGGCCCGGTCGTGCCCGCCATCGACCCGCGTTGCTCAGCCCGGGGGTGCCGCGACGCTCCCCTTCTCGAGGATCACATCGAGGAACTGCTGGAGGTGGTTGACGAGGATCGGATTATCGGTGAACCCGCAGGCGTCGAACGTCGGCGCGGCCATGAGCGCGTGCTGGCCGTCGGCGAGCACCTCGGTCGCGAGGAGGTTGGGCCGGGCGACGTAGGTCACTCCTTCGGGCACGCGCTGCAACGGCGCGGTGATGAAGGTGACCTGGACGCCGCGCTTGACCGCGTGGGCGATCTTCTTACCGAGCTCCTCGCGGACCTCGACGATCTGCGGGGTGGTCAGGATGAACGTCTTCGATGCCGAGTCGAGGATCTCGCCGATCTTGCCGAGCACCTTGGGGCGACCGCTCAGCAGGTAGACGAGCTGGGGCTCGCCGTGCTCGGCAACGAGCGAGTGGAGCAGGTGGAGCTTCTCGAACACCTCGCCGATGGCCGCCTTGAGCCCCTCGGCCACGTCGAGGGGCGGCTTGGGCTGGTAGAGGATGGGCTTGCCGCCGGTGGGTTTGGCATACCCCTTCTCGACGAGCGATTCGAGGACCTTGTAGGCCGAGGTCCGCGGGATCCCGGCCGACTGCGCCAGCGTCGCGGCGTCCCCGACACCGCGCGCGACGAGGGCGATGTAGGCACGCGCCTCGTAGAGCGTCAGACCGACGCGCCCGAGCACCTCGACGGCCCGGCGGTACTCGGTGTTGACCTCGTTGCCCAACGACCCGGCGACCTGCTCGATCGTCGGCAGGCTGAACGCCGAGGCCGACCGTTCGGGCATGGAGCGACGCCTCTCCCTCCAGTGTTCAGCTCTGGGGTTCGGCGAGCTTGAGGAGCGCCGAGGTGCCCAGGAGCGCCTCCACCTCCTGCGGGGTCATGAGCTTGTGCCGGACGAGGAGCTCCTTGACCGGCGTGCGCGTCTTCTCCGACTCGTGGATGATCTCGGCCACCTTCAGGTAGCCGAGCTTGGGGGTCAGCACGGTGGCCAGCGCGCTCGAGGCGAGGAGGTTCTGTTCGAGCTTGGGGGTGTTGGCCGTGATCCCGTCGACGCAGGTCCGGGCGAAGACCGGTAGGTAGTTCGTCAGGATCTCCGCCGAGAACAGTACCTCGTAGGCGGAGAGCGGCATCATCACGTTGATCTCGAGCTGCCCGCCCTGGACGGCGAAGGAGTTCGCGAGGTCGGCCCCCACGACGTGGAACGCCACCATGTCCAGGCACTCGGCCGCCGAGGGGTTGACCTTCGCCGGCATGATCGACGAACCCGGCTGGATCTCGGGCAGACGGATCTCATCGAGCCCCGTCGCCGGGCCGCTCGAGAGCAGGCGCAGGTCGTTGGCGATCCGGATGAGCTCGAGGGCGAGCGCGCGGAGCCAGCCCGACGCCGCCCCGAGCGGCCAGCGGCTCTGCATCGTCTCGAGCGGGTCGCGCGCGACGACGAGGGGGAGTCCGACCGCCTTGGCGTACTCCGCCACGGCGCGCTCCCGGTATCCGTGCGCGGTGTTGATGCCGGTCCCGACGGCGCTCCCTCCCAGCGGGATTTCCATGAGCGCGTGCTCGACGCCGGGGAGCTGCTCGAGCACGTGTCGGAGCACGCTGGCGTACGCCCGGAACTCTCCGCCGAGCGTGACGGGCATGGCGTCCTTGAGGTGCGTACGGCCGGACTTGGCGAGCCGATCGAACTCGGCGCCCTTGCGGTCGAAGCTCTGGGCGAGCTTCTCGACCGAGGCCCGGAGCTCCGCCAGCGCGAGCGCCGCGGCCACCTGCGCCGCGCTCGGATAGGTGTCGTTGGTCGACTGGCCGCGGTTGACGTGGTCGTTGGGGCTGACCTTCTCGTACTGGCCCCGCGGTAGCCCGAGGATCTCGAGGGCTCGGTTGGCGAGGACCTCGTTGACGTTCATGTGGAAGGAGGTGCCCGCACCGGCCTGGAACACATCGACGATGAGCTCGGAGTCGAACTTGCCGGACGCCATCTCGCGCGCGGCCTGGGAGATCGCCGCACCGACCTCGGCCGGCAGCACGCGCAGCTCGACGTTGGTGCGCGCGCAGGCGCCCTTGAGCTCGGCGTAGGCACGGACGAGGTGTCGCGACGACCGCAGGCCGCTCACCGGGAAGTTCTCCCGGGCGCGCAGGCTCTGGATCCCGTAGTAGGCGCCCGCCGGGACCTCGCGCTCGCCGAGCGAGTCCGTTTCGACGCGGTTCCCCGCCATCGGCGCGACCACCCGGACCTGCCCAAAAACCCTTTGCGTGAGCGCTCTCCCTGACGGGGGGCCGGTCGCAAGACCCGCACCCGGTCGGCTCCGCGGAGGGGCACGCGCGATGGATTTCGGAGTCCTGACGAACGATCTCCTGAGCAACGTCGCCTTCTTGGCGCTCCCGCCGCTCCTGTGGCTCCTGCTCTACCTGTGGGCCTGGGAGGACGAGCCGACCGCACGGGCCGCCGGGTTCGGGCGACGGACCTTCTGGCTCCTCGTACCGTCCGCCTTCATCGCCTCGCTCGCGAACGCACCGGTCTTCGGGTGGAACGGGAGCGCCCTCGCGGTCAATCTCGGCGGGGCGGCGATTCCGGCCGCCCTGAGCCTCTATCTGATCTACCGATGGTGGGGATCGGACGGTCGGGCCGTGCTCGCCCGCTTTCTCACCGCCCTGGCCGCGATCACCGCCGGGCTGTTCGCCCTGGTGCTGTTCGTCGCTAGCCCCGTCGGGGGGCCGTGGGCCCGTTACTTCCTCCGACCGCCGATGTCCGCCCAACTGGCGATGGTGATCTCACCTCTGTCCGGGCCCGTCCCGGCCGCGGTCGTGATCGCGGGCGCGGCGGGGACGTCGCTGTTCCTTTGGATCGGAAGCTCCTCTCCCACGAGGCCTTCCGAGCGCGCTCCCGCGTCGGCGGCGGCCGGCGGACTGATCGCCTTGACCCTGGTCGCCCTGCTGCTGACCTTCTACACGACGAACGCCGTCGCCGGCCAAGGGATCCTCTCGAGCTTCCCGTACTACCTGCTCGCCCCGATCGCGGTCGGTGCGCTCGCGGTCCCCCTGGCGGGCCGTTGGTTCGACCTTCCGGCCGTGGCCGGCGTCGCCATCGGGTACGCGGCGTCGACCTTCGGGGTGCTGGTCGGGGCCGATGTCCTGCACCAGCCGCCCTTGTACGCCGGGGCCCCGAGCATCCTGTCGATCGGCGGCGCGGGCGTCCTCGACCTGGTCTACCTCAGTGGGTTGATCTCGCTCGCCACGAGCTTCGTCGTCCTTCGCCTCTCGGGAGCCGGCGGGACGGCCGCGACCGGCCCCGGCATCGGGGCCGCGTCACGCTCCCCGCCGACCTCGAACGGCCTCTTTCGCGAAGCGATCCGCCAATTGCGCGCCGGCAGTCCGACGGCGAGCTTGGAGCTGGCCGCGTCGAGCGCCGATGCCTCCGTCGATCAAGTACGCACCCTCCGCGGGCTGCCGATCCCGGCCCCGGGCGAGCCACCTTGGGCCGGGCTCGAGGTCCCGGCGTGGGTCTCGGGCGACCACCTCAACCTGCGCGCGCTGGCCCGTGCTCGGCCGGTCAGCTTCCAGGACGCCGAGCGCGGGCTGCTCACCGCCCGCTTCCTGCGCAACCTCGCCCGTCAGCTCGAGATGGGATCGTTCGGAACGGTGGTCGAACGCTCGGTCGCGTTCGGGATCGACCTTGCGATCATCACGGGCCCGGCCCTTGGACTCTGGGCCGCGCTCGCGCTGCTGCTACCCGGGAGCGCCGAATCGGTGCTGCTCGGCATCCCCTACAACACCGCCCTCTTCGCCTACACTGCTGCCGGGTTCCTGTACTTCCTGCTGAACGAGGCGTTCACCGGGACGACACCCGGGAAGCGGATCCGCGGGCTGGAGGTCCGCACCCGAAGCCTCGTGCGCCCGGGGTTCGTGCCGGTCCTGGTGCGGAACGCCCCCCGCGTGCTGCCGCTCACGGTGATCGCCGAGCTGGTGGGGGTGGCGCTGGTGGTCCTGCTGCGGTCGGGGACGGGTGCGGTGACGAGCGGCACCTTCATCCTCAGCGGCCTGGACGCGGTGATCCTGCTGTTGGCGGGGTTGGTCGCGGTCGGGGTCATCGGCCTCGCCAGCGCCGCGGTGATGATGCTGCACCCCGAGCACGGCCGGCTCGGCGACGTCTTCGCCGGGACCTGGGTGCTCAGGAAGAGCCCGCCGTGGCCACCGGTGCCGCCGCCGCCGGTGCCGGCGGCGGTCCCGTACGCGTGAGCGGGATCGCGATCGACGAGACGTTGGCCTCCCGGCCCTCTCGGTTGACGAGCCGCTCGGTCTCGAGCTCGATCTTGCCGACCGAGACCTGGCCCTCGAGGAACCGGTGGCGGACGACCTCGACCACGTCCACCGCCTTGGCGATGGCGTTGCCGCGCGCCTTGACGGTGATCGGCCCGAAGCCGCTGTTCAGCTGGGCGACGACCTGGAAGACGTAGGTCATCGTCGGCTTGCCGCCGATGAACACCGTGGTACCGACCTCCGGTGGAGGGCGTTCGCGGGGCGCCGAGGGCGGCATATCGGCGAGCGAGGAGGCTGCCATAGATGTGCCTTTCGCGGGCAGGGTCCGGAATTTCGTCGGGGGCAGGGATGCGCCGCCACCGGCGCATTTCGGCCAGCGCACGACGGTCGCGGCCACAACGACCTCGCCGAGAACGTGTCGCTCTCGCAAGGGTTAAGCGGGAGGGTTCGTAGGAACGCGCCGCCCTGCAGGGGTGGCCCAGCTTGGTCAAAGGCGCTAGGTTGAGGTCCTAGTCTCGTAGGAGTTCGTGAGTTCAAATCTCACCCCCTGCATCTCCCGCTCTTCGTTCCCCGAACGGGGACCGCGGCGGGGCGGGGCGTCAGTCGGTGGGCTCGGCCCGATCGGGCGGGGGCTCCCTCAACCGTTGGACGTTCCCGGGGAAGAGCGAGGGTCGCCGGAACTCGGCGAACTCCGGGGGCATCTCTGCGTCCCCGGGCTCGGCCGCCAGCTCCGCGAGCTGCCCGAGATAGGACCTCAGCGTCGCGCACGCGAGGACATCCGCGACGGGCCCGTGGCCGGGCACGATGAACTTGGGTTTCGTCGCCTCTACGCCGGTGAGCGCCTTGAGCCACCGCTCCGGGTCCGAAGCCGATAGGTCCGGATGCGTCTCGGAGACGACCAAGTCCCCCGTGAACAGCACGTCCGCCTCGGGGACGTAGAGGGCCGTATCGCTCTCGGAATGCCCGGCGCCCTCTACCAGCAAGAGGCCCCGGCCGCCGGGGTAGACGTACCTCTCGCGGAACACCTCGTCCGGGGCGCGGAGTTCGAGCTCGCCCCGCCCCGCCTCCAGGTCACGGCGCGCGGCGGCCTCGCACTCGAGCTCCGCCCGATAGAGGGGGCGGGTCTCGGCGTTCCGCCGGTTCTCGGCCGCTGCGGCGAACCGACCCCAGGACGGGTCATTGACCTGGTCGGCCACCGGCGCGGCGCGTCGTTCGATCATCTCGAGGGTCCGGAACGTCGAGCGGATCGTGCAGCCCCCGAACACTCGGTTGCCCAGGGTGTGGTCCAGGTGCCAGTGGCTGTTGACCACCTCGAGCGGCTCCTTGCCCGAGAGGATCCGCGCCGCCGTGCGGATCTCGTGGGCCCCTTTCGGGGTCATCGAGGTGTCGAACACCAGCGCGGCGCGTCCGGTGTCGACGATCCCGCTGTTGCTCGTGGCGCCCGCACCCGGGCGCGCGATCGCCGCCCACACGCCGTCCGCCAGCTGCGGGAACTCGTACTGGGAGGAAGTGTACATGGTCCCCCGTACACGGGAACCCTCAAACCTTCGGGCTGCCCGCCTCCGGGTGGGGGCGCGCCACCGCTGATTCCTCCTTCGGCGGCTCTCCCACCCTGGAGTGGCCCTGCGGCGGAGGGGGGCGCTAGGTTGATGATTTCGGGTTGGCTGTTGGTGTGCAGGCGGAGAGTCCTGTCCTTCGGACGGGTATCGCGGCGCTGCGAGATGCGGGATCGGTTCAGGCTCGTTCATCGCACCTTGGTCCGGCGCCTTTCGCGGAGCGTTCGGTGGCCGGCCGGCTAGCACGCTGCGCCCAGTGCGGGAGCCCTCTCGCGGCCAATGCCAAGACCTGCGCCGTCTGCGATACGCCGGTCTCCGCCCCGGCCGTCGCCCCTCAGGCCGGTGCCTCACCGGGGAGCGGCGCTCCGGGACAGCGCGAGGCGATGGACCGCCGTCTGGCCAAGCTCCGCGAATGGGCCCATGCGGCCGGACCGCTGGGCATCCGCGTGCCCGAGCTTCCGAACTGGGCGCTCGAGTTCGTCCACTCCGGCGAGGACCCCGACCGCTGGCAAGAGGTCGTGCGCGGCATCGAGCGCATCGCGCAGCAGCGGATCGTCCAGTCGCTCGAGAAGTGGGCCCAGCAGTGCGAGGGGCGGCTCCGGCGGCTCGAGGCCTACTCGGTCGACAGCCGTCTCGAACGCGAGGAGATCGAGGACGCGCTCCACGCGGCGCGCACCGGCGAGGTCGCCCGGGCGCTCTCGACCTACCAACAGGTCACGCGCGTCGTCGCGCTGAAGGAGCGGCACCTGGACCAGGCGCGGGGTGAGCTCGAGAAACTGATCACGTTGCTGCGCGACATGCAGGCGCTCGACATCCCCGTCCCGGACGACCCGGAGGAGCTCGGCGAGGAGCTCGAGCAGGAGCTTCGGCGCGGGCGGCTCGCCGACCTCAAGCAGCACCTCCGGGAATTCCAAGGCGAGGTCCACCAGACGCTCGGACGTGCGCTCCCGCAGCTGGTGACCCGGTACGGCGACCTCCTGGTCAAGAACCGCGGCTCCGGCGGACGGGTCGAGGGCGATGCCGCGACCTTGGCCCGGGCCGCGCGGTCGCTCGCCTCGGAGCACTACGAGGACTCGATGCGCGAGCTGCGGCGCCTCGCTCCGTTGAAGGCGAGCGTGGCCCGCGCGGCCGGTGGGGCGCGCGAGGTGATGGTTACAGAACCTTCTCGAACATCCGGACGTCCTCACCCCAAAAGTGGCGGTGAAGGACCCCCGCCTGGGTGAAGCCGGACGCCTTCAGCAGCGCCATCGCGTCGCCGAACCGGTCCATCACATCGACGCAGAGCGATCGGGCGTTGGCGTGCTGGGCCCATCCGAGCGCCGCGGCGAGCAGCGCGGTGCCCGTGCCGCGCCGTCGGAACTCCGCGTCGACGCACAGGTTGAGGAGCTGGCAGGCGCCCGCGGTCAGACGGCAGCCGACGACCCCGACGAGCTTGTTGTCCCGGCGGGCGGCGAAGTAGGTCACGCCCTCCATGCTGCTCGTGAACTCGAGCGCGGTGGGTTGCCAGGTCTTCTGGACCTCGACGGGGAGGCCCGCGAGGAACGGCTCCCAGACCCGGCGGAACAGCTGGACGCTGTCGCCGACGTCCTCGTGGGTCAGACGGCCGATGACGAGCCCGGCACCGTTCCCCGGGGGCGCGGCGGGCGGAGTCCCGGAAGAATTCTCTGGTCGTTTCTCCATTTTTGGTGGGCGGGGTCCTGTAGTTACGGGAGCGGAGCGTCTCGGTTCGAACGCGTCTAGCACGCCCCCCGACTTGAACGTTACTGCGCTCGGCGGGGCGCCAGGCTCGACCCGGCGTACGAACGTATCGGGGTGGATGGCCGGGCTTCAGGGAGGACGATCGCGCTACGGAGTGTGGCGCGAGGGGGTCCGGGGGAACGGCGTGGTGTCCCGGATGTGCTCTCGGCGCGCGACGAACCTCAGAAGTCGCTCGACCCCGATCCCGAACCCCGCGTGGGGGACGCTGCCGTGTCGTCGCAGGTCGAGGTACCACTCGTACTCGGCCGGGTTCGCGCCGATGGCCCGGAGCCGCTCGACGAGACGATCGACGTTCGTCTCGCGGCAGCTGGCGCCGATGATCTCTCCGTAGCCCTCGGGTCCCAACAGGTCGGCCGCCTCGACCGTCCGCGGATCGTCGGGCGAACGCAGCATGTAGAATGCCTTCAGCTCGACCGGGAAGTGTGTCAGGAAGAGCGGAAGCTTCTCCTCGAGCGTGAGCGCGCGCTCCTCGGCCGCGCCGAGGTCGCTGCCCCACTTGACGGGGAACCCCTGCCGGGCGAGCCGGTCGATCGCGTCGCTGTAGCGCAGCCGGGGGAACGGAGCGCTGATCGCCTCGAGCTCGGCGGGGGGACGGCCGAGCAGCTCGAGCTCCTTGGGGCGCTGGCGGGCGAGCTCGTGGAGCGCGTCGACGACGAACCGCTCGAGGAAGCCGATGAGCCCCTCGAGGTCGCACCAGGCGATCTCGACCTCGAGATGGGTGTACTCCGTCAGGTGCCGCGGGGTCCGGGACTTCTCGGCCCGGAACGAGGGGGTGATCGCGTAGACCCGCTCGTGGGGAGCGAGGAGCGCCTCGAGGTAGAGCTGCGCGGTCTGGGAGAGATACCCCGGCCGCCCGAAGTAGTCGAAGGTGAACGCCTCGGCCCCGCCCTCGGCGGCGTTGCCCGTCAGGATCGGCGGGGTCATCTCGAGGAACTCCTCGCGCTCGAGGAACTCGCGCATCGCGCGCAACAACGTCGCCTTCAGGCGGAACATCGCCACGTGCTCCTGCGAGCGGATGGCGAGGTGGCGGTGGTCGAGCAGGAACTCCTCGGTCTGGTCCTGGAAGATCGGGAACGGCTCACCGGCGTGGAGGACCTCGATGCGGCTGGCGCGGAGCTCGCGCCCGCCGGCAGCGCGCTTGTCCTCGTGGACGGTTCCGGTCGCCTGCACGGTCGCCTCGAGCTGGACATGCTCGACCGAGGCGAACCCCTGGTCGCCGACGGCGTCCTTGCGGGCGGTGACCTGCAGCGTGCCGGTGCGGTCCCGCACGACGAGGAAGGCGATCCCACCGGAGGAGCGGGCCCGCAGGACCCAGCCGCGCACGGTGATCGGCGCGGTGAGCCCCTCGGCGGTGAAGGCGTGACGGATCGGTACGACGTCCACTACTGGTATTCCCGCCACTTGTGGCCGCACTTGGTGCACTCGAAGATCCGGGTCTCGGGCTCGTCGGCCCCCCGCGTCTGGCGGAGCACCCAGTAGGCCTTGGTGTTGCCGCACTTCGGGCACTCCTCGTCGGCGGTCGGGAGCGTGGAGGCCTGCTTCTCCTCGAGGACGGCCATCGAACGGCCGGTCGGGGCGGACTTGCCGACCTCCTGGCCCTGGCCCATCTTGACCTTGGTCCCGCAGTTGCCGCAGACCCAGGCCTTGGCCGTGTGGTCCGGGCGCATCAGGCGCTTGCATTTTGGACAGAACATCGGCAAAAGAACCGGGCGGCGGTAGATAACGGCGAGCCGGGCGGGTCTAGATCACTTGGTCGGCGGTCCCGGCGCTCGAGGGCCGAGCCGTGGGCGCGGCCACGCTCAGCGGAAGCGGCGAGGGCTTGGCGCCGGGGGCGAAGAGCTCACGCATGTGCTCGGTGCGCCGGGTGACATCCTCCCTCGTGCCGATGTCACGACGTACGTAGTAGCTTCCCTTGACGAACTCGAGGGCCGCGTCGACGCGGGCGCTCGCCTCCCAGACCGCGCTCGCCTCGCCGACCAGGGCGAACCCCCGGGAGCTGAGCATCCGGACCTTGCCGGCTCCGGCCGCGTCGACGGAGGCGAAGAACAGGTGGACGCCGGCGTCCTCGATGGCGGGGCCGTCGTAGTCGACGACCGCTCCGACCTGGGGCGCGCCGCCGTACCCGATCGGGACGACGTACTTGACCACCGTCGCGCGGGGTCGGTACCGCACCAGGTTCGGGTCGACCGTGCCGGTCGCCACGCCGTACATCAGCTCCTCAAAGTTGCCCGGCTCGTAGAGAACGAGCGCGTTCATCGCCTCGGGGTCACCGAAGCGTGCGTTGAACTCGAGCAGCTTCGGTCCCTTGGTGGTGAGCATGAAACCGCCGTAGAGGACCCCCCGGAACGCGAGGCCCTCCGCCCGCAGCGCCGACGCCGTACCGCGGATCACATCGAGCGCCGCGTCGCGGTGCTCGCGCGCGAGGAACGGAAGGAGGTGATCACGTTGGGAGTAGGAACCCATGCCGCCGGTGTTCCCTCCGCCCCCTCCCTCGAGCGCCCGCTTGTAGTCCTGGACGGCGGGCATCGGGTAGACGCCGGAATCCGTGACGAGGGCCATGAGGCTGAACTCCTCCCCTTCCAGACGTTCCTCGAGCAGCAGCCCGGACCGCCCCGAGTCGGAGGCCAGCATCCGGGAGGCGAGCCGCGTGCCTTCCTCGGGGGTTGCAAAGTCCGAACCCTGGACCAGCACGCCCTTGCCCGCCGTCAGGCCGACCGGTTTGATGACGAGCGGTCCACCGAGCCGGCCCACGGCCGCCGCGACCGCGTCGGGTGACTCGACGAACTCGAACCGGGGAGACGCGTCGATCCCGTGACGTGCCAGGAGCTCCCGGCAGAATCGCTTCGACGTCTCGATCCGGGCGGCGTCCCGGGAGGGACCGACGACCGGGACGTTGGCCCCCCGAAGCGCGTCGGCGACGCCCTTGGCGAGCGGGCCTTCCGGCCCGATCACCGCGAGTTCGATCTTGCGGCGTCGGGCCACCGACGCCACCAGGGCCGGGTCCTCGTGGTCGGCGACATCGAACCGGTGGGCCACGGCACGCAGGCCGGGGTTGTCGTGCGCGGCGAGGACGTGGACCTCGGAGCCGTCGCGGGCGAGGGTGCGCGCGATGGCGTGCTCCCGGGCGCCTCCTCCCACGACCAGACTGCGCATGACCGCTCGCCGGTCCTCGGACGATGGGGCACTTATATCGCCGGGGGTCCCGAGGCCTCTCTCGGCCGGAGTTGGGGTCGCTCGGCCGTCCCGGCACCCGGAGCGCCGCGCGCGCACCCCCCCGCGCCGCCACCCTTAAGAAGTGAACCCCGGTGGTCCGTCGAGGGGGACCCCGTGGACATCCACGTTGTGGAAAAGGAGTCCGACACGCTGCGTGTCGAGCTTCCCAAGGGGGAGGAGACGCTCCTCATCCCGCTCGTCGAGCTACTCCAGCAGGAGGAGAAGGTCGTCGAGGCCCGCTACTTCCTCGGCCATGCCTTCCTTGAACGTCCGGCGCTTTACCTCAAGACCAAGGGCGAGAAGCCGCAGCAGGTCCTCAAGCGGGTCCTCAAGGACCTGTCGGACCTCTACGGAGATGCGCTCGCGGACTTCGACAAGAAGGCCGACAAGGTCAAGGCGTAGAGGCAGCCCACCGCGCGATGCTGAAGGAGTGCCCGCAGCACGGCTACTTCCGGCAGGAGACCTGCCCGGTCTGCGCGCAGCCCGGTCGGTTCCTGATGAACGACCGGGAGCTCGACCACCTGGGCCGGGTGATGACCGGTGTGCTCCGCCACTTCCCCGAGAAGTATGGCCTCTCCATCGACGAGAACGGCTGGATCTCCATCCCGATGCTCGTCAAGTCCATCTCCGGCCAGCACCGCGGTTACCACTGGCTCCGCGCCCACCACATCGTGGCGATCGCCGAGAGCGACCCCAAGGGGCGCTACGAGGTCAAGGACGACCGGATCCGGGCGACCTACGGTCACACCGTCGATGTGCGCCTCGACCTGCCCACCGAGAACATTCCGGACGAATTGTATTTCCCGGTCACCCCCGACGAGGCGGCGATCGTCCTCGAGGTCGGGCTCAAGCCCACCGACCGGCGCAAGGTGCACCTTTCGCGCACCTCCGAAGACGCGCGCGCCGCCGGCTCGGTCCGGACCCCCGAACCGGTGATCCTCTCGATCGACGCGAAGGCCGCCCGCCACGACGGGATCGTGATCATGCAGGCCGGCAAGACGGTGTTCCTGGCCGACCAAGTGCCCGCAACGTTCCTGCGGCGCCTCGGTGAGACCCCCCCGGCATCCTAGCGGCGCCCGAGCCCTTCTTCGACGTCCTCTGGCAGTTCGCGGCCCCCGCCATGGCTTCCGATCGCCGCAACGGGCGGTCTCGCCTCCTCATCTGATCGAGATGGCGGAGACCGCGATTCCCCGTCCCGAGGTGGCCAGGTCGTAACTGGAGCGGACGTTGCCCGATACCCAGCCGTTGAACAGGGCGATGTCGAGGGCGAAGAACCTGAGTTCGAGGGCGTAGACGTGGGAGCGGACGAAGTCGGCGCGGAACGATAGGTTCTGGCGCTCCAACGCAGGGATGCTCCAGCCGGTCGGCTGCGGGTTCGTCACGTTGAACGAATGGGTGGTGTTGGTGGAGTTCCGGCCGGAGGCATTGAGGACCGTGAGGTCGGCCACGTACCAGTCGATCTGGCGGTAATCCTGCGAGGCGTTCCGCTGGTCGAAATTGCATAGCCCGGTCTGGGCCGTGGTGCAGAACCGCAGACCCGGGAGGTTGAACTGCGTGCCGTTCGTCTCGTCGACCAGGAACGCCTGGGTCGAGACGTCCGTCACGGCGGAGGCCTGGCAGGTGCCGAAGAAGCCGCTGGTGTTGTACCAGTACTGGCTCCCGAAGGAGCTGGAGTGGGAGTTCGTCCGGGTCGGGTGGAACGGGCAGCCGTTGAGGGGCGTGAACGAGGCGGCCACGAGGAAGTCCTCCGAGACGGTCGCGGTCACGTGGTGGAGGCCCGTGGGGAGGGTGAGCCGGATCGCGACGTCCACCTCCGGCTCCGACGACGCGCCCGAGGAGCCGCCCACGCCCCCGAACGAATGGCAGGCCCGGGCTCGGGCGCTCGAGAGGCCCAAGGTGCCGGTGCCGTTCGCCAGACGGAAGCCCGGAGCGGTGGCGCGGATCGTGGCGCATCCGTTCGAGAGCGGGGAGGAGGCGGTCGAGACCGCGCCGTGGAACGGAGGCGGTACGGTCGCGGCGGAGGCGAGCCCCGTGGGAGCGGTCAGGGCGACGACCGTGAGTATCGCACCCGCCACCCCGCAAAGGGTGGCGCGGCGTCCGTTCGGGCGTACGACTCTTCGCCGGAGGGAGTGGGTTACCATGGCCGGTTCGGGTTCGGCCGGCCGCCTCCCCCCCGGCGACAGGCTTGAACGGCCGCACGAGACTCCGGAGGCGCATATACCTCGTGGAACCGAACGGATGGCGCCCGAACCGCGCCGGCGGCCGGGACCGCGGACCGCCCGCCACCGCACTCCCGGTCGTCGGGCGGACCGAGGGGCGGGAGGCGGTCCCGACTCAGGTGACGGTGATCGTGGGTATGGACACCCCCGTACTGGGGGGGCCGCCGCTGAAGGACGCCGAAACGTGACCGTTCGGGAAACCCACGAACTCCGACTCGGCGAATCCGGCGAAGTCGGCGAGCAGAGCGTAGACATGGCCGCGGACGAAGGAGTAGTGCCAGGTCACCACGTCGCGGTCGAGATGCGTAACGTTCCAGCCCGGGCCGGCCGAGGTGGTCCCGTTCGAGCTGTAGGTGTAGTTCCGATAGTGCCAGCCGGAGGCGTTGTGAACGGTATCGCGTTCGAACCCGTAGTCGATCTGCTGGACCCGGAAGGCCACCTTCTGGATTCCGCCTTCGCAGTACACCAGATTGCTCAGTGAGCAGCCCACGGCGGAGCTGGGGGGGATGTACACCGTCGTGCCGTTCGTTGCATCGATGAGGAGGAGGTAGACCCGCATGGCGGACTGAGCGGCGACGGTGCACCCGCCAAAGAACCCCGTCCTGTTCTGCCAGTACTCTCCTCCGTTGAAGAATTGTGAGGTGCTCGTGTTGACGGAATGGGTCGGGCATCCTCCCGAGACCACGAAGGAGCCGGCCATGGCGACGTGGTGCACGACCGTCACCGTCAGGTTCCGTACCCCCGGTGCGATCGAAAGGTGGACGGCGACGACCAACGAGGAGGTGACTGAGGCGGAGCCGGATCCGGCGATGCCGGCGAACGTCGGACACGCCCATGCCCGCGTCGTGCCGCTGCCGACCGAACCGGTGCCGTGGGCGAGGGAGAAGCCCGGGGACACCGCCCGGAGGTGTCCGCACCCCTGCGCCGCGGGGAGGAAATGTACCGCGACCGCCCCCCGGTAGGGAGTGGGAACCACCGTGCCCGTGCCGAGCCCCGGAAGGATGTTGAGCACGGCGATGGTTGCGACCGCGATCGTCCATCCCCACGCAGCTCCGCCACCCGCATGCGCCCTTCGACCCCGCGCGGAACCCCGCTGGACGTTCATCGACTTACCCCCCGACCGCTCCGGAAACCGGGCGGTCCCCCAAGCGAGGCAAGCGCGGTTCGCGGCTCATAAGCCTCCCGGGAGATTAGCGGCGTACCGGCGTCGACCACCGGGCGCGCGGGGCGAGCCTCGGTCTACTCGACCACGACGTTCGACTCGTACTGGGTCGAGACGTACACCGTGACCCCGATGTGGCTCGCCGCAGAGTACTGGTCCTCGAACACGAAGTAGTAGGTGTCCGTCACCAGCGCCGAGAAGTCGAGCAAGCTCGACGTCTGGTTGGCGGTGCTCTGGACCGGTTGGGCCGTACGCCCCTGTTGGAACTGCCCGAATTCGGTCGCATTGAACACCTGAAGGAGCACGACCGCGCCCGGGGGAGTTACGACCGTGAAGTTGCCGGTGATGAAATCCCCGCCCGTCACCGCGCCGTCGAAGCTTTGGTAGCCGCCCGGCGAGAGGTTCAGCACCCACGTCCCGGTCAACGGGTCGGCGGCGATGGGCGGCCCCTGGAAGAACGCCAGCGCCATCACCCCCGAGAGACCGATCGCGACCCCGACGATGACGAGCGCACGGATCCCGCCGAGCAGCCGGAGCTTGCGCTGGCCCTTCGCGGTGGGGGGGGTGTCGGCCGGGGCGGTGGTGTAGATCTTGCCGCAGGTCGGGCACACCCGCCCGCCGGGGGGCATGGCGTCCCCGCAGGTCGTGCAAGTCCCCCACCTCCCCGCCGCCGTCTCGGGCATCGCTCCCGGAGTTCACCCGGGGAGGGGGTCAAGCGCCCTTCGTACGAACCGGTTCGGCTCAGGCCCTGGGCTTGGGCACGGCCAGGTTCAGTAGGACGTTTTTGCGGCGGGTGAAGAACTCCACCGCCTGCATCCCCTGCTCGAAGCCGAGGCCACTGTCCTTGTACCCGGCGAAGGGCGATTGCGGGTAGGTGCTCGGCGGATCGTTGACCGTGACCATCCCGGTCTCCAGCTGCCGCGCCACGGAGTGGGCCGTGGCCAGGTCCTTGGTCCAGATCGAGGCGAGCAGACCGTACTCGGTGTCATTGGCGAGCCGGATCGATTCGTCCATCGAGGTGAAGCTCTGGACGGAAAGGACCGGACCGAAGACCTCCTCGCGGACGACGCGGGCATCGGGTGGCGGGGCATCGAGGACGGTGGGGGGGACGAAGTAACCCTCCGAGAGCGGGCCGCTCGCGTAAGGTGTCCCGCCGGCCGCCACCTTCGTACCGGTCGCGCGCGCCTCCTCGATGAACTGGAGGACCCGGCTGCGCTGTTCGGCCGAGACCAGTGGGCCCATCTCCACCCCGGCATCGCCCCCCGGGCCGACCTTGAGCTTCTCGGCGATCGAGCGGACCTTGGAGAGCACCTCGTCGTGGACGGAGGCGTGCACGAGCAGGCGCGAACCCGCCCAGCACATCTGGCCGGCGTTGCCGAAGATGCCCCACCCGATCGCTTTCGCGGCCCGATCGAGGTCCGCGTCGGGATAGACGAGGACCGGCCCCTTGCCGCCGAGTTCGAGCGTGATCGGCACGCGCCGCTTCCCGGCGAGCTCCGCGACTCGCTGACCGACCTCACGGCTGCCGGTGAACGAGACCGCGCGACACCGGGGGTCCGTGATCAGCGCCTCGCCGACCTTGGCTCCATCGCCGACGACGACGTTGAAGATCCCGTCCGGTACGCCCGCCGCCGTCGACAGCTGGGCCACGCGCAGCGCCGTCAGCGGGGTGAGGGTGGCGGGCTTGAGCACCACGGCATTGCCGGCCCCGAGGGCCGGAGCGACCGATCGCATCGCCAGCACGAGGGGGAAGTTCCACGGCGCGATGTGGACGGTGACGCCCATCGGCTCGCGCAGCGTGTAGTCGAGCCGCGGCCCGGGGACGGGGATCGTCTCGCCCTGGAGCTTGTCGGCCAGCCCGGCCATGTACTCGAGCGTCCGCACGACGAAGCCGATGTCGCCCTTGGCCTCGCGAAGGGTCTTGCCCTGGTTGAGCGATTCGAGCTCGGCGAAGGCGTCGGCCTGCTCCTCGAGCTTGGACGCGAGCCGGAACAGCGCCTTCGCTCGCTTCGAGCCGTCGTCCCCTGCCCAACCGGACTTGTCGAACGCCGTTTGCGCCACCTCCATCGCGTGGCGCGCGTCCTCGGCATCGGCGAGCGCCGTGGAGGCGAGCGGGCGGTTGGTCGCCGGGTTCAGGAGCGTTCGCTGGGCGCCGCTGGTCCCGGAGGTACCTTTCCCGCCGATGAAGAGCTCGTAGGAGGGTTGCGACGCCGCCGTCATGACCGACCCGGTGCGTTGAACGGTGGCGTTCAGATAAGCGGTCGCTCTACCGGCCTCATCCGGGTCGCGAGGAATACGCGCGTCCCTTCCAGGTGAGCCTCTCGCCGCGGAGCCCCCGCGAGATCGAGGTCGTCACGAGCACGACGTAGAAGCCCACGGCGAGCGGAAAGAGCAGCCCGTACGGCCAGGATGTGCCTATCGCCCCGGCGAAGCCGGCGTGCTTGGCGAAGAGCGCGAGGTAGAGGAACCCCCCCACCGCGATCAGGACCGGGGAGGAAGCGGCGACCCCGTACGGCAGGACCCCGAGCGGGAGCCAGAAGAGCCCAATCAGCGCCGCGAGGAATCCCACCTGTCGCGACGCCGAGAAGTCCGTCCCGTGGACGTTCTTGAGCAGCCCCTCGAACATCTCGGCCCGGTGACGGTACATCCGGGTGACCGCCAGCTCGGGGGCCCACGCGATACGGATCCGCAGGCCCGCCGCACGGTACCGTTGGGCGATCCGGATGTCCTCGAGGATGTAGCCCCGTACCGCGGCGTGCCCCCCGGCCCGTTCGTAGCTCGCCCGAGTGGTCAGCCAGCATTGGCCGTTGGCGATCGCCGCGCGGGAGGTATCCCGGTTCGCTCGAGGAGCCCGGAAGTAGGTCAGGACCATTTGCGTGTAGAACGGAAGGATGACGCGCTCCCAGAACCCCACGGTTTCGACGCGCGGCGCGAGCGAGGTGAGGTCGGACCGCTGTGCGTCGGCCCAATCGACGAGCACGCGGAGCGCGCTGGGAGCGAGCCGGACATCGGCGTCGAGGAAGAGGAGGAGCTCGCCGGACGAGGCGCGGTACCCGACGTCGCAGGCCCAGTTCTTCCCGACCCACCCCTCGGGAAGGGGGGGTTCCTCGAGAAGTCGGACCGAGCCGAACCGGTCCCGCACCGCCTCCCGGGTCCCATCGGTCGATCCCCCGTCCACGACGATCACCTCGAGGTCGGGGTACTCCTGGACGCGGAGGGCCTCGAGGCAGGCGGGCAGGTCGTCGACCTCGTCCCGCGCGGCAATGATGACCGAGAGCCTCGGTCGCCGCCGGGCGCCCGCCGGGTCGGGGGTGGGGTCCAGTCGGGGCATCTGGACGGCGAACAGGATCGCGGCCCCCTGGTAGAGGAGGACGACCACCGCGAAGACCAGAAGGCCCGCCAGGACGACGACGGGCACCATCCCCCGGCCGAGGGGCTCGCCGAGATAAGCGCCCGGACCTCCGGTCGTCGGGGCGCGCGTGGCGACCGTCGAACATCCCCGGGTCCGTCCCGGCGCGCTCGAGGACCGGACCTACCAGGCCGGCATCGCCGCGGCGGCGCTCGCCGAGAACACCCTCGTCGTCCTTCCCACGGGTCTCGGGAAGACCGCGATCGCGCTGCGGGTCATCGCCGAGTACCTGCTCCGGCAACCCACCCGTTCGATCCTGGTCCTGGCACCGACCCGTCCGCTCGCTTTGCAGCACGCCCGAAGCATCTCCACGACG
>DASYYY010000004.1:0-45539 GCA_035933635.1 Thermoplasmata archaeon | reverse complement strand
GCCAATGAGTCAGTTTCGCCGGCTTCCGAGCGGGGACAGTAGAGCTCTCGTTGGTCCTTCATGCAAGTCGCCAATTAAGCGACAAGGTATTACGCTACCTTAAGAGGGTCATAGTTACCCCCGCCGTTTATCGGTCCTTCGTCCCGTTGAACCGGGCTTTCAGATACCGACACTGGGCAGGATTCAGCGGCCATACACAACCTTTCGGTCTCGCGGCCACCTATGTTTTTATTAAACAGTCGGAGCTCCCTGGTCACTGCGACCAGACACCCTCGTGTCTGGCACCCCTTCTCCCGAAGTTACGGGGCTAATTTGCCGAATTCCCTCGCTCGAATTCTCGCCGACACGCCTTGGGCTTCTCACCCAGGGGCACCTGTGTCAGATCTCGGTACGAGCCACAGTTGCCGTCCTCGACTTTTCACGGGCCGCCCGCATCGGGAGAAGTCTCCTTGCGGAGACCCGATCCCTCCTGCCCCCGGTTCTCACCATGACGGTACTTCCCGGGGCGACGGAGGAGAGATGGACCGGCATATGTCCACTCCCCCTAGCGGCCGGCGTCCTCGAGGACGCTTTGACCTGTGGGTCACAGAATATTAACTGTGTTTCCTTTCGCGAGTTCCGACTAAGGACTCGCTTAGGCTCGACTAACCCACGACGGATGATCGTTGTCGTGGAACCCTGGCCCCTACGGCGGACGGGATTCTCACCCGTCTTTGCTGCTACTCCTCCCAGGATTTTCGATGGAACCCGGTCCATAGGAACTTACGCCCCTACTTCTACCCGAGCACCACGCCTCCTTACACGATTGCCGCTACGGCGGCACGCTCGCATATCGGGGGCCGGCTTAACCCCGTCCATTTTCGGTGCCCATGCCCTCGACTGGTGAGCTGTTACGCACTCTTTGAAGGATGGCTGCTTCTGAGCCCACCTCCCAGTTGTTTTCGAGCACGGACGCCCTTTGCATGATACTGAGCCGGCACTTGGGGCCCTTAATGCGAGGCTGGGTTGCATTCCCTTTCGTACTGCGGGCTTACCCCTGCAGCGCTCACTCCCGGCGTCTACGCCGCACCGGAGTTCGGAGTTCGACAACAGGCCGAGACCTTTCGGTCCCGCTTCCCGTAATCGGTGCTCTACCTCCGGTGCCGGCTCGGCCGAGACCTACCTGCGAGTAGTTTCGGGAGGAACCAGCTATTCCCAGTCTAGATTGGCCTTTCACCCCTAAGCACAGGTCATCCGAGTGATTTGCACATCAACACCGGTTCGGTCCTCCACCTACCTTTCGGCAGGCTTCAACCTACCCACGCTTAGATCGATTGGCTTCGGGTATTCCACCTATGACTTCGGGCGAGCCCACCCCGTCCCTCGCGCCTTGCGGCGTTGCGGACTGTCGGTTTCCCTGCGGCTTTGGTCGTTGAGGACCTTAACCTCGCCATAGATCGAAACTCTCTGGCCCGTTATTCAAAACGGACGCACGGATCCTGTGTCCGCGGGCCCTGCGGCCCGCTTCGTTCCTTGGGGACCACGTGCGGCTTATCGTCAGTTGGTTTCAGGCTCTTTTCACCTCCCTTCCGAGGTACTTTTCAGCTTTCGCTCGCGCTACTACTACGCTATCGGTCTCGGGACGTATTTAGGATTGGAAGTCTGTACCTCCCGGCTTCCCGCGCGATATCCAACGCACGGTACTCCGGATACCCCCAATCTCGCCTCTTCCATTCGCCTACGGGACTATCACCCTCTACGGTCTGCCGTTCCAGGCACGTTCGACTCGGGAAGCCTGCGAGTGCGGAGGTCCACTACCCCACATCTCCCCACCCTCGCCGGGCGGGGATTCGGTTTGTCCTTTGCCGTTTTCGATCGCCTTTACTAGCGGCATCTCGTTTGATTTCTTGTCCTCCCCCTACTAGAATGCTTTACTTCGGGGGGTTCCCCTTCCTTACGGAATGTCCCTTGCGGGACCGGAGTTCCGATTCGGTGATCGGTGGATCACAGGTTCCTTGCGCCTACCCACCGCTTATCGCAGCTTGGCACGACCTTCATCGGCGCCCGAGCCCAGCCATTCCCCAACTGACAGGAGTCAGCTACACTATCGGCACTTTGACAAGCGTCCAGAACGCGTGTGATCGGCGTCATCGGCCGCACCATCCTGCGACGGCGCGTCCCTCGCCCTTCCCCGGAGAGGCCCCGGCCTCGGCGGGTGCATGAGTTCACGCGGCCCCATGGTGGGGCGCGTGGGCCGATGAGAGGAGTGGGTCGATATTTAACGGCTCGCCGCCACCCGACGTCCCGAGACCGGTCCAGCCACTACGGATGGCGGTGGAACCGGTCGCGGGCGGGTTCGGGACCCTCGTAGCGGCCCGCCGCGTAGCGGCAGAGACCCTCGCGATGGGGCGGGCAGTTCCGGCAGGTGCCCTCGGAAGGGACGGGCGCTCGGACCGCATCGGTCCGGATCCGTCCGACCGCCTCGCGGATCCAGCTCCGGTCCGCATCGGAGAACGGACGCTGGAACCAGCCCTCGTGCTCGCCGCTGCCGGCGACGTCGCCGTAGAGCAGGATCCCGTAGGGGACCGTCGTGTGGCTCACCGCCTCGACGAGCTGGCACTCGGCGAGGAGCTGGATGAGGTCGAAGGTTCGCCCGTGCGTCTCGTGCAGGCCGCGGAACGGGTGGGTCGACTTGTACTCGACGGGAACCAGCGCCCCGGCGCGACGACGGAGGATGAAGTCCGGCCGGCCGCTGAGACCCAGCACGGGGTCGATCAGGTTCCCGCCGTGCGCCTGGAACAACGGGTCGGTTCGCTGCTGCTCGGGGGCGAAGAGCATCGGGAGCTCCTCGGCCTCGCCCTCATCGCGGTAGATCAGCCGGTCGTCCGGGAACACGTCGAGGCGCCCATCGTTGAACGGGAGATTGAGCGCCGGGGGAGGTGCCAACGGGGAATGGTGGAGCGGCACTACGTCCAACGGAGTACGAACTCCCGGGAGCGCGACTCCGTCCCCTGCGCGCCCTTCGAGTCGGGCCAAGCGCGCCGCGTGTCCGAGCTCCATCTCGTAGGGGCACCGGAAGTAGGTCACGAGGTCGTGCGGGGTGAGGTGCTCGAGCGCCGGGGGAGCCAGTAGCGGTGCGGCATTCATCGGTGCGTCCGGCGCCCCTCGGGGTCATCAACCTGCGCCTCGACATGTTCGGGGGGAGCAGCGGCGCGGTGCCCGACCCGCTCCATTCCCCTTCTCGTCGACCTGGATCCGCTTCCGGGGTGGACGGATGAATCGCGGCGGAGGGCCGCTCGGCCGACCGAGAGGGTGACCGGTCCGCGTTCGGAACGGTCGACTCGGTTCAGTTCGCCTGCCCGAGGTCGGGCAGGGCTCCCCGGATCCTTTCCTCGATCTCCGGGGGCAGCTGGGCCGTCGGAAGGATCGCCGCCAGCAGCGGCGAGTCGGGCTCCACCTCGGCCATCCGGTCGATAAGAAGGTCGAGGCGCTCGATCTCTCCCTTCTGCGCGACCCGGATCAACTCGAATTCGAGCGGGGCGAGCGGCACCTCGAACTTGCCCCACCGTTCCTTCTGCACCCGGAACACCCAACCGGGTCCCCACTCGGTGGCGGCGGCTCCGTGCCGGGCCTTCTCGTGCGCGGCCCCCCACTCCACCCGGATGCCCGCCTGGAACGTCCCGACGAACGCCGCTCCCCGGATCACCTCGTCGCCGGATTCGTTCGGGACCGGGTGGTTCGGTTCGATCAGGAACTCCTCCAAGAGCTCCTCGAGCGCATGGACGTCCTCGGTCGTCACGCACAGGTCGATGTCCGCCGGCTCGAGCGCGACGCCCCGGATCCACGCCCCCGCCGAACCCCCGATCTGCCAGGGCACGCCTCCTACCTCCAGGGGATGGGCGATCTTGGTGAGCAGCTCCTTGAGGCCGGCCTCGATCGGGGCCGGGGCGATGTGCCCGGCCTGTCGGAGGAGGGGGGCGATCACGAACCGGGTGCGGTTGTAGGCCACCCGTACCCGAGCTCCCGAGGATTCCCCGACAGCGAACCGCTTGTGCCAGCACTGTGGGCCGCCGTACATGCACGCCTCGGCGGGGTGCTCGAACCCGAGGAGCTCGGGCGAACCGGCCGGCTTCTCGCCCGCGTCGGTCCCCGCCTCCTGGACGTGGAAGGTGAATCCTTCGGCGAGCGGGGCGCGGTCCCGCGAGAGCTGGAAGAGGAACCCACCGCCGAGGTCGGGGCCGGAGAGGAGCTCGGAGGAGAGCTCGACCGACATCCGCCCCTACCTCGGACGTCCCATCTCCCGATCGCTAGACGGCCGAGGGGCTCTCTACGGTCACGGAGTGGATCGACGGGAAGGTGAACGGCACCTGCGACCAGGTCTTGGCGGCGTTCGCCGAGACGAACAGTTGCCCCGTGGTGGTCCCGAGGTAGAGGCCGAACGGGTCGAGCCGGTCCGACGCCATCCCTTCGCGGTGCGTCCCGAAGTTCCCGGGGAACTGCTTGTCCCCGCGCATCGCCGGGCTCCATGCTCGGGTCTTCTCCGTCCAGCGCATCACCCGGATCGCCGGAAGGGTCGTCCGGTTGTTCGGCGTGAGCGGAACGAAGTACGCCTCCCCCGGACTCGCAGCCGGCGCAGCGGAGACGAAGCCGAAATCGTAGGGGAGCGACTTGCCGACGCGCTGCCAGGTGTCGGCGGCGTCGCGGCTGACGTGGATGCCGTTGTGGTCCTGGCGGTACAGGACGTCCGGGTTCGACGGGTCCATCACCACGTCGTGGACGCACTGGCCGACCTCGGGATTCTTGTCCGGCTGGAAGTCGACCCGGACACCCTTGTTCGTCGGCTTCCAGTGCTCACCGCCGTCGTCGGTCCGGAAGGTCCCGGCCGCCGAGATGCCGATGTGCATCCGCTTGGAGTTGGTCGGGTCGATCAGGATCGTGTGCAGGCACATACCGCCCGCGCCGGGGTTCCACTTCGGGCGCGTCGCGTGCTCGTTCAGCCCCGGGAGCGGCTCCCAGCTCTCCCCCCGGTCGTCACTGCGGTAGAGGTTCGCCGGGTCGATCCCGAGAAAGAGCGTCTTCGGCTCGTCGGCCGGCCCGGGCTCGAGGTGCCAGAGGTTCTTGACCGGGATCTTGGCCGTGTTCTGATAGGTGTTCGTCGTCGGGTCGTACTCGAAGTTCGCCGGAGGCCGCTGCTTCTTGCGGGGCATCATCGGCGTCCCGACCTCGGTCCACTTCCGGCCGTAGTCGGTGGAGCGGAAGACCATCGGGCCGAAGAACGCCGAGTTCGCCAGCGAGTAGACGTGTCCGGGGCTGCGGGGATCCGGGGCCATGTGGAAGACCTCCGATCCCTCCTGGGTCGGACCGCTCACCTTCCACTTCTTGCGGGACCGGTCGCCCTCGACGACGTAGCCGCCCTTGCGCGTTCCGACGTAGACCGTGACCTTTCCCTTCGCCGCCATCGTTCGTTATCCTCCCGCGATCGAGTGCAAGATGTCCACCTGGTCGTTCGCGCCGACCGCCGTGTCGAGCCCCTTGAGCCCGGCGACGTCGTCGCCGTTCACGAACACCCGGACGAAGCGCCGGATCTGACCGGTCTCGTCGCGGATCTTGCCCGTGAGACGTGGGTAGCGATGCTCGAGCTCGAGCAAGAGCGAGCGGACGTCGCTCGCCGGAAGGTCCACGTTGCGGACCCGCACGAACTCGCGGAGCATCCCGTCCAGGTGGACCGATGCCATCGGCGGCGGAAAACCCTCGCTGATAATAGGGCTTGGCGGCGGGGCCCACCGGTCCGAACGTTCAGCCCTCGGGCTCTGCGATCTGCCCCGTCCGGACCCGGACCGCACCCCCGGCCCGCTCGCCCATCAGGAACATCCCGTTCTCGAGCGGCTCCCACGCGCGGTCGGTGGAGGAGAACGGCTCGCTTCCGACGATCACCGAGTTTTCCGTCGCGCGGTAGCCCATCCGGTAGTACGGTTGATCCTTCGCGAACAGCGCTCCGCCGTGGTCACCCAGCCAGTGACAGAACGCCCAGATGCGGTCGGGGCCGGGGGCGTACACCACGTTCAGTCCGGAGTAGGGGCGTTTCTTGATCCGCCCGGTCTCCTCCCAGACCTGCGCCAGCTCGCGGCGGGTGGCCTCGTAGGCCCGTACCGGGTCGGCGCTCGCCCGCAGGTGCTTGGTGAACAGCCAGAAGAGCACCTCGCTGTCGTTGACCCCCTGGACCTCGGCATCAAGCGGGCCGAGATGGGGGCGGGTCTCCCTCGGGAGGGAGATCTCCCCGTTGTGGATGAACAGGGAGGCCCCATCGGAGAACGGTTGGGAGTTCTCCGGGGCGATCAGCTGGCCGCGGGGGAGCTTCATCGGATTGCTGGCGCGACGGAGATGTCCGACGACCACCGGGCCGCGGGCGTTCTCGGCCGCGCGAGCGAACAGGGGTCGCTCCTTGGGCTGGTAGGCGCCGCGTGTTCCCCTCTCGATACGCGGACGGCGGGACCCGTCATACCAGCCCACGCCCCAACCATCGTTCTGGAGCGTGGCGCGGGAGGCGTGGGACTGGGCGAGGAGCGACCGGTCGCTGGCGACGAGCCACTCCTCGGCGCCGGAGGATTCGTCGCCGAGCAGACCGAACAATCGGCACATCGGGGCGTGGGTGGGGCGGAGGGGGATAAGAGGTGGGGGGACCCCGACCGGGGAAGGTGGTGTCCTCCGAGTCAGCAACGCCTATACGCCGCGCGTCACCTTGTAGAGTTGGAGGCGGACGACGATGGTTCAGGTGGAAGTCACCCCGACCGCTCAGGACCAGGTCCTCAAGATCATGGGCCAGCAGGGCAAGCCCGGGAGCGCCCTGCGGCTGTTCGTCCAGGGCGGGGGATGCTCGGGACTTACCTACGGGATGAGCTTCGACCGGCAGGAGACCGGCGACGAGGTCGCGTTCCGCTCCGATGGGCTCACCGTCGTGGTCGACAAGGCGAGCGCCCCGCTGCTCGAGGGCGTGAAGGTCGACTTCCTGATGGGGCTGGAAGCCTCCGGGTTCAAGATCTACAACCCGAACGCGAAAGAGACCTGCTCCTGCGGCAAGTCGTTCTCGGCGTAGCCAGTAACCTTGGCTTCAGTCGCGGGACCGGGTTAAATACTGCGCCGCCGGTGATACCTACGAGGGTTGCCAGGAGGGCCCTAGGAATGTCCGTGAAATTGGAAGTCACCAAGGAAGCTCAGAGCCAGGTCCAGGCGCTCATCAAGGCCCAGAAGCCAGGCATCGCGGTCCGCGTCTACCTCCAACCCGGGGGCGGCGGCGGCTGCGGGTGCGGCTCGGGCGGCGGTGGCGGCGGCTGTGGCAGTGGCGGTTGCGGTTCCGGCGGTTCCTCGGCCCCCTCCTTCGGGATGGCGTTCGACAAGCCCCGCAACGGGGACGAAGTGATCCCCGTGGACGGGTTCAACGTCATCGTCGACGGTGCGAGCGCCGAGTTCATCGACGGGGCCAAGATCGACTACGTCACGGGCCTCGACGAGTCCGGCTTCAAGATCACCTCCCCGCTGATGGCGGAACGACCCGCGAGCGGCGGCGGCGGTGGGTGCGGCTGCGGCTCGGGCGGCGGCGGCTGCTGCTGAGCCACCGGACCTAACACTTTCCACTTTTACCCCCTCGGGAGGTCGCCCGTCCGGGCGCTCGAGGGGGTCGGATTGTCCGAGGAGCTCGCTCCACCACCGGTGCGTTCGACGCCCCCGCTCTTCTGGGTGGGCCTCGGGATCGTGGCGTTCGCCTTCACGGCGATCCTTCTTTCGACGCTTCGTTACGCGGAGTTCCACACCAACGCACTCGATCTCGGCCTGTACCAGCAGGCATTGTGGTCCCGCGCCCACGGCGGTCCGTTCTACGAGGCGCCCGATTTCGAGTCGGCGGGCTACCGGTCCTTCTTCCAGGTCCACCTCGCCTTCCCGCTCTACCTCGTCGCCCCCCTCTACGGTACTGCGCCGTCGGCGGTGACCCTGTTCGCGTTCCAGTCGGCGCTCGTGGCATTCGCCGCGATTCCCCTCTACCTCCTGGGACGAGACGTCCCTGGAGGCACGCCCAAACGCGGCGCGGTCGTCGCGATCCTCTATCTCGCGTGGGCGCCGCTCCTCGGGGCGACACTGTTCGACTTCCACGTCGAGGCGTTCGTACCGATCCTGTTGTTCACCCTCGCCTGGTTGTGCGAGACCCGGCGCTACCTTCCCGCGATCGTCACCGCAGTGGCGAGCGTCCTGGCCGCCGAGTTCGTCGGGATTCTCGTTGCGGCGTTGGGAGTGTTCATGGCAATCCGCGACTTCAAGCTCGCACCGGTCGCCCACCCGTTGCGTCGGGTCTCCGATTCGATCGCGGCGTGGGTCCGTTCGCGCGATACCTGGGCCGGATTCCTCCTCGCTGCGTTCGGGGCGATTGCGTTCGTTGCCCTAGTGGAATTCCAGGCCTATGACGTACCGGCGTTCTTCGGCTTCGCGGGCTCCCCCACCGCCTCCCAGAACGCCACGGCGGTCCTCACCGGAGTCCCCTCCTTCTTCGGGTGGTCGCCCTCGAACCTCGACGTGAACTTCTGGACGAAGCTCACCATGTGGGTCGCCCCGTACGTGCTCGTCGCCGGGATCCCCCTGTTCGCACTCCGCACGCAGGTGGTGGCGATCCCGTGGCTGGTCTTCTCCGTCCTCGTACCGATCAACAACTTCGTGTTGATCGGCTTCCAGTACGGCTTCCTTCTCGCGGTACCGGTCTTCCTTGGGACCGCCTACGGTCTGCCCCGGGCCATCGAGGCCTTTCGCCGCGCGACCGAAACCCAGGCCGGGCCAGTAGCGACCGAACCCGCCACCCCGAGCCTACCGGACCCGCGGTTCCGTCGCGGCACGACGTGGGGCGTGGGTCTGCTCGTCGTGCTGATCGCGGCGAACCTCCTCGTGAGCCCCGTCGATCCGCTGATGCAGTCCACTCCCGGGTTCGGGGCCGGCTATTTCGTCAGCTACTCACAGCCGAACACGCTGGGGGACGCCACCGCGATGGTCGGGCTGATACCGACCGACGCGCCGGTCCTCGCGTCGGACAACCTCTTCCCCCTGGTGGCGAACGACCCGAACGCCTACGTGTTGCTCGCCGGAAACTACCTCGACTACCATCACCTGCCGTTCAACGCAACGAACCCTCCGACGTACGTGCTGCTCGCCGAGAACCGACTCTCCTTGGTCCCGCCGTGGGTCTCCGACCGGCTCTACAACGGCTCGCAGTACGCGCTGTTGGGGGTCACGTGGGGTACGCCGGCGGGTGCGCTCGTCTTGTTCGGACCCGGAGCGATCGGACCGGTGCGATTCTACGGGCCCGCACCCGCCACCTCGCAGAGTTTCTTCGCATCCGCGCTCCAGCCCGGTGGCATTGCACGGCTGTACGACGCCGGGCATCCCGCCGCGTCGGAGATCGGGAATTTGCCCGGCTTCACGGGTACCCTCTGGACCGGCCCACGGCTCGACCTCCCCGCGGGAGTCTACCGGGCCGACGTCACCGTGCAGTGCTCCCTCTGGGGGACCTCGCCGCCCCCCAGTTCCGCGACACCGACGTTGCAGCTTCGGCTCGGGGCTTTCGGCCAGGGGCCGTGGATTAAGGAGACCGAGCGGTGGGGAGCCTTCCCTCTCGGACAGTGGGTGACCCTCCGCCTGAATTTCACGGTCCCCAACGCCTCGATCGATGCGGAGCTCTCCGGCTCGCTCCTCTCGGCGTCTGCGCAGATGTACGTCAGCGCGGTCACTATCAGTCAGACCGGCGCCGGCTGAGTACGGGGGCCTCCCCCCGCCGGCCGAACGCGCCGGCGACGTCCGCTGCTCTGTGCGTCCCGGCAGGTCGCCTTTATTTTCCATCCATCGATTCAAAACCCGGGTCGAGAACCGGAGCGATGGACCCCCCCACGGTCGCCGCGTGGACCCGAACGACCTTTCGAGGCGGGGGAGCATGGACGGGGCGGCCGGTCGGTCCCGGACCCCACGACCCGACGACGGCCTCCCCACGCACACGCTGATGCAAGTCCAGGCGGATCCGGCACACGCCGATCGAGGCGAGCTCGCCCAGGTCGTGGATCCGGACATGGGATCACTGCCTGACCGAATCCGCATGGCCGATTGGGGGCTGCTCCGCCGGTTCCAGTTCGGCGTTCGTTGGATCCGGGCGCACCCCTGGATATTCGGGGCGATCGTGCTCAACGCGGTCTTTCTGTTCCTGCCCTTCTACGACTCGAACAACCTGCCCTGGGCGTTGGCCGTCACCTCCCACTTCAACAGCGCCGTACCTCCCTCCTCGTACAATCACTGGGTCGCGGGGTTCTTCATCTACGCCGCCTACGTCCCCCTGCACCTCGCCTACGTCGGCTCCGGCTACCAAATCTACTGGGCGTTCACCACGCTGAAGGTCCTCTACTTCGGGCTCACGCTGTGGATGGCCTATGCCTTCTACCGGGTATTCCAAGCCCGCAGCCAATCCTTGGCGGAGGCGGTGGCGGTCTTCGTCCTCGCAAACCCGCTCTGGCTGTTTGTGAACTACATCTGGACGGAGTTCGACATCATCCCGGTCGCCTTTGTGGCGGTGGGCTACCTCGTGCTCCGGTACGGGGACATCCGCCTCTCCGAGCACTTCCGAACTCTCGTCGGTGTCGCGCTGATCGCGGTCTCGGTGTTCTTCTACTGGTACGCGCTCGTGCTGATCCCTACCCTCCTGTACTACTCGACCTCCAATCGGGAGCGTGCGCGGATGCTCGCTTACGGCGGCGCGGTCGTCGGCGGGATGTTCGCCCTCACGGTCCTCGTATTCTCGGCCAGCCCGACGGCGTACCTCGCGGCGCTCACCGGCGGCAACTCACTATTGAACCGTGCGGACTTCTTCGGCTTCCAGTACTTCGTTTCGCTGACCTCCACCGAGTACCTGGGGCTGGCCGGCGCCATCGTCGTGGGACTGCCCTGGTTGTTGCGCCGGCTGAGGTTCAGCGAGGCGGCGAGCGCCTTCGTCGTCCTCACGCTCTTCGTGTTCACCAACTCGGTGCCGACGCCCGACAACTATGTGTTCGTTTTTCCCTTCGCCCTGTTCTCCTTCCTGAACTGGCGGGAGGCCGACGCCCGCCTCCGGTGGCTGTGGCCGCTGCTCGCCTACCCGCTCGTCGGTCTGGCGTTGTCGAACCTGTTCATCGCCAACGCGCAGCCGGACGGGGTCGGAGTGTTCTACTGGGGGTACGACCTGTTCCGTTCGAACCCGCAGTTCTTGGTCGGCCCGACGATGACGGCGGAGTTCCTTCGGGCGTTCAACCTCGCCGTCGTGGCGGCCATCACGCTGTCGATCGGTGTGCTCACCCTCTTCGACCGCCGACGTCCGATGACCCCGCCGGCGGTGGTTCCGTCCTCCGAGCGGGCCCGGCCGTCGCCCGCCCCACCACTCCGCCTGCCCCGGCGACGGGTGATCGTCGCGGCGTCGACGTTTGCCGCGGTCGCGGCGCTGGCGCTGGCGTTCAACGTCGCGGCGCCGGACCTGGTGACCTATACCGGCGTCGGGAACGCGCCGATCTACCTGATGACACCGTTCTACGTCCCGAGCACCAACAACGTCGTCCGGCCGATCCCCGGTCAGACATTCTCCCAGAGCGGCGCGACCATCGATATTCCGGCGCCGGCCCCTCCCCTCGTCTTCGGGCGCTGGTTCTCTACGGAATCAGTCGAGCTCGCCGGTCACGTGGGGTTCTCCGGAGTCGTCCCTCGGGCGACCCTCGCCATCGATTCGGCACCGTTCCCGGTCTCGATCCTGAACCGGACCCTTCCCCAGCTCGACGAGGGTAACCTCACCCCGCCGTCCTCGGAGTTCGGGGTCCACGCCGTGCATCCGGGCGCGCTACCCTTCAACCCCGGCGTGCCGGTCTACTACCTGGACGGGAACTCCTCCCAGTACTACAGCTTCGATGGGTCCGGCTGGATCGGGGGTACCTACACGCTGGCGGTTGACCCGGTCCGCTGGAGCCCCGGTCAGACCGCGGTGCTCTACCTCCGGGGCGCCGGCGAGGCCCTCGCCTTGGCGAGCGATGCGAACCGGACGCGGATCGTCTACTCGGGGGCCGGACCGTCGGGCTCGATCGAACTGTTCGGGGGGCTCCCGCTGAACGTCTGGTCGTTCGTCAGCTTCCGCCCCACCCCCGAGGGGGTGGCATTCGACGTCAACGGAGTGGACGCCACCGTGACCGCGCCTCTGTTCACCTCCGGCGTCTCGACCCTAATGACGGTCGGAAAGCCGCCGTACCTCAATGCGGCGAACAACACCTACTACGGGTTCTCGAGCGGGCTCTACAGCTCCGGCGGCCCGTTGCCCATGGACTCGAGCTTCGGGTTTTCGGTGGCCACCTCGCATGGCACGGTAAACGGGACCCTCGGCGCACCCGCCCTTGACTTCAATCTCACGAGCTCGCCGGGCGCGACCCACCTCGCGATCACGGGAGGAAGTTTCGACAGCGGGCTACAGACGACGATCTTCGCCATCGGCAAGTGGTTCGACGGACCCTACGCGGTGACCCTCACGCTCGGACGGTTCGTGATGCGCCAGGTCGCACCGGACCGGTTCTACCTCGTCCCCGTCTTCTGGGCGGCCGCCGCACCCCTACTGCTCGTAGGAGTATCGCTGGCGGTCCTGCCGGCCGACCGGGAGCGTTCCGGAACGCCCCGGACCAACCGAGGTCTCCTTCCCGAACACGGACCGCCCGGGGGCTGAGACCCGTGCGGGGGGCGGGGCCCGCGAGGCACGCGTCTCGACGCCGCAAGGGAGGGTCCGTGGCGGCTATATCTCGGTACCTTCACTAGAAACGCCGTCCCCCGGGGGGCCCCGTGGTCGCGCCCACCATCAGTATCCTCGTACCGGTCCACCACCGCCGGGAGTTCGTGCTGGGCGCGCTGGGGTCGATCCTCGCCCAGACCGTTCCGCGGGAGACCTACGAGATCATCGTCGTCAAGAACTTTGACGACGAGGAGATCGACCGGCGCATCGCCGAGCTCGGTGTGGTCCACGTTCGGACCGACGCGGGCCCGCTCGGGACGAAGCTCGCCCAAGGATTCGCCCGATGCTCCGGGACGCTGATCGGATTCCTGGAGGACGACGACACCTTTCTCCCCGAGAAGCTCGCCGAGGTGACGGCGGCCTTCGCCGACCCCCGTCTCGGCTACCTCCACCATGCCCAGGAGATCGTCGACCGCGCCGGCGCGTCCCTTGCGACGAACTATCGCCGGGAGACCCGCCGCTCCGCCTCCCTGCCCCCGGGCGATCGGCGTCCCGCAGCCGTCCGGGATTTCATGCGCACGAGCCCGGGGTTCAATCTCAGCTCGATGGTGGTGCGGCGCGAGGTGTTGGAGCTCGCCCTCCCCTACCTGGCCCGCACGAATCTCACATGCGACAACCTGGTCCTGTATGCGGGACTCTGCGGGTCGGGAGGCGTCCGCAATGAGGGTCGCCCGCTCACGCGATACCGTCTGTACGCCAGCGGTTCCTGGGGCACCGCGACCCCCGAGGCCCGGTTCCAGCGTGACCGGGAGATCCGGGCCGAGCTCGTGGCCGGGTTCCAGCTCATCACCGAGATGACCCGCGGCCATGAGGTGGCGCCGTTCGCACTTTGTGACCTTCTGGAACGCCGTGCGCTTTCCCAGCTCGCCGATGGGGGTTCGGCGTCCAAGCTCTCGGCGACGGAACTCGGCTGCCTCGTACGGTGCCGGATGCTGCGACGCGAATTTTCGTTCCCGGCGATGGCTGCAGGGCTCGCCCTCCAGGCCATATCCCCCGGCCTCGAGCGGCGACTGTACCAGCAGTATCTTCGGCTGAACACCGCTCGTCTAGGGGTCGGGTGAGGACGCGAACGTGTCCGACGTCACCGCCACGCATCCGGGGGAGCCACGGGCCCACCGCCTCTCCTACCCCCGAGGGCTGGAGCGGCTTCGCTGGTTTGCCGACCACCCCTGGATCACCGGCGCGCTGGTCGTCAATGCGCTGCTGATCTTCCTGCCGTTCTACGATTCGAACAACGTCCCGCTGGCCTTGGCGGTGACCTCGCACTTCAACAGTGCAACGCCGGCCTCGTCGTACAACCACTGGGTCGCGGGGATGTTCATCTACGCGATGTACGTCCCCGGCCAGCTCGCCTACGTCGGCTCGGGCTACCAGATCTACTGGACGTTCACCGCGTTCAAGGTGATCTACTTCGCGCTGACGCTGTGGATGGCCTACGCGCTCTACACGGTGTTCCGGGCGCGGAGCGAGTCGCTCGCCCAGGCGGTCGTTGTCTTCGTCCTGCTCAATCCGGTCTGGCTCTTCGTCAGCTACATCTGGACGGAGTACGACATTCTGCCGGTCGCCTTCCTGGCCGTGGGGTACATCGTCCTGCGGTATGGCCACCGCACTCTCCCCGACCACGCCCGCGTCCTGCTTGGGGCGACGCTCATTGCGGTCTCGGTGTTCTTCTATTGGTACGCGCTCGTCCTGGTCCCGACCCTACTCTACTATTCGACCTCGATGCGCGAGCGGGGATTGCTCATCGGGTACGGGACGGTCATCCTAGGAGGGCTCTTTGCCGCGACCGTCTTCGCCTTCTCCGGTAGCCCCTCGGAGTACGCCTCCACGCTTGTAGGCTCGAACCCCGCGCTCACGCGCGCCGGATACTTCGGCCTCCAGTACTTCCTGCCGCTCAACGCCACGGTCTACCTGGCCATCGTGGCGGTGCTCGTCCTGATCGTTCCCCTCCTCCTGCGGCGGTTACGGTTCCCCGAGGCCGCCACGGCGTTCGTGGTGGTGACCCTGTTCGTGTACACCAACCCCGTGCCGATGCCGGACAACTACGTGTTCGTCTTCCCGTTCGCGCTGCTGGCGGCGCTCAGCTGGAAGGAGTCGGACCTGCGATTCCGCTGGATCTGGGGGCTGCTCGCCTATCCGCTTGTCGGGCTCTTGCTGATCAATATCTTCATCTCGAACACGCAGCCCGATGGTACCGGCGTCTTCTTTTTCGGATACGACCTGTTCCACTCCAACCCGCATCTCCTGTCGGGCTCGTCGGAGATCGCCGGGTTCCTGCTCGCGTTCAACATCTCGATCACTCTCGCGATCGCAGCCTCGTTCCTCATACTGTGGTACAAGGGCCGTACCGGGGCCATCGCCCCGAGCGCGGCGTACCGGCCCGAGCCGGTGGCGGCCCACCCCCTCCGGGGATTTCACCGGCCCCGTCGCCAGATCGCCGTTTACGGACTCTCCGCCCTCGTGCTGATCGCGGCGCTTTCCCTGGTCTACAACGCCACCTCCCCCGACCTGATCCAGTACCACGGCGGGGGAACCGCCCCGATCTACGCGATGACACCGTCGTTCATCCCGGGCAACGGCAACGTGGTCCGTCCCATCCCGGGGGACACGTTCGAGCAAACGGGCGACGCGATCCACATCGCGGCCGCCGCACCGCGGCTCGGATTCGGCCGGTGGTTCTCCACCGAATCGGTCGATCTCGCCGGCTCGATGGCGTTCGGCGGGATCATACCCCGGGCGGCGCTCGCTATCGATGCCTATCCGTACAGCGTCACGGTCTACAACGACTCCTTCCCGGCGCTGAACGGGGCGAGCCGAGTCCCCGCCACGGCGCAATCGCAGGTCCTGACCGAGTCCTCGCTCGCGGTGCCGGGGAGTTCCGGTATCCCGGGCGGCTACTACAGCGGTCTCGCCACTACCGAGTACGACCTCACCGCCTCCGGCTGGGCCGCGGGTGCCAACTACACGTTCGATTTCGAGCTGCTCCACGATACGTTCCACCCGCAGGCGATCCTCACCCTCGAGGGCTCCGGGGCGCGCCTTACCCTGGACGGATACCCGAACGGTACCTATCTCCACTATTCCGGACCGCTCGCCGGCACGGTGACCCGGACCGTCGTGCTCCCCGAGGTGCTCCCCATCGGAGCCTGGAGTTACGCGACCTTCCGGTCCACGCCCACGGGGACCGAGCTCTGGCTGAACGGAGTGGCCACGCCGGTCAACGAACCACTGTTCAACGGTGGCCCGGTCCGGATCGAGGTGGGATTGGCCCCGGACCAAGCGCGCAACAACACCTCCTTCGACGGGTACGCCTCGGCGATCTACCGTAGCCTGGGTCTCCAGCCGATCCCGAGCGAGTACTCCCTGACGGTGAACGGCGGGGCACCGGCGTCGAACCTCACCCTGGATCCTCCCCGCTTCTCCTTCGAGCTCACGAGCGACCCGTACCAGACCACCTTCACCGTCGACAATCGCACGTTCCGTTCGTCCCAAGGGACGACCATCTTCGAGTACGGAAAGTGGTCGAACGGCTCGTACAGCCTCGCCATTACCCTCGACCGCCTGGTCATGCAACAGGTCGCTCCCGACCGGTACTATCTCGTGCCGGTCTTCTGGGCGGCCGTCGTTCCATTCGCGCTCCTGGTCGCCTCCATGCCCGCCCTGACCCACATGACCCGGGAGCGGGGCCGTGTCCCCCCGCGCTCCTCGCTCGAGGGCTGGACTGCGCTCCGACCCCCCGGAGGGAGTGGACCGAGTTGACCGGCGCATCCTCGGCCGCCGTTCCGGCCGGGGCGACCGGCATCCTGGGGGTCCTCGTACTCTACCGGCCCGGCGCGGATTTCGGCGCGGTCCTGGCCCGGACCCTTGCGGAACTCCCCGCCGTGTACCTCTGGGACAACACCGAGTCGGGCGATCCCTCCCCCGTCTCCGAGGTACTCGCGGCGTGCGGAACCTCGGACCGGGCTCGGATCGAGTACGTCCGTTCGAGCCACAATGTGGGATTGCCCATCGCCTACAATCGCGCCGTGCAGCACGCCCGGGACCGCGGCGATGAGTTCGTTCTTTTCCTCGACCAGGATTCGCTGATCGAGCCCGGAACCGCGGCCCGGCTTCGGAGTACCCTGACGGCCCTCCCCGACTCGCTCCGCCCGGGGGCGTTGAATGCGAGGAACCTCGAGCGGGTCGTCGTGGGTCTCTCGCCCAAGACCGCGCTCTCCAAGCTGTGGGACTCCGGCTACGAGCAGGGCTACCGGACCGGACGGCTCTATCGTGCGGGTGCGATCCGGGAACGGTGGACGCTGACGAACTCCGGCCTCTTCGCACGGGCCGCGACGCTCGCGGCGGTGGGGGGGTTCAACGAGGAGCTCTTCCTCGACGCGGTCGACTATGCGATGGCCGCCCAGCTCCGCGCCGCCGGCTACCGCCTGTTCGAGGACACCGGGGCGCGGATCGACCATCGGCAGGGTTCCCCCGCCCGCTGGGAGGCGGCCGGGCGGTCCTGGACGATCCGTACCTACGACGCACGTAGGAGCTTCCACCTGGTGCGCGACACGACCGTGGCCGCGGCCCGGATGTGGGCGCGCGACCCGGTGCTCGCGACCGCGATCAGTACGTCGATGTGGATCGGGACAGCGGGGGCAGTCGCGCTACTCCCGGAACGGGGCTCACGCATCCGGATGATCCTGCAGGGGTTGAGCGGGTCGCTGCGGCGCAGCCCGCCGACGCCCCCCAATGGGTCGCCACCGACGACGCCGTCGGGCCCGGATGGACCGTCGCGCTGAGCAGGCCGCCGGCAGCGGCGAGCCCGGTGCCGTTGGTGGGGGGTGCGGGCACGAGCTGCTGGGCCAGCTCAAAGACGACCGAGCCGGCGAGCTGACACTCGACCAGGAGCCCCACGACGCTGGAGGTCTCGTTGCCGGTGAGCACGATCGAGGTCTGCTGGTAGGCCGACAGGTTGACCTCCTCGATGATCACCGCGCCGGAGACCGGGACGAACGGGTGGGCGACGAGCTGGCCGATGTCCAGGCTCAGCCGAACGCCACCTTCCGGGACATAGGCGCCGGAGGGATCGGAGACGGCCCCGCCGAAGTAGAACACCGATCCGTTGCCGACCGGGACGTAGGCGAGCGAGGTCCGGGCCGATGGGCCGGCGGTGGAGTTAACGCTGGTGTCGACACCGAGGTCGATCCCACCGTGGAGCTCGAGCTCGGTGAGGTTCGCCCCGAACCCCGTGCCGTTGTACTCCAGGCCGAGCCCGGAACCGAGCGCGGACTGGTTGGTCCCGGTCAGCGGCGAGGCCGAGGCGAGCGGGATCCGCATCGAGCTGTTCGCCGGCGGGTCAACGAGCGGGTAGCCGAGCAGATCCTGCTGACCCTGCCAGCCGAGCCCCCCGGGGGTCGACGAGCCGTTGACCGGCGGCGAGCCCCACTCGTAGTAGCCGAGCGGGCCACCGGCCCAGACGAGCGAGCCACCGGCTTCGAGCCAAGGGGTGAGAAGATTGACCCGAGAGTTCAGAACCGAGCTCGGCAGCGCGCCGTAGTTCGCCACTACCAGCATCGCCGAGTGGTTGCCCGTGAGGAAGCTCGAGAGCTGCGAGGCGTTCAGCGTCCCGACCGACGTCGTGGAGCCCAGGTTCTGGATCTCCTGTCGGAGCTGGTCGACGAGCGCGGACACCTCTGGCGAATTGCCGAACATCGCCGAGCGCGCGGCGTCGAGCAACACGTAGACGCGTTGGGAGGGCTCCTCGTACTGGACCGGCAAGAGCGCGGCCCGGACCGGCAGTGGCCAGGGCCGATGGGAGGCGAGCGTGACGTTGACGGTCATGTGCCCGCCCGCGGTGCGCGGCGGCCCGGAAATCCCCGCGGATACGGGGGCATCCTGGCGGAACTCGAAACCGATCAGCGCGGTGGACGCCAGCAACCCGGTGGCCACGACGGCGGCCAGGGCGATGCTAGACTTGGGTATCGGGAGCCGTCGGCCCATGGCGTTCGGAACCACCTGCCAACTTGAGAAGCCATCCCCGGGGGATGAGCTCAACGGCCGACCGGGCCCACAGGTATAACAGGCAACCGCCCCCCAGGAGACCGGCCCCGAGCCAGAGCGTCCCCTGAAGGAGCGGGGTGTGGACATAGCCGATCACCACGCGGTTGACCCACAGGATCTGGGCGTTCCCCAGGAGATGGGCGAGGGGGTAGAACATGGCGAACGGAGTGAGATACGCCAGGTACAGGAGCAACCCCGCGGCAGAGAGGAGAGCGACCGCCAGTGCGGGAGCCCGCCAGCGGGTCGCCGGCAGCGCGAGGAGGGCCAGAGGGATCACCGCGAGCAGGTTCTCCGGCTCCGGCACCGAGTCGGCGATGAGCACGCCCACCACGGACCAGATGGCCGCGAGCACGATCCAGCGGAGCCGGCGCGCCTCCGAGGCGTCCGGTTCCTGCCGCAGCCACAGCGCCACGAGGACCGTGCCGCAGACGACGCCGGCAACGGCGAGACCGCGGAAGAGGTCGAGCGCGAGCGCGGCGTAGGAGAGGTTACTCGAGAACGCGGCATACCAGCCGCTGCCGCGGGGCGACGCTCCGTTGAAGACCGCGAGGACGCTGAGGCCACCGTACTCCGGGTTGGCGAGCTTGGCGTCGAGGAGCCGGAAGCTCTCGGGGATGAACGCAAGGAAGGCCACCGAGCCGACCAGGAATCCGCCCGCCCAGCGACCCAGGTCGATCATCCGCGTCCGGCTCCGGTGGAGCAGGTCGCGGGGGGCCATCCACAGCACGACGAGCGCGAGGGGGATCAGGACGATCGGATACGCCTTGGTGAAGACGGCGAGCGCCAGGAACAGCCCGGCGGAGGTCCAGTGTTTGCCAACGAGCGCGAGGAGGCCGGCGAGCACGAACAGCACGGCGAGCGAATCGATCTCCCCGTGGACGGCGGAGGCCCAGATGACGAGCGGGTTGAGCATCCACGCAGCGGCGATCACGTTCGGGCGGAGGGCGACACCGAAGGTCCCCTGGCGGGCCGCGGCGTAGAGCAGCAGCGCCACACCCGCGTCGGCGAGGATGAAGAGCAGCTTCCACGCCAGCAGCGCCGCGGGCACGGGAAGGTAGGTCGCATTCACGCCCGTCTGGGCCGTCACCGGCGCGATCGCCGAGACCGCCACGACCAGGTTCTGGGGACCGAGGAACCATGCCGGCACCCCTAGGAGCGGCGAGGCCAGGAACGGTGCGAGGGGCGGATTGGACCACAGCGAGGAGGTGTACGGGCTTCCCGTGTACAGTGTGGAGATTCCCGCCTGCACGAAGCCCGGGGTGTCGAAGTCCCATGAGGTCAGGGGAGCCAGGATGACCCGCACCGCAAGCCCAAGGAGGAGGATCCAGCGGAGCCGGCAATGCTCCGGTGCGAGCGCGAGGCGCCGTAGCATGCGCGAGTATCGCCCGCGGTCCGCGGTCGCTTCCGGGTCGGGCGCGTGCGGGTCAGCGGAACCGGACAAGGACTCTACGCCGCTCCCGGTGCGCCGAAACGGACACCCGATTTAACGGTCAAACGCTCCCGTGGTGCTTTTCCCTCGGTCCGGGCGGGTTACGGGTCGGTCAGTCCCTTCCGAACCGGCCGAATCATCTCCGTTCATCCGAAGTACCAATACGCTTTTGTAAGCCGGGCCGCGTCGTCGCAACTACAATCGGCAGCGACCGGGTAGAAGCGGAGCGCACGTCGTACATATCGTTCAGTTGGACCGGGTACCTCAGTCTGAACAAATGAACACTCAGGCGAGGCCCGCCGACACCACTTCCTTGGACGGATCGCTCCGGCTCGCGGAGCGCCGGCCGCTGCACCTCGCCGTCCTTATCCCGGCGTATAACGAGGAAGCGAACCTCGGCAAGTTACTGAGCTTCCTCCGCACCTACGAGGACGTCTCGCTCCACGGCCCGATCCGCGTCGATGTTTGGGTCGATGTATCAGGGTCGTCGGACCGTACCCCGGCGATCGCGCACGACCTCGCCCGACGCTGGGACCGGTTGCACGTGGTCGACACCGGTGACCGGGACGGCTTGATCCGCGCGCTGGACCGGATGCTCCGGCTGGCGCGGGGGGACCTGTTCCTGCGTATGGACGCCGATGTCTCGCTGACGTCCTCCACCCTCGACGAGCTCCTTCGGGTGATGCTGACCACCCCCGCCGGGATCGTGGGCGCCCGCATTGTCCCGACGCGGAGCCCGAGTCCGATCGTCAACCGTCTGAGCCGGGCGGAGTACTCCGTCCACCACCGCGTGTGCCTCCGTTCGGCGAAGACCACGCTGGTCCAGCTCTGTCGCGCCGCACCGATCCGGCTGCGGCTCGACTCCCCCACCGACGACCAGGAGCTCCAGTGCCAGGTGACCGCGGTGAGCGGTCCCGCGGCGTACGCTCCGACGGCGATCGTGACCGTCGCGCCACCGACGAACGTCCGAAACTTCCTGATGCAGCGGATCCGGACGATCCAGCACATCAATCTCCACCGGCGCCGCGGCTACGCCACCTCGGCCACCGATTCGGTCGTGAACGTGTTCCCGGCCCTGGTCGACGAGCTGCGCGAGTCCGACCACCCGCTCGACCTCCTACTCTTCCTCGGGGTGGAGGGCCTCGCCCGAGTGGCCGCGCGTTGGCTGTCTCTGTTCGGCTCGGAGGCGCCCTTCCAGTGGAAGCAGATCGACGATACCAAGCAACCGTCATGGAGTTTCCCGAGCGTAGCGGCCTCTGACGTGACTCGGGCAAGCGAAGAGCCCGTCCCGATGCTCACCCGCTGAGCGAGCGGCCTCCCTAGAGCTTCTTGACGGCTTGGACGAGCTTGCCCACGGTCTCCTGGGCATCGCCGTAGAGCATCCGGGCGTTGTCCCGGTAGAACAGATCGTTCTCGATCCCGGCGAAGCCCTTGCCCTGGCCGCGCTTGAGGACGATGACGTTCTTGGCCTTCTCGACGTCGAGGATCGGCATACCGAACAGCGGGCTGCCCTGGCGGTGGGCGGCGGGATTGACCACGTCGTTGGCGCCGATGACGAGGACGACGTCGGCGCTCTCGAACTCGGGGTTGATCTCGTCGCGGTCGAACAGGTGGTCGTAGGCGACGCCGGCCTCGGCGAGCAGGACGTTCATGTGGCCGGGCATCCGGCCGGCCACGGGGTGGATGGCGAACTTGACCTGGATCCCCTTGGCCTCGAGGGCATCGGCGAGCTCCTTGACCTTCTGCTGCGCCTGGGCGACGGCCATCCCGTAGCCGGGCGCCACGACGACCTTGGAGGCGTAGGCGAGCATGACCGCGGCGTCGTCGGCCTCGATGGCCTTCATGCTGCCCTTGATCTCGGCGCCGGTCTCCTCGGTCGCGCCGAACGCGCCGAAGATCACATTCGAAATCGAGCGGTTCATGGCGCGGGCCATCAGGATCGTCAACAGCGAGCCCGCCGCGCCGACGATGACGCCGGCGACGACCATCGCGTAGTTCGTGATGGCGAAGCCGTCGAGACCGACGGCGAGCCCGGTGAAGGCGTTGTAGAGGGAGATCACGACCGGCATGTCCGCCCCGCCGATGGGGAGCGTCATCAGGAAGCCGAACCCGAGCGCGAGCACGAACAGCAGCGGCAGGAACGTCCCGCCCGGGATCGGGAAGCCCGCCGGATGGGCGATCAGCAGGCCCCCGAACGCGACGGCGAGGACGAGCACGGCCATGTTGACGACCTGCTGGCCGGCGTAAGTGATCGGGCGCTGGCGCATCCAGCCCTGAAGCTTGAGGAACGCGATGATCGACCCGGCGAAGGAGATCGCTCCGATCAGACCCCCCGCGACGGCGAGGGAGGCGGTGCTCGGGAGCGAGCTCCCCAACAGTTCGACCGCCGAGATCGCCGCGGCGGCACCCCCGCCCATGCCGTTGTAGATGGCGACCATCTGGGGCATGTCGGTCATCGCCACGCGCTTGGCCGCCCAGTAGCCGAGCCCGCCGCCGATCGCGATGGCGATGCCCATGAGCCCGAAGTTGGTCAGCCCGGGCGTCAGGAACGTGACGACGGTGGCGATCAGCATCGCCGCCCCGGCCGCAACGATGCCGCTGCGCGCGGTGAGCGGGTGGCTCATCCGCTGCAGTCCGAGGATGAAGAAGAAGATCGTCGCGATGTAGACCGGTTCGATGGCGACGGAGTAGTCGACCACGCTAGTGCGCTCCCTGGCCCGGGCGCTTGGTGCGGTCGAACATCGCCAGGATACGCTCGGTCACGACGTAGCCGCCGGTGACGTTCGCCGCGCCCATCACCACCGCCACGAATCCGATGGCCTGCTGGAGCGGGGTCTGGGCGAGGCCGAGGGCGACCATCGCCCCGACGAGCACGATCCCGTGGATGAAGTTCGAACCGCTCATCAGCGGCGTGTGCAGGATCACCGGCACCCGGCTGATCACGACGTAGCCGGTGAACGCCGCGAGCAGCGCGATGTAGACCGCGGTCCAGACGGTCGAGAGGTCGGTCACGGCTTGCCTCCGGCGAGCGCCTCGCGCGTCGGCGCGTGGACGACCTCGCCGGCGTGGGTCACGAGGCTCGCCGCCAGGATCTCATCGGTGAACTCCCGGACCATCGCGCCGGATTTGTCCACGAGCAGCTCGAGGAACGCCTGGAGGTTCTTGGAGAACATCTGGCTCGCGTGGAAGGGCACATCGCCGGGAAGGTTGGTCGGTCCGAGGATGGTCACGCCCCCCTCGACGACCGTCTTCCCCGGCTGCGTCAATTCGCAGTTCCCTCCGCTTTCGGCGGCGAGGTCGACGATGACGGCGCCGGGGCGCATCTTGAGGACCGTCTCCTTGGCGACGAGCCGCGGCGCCCGGCGCCCGGGCACGTTGGCGGTGGTGACCACGATGTCGGCCTTGGCCACGGCCGCACCGACCATCTCGCCCTCCTTGGCCTTCTCCTCGGGGGTGAGCTCGCGCGCGTAGCCTCCGGTCCCCTCGGCGTTGATCTCGAGCTCCAGGAACTTCGCCCCCAGGCTCCGGACCTGCTCGCCGGCGGCGCGCCGGACATCGTAGGCTTCGACGATCGCCCCGAGGCGGCGCGCGGTGGCGATGGCCATCAGCCCGGCCACCCCCGCTCCGAGGATGAGCACGGTCGCCGGCCGGATCGTTCCGGCGGCGGTGGTGAGCATCGGGAGGAACTTGGGGCTCCGGCCCGCCCCCAGGAGGACCGCTTCGTACCCCGCCACCGTGGCCTGGGAGCTGAGCGCGTCCATGCTCTGGGCGCGGGTGATCCGCGGGACGAGCTCGAGGGCGAACGCACTGATCTTACGGTCCTTCAGCCGCCGCACCGCGTCGAGGTTGCGACCCGGGTAGAGGAAACTGACCAGCACGGTGCCCGGGTCCCAGGCGTCCACCTCGGCCGGCGTCGGAGGGTTCACCTTGAGGACGACCTGCGCGCCGCCCCACAGCGGGGCGCCGGAGGCGGTCGGCTTGCCCCCGACGGCGGCGTACGCCTCGTCGGGATAGTACGCCGAAGCGCCCGCACCCGATTCGATCCGGAACTCGTGGCCGCCCTTGACCAGACGCTGGGCGACCTCGGGTACGATCGCCACCCGGCGCTCCCCCGGCGCGACCTCCTTTGGAACGGCGAGGACAATGCCCACGGGAATCCTCTCGGTCCAAACGGGCTAGGCTATACGGTTGATGCCGGGAAGGCTACGGCCGTACCGCCGGGCGCGGCGAATCAGCGGCGGTGAACCCTTCCCGGCCGAGGAGACCGGGGGGAGCGGGCGCGCCGCGGTCGTCGACCGGAAGGGGCGCGAACCCGCCGCCGGCGGAACACCGTAACAACGAACAGGGCCGCCGCGCCGATCACCAGGAGACCCAACGCGAAGAGGTCCGGCCCGGCCGCAGGGGCGGCGGCGGTACGGACGACCACCGCGGGGCGCTCGGCGAGCGCGAGGCGGGCCGGGCTCGGCTCCCCGGCGACCACGCGGACGATCTCGGTGGCGTTCACGAATCCCGGGGCCGCCGCGGTGAGCGCGTAGGTGCCGGGAGGCAGCGACACGTTGAAGACGCCGGGGCCGAGCAACTCGACCGGTTTCCAGTCCAGGAGCACGGTGGCGTTCGCGGGGTCGACCGAGCCGACGACCCAGCCGGCCGAGGCGGTGAGCTCGACATCCACGAACGTCGTCGTGTTCGAGGTGATGTTGGCGTACTCTTGGAAGGGGAGGAATCCCGGGGCGGTGACCTGGACGACGTAGCTGCCGGGGGCAAAGGTCGCGTTGAACACTCCGTCGGTGGTGTCGACCACCGTCCCGTTGACGACGACCTGGGCCGACGGGACCGACACGCTTCCGACCAGATCGCCCGGCGCTGGCGTGAGAAGGAGCGCGACCGGCGTCGTCGCGAGGGGAGTGACGGCCAGCGGCCCGGAACTCGCGGGCACGTAACCGGATTCGGTGGCGTTGATCCAGTACTCGCCCACGACCAGATGCGAGATGAAGAAGCCGTCCGTCGAGGCGAGGGGCTGTCCGTTGAGGAAGAGCGAGGCGTTGGCCGGATCGACCGAGCCGGCGATCCAACCGAGCTCCAAGCTCAGCCGAAGCACCAGCATGGTGGCACGGCCGAACTGGACCGCGACCGAGCGGTTCGTGTAGGTCGACCAGCCGTAGGCGTAGGCGCGCACAGTGTGCAACCCCGGCAGGACCGTGTCGTTGAACGTCCCGCCCGCCCCCACGAGGATCGGCGAACCGTCGACCTCGACCGTGGCATTGACCGGGACGACGGTGCCGACGATGAAGCCGGGGATTTCCGGCAGGGAGAGGTTGCGGTAGACGATCGCCCCGCTCGTGATGTTCACCGTCAGCGAGATCGGGTAGTAGCCGACCGCGGAGACGTTGAGCCAATACTGTCCCGGCCCGGCGATGGAGGTGGCCGCCCCGACCGTGAGCGGGACCGTGGCCCCGTCGAACACGACGGTTGCGTTGGCCGGTAGGACCCGGAGATCGAGGTACCCCGGCGCGCCCGGGGCTGCGCACAGGGCGCCCGCGAGCTCGGTGTAGCAGGCCCGAAGCGCCGTCGGACCGGTGACCGTGCCAACGACCGTCCGGTTCGCCGAGACCGCCGCACCGTACCAGCTCGCGAAGTACCAGGTCGATCCGTTCCAGGTCACGGACGCCGGGGCGGACAGGTTGTACTGTTCCCCGACCAGGAACGTGGAGCCCACGGTGGAGGGGCCGGTCGCCAGCAGGCCGTGGAGCGGTAGCGAGCCCTGGACCGAGAGGTTCACCGGGACGTTCGAGCCGATCGTCCCGTTCGCCATCTCGGCCGTGTAGAAGGTGATGTTGTAGTTGTACCCCCACAGGCAGACCGAGCAGCTCCACTCCTGCCGCGCCCGGGCATCGGTCCAGAACGGCCGCGCGCCGTGGGCGTCGGCGAGGAGGTGAGTGTAGTCGCCGATCCACCACGCCGATTGCCCCGAGGGGTAGATGGGATAGGAGTCGACGTCGCTGATCGCCACCTGAGGAGAGTAGCTGCGTCCGCCGTCGCGGGAGGTCGTCCCGTAGAGCCGGTAATGACCGTTGGTCGAGTTCTCCCCGTACCATTCCACGTACACGGCCCCGTCCGCCCCGACCGCCACGTCCGGTTGGTAGTCCTGGAGCATCGTGTTCGAGTTCACCCGGATCGGCGCGGTCCAATGGGTGCCGTTGTCGCTGGAGTAGGAGAGCGAGACCGCCGGCGACCCAGACGCGCCGCCGGAGCCGTTCTGCCAGGTGGCGAACAGCCGTCCGGTGTAGGGGTTCGATGGGAATCCGTCGACCCCAAGCGCGGGCAGCGTGTAGGCGCGGAACGCGTCCGGGGACGGGCTGGAGAACTCCGCGAGCGCGGTCGCGACCACGACGGGTTTGGAGAAGGTCGCGCCGTGATTGGTCGACCGGGTGAAGTAGAGCACGCTCGAGTCCTGCTCGATCCACAGCGCGTCGACGCCCCCGGAGGGGTCGACGACGAGCTCGACACCCCGATTGGACCCGGAGTTTTGCGAGATCGTTTCGGGCTTGCTCCAGTGCCGGCCCTGGTCGGTGGAGTTCTGGAGATCGATCACCGAGCCGTTGCCGTCGTCGGTGTAGGCGACGTAGACCTCGCCGGTGCGCTCGTCGAGGGCGAGCCAGTCCTTGTCGATGCTCGACCCGGATTCCATGCCGGCGACCCCGACCGGCGAGCCCCAGGTCCGGCCGCCGTCGTGGGAGACCGTGACGTACAGATCGGTCCCGGCGAGACCCACCGAGCAGGTGCGGCCCGGGACGTTGAACACGTAGCCGAGGTCGGCGTAGTAGACCGTGTCGTTCGGTCCGAAGACCACCGCTGTGTCGGCGAGGTGGTTGTGGTCGCACTGGTCGGAGCTCGAGTTGGACCAGTTCGCGTTCGCAGGGAGGTACTGGTCGCTCCAGGTCCGCCCGCCGTCGAACGAGCTGAATGCGCCGCTCACCCCGTGTCCATAGTACTGCGTGGAGTTGTTGTAGGCCCCACCGGGGGAGTACAATCCTCCGGCGACGAGATTCAGGGGGTTCTCCGGGTTCTCGGCGATCATGCCCTCGCCGCTCCAGTTCGAGACGTACCAGTTCGTGGCCGAACTGGCGACGGGCGACGCCGGGGGTACGGCTCCGCTGAGGGCGGCAAGGGTGGGAGGTCCGAAGGAGATGGCCGGGCCGCCTCCGGCGACGGCGGCCCCCTCAACGGAGGCGCCTCGTACCGTGCGCGCGGGCGGCGCGGGGCCTCCTCGAGCCCCCGGCCATGGGCCGCCGATCACCAGCAGGGCGGCCACCGCCACGAGCACCAGAAGCGCACAAGCCCGCACCGGCTCCGAGCGCTTGCGACCGGGGAAAGGGCCGACCCTATCGTTCACCGGATAGCTGACCCCGGGTCGAGCAAGTAGCCCGGCGGTATGAACTGCTCGTCGCCCGTTCGAGCGCCCCGAGAACGCTCGGAGGGACCGGGATCGCGGGCGCGCCGAGCGCGCGGCGAAGTGCAGGACCGACGCTCGCACCGAGGGCCGGCAGAATGCCGTCCGGAGGCCGATCAGACCGGAGCGGGGGTCGGGACGCCCGAAGGGCGCATCGCCCAGCCTCGCCACGAACCGAAGGTCAGCCCGAGCGCGGCGACGAACGCGACCAGGAACATGGCGCCCATGGTCACCGATGCGCTCGGAGGGTTGGGCGTGCTCCCGACAAACGCCTGGCCGGCGAAACCTGCCACGAGCACCGCGATGAAGAGCACGACGGACAGCACGATCGCCGGTACCTGGCGACTGAGTCCGGCGAAGACGATCAGCAGGATCGCCAAGATCCCCAGCGTGTCCCCGATCATGTAGTGCCAATCGAGCGAGGGGAAGGAGGTGTTCGAATTGAACCCGCCCGCGGGGGCATAGACATTCGTCCATAGGCCGAGGAGGTACTGGCCGACGAGTAGGAGGACCGAGAGCGGGGCCAGCGCCCGGACGGCCGTGCCCGCCCAGGACGGGGGAGTGGACATCGGCGTGGAATCACATCTCCGCGGGATAATTCTGTCGCCCGAAGTCCGCCGACGCCCGGCGACAACCGTGTCGTCCCCACCGCCCCCCACCGACCGCGTGCGGTGGTTTCCTCGCTCCCCACCAGGCGCTCGACCCCCCGGTGCCCGCATCGTGCGCGGGCCCGGAGCTCTACGGATTGGTCAGAACGACGGGGGCCGTGAGGGTCGCGGTGATGTTCGTCGATGTCGCATCCACGAGCATGATCTCCCATTCCCCGGCGGGGAGGATTCCGGTGGTCGAGGTGAAGTTCATCGGGAGCTGGGACAGGAGAATCGTGCCCGCCGAGGGGAATTCAGCGGTCCAAGCTTGGAACGGCGGAGGGTGCCAAGGTGGCGGACACGAGTGGAAGGCGTGGGTCAGCTCGACACTGATCTCACAAAGGTAGACCACGGGGACGACCCAGACGCCCGCGGGACCGCTTAGGACGAACGCCCCCGACACGCGCGAGGGTTGTGTGACGTTCAGGAGTACGTAGGCCGCACCACCCCCGGTGCAGGTCTGTTCGAACCCGTCGGCCTGGGGGATGGTCGTGCACCAGGTGGAGGGCGGGGTGAGCGTCCAGATCTCCCCGGCCGGCTGAACGACGGTAGAGAAGCGGACCGGGGCGGACGCGTGCTGGAGCGAAAACCCGACGACGAGTAGTCCCGCGACCAGCCCGGCGAGGACCGAGAGGAGTGCGGAACGTTCCGGCACTCGCCGCAGGGAGGCTATCGCCGTCACGGGATCCCTCGGTCCCGTACGACGACACGCGTCGAGATGAGAGATTCGCCCACACGATGGGGGCGTTATCGAGCCGGAGGGGGTCGTTCCCCCGTTCGATAACTGCCTGCGGCTCCGACCGGGAGGAGGCTACGACCCCGAGTTCTCGTGCTGCTCCGACGGCTTCTCGGCGTCCTCGTGCTGGACGCCCTTCTTGACCTTCGACCCGAGACTCTTCATCTCGCCCCACGCCCCGCGGCCGGCCTTGCCGATCACCGCGCCGGTCTCCTTGGCCAGGTGCTCGGTCTCCCCCACCGCGCGCGTCCCGAGCGAGAGCTCGCGGCCGCAGTGCGGGCAGGTCTTCGATCCGTCGGCGACGTCCGCGTTGCATCCTGGACACTTCATGGGGGCATCCCTCGCCCACGTAGTGCAACTACGGGGTAATCAAACCCCACGGCGCGCACCCGAGCGCGACACGACGGAGCGGCCCGAGGTCACTTCACGGTGAACGAAACGATCGAGCCGGCGACCGAGATCGACGCGGCACCGTCGGAGCCGCTGTAGACCCCCACGTAGACCTCCGGGTCGAGCTGGGTGACCATCTCGTAGGTGTGACCGACGGTCAGGTTCGCCGACCACGCCAGCGTGAACGTCCTCGCGCTCATGTTGTACCAGAGGTTCGCCGTCCCCCCGAGGGTGCTGTTCCCCATCTGGAAGAAGTTGCTCGACTGCTCGGTCTGGTAGTTCAAATCCCAGACCACTCCGGAGAGGAACCAGAGTGCTTGGACGAACGTGTTCGGATTCGAGTGGCCCTCGATGACCCGTATCTTGTCCGAGAAGTTGTAGACGGCGTAGAGCAACTGGTAGCCGGAGCTCTTCGGCTTGAAGGTCGGCCCCACGAGGCCCACGGCACCGGAGGCGATGGCCACGCCATGCCCGGCCGCTCCTGCGCAGGAGTGGGCGCGGGCCATTCCGGCCCAGGCGAACGCGCCCGTGGCCAGCGAGACGTTCGCCGGGGTCGTGATCCGGGCCGACCCCGACCCGCATCCGAACTTCGAGGTCGAGCCTCCCAAGAACACCTTCCCTTTGAACGGCGCCACGTACGTCCGGGAGGTGCCGGTCGTGGCGGCACCGCCGACCGCGAGGAGGACGAGCAGTAGGACCCCGCCGACGACCACCGAATGGCCCACCCACGCGCTCTTTCCGCGCCGCGTCAGCGATCGCATGGCTCCACCGAGGCTCGTCGGGCCCGGTCGGACCGACAGGCCCCCACGTACAAATACGTACTCCCGGGGCGACCCCGGACGACCTCCCCGTGCATCCGAACACTCCCCGCCCGGCGGGGGTGGCTGGTCGCGGTCATCGGCCCCCGCGGGCGCCGTTCGGGCGCCGGGTTTCGGTACTTCAGCCAAGCCTGCCACACGCCTTGCGGGGCTGAGCCGCGTGGGGCCAACCCCCGGCATCGAGATGGGGGTGTCACGAGACCCGAGCGATGAATTCGATCACCTTGGGCCACGCCTTCGCCCTCGCCTGACGAGAGGGGAGAGGGTCGAACTCCGGTCCCGGGTCCACGGGTAGGTTCGGGACGAGGAATCCGAGGGAGTGACCGGCCTCGGGGAACTCGACGGCTTCGTCCGGGTAGTCGTGCCCGTGAGCACGCAGTCGTTGGGCGATGGCGCGAGCCATTGGGACCGAAGGCCAAATCCGGTCTTGGCCCGCAGAGACCAAGAGGATCGGACCGCGGATTCGCTCCACCGCGATGATGGATGCCGGGTCCGTCGCCTCGGGACCATACCGTCGGGTGAAGGGTAACGGCTCGCCGGAGAGGAGCCATGCCGGACCACGGCCGCCCCACGCCTGAAGGACCACGTTTCCCGGCACCGATGCCACGACGCCGTTGACCTCGTCGGGGAAGTGGACCCCGCAGAGGAGGGCGGCCTCGCTCCCCCGAGAGACGCCGAGCGCGACGAGCCGTGGCCGCGGCTCGCCTGCGGTATCCCCCAGGTACTGGAACGCGCGTCGAAAGTACTCCAAGGGAATGCCTTCCAAAGTCGGCGGGAGGCCGGGCTGGCCGAAGTAGGCGACGGACAGGGCCGGCAAACCCTCCTTGGCCAAGGCTTCGGCGATGAAGGTAGGTTCTCGGCCCGTCGATCCCCCGATCACGACGACGGCGGAATTGCCCGACCGTGCGGTCGGCAGGAACAGGGTCCCGTGGACGGGCTCGCCAGGCGGTCGGAGGGTGCGGACCTTCACCGCCTCCTCTCCCGACACACGCTGCACCCCATCATCTGCCAGATTACGTCCCTGAATATTGTGATGCGTGCCAAGGGCCGGACGAAGTCTCGACGAACCGGCCCCGAGGCTCGTCCGGGACGGTGGACCCTGTCCCCATCGGCGGTCGAGCCCGCGTGGATCGGTCGAGCACCCCGAAGGGCGGTCTGCGGGTCAGTACAGCGCGAGCGTGTCGTTGTAGAAGGTGGACGCGAAGGGATTGTTGCCGCCAAAATAGAGCGGGTAGCCGTCGCGGACGTCGTAGATCATGGCCCCGTTCTCGCGGACCGCCGGGGCCGAGGCGACCGCGATCATATGCCAGCTCGCGGCGTAGAATTCGTAGGTCGTGTTGTAGATGGTGTTCGACCTCTGGCCTCCGAGGAAGACCGGGGTGCCATTGGCCGTGACCGCGACCGGAGTCCAGACGCGCAGCGGGGTGTTCGTCGACCGGAGGTCGTGCCAGGATCCTCGTGCGAACAGCCACGTTCCCGGGGCCGCCCCGTGGCTCGCATTACTGCCGCCGAACAGGAGCACCCCGCCCTCGATCGGGTCGTAGACCATCGAGGCCGCCTGACGTCCCGAGGGGTGGAAGGAGAGGTTCAGCTTGGCCCAGGTAGTACCGTTGAACACCCAGGTGTCCTGCAGTTCCTGGCTCGAGCCGTCGGTGCCTCCGAACAGCACGATATCCTGGCGACCGGGGTCGTAGGCCATGGTGTACTCCGAGCGGCGCGGGGGACTCGTCGCCGGGAACAGTTGGGTCCAGTTGCCGTGCCGGAACAGCCAGGTGTCGTTGTAGTAGGCGGTCCCCCAGAGGGCCTCTCCGCCGAACGCGATGACGCCCTTCAGGGGCGGGAAGTAGACCAGCTTGAGGCCGTACGGGGCGGAGGGATGGACCGTCGGGCTCAGTTGGGTCCAGTTCCCCGCTGCGTAGGTCCAAGTGTCGGTCAAGAATGGATTGTTGAGTAGGTAGTTGTAGCCTCCGTAGAGCACCGCGCGGTGGTCGGCCGCATCCCAGGCGAATCCGAACCGGTTGCGTCCGACCGGGGCGTGCGAGAGACCGAGGTTGTGCCAGGAGACCTGCAGAGCGCCGGGGGTGCCCGGAACCGATGCCGCAGAAGGAGCGGGGGACGGGACCGGAGCTGCGCTACCGAGATCCGTGGAGGCGAGGACCGAAACCAACGCGGAGAGTACCACCACTGCCCCGAACCAAACTCGACGGGTCACCGAATCCCCGGCCCTCCGGCCCGCTGAGGACTCCGTCTCGGGGAAAACTACCTTTGGGTGGGCGAGGGCCCGGCTCCGGTCCGTCCGTTCTCGCGACGATCGGATACCACGTGGTAACGGGGGCATCCACAGACTGAAGTCATGCTCCGGGCCTCCTCCCGCCCGTGGAAGGCGCTCCGACGGAATGGGCCGCCGGGCACCGGACGTGGCCGCGTGCCTATCGGGTGATGCGCTGGGCGTTACTGGGATGCGTGACCGCCTTCGCCGGGCTGTTCGCCTACGTCGAGTTGATCGTCCTCGGCCCGTGGCGAGGCTGGGTGCCGGACCCGGGGCAGGAACTCGTCCTGAGCTTCGCAACTCTTGTCGTCGTGCTCGGGGTGAATCTCCTGATCTATCTGCCCCGGTTCGTACCCGTGCTACCGCGCATCGGGATCTCCCCGGCCGGTCTGACCCTTCCCCTCCCCTTCCCGTCCGGCCCGCGGTCCTTCGCTTGGGTACAACTTCGATGGATCGACTCGCACCGAATCGAAGTGAACTCTCTTCGATTCGCCCTCACTCCAAGCCAGGCGGGCAGCATCCGAAAGTTTGTGCACGCCCCCGGTTAGCGCCTCCCCGCCCCACCGTGCCAGCCCTCGGGACCGTCTCGAAGGTACGGCGCGGCCGACGACCGGTCCACTGAGCCGTCGTCCGGTGTCGGGGATCCGAGCGCTGCGGCCACTTGGCCGCCGTGCGCGCTCACCGCGGGCCGACCGGACCTCTGACGACGTGGGCCCGGACGGATTTGAACCGCCGACCGACCGGTTATGAGCCGGTCGCTCTAACCGCTAAGCTACGGGCCCACCGGGGCCGAGGAGGCGCCGCCGAGCGGAGTCTCCGGGCCGCAGGCGCGAGCCTACGGCCCCTTTGAACCGCTGACCTTTCGGTTAACAGCCGATCGCTCTGCCGCTGAGCTACGGCGGCACCGGCCGCGCCCACCAAAGGCTCCACTAATAGGCTTTCCGGCTCGCGCTGCGCCCCTTGTACTCGGTGGCGCGCTCCTTGAGGTGTTGGATGAGCGTCGACATCCGGTCGAGCGAGTGATCGAGGGAATCCCAGAACTCCCGCGCACGCTCGGTCACGACGGCGCCGTCGGCCGACGGCTGGATAACGCCCTCGCGTTCGAGGAGGTGGAGGGAGTAGCGTACCTTGTGGATCGGTAGGTGGAGCGCCTCGCTGAGCCGGATGATCCCCATCGGCGGGCTTCCGCTCAGGCGCTCGAGGATGTCGACGTTGCGGGCGAGCAGGTCGAGCTCGCTCGAGATCCGGTCCACGAGCTGCTGGGTCTCGCTCGGGCCGCCGGCGTTCAGCTCGTCGCGCTCCGCGGGCGGTTTTCCGACGCTCACTGATCACGGCCCCGGCCCCCCCGACCCTATTCCCGCTATTTCTAGACACGCCCGGCCACGGGCAGTTCAGGTGCCGTCCGCGGGCGCTCGCGGTGCAGCATCCCCCTGGTTCCGAGCCTGTCCGTGCCGCCCGTGGGTCGACCAGTGCCGCAGCCATACCGATCTCCGAGACATGGTCTAGCATGCGGGAGTCGTTCCATTCTACGAGGGCCGTTTGCCGAATCCGGTTTCCGGGCCCTGACGTACCTACGGGGACATCACCCGCATGCTACGGTGCCGAGCACTCCGTGGGCACCGGAGCTGCGCGGTGGCGCCGCCCCTCGGCCAACTTCGACAGGTCCGGTGGTGGCCGACCGGTCGGGCCAAGACCTGCCGCTGGAGTCCGATCCGGGGCCCCGACTTCCCCGCCCGGTATGGGCAACCCGTCGTATCAGCGTTCTCGACGAGTGTACGTCGATTTGAGTTCCAAAGGTTTATACATAGAAATGCGGCCCTGAGGACCTCGTATGACCGCCCGGGCTAAGCCGATCGCGGACTCTGAAAACCTGACCAATCGGGCCCACCGGACCACCCTCCGGGGCCTCTCCCTCCTGGGTGGTTCCGAAGGGTCCGGTGTTGTCTCGGGCGGCCTCCGGCGATCGCGCTTCGGCGCCGCGCGGACGATCGGGCTGGCCGTGGCGTTCGGGACGTTCATGGTCCTTTCCACCTTTGCAATGATCCCTCTGGCCGGAGCAAGCTCCGGGGCCACGGGTGGCAGTGCGGCGCACGCGGAGAAGGCGATCCCCCCCGCTCGCTCCGCGCCGTCCACTGCCAGCCCGCGGTATGTCCCAGGACCTTACCTCGGCCAGAGTCCCTCCAGCGCCCCCCTGACCAACGAGATCGCCACCGCCTACCCCTCGAACCTTCCCACACCCACTGCGGCACAGTTCCTCGCCTTCGCCAATCATGGTGGCTTTGACGGCCAGCCGTTGAACCCCAGCACCTCCCCCTCCTCGAGCGGTTCGGCGACGCGGGCGCCGGCGGCCCCCACGACCGCCGCGACCAGCGGAACGGCCACCGCGACCGGGACCGTCGAGGATTCCCTGACCCATGCCACGATCTCGGGCGTGCTCGTCGCCCCGAGCCCGATCGGCGGTGACTGTACCAACCAGTCGTGCCCGCCGACCTACACGAGCAGCACGGGCACGTTCACCGTCTCGCTCCTGCTCGGCGCCGACCAGATCACCTTCTCGGCAGGCTACTACGTGACGAACTACACGGTGGTCGTCAACGTCACGGCCGGCCACAACTACCCTCTCGGGATCATCTACATGGTCCCCGACGCGATCGTCTGCGGGACGGTCGAAGGGAACGACTCCCTCCACGAGACGATCGCCGGTGTCCAGGTTTCCGGTGAGAGTCGCGATACCCGGCTGACCGCCACCCCCACGGCCATCACGGGAGGCAACGGGCAATTCACCGTCCCGGTCCCCCCGGGCGCCTCCGAGCTCATCCTTCAGCCGGTTCAGAAGTGGGGGCTGTACTTCGGCACCACCTACTTCGTGGACCTGCCCGCCGGCGCGGGAGTGAAGTCCTGCGTCAACATCGGGATCATCCTACTGCCCGTCGGCGTCGTCGTTACCGCGTCACTCTACAACCGCGAGACCCGCACCGCGGTCCCCGTCAATTACGGTGCGTACTGGGCGATGCAGGCCTGCGCCCGCGACTCCGCCGGAGTGTGCTTCCCCCAGGGGCACGTCGGGTACGAGGGCGGGTCCGCCGTTACGGTATCCCCCATCGGGCCGATCACCCTCGAGGTGATGGCCGACGGTTACATCACCAATACTTCGACGTTCTTCGTGCCGTCCAAGCCACCGGGCACCACCGTCAACCTCGGGAAGGTCTTCCTCCTCCCCCAGATCCCCGGGCGAGCCTGGACCAACCTCACCTGGCAGAGCACCGTCACCGCCGGCGTCGCCGAGTGGGGCACGGGCAACATCGTCGGCAGCACGTGCAGCCTCGACGGCTACCAGTTCGCCGCCCACACGATCACCCCGCAGGGGATCAATATGACCACCAGCACCTGCGCGGCGTTCGGTTGCGTCCCCATCAACACCGAGTACGGGGTTGCGCTCGCTCCGTTGCGCAACAGCTTCCACGTCTACCCCGACACGGGTCGCTCGTGCAACCCCTTCGGCCCGACGTGGCCGATCCCCGGGGAGCTCCCGGTGAGCGACAACTGGACGTGGATCAACGCCACGGAAGGCCATCTCTTCAACATCCACGGGGTCAACGTCACTCCCGGTTCGTACGTGGAAGGACGGGTGCTCCCGAACAACCTGTACTGGACGGCGACGGCGTGTTCGACCGACGCCTCCACCGTCTGCTTCGGGGCCTCGGGCAACCAGACCATCACCCCCATCCGGGGATGCCCGACCGCCGCCTACAGTAGCTACCCCGCCAGCGAACTGTTCTGCGCGGCAGTGCCGCCCGGTCCGTACACGCTCAAGATCGAGTCGGCCTCGGGCAACGCCCCTGCGAATTTCACCGAGGCGTACAATCCGCCCGGTGTCTGGAACACGCTGCCGATGAACCTGTGCCAGGCGTCCTCCGTGCACATCTGCGACATCAACCTCACCGTCGCTGACGTCGTCGGCAAGATCCACGACGCCCTCACCGGTGGGGTGATCCCGAACACCATCGTCACCGTCGAGATCGAGCCGGCCGGGCTGCAGAACTCCCCGACCGCCGAGGCGCTCGCGAGCCTGATCAACGGCAGCTTCATCGCCCAGGTCTCGGAGGGCTGGGACACCGTCCTCGTCCGCGCGCCCAACTTCGAGGCGAACTCAACGACGCTCTACGTCCACCCCGGTCGCAACAACGCCGGAATCATCAACCTGACACCGCAGTCCTACATCACCGGGCAGATCCTGAGCTCCACCGGCTACCCGATGAACACCTCCTCGGTCGACATCTGTGCGGTGGCCGGGAACAGCTGCAACCCCATCACCATCGGCGGGGGGCTCGTCAGTACCAACGGCACCTACTTCTACCTCGTACAGGCCGGCCATCTCCCGATCGGCGCCTACGAGGTCGTCGCCAATGCCCCAGGCTACCTCGGGAACTGGAGCTGGGTGAACGTCACCCAGCCCGGTACCGTCGTCACGGCGCCGACCATCGAACTCTACCCGATCCTCGGTTCCAGTGCCCGCCCGCACGCGCTCGCCTACCGCGCGCCGTCGGCCGCCTGGATCTACGGTCGGATCTCCGACAACACCACCAACCAAGGACTGCCCGACGCGACCATCAACATCCAGCCGCTCGGCGGCGGCGCCCCCTCCTCGATCTCCGGCCAGTTCACCCAGGACGGGGTGTTCAACTTCAGCCAGAGCCTCGGGAGCTACTGGATGAACTTCTCCGATCCGGGGTACTACTATCCGGCGTCGTACTTCGTCACCGTCAACGGGACGACCCCCTCGATCGACATCGGGACGGTCCGCCTGGTCCCCCTCCCGGTGCTGCACGGGCAGATCGTGATCAACCCCTGGAGCGCGAACGTCAGCTACAGCCAGGGCGTCGGACCCGCCGCCACGGTCCGGGTCTGTGTGGCGAACCTGACCTTCTGCGGCGCGAGCGGCCCGACCGACTCCGGCGGGTTCTTCAACATCACCGCCCCGCTCGGCAAGTACGACCGCATCTCCGTCACCGGAACGGCCACCGGAACGGGGACCGCCGCGGGCGGCTACCTGACCAACAGCTCGAAGTGGAACGTCACCAACGAGCCGACCACCTCCGGCGCCCCGACCTTCGTCATGGGCGTCACGGTCTTCGCCGCCTACACCGGGGTGGTCATGGACGCCTCCGACCACAACCGCAGTCCTGTCCGATGGGGCACCGTCGGGCTGCAGGCGGTGACGCCCACCCTCGGCGCCGTCAGTGCCGGCGAGGCGCTGACCGGCGGCGGCGGGTACGTCGTCTTCCTGCCCCCTGGGAACATCACCAACGACCTCGTCCAGGGCTCGGCGTGGGTTCCGGTCAAGGAGAACCTGACCAACACCTACGACTACAACGAGACGATCGCCAAACTCCCCTCGCAGCTGAACGTGCTGCCGCTCGCCTCGCTGGAGCACTTCGGGTGGATCCAGTTCAACGTCACGGCCAGCGTCCTACCCTACGGGGCCAACACGCTACGGGTCCCCTACGCCACCGCGGCCGCGAACGTCTGGACCAAGAACGCGACCGAGATCTCCTCGTTGCCGACCACCTCCGACGGCTGGGGGTATGTCAACATGTCCGCTCCGCCCGGGGCGAACGTCACGATCGCGGTGTCGGCGCCCGACTTCAACATCACCGGCGAGATGAACATCTCGGTCAATCAGAGCGAAACGTCGATCATCAACGGCACCCAGAACCACTTCGGGAAGATCGGGAACGTCTCGATCATCCCGTGGGGATGGGTCCGCGGTGTCGTCTGGGACCCGGCCAACAACAGCGGCGTGCCGATCCCGGCGATCACGACGACCGACAACGCCTCGATCTCGGGGGCACCCGGCCTGATCGGCAACTATGTCGGAGCCTACCTCTCGGACATGGCGCTGAACAACCCGGTGCAGCTGTCGGTCACACGGAGCGGCTACGAGACCAACAACAGCGAGGTCCAGGCGACTCCGGGCAAGGTCCTCAACGAGACGGTCAACCTGACCGGCGAGGGGATCGTGGCCGGCCGCGTGCTCGGCTACCCCGGTCTCGGAGCGCTCTACCAGGCCTACGTCTCGGTCTGCCCGGTGGCCTTCCCGCAGTGCTCGAGCTCGAACGCGACGACCAACGGCTCGGGCTACTTCTGGGTCATCGCCCGCCCCGGCGCCGACGTGATCAACGTCTCGATCCCCGACTTCGCGGTGAACGGCTCGCTGGAGAACATCGTCGTCCACTCCGATACTTGGCAGTGGGCGGGTACCTTCGTCCTGAGCCAGTACGCGACGATCACGGGCACCGTGCTGGGCGACCCCTCGGGCGACCCGCTGGACAACGCCAACGTCAGTGTCTGCTCGGTGCTGGCGCTCCCCGGTCAACCGACCGGGCCGTGCTTCGAGACGGTGAAGACCGACGTCATCGGCTACTTCACGCTCTCCGTGCCGGCGGGGAACTACATCCTCGCGATCAACGACAGCTACTACAACACGAGCTACCTGCCGATCTCGCTGACGGCCGGTGAGGTCGTCAGCCTCGGCACGATCCAGCTCGCCGAGTACGGGGCGATCCAGGGCACGGTGCTGGGTTCCGACACCGACGCGCCGATCGCCGGCACCCTCGTGCGGGCCTGTCCGACATGGAGCGCGGGGAACTGCACGGTGCTCGAGGCCGCCAGCGGTGCCGGACGGTACTACCTGTTCGGGCCCCCCGGCGCCTACGTGCTCACCGCCTCGGCGCCCGGCTACCAGGACGGCTACATCACTACCGCGATGCTCAGCGGCCAGGTCACCGACGTCCCGACGGTCTTCCTGACACCCGTCGGCACCGACCAGCTGTTCTCGATCTCGGGCGTCGTCACCGGCGGCACCGACCTCCTCCCGCTCGCGGGGGCGGTCGTCTCGGCCGGCACGAACTACGCGACGGCCACGAACGCGGCCGGCGTCTACAACCTGGTCGTCCCGTGGGGCACCTACTACGTCGCCGCCGCCGCCAACGGCTACACGAGCGAGGGGCGCTTCGTCGTCGTCCACGCCAACGTCACGAGCGAGGACTTCGTGCTCCCGCAGGCGCTCTACACCGTCTCGGGGACCACCCGCGACGGGCTGACGGGCGACCTGGTTCCGAACGTCGAGTTCTACACGCAGGGCAGCCTGGTGGCGACCTCGGACAAGTTCGGTACCTACTCGATCGCGCTGGGGAACGGCAGCTACACGTTCACCACGGAGGCCACGGGCGTGTTCCAGTCGATCTACGCGCCGGTGACCTTCTCGGTCGAGGTCCAGGGCACGTCGACGGTGCGCAACCTGCAGATGTTCCCGGTGACCGCGCAGGTCTACGGCGTGGTCGTCAACAGCCTGACCGGGGCGCCGATCGCCAACGCGACGGTGGTCATCGCCGGCTCGACGCAGGACTCCTACCCCGAGACCAACACCTACACGACGGGGGCGCTCGGGACGTTCGTGGCCCCGGTGTACATCGGGTCCTACGGGTTCAACGTCAGCGCGGGCGGGTACATCGGCCAGAGCTCGGCCCACAAGTTCTCGACCAACGCCACGGTCCCGATCACCATCTCGCTCACGCCCCTGTCCACCACCGCCAGCGGTGGTGGCGGCGGATTCGGGCTCGGCCCGATCCTGCTGATCGTGGGCGTGGCCGCGGCGGGGGTCATCGCGTTCGTCGGGCTGGGACGGCTGAGGGCCTCCAGCCCCTCGACGGGCCAGCAGGCGGCCAGCGGACGGAGCCGCTGAATCGGACACGGGTCGGATCGATCTCGTCCCTGCGCCAACCCCTTCTCCCTTCGCCCCCCCCGCCCGCGCCCCCGCGCAGCGTGGTCGGGGCGCCGAATCGGCTCTTTTCTTCGGTCGCCCGTAGCTCCTTCGCCAAGTAGAAGCGCCCGGCGGCGACGTACGCCGCTGGCTCGAGGATGCGGGAGGCCCTTCCTCCTCCGGGCCGGTGGTTGAGACGGACCTAGCTATCGCTCCAGCGGGGAGGACGCTTCTCTCGGAACGCCGCGCGAGCCTCCCGGTTGTCGGGGCTGTCCCGCAGCGGGTCGGCCAGCTGCTGTTCGAGCCGTAGGCCTTCGGCGAGGGGAAGGTCGAGGCCGCGCTGGACCGCCTCGAGCGCGGCGCGGACCGCGCGCGGCGGGTGGGCGGCGATCGTCGCGGCGAGCGACCCCGCCGCCGCAGCGAGCCGTTCGGGCGGATGGACCTGGCTGACCAGGCCCGCGGCCAAAGCCCGGGCGGCGTCGATCGGCTGGCCGGTCAGCGTCATCTCCAGTGCGAGAGCCGGACCCACCGCCCGGGCGAGCCGCTGGGTGCCGCCCTGCCCCGGAATGATGGCCCATTTCACCTCGGGCAACCCGAAGGTGGCATTTTCGCTCGCGATGCGGAGATCGCAGGCGAGCGCGAGCTCCAACCCGCCCCCCAGGCAGATCCCGTTCACCGCGGCGATCACCGGTTTACCGAGGGGAAGGTTCCGTGTGATCCCGCCGATGCCGGGCTCGTGGTTCCACCGCTCGGCCCGCTCTCCGGAGGGGGCGCTGCGGTAGAAGTCGCCCATGCGATTCAGGTCGACGCCGGCGCAGAAGGCCTTGGGTCCGGCCCCGGTCAGGACGGCGACACGGAGCTTCGGGTCGTCGCGGAACCGGACCCAGGCTTGCACGAGTTCGTCGTGGGTCTCGGGGTCGATCGCGTTGAGGACCTCGGGTCGGTGGAGCGTCATCCACGCGACATGGCCATCGATCCGGGACTCGAGACGCACGGAGGTTCCATCGGGACCCTCTTCTTGGATTTGACGGGCCTACTACCGCCACCCGCCGCACGCGTTCGAGTCCCGACCTACGGGCGATGGAGTGCGGCCAGCCACGTCATCCGTTCGCCTCCCTAGCCGGGACCGGGGGGAATGCACCGCGCCTGCACCTTCGCCGAGGGAGGAGTTCGACCGGCGCGCCTGCGAGATGCCCGGGGTGGTCCGTCGACCCGCCCTACGGCGGGGTCACGGATCCTCGTATTTCGCCGGGGACCGCGAGATCGCACATTTCCACGGCGACGCGCGCGTGGATGTACGTCTGACCAGCGCGGTGATCGGCGCCCGATGGTCGTCCGGTGGTTTCGAGCGGAACGTGCACGCACGAAGCCCGACCGCGAACTGGGTCGCGGTCCAGCTCACCGGGCTCGAGGACGTCGACGTGGCGATCCGGCTCTTGCGCGAGGCGGTCGCGGCGAACCGGTAGCGCGCCGGCGTGGCGGCGACGCTCGGACCGATCCACCCCCACGGGAGGGAGCCGCGGAGGTCGTCGGCACGCTCGGGACGGCAGCTCCGGCGACCTTCCGTGCGACGACCCATCGGTGCATGGCGATCTTCCGACCGCGCTCGAACCCTTCCTTCTCGAACATGCCGAGCGTACCGCTGCACAGGAACGAACGCGAGACCTTCCGGTCCGCCACGTCCTCGGGATACGCTTCCACGACCCCCCCGCCGAGGCGCCCGATCTCCTGGAGCGCCTCGCGGAGGGCGAGGTTCGCGATCCCCTCCCCCCGGCGCTTTCGGTCGATGAAGAAGCAGGTGATCCGCCAATCGGGCAGACTCCGGAGACCCTCCTCGTAGGCCTTGCGGCTCCGTATGTTGGGCAGTTCCTCGGTCGAGCCGAACTGGCACCACCCGACCGCGTCGTCGCCGTCGAACACCAGGGCGGCGTGGGCACGGCCTTCCAGTACCCGGCGCTCCTTCATCGCCCGATACTCCGCGGGCGCCCGCTTGTTCTCGCCCGGGCCGAGGTGGAAGGAGATGCACCAGCACCCGCCGAAGATCCCGTTATGCTTCTCCACCAGCCGCGCGAAAGCCGGCCATGTGCGGGGCGAGAGGGGCTGCGAGGTGAGCGGCATCCAGCAGTTCCCTCCTCCGGAAAGTGGCGGAGCGCAAGAGGTCTCCGCAGGTCGCTCCCCCGCGGACGCCGAAAGCACCGAGGATCTCGATCGAGCCTGTCGGCTCGCCTAGGTGCATCGAACGGGAATCGGCCGGCACGCGAATCCCGCCGCGAGTCGGTCGATCGGTGGGGTCGGTTTCACCCAGCGCACCGCTGCTCGTCGAGTGGTCCGCCCTCGAACCGGGCAGCACGTACGGCTAGCGCACGGCCTCGTAGTGCAGCAGAATCTCCCGGTCCTCTCCGGGCTTGGTCTCGACGAGCTTGAGCGTGCACTGGTCATCCATCGGACCCCAGTATCGGGGGCCCCTTCCATACACCACGGGCATGACGAAGAACCAGTAGTCGTCGACGAGGTCGCGGCGCAGGCATTCGCGGACCACCGCCGGACCACCCTCCACGAGAATGTTCCCGCCCTTCTCGCGCTTGAGTTTCGCCAGAATGCGAGAGAGATCCCCGTGCAGGATCCGTGAGTTCTCCCAGTCGGTGGATTTGAGCCGGCGGGACAGGCAGATCTTCTCCACCCGGTCCAGATATCGTCGATACTCGAGGAGCCACTTCGGCTCGCCCGGCTTCAGGGCTTTCTCGCTCCAGGTCCTCTGGTGACCGAGGAAGGAGCGTCGCCCCATGACGACGGTGCTGACATCGTCGAACCGGTCGTACCACATGTGGCGGAAGAGCGCGTTGATCTCCGGCGACGGCCGGTCGGACCCCGGATACTTCGGGAACTCGCCGCGGCCGTCCAGCGTCATGTAGGCGTTCGCCGTGATCTTGCGCATCGTTACGCCACCCGAACCTTCGGGGCCTCGCGGAACCCGGACCGCCCCGACGCCCGTTCACATACGTAAACGGACATATATCCATTTAGGCATGTCTCGACCGTGCACGACGTGTTCCGACTCCTGGCGGAACCGTCGCGGAGGCACCTGCTCGAGGCGCTGCGCGATGGTGAGCGCTCGGTCGGCGAGCTGGTCCACCGGACGCGGATGTCCCAGCCCTCGGTGTCCAAGCAGCTCCGTATCCTGAGGGATTCGGGGGTGGTCGGCCTCCGCACGGCCGGTCGCGAGCACCTGTACTCGATCCGTGGACGCTCGCTGAGGGAGGCGTCGGAATGGCTTTCCTTCTATCAGCGGTACTGGCAGGAGGGGTTGGACCGCATGGACGAGGCCCTCCAGCGGGAGACACCCCCGGGGACCCGGAGGAAGCGGTGAGCGGATCCGGCGACTCGGACGACTCGATCCGGATCGAGCGGATCGTCCATGCCCGCCCCGACCGGGTCTTTCAGGCGTTCCTCGACCCGCAGCTCATGCGTCAGTGGATCGCACCGGACGACCTGGACATCGACCGGATCTCGGTCGAGCCTCGCGTCGGTGGCCGCGTCGAGGTCTGGCACTCGCGCCACGGCGTGAGCACCGGGAGGTTCGAGGGTCAGTTTCTGAAGCTGGATCCACCGCGGGAGCTCGTCTACCGCTGGGCGTTCGTGGGGACCGAGCCGGAGAAGGGGGAGTACTACGACACCCTCGTCCGGGTCCAGATTCGGCCCTGGGGAGAGGCGGACGCGCAGCTCACCGTCACCCATGAGCGGCTGGCCGAACTCCGAAGGGGGGCCCCCCACATACTTCCACGGCTGCTGCCCGGTTGGACCAACTGCCTGGACAAGCTCGAGCGAGCGGTTCGCGGCCTTTCCCCCGTCCTTCGTTGAGTACAGAGCCCCACCCCCCAGGTCTGGGGGGAGTCCATGCGCCCGATTCCTGGGCCGATAGGGCGGGCCGATGGACGTTCCACATTCGGTGCACACCTCCGCGAACGCACTCTCGAGAACGCCTTCGCGAACCGTCGAACTCCCGCGGTCGAGGGCCCCGGCGGAGTGTGGCGCTTGATTTGGGGAGACGGACCCGCCGGATTTCGAAAAGGTAGCTTGCGTGGGGGGGACTCGTCCCGATCCCTCAGTCAGTCGCAGGAAGGAGGTTGAACCCGGCCTCTTGGAAATCGGAGTCGAACGCAAAGGAGTCATGGATGCCCAGCGACCGCATCGTTTGGAAGCTCACGCAGTCTGTGAGGCTCCACGATTTGTCGTCGCGTTCGAGAAGCAGGTCCCACGCCGACCAGAACCGTTCGGGAGAGGTCCATACGATCTCGACGCTCCGGCTCCGCTCCAGGATGGTCCGAAAGGCGTGGAGCGTCGCCGATGGGCCCCGCCGGCGGAGAAAGGTAGCCGCTTCATCAAGGACGTAGTCCGTGGTGATCAATCGTCCGTGCTTCCCTCGGGTAAGCTCCTCCTGGAAGGCGAGCGCTCGCCGATGATGGCCATCACGCTGATCGAGAAGGGCGATCCAAGCCCCCGTGTCAACGAAGATCATCGGCGCCGATCGTAGAGGAAGGCGTCATGGTCCTTGGAATCCCAGGAAACTTTCCCCTTTTTCCGGATTAATGGGAAATCGTGAAAGACCGGATCGGTGGGGTCGACTCGGTCTGGCAGCAGGTGGGCCCGGAGAGCTTCCCGAGCTACCTCCTTCATACTCTTGCCCTCGTCGTGGGCCCGGCGACGCAGAAGCTGGTACTCCTCGTCCTCGATCGCGGTCTGGATCAACTTCATGTAACCTGTTACATGGAACATGGATATAAGATTCCGGTGATTGCCGCCTCCGGGATGAAACCTTCCGCAGGAGTTCCGTCTCCGGATCAGCTCCGTGCCATTGGGGAGCTCACTCGAAGTGCGGACGAAGGACTCCTCAGCCAACGAAGACCTCCCGGCTCTCGCACGACTGCTGGGGCACCGGGTGGTCTCCATTCGGTCGGATCGCGAAGGTGAGACGGTACTGACCGTCGAACGGGGTAGGTGATTCGGGGCGGAATCGTTTCCGAGTGCTCGCAGTAGGCATTCGCGATACTCGTACCGTCGGGGGTGGCGGGCCCGCCGGGATTCGAACCCGGGTTCGAGGCTCCGGAGGCCTCTGTGATGTCCAAGCTATACTACGGGCCCAGCAGGGATTCTCGAAGGGAGCCTTTCGGCGCCTCATAACTTTCGGCCCTGCCGCGACGCTTCCGCG
>DASYYY010000043.1:0-28034 GCA_035933635.1 Thermoplasmata archaeon | reverse complement strand
TTGAACCAGTGCTTGGAGCGCCACTTGTCCTTGACCGTGCGCGCGAGCGTGGTCTTCTTGCCGCCGGATTCCGTCTCGGCCATCGATGGTGGGGCCGCCCACCGAGGGCCCCTACTTAAAAACGCCGGCGCGGGCGTCCGCGACGGCGGGCTCGGTCGGCGCGCCGGAGCCGGAAGTCCCGTGGAGCGCCGGGGGATCTTCTCTGTTCAAGGCGGAGGGTAGTCGCAACCGGATGCCGGCGCCGGGCAATCGGCGGCGACCGGTGGCTGCGCGAGGCTGCTGAGGAAGAACGCATAGGGGAACGCGGGGGGGAATGCGGTCGAGCCGCCGAGGTAGTTGCCGGAACCATCGAAGTAGGCCCGGTGGGCGGCCGAACCCTGGCAGTTCGTGCCGCAGCCGTCGCAGACCTCTGGGTTGGACCCGTCCGCGGCCGGGTCGACCGTCATCTCGGCGATCTCGTGGCTGACCGCCTCCGCGTACGCATCCGCCGCATCGTCCAGAGTGAACCCGCTCCCCAGGAGGTTGACGAAGGCGTACGGGACGGTGGCCCGGCCATGGTAGCCCAGCACGCCGACCCCCCCGCTCTCCTTCGCGTCGGTGTTGGTCAGGGCTGGGGGATTGAGCACGAGGATCGCCGGCGGCTCGTCCGTGGCGGCCGAGGCGGCGAGCTCGTTGACCCATCCTTGGAGCTGGGCGTCCGAGTAGCTCGTTCCCCCCAACGAGACGGAGAGGGGGAGCGGGGCGGGGCCCACGTCGACCCGGTTGGGTCCGTATTGGCCCGCGTACCGCGAGATCAGGGGCGCCGCCCGACCCAGGTACTCGAGCACGGTCGTCAGGTCGGTTCCGCTCACCGAGTAGGCCCTCCCGCTGCCATCGGTGAACGTGAGGGCGGCGAGGTAGATCCGTCCGGAGAACAGCGGTCCGTAGGTCGGAGTCCCGGCCGCTCGGGTCCGCGTGGACGTGCGCAGTGGGGCCGTCGAGGCATGTCGACGCATCCAGTCGCGTGTCCCACAGATCCGTCGCGGGCGTACCCCGTGCGCCCTTCCCGCGTGACCGGCCATCGTTGTCCCCTCCCGAACGCGCAGGCGGCGGGCGACCATGGGATTGTCGCCCCCACGGTATCCGCCATCGCTCTCGATGCGCCCGAGCCGCCGCAGGTCGGGTCGCGGTCCTCCAGCCGCCGATCGGTCGTGCCGACCGCTCCTCGGTCAGATGGGCTGGAACGCCCTCGGCGGTGAAGTGAAGTCGAACGCCTCGGCAAAACCGTTCGCGGCCGAGTCCCGGGCGGCAAGCGGAGCCAGCCCGAAGTTGGTCTCGACGAACTTCAGGATCGATGCGTGGTCGTTCACCGCATGGTCGACCATCCCCGCCCGGGCGTACGGGGAGATGACGAGGCAGGGTACGCGGAACCCGTAGCCGTCGGCGTCGACCTGCGTCGGGGCGACGTGATCGTAGTACCCGCCGTAGTCGTCCCACGTCACGAAGATCGCGGCCGAGCCCCAGAACGGACTCGCTCCGATCGGATTGACGATGTCGTCCGCGACCGAAGCCGAACCGGTGGCGACATTCTGGGGCGGATGTTCGGTCCCGCCGGGGGCGCCGATGACCCAGGCCACGTTCGGGAGCGCGCCGGCGGTCAGGTCCTTGGCGAACTGGGCGCTCGAGACCAGTTTGGCCTTGGCTGCCGCCGAACCCTGGACGTAGGCGAACCGCTCGTACCACGTCGTGAACCCGTAGACCTTCCAGCTCAATCCCTTCGCGTCGAGCTGCTGGAAAATCGGCGGGAACGGGAGGGTCGCGGGGGGATTATCGTCCTGGAGACCGCCGGCCTGTCCGGCGACGAGGTAGAGGTGGTTGGGGGCGCTCTCGCTCATCACCGAGGTGAAGTACCGGTCGCACAGCACGTACTGCTGGGCCGCCTTCCAGTAGTGCGGGATGTCCGCGGCATCGAAGTAGGCCATCGTGTTCGGACCGCCCTCGGTGTAGACGAATCCGTCCATTTTTCCCCCGTCGTAGCACGCGTGGGCCGCCGCCCAGTCGTGGTTCTGGTCCGGCGGAGTGAGGGTCGGACTGTGGAACGGCGCGGTGCACGGGGTCGCGCTCCCCGCGGCATTGGGGAGACACAGCGCCTTTCCCGAGCTCCCGTCCGCACCCGGGTAACCTCCGAAATAACAGTCGAACGTGTGGTTTTCTTGGAGCACGACGACGACATGGTCGATCGGCGTGCCTTGCACTGCGCTGTTGCGGGAAGGGGACCGACGCGGCTGGCTCCTCGGTCGGTAGTTCGTCACTCGATTCCCTTCCACCGAACCACGCGCAGGGCCGTACTCAAACTTCGTCCTCGCAGATTACGGGGTAGTTCGTAGGTCACAGCGACCGGAGGCTCCCCAGGGCCCTCCCTTGGCCCCCGACGTGGGGGTTCTGGCCCCTCCTAGAGGACTAAGAGTGGGCAGGAAATCCTACGGCCGTAACCCGGCATGGCGACCCCGATTCAACCCGACGAAGAGGCCGCCGACGTACAGGAACCCGCGCCTCCCGCGGACGAATCGACCTCCCCCCCATCCGCCCCGCGGGGCGGTGCCTCGCCCGCGACCATCGGTGCGATCGCGGCGGTCGTGATCATCGTCGTGATCGTACTCGCGCTCCTCGCCGTCGGGATCATTCCCGGACTGCACTCAGCCGGCAGCCCGAGCTCCCCGAAGTCCTCCCAGCCCACGCCGAGCACCTACGCGGTACAGTTCAACGAGTCCGGGTTGCCGTCCGGGACCTCGTGGTCCGTGACCCTGAACGGGACCACGTCGAACTCCACGAGCACGACGCTCGCCTTCACGGAGTCGAACGGTTCGTACGGGTTCACCGCTAGCGCGGGAAACAGTTACTCGGCTGCGCCCGCCTCCGGAACGGTCTCGGTCAGCGGGCAGGCGATCTACCGGTCCATCGCGTTCACCCCGACGTCCAGCTCCACCGGCGGAAAGTATGGCGTGACCTTCACCGAGAGCGGATTGCCGAGTGGAAGCAGCTGGTCGGTCGATCTCGGCGGGTCATCGCTCTCGTCCACCACGACCACCATCGCGTTCCAGGAGGCCAATGGGAGCTACCCCTACACCGTGGGCACGGTCAGCGGCTATTCGGCCAGCCCTCCGTCGGGAACGGTGGACGTGAGCGGTCGGTCGGTCTCGGAGTCCGTCACTTTCTCCAAGTCCAGCGGAGCCCCGACCTACTCGGTCACTTTCACCGAATCGGGGCTGACAAGCGGAACGTCCTGGGCCGTGGATTTGGTCGCGTTCACGTTCTCGTCGACCTCCACGACGGTCCAGTTCAACGAACCGAACGGGACCTACTCCTACACGGTCATTCCACCGACCGGATACCGGGCCACTCCGTCCTCCGGTTCCGTGATGGTCGCGGGGGGACCCGCGTCGGTCTCCATCACCTTCACCGGCCGGGCGTCACCGAGCGGCAGCTACAACGTGACCTTCCACGAGACCGGGCTCGCCCCCGCCGGGGATTGGGCCGTCTACCTGACCGGGAACGCCAGTCCGATCGAGTTCGCGAGCTCCGGTGAGGGCCCCTACATCGGTATGGTTCTGCCGAACGGGACGTACACTTGGTTCGTTGCCTCCCTGACCGCGGCGAGCACGCCCACTACCCCCGGCGGCACGTTCACGGTCGCCGGTGCGGCCGTGGAACAGTCCGTCACGTTCGGGCCGGTCTCTCCACCCACCTCCGAGCTCTACCCCGTGACGTTCCGTGAAACGGGGCTTGCGCCCGGGACGAACTGGTCGGTGATCGTCGACTTCAACGTCTCACTGTCGAACTACTCGACGACGTCGAGCCTCGTGATCATGCTCCCCAACGGCTCGGATGTGTACGTCGCGAGCGCGGTGGGATTCTCCTCCTGTACGGGCTACTCGCCGTGTTACGCCGGCCTGACCATATCCGCGGCCCCGGTCAGCGTCGCCGTGACCTTCCTGCCGACCTATCCGGTCCGGTTCACGGAATCGGGACTCCCCAGCTCCGACGCGTGGGCCGTCTCCGTCCTCGGTACGCTCGCCTCCGCGGGCGCGGGCAGCCCCATCGTGGTCAATGAGACGAACTATTCCTACTCCTACGTCATCCCGACCTACAGCTTCCTCGGACCGCTCTCCTATACCCCGAACCCGGCCTCGGGAAGCTTCACGATCTCGGGCAGCGGGCGGACGATCGCGATCGCGTTCACGAAAGCCGAGAACTATACGCTGACCTTCTCCGAATCCGGCCTTCCCAGCGGCGCCGCCTGGGAGACCGACATCTCCTCCGACGTCACCGAATGGAACGGGGGGTCGACCTCGAGCGGACCCATCGTCTTCACGCTGATCAACGGAAGCTACTATTGGACCGCCTTCGAGGTCAGTCCGAACACGAGCTACGTGCCCGCCACCATCGAAGGGTGGCTCACGGTGAGCGGCCACGCGCTCTCCGTATCCGTCCAGTTCACCTATGCCCCCCAAGATCGGCTGGTGCTCGTGGCCGATAGTGCGGTGTACTTCTACTACTATCTCTCACCGCCGGAAGGGCTCGAGTGGAACCTGACGATCGGCGGGGTGACCCATGCGGTGGTCGGCGGGATGATCGGCCTCGCGCTACCGAATGGGACCTATGCCTACCACATCACGCCCCCGCCGGGGTTCCTCGCCTTCCCGAGTTCAGGGAATCTCACGGTGGACGACCCCAACCCCATGCCGGCGTTCTCGCCCGTCCTGTTCGCTAACATGTACCTGTACGTTGCCTTCGCTCCCGCCCCTGCGCCGCCGATCCTCGCCGCGATGGGCCCGGCCCCCGCACCGGTGGCGGGCGCGACGAGCCTTACCTCGGTCGTTTCCGGTGCGATCGGTTGGACCACGGTCGCGCCATCGCCCGGGGTCCCGCGCAGAACCTGATCGAGCTGTTCGCCCGCCCGGCCGGGGGGCTCCCGCCGCCGGACGGCTGCGGCATCGGCGGGGCGCGCGGCTCGACCTATCAACCTCCCCGAACTCCGCGCGGTCGGGGAGCCCGGGCGACCGTCCAACGCCGCGTTCCCGAATCCCCGTCGACGGAGCGGTTCGGCAAACTACATATCCCGCACCCGGGTCGGCCGGCCGTGGCCGCGCGCCCGGAATCCGCGCCGCGGTCTTCGCCCGCCATCGGGACCCGGTCCACTGCGGCGGAGTTGAAGGCGCGCGGCGTCGTCGCCGAAAGCCCCACCGAGGTCTTCCGCCGCGAGCTGCTCGGCCTGCTCGAGGGTCTCCGCGGTAAGGGCCTGAAGCAGACCGAGGCCCTCGCCGCGTTGTTCCCCCACACGGTCCTCCCCGTCTCCACCTACGAGGACCTGGTCGCCGCCGTCGTCTCGGGCGCCCACGTGCTCTTCTTCGGTCCGTCGGGGGCGGGCAAGACCAGCCTCGCCAAGGAGCTCTGGGGGCTGTTCCCCAAGGGCGCCTGGGTCATCACCGGCTGCCCCGTCCTCGATCATCCGCTGAGCGTCGTGGACCCGGCGACGGCCCGCGACTTTCCACCCTGCCCGATCTGCCAGCGCCGGTTCGCTGCGAACAACGACGTCAGCCAGTTCGACCCCACGAAGGTCGACGGCTCGAAGGTCCCGGCGGAGTTCGTCCGTCTGCGCGAGGGGTTCGGGTTCGCCCGACTCCAGGGCAGCAGCGAGGTGTTCCCCGACCACCTGACCGGGAACCTCAACCTGCGCCGCCTCGAGGAGATCGGCGACCCGATGAGCCCGCTCGTGCTCGAGCCGGGCAAGCTCCTGCAGGCCAACCGGGGGCTCCTCCTGGTCGACGAGATCGGTAAACTGCCCCTCGGCACCCAGAACGTGCTCCTCCAGGCGCTCCAGGAGGGCACGGTGACGCCCTCGAAGTCCCGGGAGAGCTTCCCGGCCTCGTTCGTCGCCGTCTGCACCTCCAACCTGTCCGACCTCGACAACATCAACGACCCGCTCAGCGACCGGCTGACGAGCCTGCACGTGGGCTTCAACACCGTCCACGGCGCCAACCGCCGCATCGTCGACCTCGGCGTCGCGGCCGACGGCGGCGCCTACGTCCCCGAGATCCTCGTCGACGCCGGCGTGCGCGTCATCGAGATGTGGCGGCTGAAGAACTCCGACGACAACCCCGATGTCGGCGAGGTCGGGTCCAACCGGACGCTCCTCGACGTGGCCCACCGCACGAGCGCCTTCGCCGTCCTCGGCAGCCGCCCCATCCCCCAGGTCGAGGACCTCAAGTCCGGGTTGCTCCACGCCATGCGGGGTCGTATCCGGGCGCGCAGCGGCGATTCGTTCGTCCAGAACTCCAAGCGGATCAGCGAGTTCCTCGACCGGCACACCGACGACGCGCTGAAGAAGAGCGCGCTCGTCTACTGGTGCCGGTACTACAAGGGCGTCCTCCGCGAGAACCGGGCCGAGGGCGAGTCGTTCGTGAGCGAGGGCCGGCGGCTGGTGCCGGACGCCTCGCTGCGCTCCGAGGTCGCGAACGGCGGGGCCAATTTCCCCCGATTCCAAGCCTTCCTCGCCTACGTCCGCGACCGCGAGCACCCCGCGGCGCCCGTCGCCGCGCCCGACGCCGCCCTGGCCGAGTTCGCCCTCCTCGACAAGTTCTCGCTGTTCACCTGCGAGGAGGGGACCGAGGACGACGTCCGCTAGCCCTCGCATCGAGCTGCCGGACTGCGCGACCGCGCACGAGGAGCTCGTCTCCGACGACCTCCTGGACCTGATCGACCGCGAGGCGCTGATCCGTGCGCTCGCCGAGCAGGGGCTCGAGGGGGCCCGGGCGCTGCTCCGCCAGACGGCGGGCGACGACCGGGCGCTCGCGCAGCGCATCGCGCAGCTCCGCGAACAGCTCCGCCGCCAGGCCTCCCGCCAGGTCGGCAAGGTCCTCGGGGAGTACGACCGACGCTCCCAGGAGCTCGAGACGGTCCGCCTCCGTAACGAGGACCTCCTGCGGGACGAGCTCGCGCGCCTCGAGGAGCGGATGCGCGCCGCGCGCGAGGTGGACCTGAGCCGGCTCGTCGACCCGAACCTATTGTCGGACGTGCGGGACGCGCTCCTCCTCCCCGATGCCTCGTGGAACCAGCCGCCGGCGCGCCCGTCGATCTGGGAACGGATCCGCGCGTTCTTCGCCCGCATCGCGGAGTTCTTCCGCGGCCTCTTCGGCCGTTCCAAGAAGAAGAAGGTCCGGAGCCGGCCGGAGCGGACGCTGAACTTCGCGACGTTGGCCGCCGAGGGCCGCACGGTCGACGCCGGCTCGCTCGGCGCCGCGATCAATGCGCTGAGCGCGCGGGAGCAGACCGAGCTGCGCGAACGGGTCTCCGATTCGCTCCAGCGCCGGGAGGGTCAGCTGCAGCGCGAGGCGGAGGAGAAGCGCAAGGAGGCCGAGGCCCAGCAGCGCCGGCTGGCGGCGGAGCGGGAGGAAGCGCGCCGCCGCGCCGAGCAGGACGTCGACCGGACGGTCAAGGACGCCGAGGAGCGGCGGGTGCGCGAGGAGCTCACCGAGCGCGGCCTGGTGGCCGAACGGGGCGGGGAACTGGCGGTGACCTTCGGCCTCGTCGAGCGGTTCGCACGGCTCGTCCTCGAGGACGAGACGCGGGCGCTACCGGGGGATGTGCGCCGATCGCTGAAGGGACAGGGCTCGACCGGGATCTACGAGAAGGCGAGGCTCCTCCAGCCGGAGGAGGTCGCGCACCTCGACATCCCCTCCTCGCTGCTCGCCGCCCGGATGGAGGGCCAGCGGCACATCGAGGAATCGACGAGCTACATCTACCGCGAGGTGCTGAGCGAACGCGTCCACGTCGTGCTCGCCCTCGACAAGTCCGGCTCGATGGCCGAGGGCGACAAGCTCGTCGCCGCCAAGAAGGCGCTGCTCGCGCTCTACACGGCGATCCGCCGCCGGTATCCCGACGCCACCATCGACGTCCTGGTCTTCGACAACGAGGTCCGGGTCCTCGACCTCCTCGAGCTCTGGGAGTGCCCGCCCGGCTCGTTCACCAACACCGGCGAGGCGCTCCACCTCGCCCACCTGCTCCTGCGACCCTCGCGCGCGAACCGCAAGGAGTTCTTCCTCATCACCGACGGGCTGCCGGAGTCCTACACCGACGCGAACGGGCAGGTCCGCAGCGGCAATCTGGACGCGGCGATGGAGAACGCGCTGGCCCGCGCTTCCGAGCTCCGTACGGTCGGACCGCTCAGGTTCTCGATGGTGCTCTTGCGCTCGCAGCATCCGGAGTACGAGAAGGCGGCCCGGCTGCTCACGCGCGAGCTGCACGGCGAGCTCGTGGTCACCGATCCCACCCGGCTGGGCTTCGAGCTCCTGGTCCGGTGGGCCGGAGGGACCGAGACGGTTCGAGCACCGCGACCGATCGAGGGCGCGCCCCCCGAGGACGGCCCCCGCGCGGGGGGAGCTCCGGCGGAGGTAGCGACGAAACCCCGGCGCCGCAAGGCCGATCGGCGCATGGGCCGCTGACCCGTTCTCGACCCTGCCGTGCGAGTCGAACCGTCGGGCTTTATCCCACGGAGGCGCCGGACGTAGTTCGACGGTGCACCATGGAGTCCTCCGAGCAGGCCCAACTTCGCGAACACGTCCGGCAGCTTCGACTCGCCGCCCGCGGCATCGGACGCGACCTCCGTCTGGAGTTCGACACGATGGACGAGAAGATCGCCCGGCTCGGCAAGCTCACCCGCAAGGAGGCCAAGTACGCGCTCCTCGACCTCCAGGATGACTTCTCGGCGATGGGCCGCACGATCGACACCGAGGTCCGCAAGGTCCCCGGCGCCGTCCGGTCGGGGGCGGTCGCCGCCGGGACGGCGATCCGCAACGGGGCCGTGAGCGCCGCGAGCGCCACGCGCGAGGCACTGACCGATGCCGGTCACTCGACCAAGGAGGCGTCCAAGAACGCCATGGCCCGCATGGCCGGCGTCAACCGCAAGCCGATGAAGGAGTGGAGGACCCAGCAGTAGGCCGGGTCCTCCGTCGGGACATCTCTCCTTAACCCCTAGGTCCTTCCGCCCGACGTGCGGCGCCGGGTGTCGGTGGGTCCCCGGGGCCGATGACGGCCCGAGCACGCGCGGAGTGGCACCCGCTCCGCCGCGTCGTGGTTCGTCCCCCCGGGATCGAGGCGTTCTTCGGCCTCCTCGAGCCGTATGCCTCGCTCTACGAACGCGTCTTCAGCCTCCGACGGGCCCGCCGCGAGCACGAGGAGCTCGCCGAGACCCTTAGATCCGGGTTCGGCGTCTCGGTCCAGTACCTCGACCAGCTGTTGCTCCAATCGGCCGGTCGCCACCCGGACGTCGCCGAGGAGATCGTCCGCCGGGCGGTCGCCACCGTCGAGTTCCGCGGCCCGGGTTCGGCGCGGGCCCGGCGCGAGTTCGGCGAGACGCTCCGCCAGCTCGACCGCGACCAGCTCATCGAGACGCTCGTGCTCGCGCCCGAGATACGGTTCGAGCGGGGGCGCGGGTCCCGCTCCGTCACGAGCTATACGACGCTGCGCCAGCCGTTGACGAACCTGTTCTTCCTAAGGGACCAGCAGGCGGTGACCGACCGCGGGATCGTGGTCGGGCGGCTGGCCAAGCCCCAGCGCCGCCGCGAGACCGAGCTCACCTCCTTCGTCTGGACCTCCTCCGGAGAACGGCCGGTGGCACGGATCGAGCGGGGCACCTTCGAGGGAGGAGATTTCCTACCGGCGGGAGATTTCGCGCTCCTGGGCACCGGAGACCGGACCAATGCGACGGGCGTGCAGGAGTTCCTGGCCTCGGGAACGGCGTTCGACGAGGTCGGGGTGGTCCACCAGCCGAGGCACCCACTGCTCGCCCGTGCCGACCCGATGGTCAACATGCACCTGGACACCTACCTCAACTTCCCCGGCGACGGGATCGCCGTGGGTCACCGCGAGATGCTGCAGTTGGCGCGGGTCGACGTCTACCTGCGGGACAGCGGCGTCTACCGGCGCAGCCACACCACCCACCTCCTGCCCTACCTCGAGAAGAACCACGGGTTCCGGGTCATCGGGATCTCGACGCTGGAGCAACTCTGCTACGCGTCGAACTTCCTGACGATCAAGGACCGCTCCATCGTCGTGCCGGAAGTGGGGCGGAACGCCGAGAAGGTCCTCGCGAACCTCCGACGTGTCGCCGAGCGGTATCCCGCCCGGTACCACCGCCTGTTCCTTCGGGCGGCCAAGGAGTTCAGCGAGCTTCGTTCGAGCGGCCAGTTCTTCCCCCACAAGCCCGAGGCGCGCGAGGTCGGGCTCGCCAGTGTCCAGACCTCCCTCGAGAACCTGACGGGCGCCTTCGGGGGGGCCCATTGCCTGACGGCCACGCTCGAGCGCGCCTGAGCGGACCGTTCAGCGCGCGGGGACGCCGGGCGCGGCGAGGCGCCCGTCCACGGCCAGCGGTGGAAGCAGCAGTTCGGTCAGCCGTACCAGGGAACGGCACTCCGGCAGCGTGCGGAATCTCGACGAGCGGCGGTCCAAAAGCTCCAGCAGCATGCGCCGGTCCGCGCTCGACAGCGCGAGGAGCGGGGCGAGGTCTCCGTGGACGATCGCGTCGTTCACCGTGCGCGTGAGCCGCGCGGCGTCCGCTCCCAGGAGGGGCCGCACCTCCGCTCGCAGGAAGCGCGCCAGGTCCCGGTCGGGTACGGACGCGCGGTCACCGCCGGCGGATGCGGGCCCGGCCCCGGGGCGTTCACCCTCCGTCAATCGACGCGCCTAGGTCCGGAATGGTAGCTGCGGGGTAGTGTAGAGTGTGTCACAAGCGCGTCTTGGCCCGCGGGGAAGTTTCCTCCGGGGGACGAGCGGACCCCCCGAGCAGCGAGACCGTTCCGTTCTCCGGGATCTCGCGCCGGACCCGCCGTTCGGCCTCGACCAGGTAGCCCCGGTCGATGTCGAACCCGAGGAACGGCAGCCCCAGTCTCGCCGCCGCGACCGGTGATGCTCCGATCCCGGTGAACGGGTCGACGGCGAGACGGATTCGGGAGAGACCGTGGAGGCGGAAGCACCGCTCGGGGAGCTCGGGAGGGAAGCTCGCGGGATGCGGCCGGTCGCTGGCGCGCCGCCGGATCGTCGTATAGGGCAGGAACCAGGTGTTCCCACGGCATCGGACGCCGCCCCGGGAGGAGCCCCAGCGGGCGACGTTGGAACCGTCGGTGTAGCGCACGCCGACCGCCAGCCGGTCGAGCTCGACATCGCCGCGGTGGGTGAAGTGGAAGATGTACTCGTGGGCGCCGTGGAGGTAGCGCCGGGAGTTCACCGGCTTGTAGTGCCCGACGGCCAGGTCACGGGCCAGTCCGTGGCCGCGCCCGACGGCCTCCCGTTCGATGGCGATCGATTTCACCCAATGGATGACGTTCTGCAGGACGAGCTCCCGTCGTACCACGCCGGCGATCTCCCACGGGAGACCCGGGTCCTTGGGCGGCCCGCCGACGTTGAGGAAGAACGAACCGCGCGGCGCGAGCGCACGGGCGGTCGCGTGCGCGACCCGTCCGATCCATCGCAGGTACTCCCCGCGGGGCCGGCGGTCCTCGTAGACTCCGTAGGGCACCCCGATGTTGTACGGAGGAGAGGTGACGACCACGTCGGCGCCCCCCCGCGGGACCCGACGCCGCAGGCCCGACAGGGCGTCCTCGCAGTAGAGTCGGACCTCGAACGGCGGGGGAGGTTCGGTGGACGCGGGGGCGGCTGGCGCCGCCGGGAGGAGGTGGCCCGCCGCCCTCACGACGCCGCGCGCCCGCGGAGACGTTCGGTCTCCTCGCGTGCCTCGGCGAGCGCCTTCTGCGGCTCCTTGTAGTAGAAGGAGACGAGGCGGCCGACGTCGCGGTGGGTGAAGGGGCTCTGGCGCGTCGCCTGCGACTCCTTGAACCGCATGAACTCGAGCATCTCGCTGCGGTTGCGCACCTCGCGCTCGATCTCCTTCATCGACCAGTTCTTCATCATCGCCACGCGCTCGTAGATGTAGGAGTGCCCACTGAACAGGAAGGTGTCGTCCGACGGGTTCCACGAGTAGACCGAGTTCGTGATCAGCTCGTTGGTCTCCGGGTCGAGACCGACGATCTCCGTCAGCGAGGACACGCGTCGGGTCATCTTCGTCCCCACCTTGACCTGGCGCTGGAGCAATACCAGGTTCAGCGCGCTGACCAGCGAGCGCGGCAACGTGATCGGAGGGTTCTCCATCCGGTGGACCATCGCGCTGACGCTCTCGGCGTGGAAGGTCGTGTAGCACGTCTTGCCCGTGGCCATCGCCTGGAAGACGATGAACGCCTCGGCCCCACGGACCTCTCCGACCATCAGGTATTGGGGCCGCTGGCGGAGCGCCGTGGCCAACAGGTCGAACATGTCGATCTCCCCGGGCGCCTTGCCGCTGACGACGTTCTTGGCGCCGAAGCCGGCGCGCGTCAGGCACGGGACCCAGTTCTCGTGCGGGAGGTTGAGCTCGCGCGTGTCCTCGATGGAGACGATCTTCATTTGCGGCGGGATGAACAACAGCGTCGCGTTGAGCGTGGTCGTCTTGCCGCTCGCCGTGCCCCCGCAGACCATCATCGATTGCCCGTTCTCGATGGCGATCCAGAGGTACGCCATCATCTCCGGGCTCATCGTCTTGAACTTCAGCAGGTCCACCGGTGTGAACGGGTTGTCCCGGAAACGCCGGATCGTGAACGAGCTGCCGCGCTTGGTCACGTGCATGCCGAGCGTGGCCTGCAGACGCGAGCCGTCGGGCACGGTCGCATCCAATAGCGGGCTCGCCACGGAGATGTGCTTGCCCGACCGCTGGGCGAGCCAGACGACGTAGGCGTCGAGCTCGGTGGCCGTGGCGAACTTCAGGTTCGAGCGGATCGAGCCGAACTTGCGGTGGTAGATGTACAGCGGGATGCCGACGCCGTCGCAGCTGATGTCCTCGACCTCGCTGTCGGTCATCGGCACGTCGACGATCCCGTAGCCGATGAAGTCCCGTTCGAGGTAGTAGAGGACGCGGCCCCGGGTCGTCGGGCTGGGCGAGAGCTCCCATTCCTTGAGGAGCTCGTCGACCATGCGCCGCATCTCGCGGCGCTTGGTCGGCGGGTCGAGCTCGGGCAGCGGCTGGAAGCGGTCGATGAGCGCGGTCTTGAGCTTCTCGAGGATCTCCTTCTCGATCGGGGAGACCGGGGGCTCGATCACCTCGTACATGTGCTCGTTGCGCACGTTCTGGAAGGTGATCCGCACGAAGCTGAACTTCTCGCGGATCGGGGCCACCTCGAGCTCGGTGAGGTGCTCGTCGGCGAGCGGCGGGATCGGGGTGACGGGACCGGCGGCGCCCTGACCGGAGAGCCCGAGGGAGGCGACCTTGATCGCGCGCGGGGTCGAGCCGCCCTTGAGGAGCGCGGCGCCCATGCGCAGGAACGGCGAGAAGCCCGAGCGTTCGCGGATCTCCGCGGGGGCGCGGCGCGGCGGACGGTCCTCGGGCAGGACGACCTCGCCCTCGTCGGGCTCGGCGATATCTCCGGCCATGGTCGATCGCTTCCTCCTATCCGTTGAGCGGCGGGACGACGAAGCGCATCATCAGCCAGCCGATGGCGAGCAGGATCGTCGCGTGGCGCAGCCCGTCGGAGATGCGTGCGTTGTGCAGGATCCCGGCCATGATCCCGTCGCCGACGGCGTGGGCGATGACGGCGACGAGGAAGGCCAGGAAGAGCTGCGGGACGAACTGGAACTGCAGGCTGACGGCGCTCGCGCCGCCGGCGCCCACGGCGCTGTTGGCGACGCTCTGGCCCGCCGCGACCATCGCCGGCAGGAAGTCGGCGGCGAGGATCAGGACGGTGAACAGGAACACGAAGAACGAGATGTAGATGACCGTCACGTAGGTCAGCATCGTGATCCGGCGCGCCTCGAAGTTCAGCTGGTCCTCGCGCGCGTTGCGCGCGACCATCGTCAGCACGTCGGCGACATTGCCGCCGGCCTCGTTGGCCCGGGTGACGATCGAGACGACCCGGCGGACGAGCGGGGTGGGCACGCGCTCTTGGAAGAGCTGGAGCGCGGTCGAGACGGGGACGCCCCACTCGAGCTGGCTCGCCATCCGCTTGATCTCCTCGGTCAGGAGGCCGTAGCGGCCCTTGCTCGCGGTGATGATGGCGTCGGGCAGCGTCATGCCGAACCGGCCGGCCTCGGCCACGTCGCGCAGGAAGTCCGGCAGCCTCGTCTCGATGGATTCGATGCGCGCCTGCTCGCGGGCCTTGATGAACCCGTAGGGCGCGAGCATCGCGATCAGGCCGAAGACGACCCAATCCAGCCCGACGTTCCAGCCCGCGGCCTCGCCCGGGCGGATGGGCAGGTAGGCGGCGCCGAGGACGTTCATCCCCGCGACGATGAACAGCACGATGCCGACGACGCTCCCGCCGATGAGCGCGATGAGGTCGAGGGGGAGCTTCTTGGTCTCGACGTCGGCGAGCTGCGGGAGCAGCGCCTTCTGTCGGATGGTCGGGCCGGCGTTCGCCGTGGCCATGCTCAGGCCTCCGTCGCGAAGACGTTCATGATGAAGATGAACCCGAACTCGACGAGCGGGATGACCAGCCCGACGATGACCCAGAGCAGCTCGAGCACGAACGCCCCGTTGCCCCCGATGATGGCGAAGATGGCGAGGATGATGATCAGGAACAGCGGGAAGGCGACGACGCCGATGACGAAGACCTCGGCCATGAGGCCCATCGTCTCCGTCCGCTGCAACAGCGCGAGCTTGTTCTCCCGCTCGTACTGCTCGGCCTTGAGCAGGAAGTAGGGCTTGAGCTGCCCGCCGCTCGTGGCGGTGGTCACGACCCCCTGCAGGAAGTCCTGGAAGCGCTTGGAGGGGCTGCGGACCGCGCCCTCCTTGATGGCGGTCAGGATGTCGACGCCGAGGAGCTCGGTGTCGCGGGTGATCCAGGCGGCCTCCTCGGCGACCTCACCGTAGATCTCCGTCTGGTTGGAGAGCTCCTTGAAGATCTGGTCGATGTTGACGTCGGCGCTCGCCATGGCGCTCATGAAGTTCATGGCGATCGAGATGCGCCGGTCGATGTTGCGTCCCCGCGCCTTGGCCCGAGCCGCCGGCTGACCGGGGAGCACGACGAGGGCGAGCAAGCTCGCGAGCGGAAGCAGGAACGCCAGCGCGGCGACGCCGGGGGCGAGCGCGAGGGCCACGAGCAGGAAGACGAAGACCCCGATGCCGACCCCTACCAGCCCCAGCGCGGCGGCGACCGTCGTCCCGTAGACGATCGCCATGTACTCGTCCGCGCGCATGCGGATGTGCGCCTTGAGCAGGTTCTCGTCGAGCAGCGGGTCGGCCGGCTTGGAGTGGACCTTGTCCTTGAACAGGTTCCAGCACCAGCGTTGGAAACCGGTCAGCTGCGAGTGCGAGGGCTGGTCGCCCTTGGGCACCCGGACGGTGCGGGGCGCGTCGGCGTCGCTGCGGAGCGGGGCGGCGGCGACCCGGCGGACCGCGCGGGCGGGGGGCGTGGCGGTCGCCATGGTCAGGCCGGGGCTCCCGCGGGCGCGGAGGCCGCCTCGATCCGCTGCATGACCTCCTGCGGATCCTTGTAGTATCCGGAGACCAGCCGCCAGAGCTGGCGGTGGTCGTTGATCTTGTGATCGACGAGGTAGCGGATGACGGCGACGCGACGCTGGAACTCCGCATCCATCTCGTCGTGCGAGAGGTTCTTCAGTTCCATGATCTTGTCGAACAAGAACGAGTGACCCTTGAAAATGAACTTGTCCGAGGCCGGGTCCCACTCGTAGACGGTGTTCGTGATCAGCTCGTTGGTCTCGGGCTCGAACCCGACGATCTCGAGCACCTGCTTCAACCGCCGGACGACGCCCTTCTCGGTGCGGGCCTGGATCTGGATGATGACGTTGTTCAGCGCCGACAATAGGATGCGCGGGGTGTTGATCGGCGGGTTCTCCAGCCGGTTCACCATCGACTTGACGCTGTCGGCGTGCATCGTCGAGTAGGTGGTGTGGCCGGTGGCCATCGCCTGGAACATCGTGTAGGTCTCCTTGCCCCGGACCTCGCCGACGACGATGTAGTTCGGGCGCTGCCGCAACGCCGCCCGCACGAGGTCGAACATGTCGACCTCCCCGGCCGCCTTGCCGTCGGGTCCGCGGTCGCCGGTGCCGCTGCGCGTCGCGCCGGGGATCCAGTTCTCGTGGGGGAGGTTGACCTCGCGGGTGTCCTCGATGGAGACGATCTTGGAGGTGGGCGGGATGAACAGCGCGATGGCGTTGAGCGTGCTGGTCTTGCCCGCGGCCGGCCCGCCGCAGATGATGAGCGACTCGCCCTGCTCGGCGGCGAGCCAGAAGTAGGCGACGATCTCCTCGCTGGCGCTGCCGTTGAGGACGAGGTCGACGGGGGTGAACGGCTTCTCCTTGAACCGGCGGATCGTGAAGCTCCCGCCGCGGGTGGTGACCTCGCGCGAGTAGGTCGCCTGCACGCGGTGGCCCTCCGGGGTGGTCCCGTCGAGGATCGGGTTCGAGACGGAGACCGCCTTGGTGCACCGCTGCCCGAGCATGACGATGAACGAGTTGAGGTGCTCCTCCTCGGCGAACTGGACGCTCGTCTTCACCGACTCGAACCGCGAGTGGAAGATGAACAGTGGGACGTCGACCCCGTCGCAGCTGATGTCCTCGATCTGGGGGTCGGCGATGAGGACGTCGATCGGCCCGAAGCCGACGAAGTCGCGCAGGATGTAGTAGACGAGCCGCTCGGTCGACAGCGGCGAGAGCATCATGCCCCGGCTGCGCAGGTAGGCCTCGACCTCGCCCCGCAGGTAGGACTTCTTCTCGTTCGCCGACATCGTGGCGACCTCCCCGCCGATGATGCGGGTGAGGGTCTCCTTCAGGTGGGCGAGCAGCTCGCTCTCGTGCTTGGAGAGCTGCGGCTCGATGACCTCGTAGAGGTACTCCTTGGTCCGGTCGTTGTAGGAGATCCGGGCGTAGGAGTAGGGCGGGTTGACCGCCGAAACCTCGAGCTCCTTGGAGTCGGAGTCCCGCAGCGGCGGCATCGCCGTGATGAACGTCCCGGGGACGTCGGTCGGCTCGGGCTCGGTCGGCGCCCCCGCCGCCGGTCGCTCCAGCGGGAGCGTGTCGGCCGGGAGGTTGCGGTTCCGCGGGATCCGGATCTGGAAGGTATTGCTCGTCACGGCGCGCCCCCTACGACTGTCCCACCCCGATGGCGATGGTGAAACTGGCGAGGATCAGGTCAAAACTGTTGAGGTGGAGCAGCACGAGCTTGACGATCGTCGACTGCCCCCCCGAGGCCACGCAGGTGCTGGGCGAGAGGGTGTAGCCGCCCGAGGGCAGCCCGGCCTTGGCCAGCGTGCCGCTGAGGTAGGTCGCCCAGGCGCACGGATAGAGCGTTCCGAGCGTGATGGTGACATTGAAGCTCTGGCCCGGCGCGGCGGGGGTGCCGTTGGAGGGGAACGACTGGATGTTGCCGAGGTGGGAGTAGACCTCGATCGTTCCGGTGGAGACCACTTGGGTGGCGTTGCCGTAGAACTCGACCAGACCGAGGGTACCAGCGCTGTAGCCGCCGGTGTGGTTGACCGCCAGCAGCGGGGGGTAGAGGACCAGCTGATTGGTGTCGCCCTGGCTCTGGATGACGGCGTCCGATTCGTACTCGTACAGCTGGGGAGTGTAGTAGCGGTTCGGCACGCTGACCTGGATCGTGCCCAGGCTGACGTTCTGGTAGAAGCCGGGCTTGCCGCTGGGCCCGTACTGCATCGAGACGTTGATCCAGGTCCCGGCGGCGCGGGGGGTGAAATCCATCGTGGCCGTCGTCGGGGCCGCGATCAGGGGGATGCCCTGGGAGGCGAGCGTGAAGGGGGTGGAGAACGACGGGGGTCCGCCGAGCGTCGTCTGGAGGTCGACGTTCGACTTCAGCTGCGCGAGCGAGGCCTGGATGCTGGCGGAGAAGGTGGACTCGTTGTCCCCCATCCACACCGGGACGTATTGCGTCACGAAGATCCCGAACAACGCGAAGAAGACCAGGAGGGCGAGGAGCGTGCCGACGACGGAGACAACGGCGCGACGCCCGCCCCGTAGGGAGCGATTCCGGCGATAGCGTCGCCGGCGGTGAAGTCCATCCGAAACCTCCGTCACAGGCCACTGCCCGAGAGTAGGCTCTCGGACCGGGAGAATTTAGCCGAGTTCGTCTATAAATAGCCTCGTCAGCGCGGGCCGCCCGCCGACGGTACGCACGGCATCTTTTTCGTGCCCGACGACTCGAGCGGTCCGATCACCATCGATGGGGCTCATCGAACTCTCCCTGCACCTTCCCAACCGTCCGGGCCAGCTCGCCGCGGTGGCCCGGCTGCTCGCCGAACACGGGATCAATGTCGCCTCGATCCATGTGGACTCGACCGCACGCCGCGGGGACGTCCGCCTGGTCGTCAGCGACCCCAAGGGCGCACTACCGCTCCTGAAGAAGGCGCACTACGTGGTGCGCACCCACGAGCTCATTCCGGTCCAGCTCGAGGACCGGGCCGGCAGCTTTCTGCGGGTGCTGGACGCCCTCGGCGCGGCCAAGATCAATATCGAGCACGTCGTGCTGCTGGTCCGACGGGAGGGGACCAAGACGATGGTCGGGCTCGGGCTCAGTGACCTCCCCAAGGCCCGTCGGGTCCTGAGGCGTTCGGGTTTCCTCCCCGAGGGCAGCGAAGCCGCGCTAACGAACGCCGAGCTCGTGGCCGCGGCCCCCGCGATCCCCTCGGAATCGGTCGGTCTGATGCTCTGAGGTCCGCGGACCTCACAACGCTCATGAGTCGGTCCGGCTCCGGGACGCCCGCGCGGTTGTGGTCTAGTGGTTAGGACGGTAGCTTCCCAAGCTACCTACCCGGGTTCGAATCCCGGCAACCGCATTCCTTCTCACCGGAGGCCGGACGGGCGCTGGGCTCGCTCGCCGTCGGAGGGGGTCGGGCGTCGCGGGCCCGCGGCGACCCTCGGCTCAGGTGATCAGCAGCTGGTTGAGCCGGACCCCACGGCCGTGACCGAACAGGTTGATCGACGCGAACGCGGCCCCGTGCCAGGGTGAGACCGTGTTCGCGACCTGCGCGTTCGCTTCGGTCTGGAAGGTCAGGGTGAACTCGAGGGCGAACCGGTCGGTCTTGGTCATGTAGGAGGCGTTCGACCACATGAGGAAGTTCGTCGCACCGTTCCAGACGAACGCTCCGAAACCGGGTGCGCTGTTCCCGTAGGAGTTCGAGCTGTTGTACGCGGAACTGGAGTTGTAGCAATAGCTCGACGTGTAGTAGGTGTAGCAGGTCGTGTAGTTCGAGTAGCCCCCGTCGTTGTAGGCATTGCCGTAGCTGTAGTTCGCGCTGAGGAAGCTTCCCCCCGAGATGTCGACCACCCGGGCGTCGATGTAGAGGGCCAGGGAGACGCCGTCACTGCAGCCCGCGTAGCTGGACTGGGACGAGGGCGGATGATAGTTGATGAGCTTGGCCGGGCAGCCGCCGGAGGTGAACAGGCGGGTCGACGCGAGGTCGATCGTCCAATTGGACCGGATCAGATGCGTTCCGTTGTAGGTCACGCGGAACGGGACGATGACCTCCACCGTGGTCGAGACCGTGGCCTGGCCGCCACCGCCGAATCCGGCGTAGTACGGGCAGGCCCGCGCGGTCGCGTTCGGGTGCGCCACCACGACACCGGCCGATGGAACCCACCGGGAGGTACCCCCCACGGCCGTCGAGCACGACGTGTACGTGGTTTGGGTGCTGGCGAAACCGAGGGTGCCCGTGTAGGGAGCCGTCAGGATCTTCGTCGCCGACGGGGAAGGGCTCGCCCCGACGGGGACGGCGAGGAGCAGCACGATCCCAAGGGCCAGAGGGGCGATCACGACGGGCGGCAGGGAGCGCGGGGGCGGGGTTCGGTCGCGCGATTTTCTCATCATGGAGCGGTCTTCCGGCTCGTGGGCGAGCCTCACTTCGGCGGTAGGGTGAGGGGCCCGCGGCGACAACGAGAACGACCCGGCTCCGATAAACCTCCGCCCGGATCGGGGCCGGCCCCGGCGGCGGCTTGCTCGCTCGGGGGCGCGCAGGACCGGCTTATCGCCCGTAGGAAATGCTCCCCGGACGGGAGGCGGGAGCGCGGTGAAGATGGACGATGTGGAAGGGTACCACGCGTGGTACGGGAGGAAACAAGGGGATGGGGGCGACCCTTGGCATCGAACGCTCATCGACCCCGGCCTCTTCGCGCGGATCGGAACCCTCCCCGCCGGGTCCCGGGTGTTGGACGTTGCGTGCGGCAATGGGTACATCGCGCGTCGGCTGGCCCGGGCCGGTGCGCGGGTCGTGGGCGTCGACGCCTCCAAGGAATTGATCGCGCTTGCGAGGGCCGCCGAACGCACCGAGCCGCTCGGCATCGAATTCCACGAGACGGACGCCGCGGAGCTCCCCATGCTCGCCTCGGCGAGCTTCGACCTCGCCGTCTCGAACATGGGCATCATGGACATCGAGCGCGCCGACGCCGCGATCGCGGAGATCGGACGAGTTCTCCGCACCGGGGGCCGGTTCGTCTTTTCGATCAGTCACCCCTGCTTCGACATCGATCTGCGCTCGGCATGGGTCATCGAGCGGGTCACCGGCCGCGAACCCATGGTGTTCCGCAAGGTGACCGGGTACCGGCGCCCTCACGAGGAGCGCTACCCCTGGAACCTCCCCGATGGGGAGACGGCGTGGACGATCGGCTACCATCGGCCGCTCTCGTGGTATGCCCAGCAGCTCCGCTCCTCGGGGTTCGCCGTGGTGGCCCTGGATGAACCCTCGCCCACCGACGAGTTCGTCAGTGGGAACGTGCGTAAGGAGTGGATCGACGAGATCCCGATGCACCTCGTGGTGGAAGCCCGGAGGGACCCTCCCACGGGGGCGCCGCCCTGAGGCGGGCCGTCGGTGGGCGATCGGCCCGGTGGCGGCGACTCCCTCCGGACGGACCGGGTCCCAGCCCTGGTTACGGAGATCGCGGGGTGCGGGCCGAGTATGCCGGACTTGGGCAAGCGGAGCGCGGAGTTTCACCGTCGGCGCGCCCGGCAGTGCCCGCGGATGGCGCCCAGGTCCACCTCGCCGAGACCCTCGCCGAGGACCCCGTCGCGCCGCCAGCCCAACTCCCCCTCGACGAAGCCGATCACGGTCGGGACGACCTCGATCGAGAAGCGCTCCCAGAGCGGATTGTCCTGGTCGGTCACGTCCACGATGGCCAGTGTGCACGCCTCGAGCGGCTCGAGTGCGCGGAAGCGGGGCACGAAATCGCGGCAGAAACCGCACCAGTCGGCGAGGAACGCCACCGCGTAGGATCCCGACCGACGCAAGGTGCGAGCGTCGAAGTCCGCGAGTCGGACCGTCTCCATTCCTTCCCTCATCTCCTCCGGGCGGAAAGTCCCTCGGGGCGGAGGCGTCCGCTCAGCTCCGGAATGCGAGCGGGCCGGAACTGAGGTCCCGGCTGCCTGACTCGAACAGGCGACCTGAGGATGTCCACGGGGGCCGCCGGTGTCCGGCGGTCTCGACTACAGTCCCCCGCTCTACCACTGAGCTAAGCCGGGTGATTTTCCCACCGAGATTCACCCTATAACAGTGAGCCCGAAGGGCCGGGACGGTTAGGCTGCCACGGCCCCCCGGAGCCGGGCCGTGACCGCCGCCGGGGCCCCACTGGCGTCGATCGAGCGCAGCAGACCGCGGTCGCGATAGAACTCGAACAGCGGCGCGGTCTGTTGGTGGTAGACGCGGAGCCGGTTGCGCACGGCGTCCTCGCGATCGTCGGAACGCTGCTGCAGCGGCGTGCCGTCGACGTCGCACCGGGAGTCGGATTTGGGGGGAAGCGTGACGACGTTGTAGATCCGGCCGCACGTCGGGCAGTTGCGTCGACCGGTCATCCGTCCGATGAGCGCAGTCTCGGGGATCTCGAAGGAGACCACGTGGTCGACGGGGGTGATCGCCGCCAGCGTCTCGGCCTGGTCGCGGTTGCGTGGGTAGCCGTCCAGGATGAAACCGGCGCGCGTATCCGGCTCGGCGATGCGGGCCCTTAGGATCTCCAGCACCAGCGCGTCCGGCACGAGCTCTCCCTTGCGCATGTACTCGTCGGCCCTGCGGCCGAGCGGCGTGCCCACCTTCACGGCCTGGCGGAGCAGGTCCCCCGTCGAGAGGTGCGGCACGCCCAGGGCCGTCGCGAGCTCGGCCGCCTGGGTTCCCTTACCGGCCCCGGGTGGCCCGAGGAGGATGACGCGAACCACGGGCGGCCCGGGACGGCCGCGGTGAAAACGTCAGCGGGGGCCACCTACGACGGTTCCGGGGAAGGGCCGGCCGCGGAGCGCCGCCTCCAACGCGGCCAGGTCCCGGCCGGCGAGGATGGAGAGCGGGATGCGCGCCCGAGCCAGCGACTCGGCACCCAGGGCGTCGAACACGAACTGCTGACCGGGGCTGCCGTGCCCGGCCGCGGCCCGAACGATCTGGCGGAACTGTTCCCAATCCATCCGATCGATCCGACGGGCGTCCGCACGCGTTCGGGGATCGCCGTCGTACAATCCGGCCACGCTCGTGGCGTTCACCACCCGCCCGGCCTTGAGCCGAACCGCAAGGAGAGCGGCCACGCCATCGGTCGTATGGCCCGCTTCGGTGCCCCCGACGATCACCGGCGAGTGCCGGTGCGCCTCGCGCACCGCCTCGCTGATGGTCGTCGCCGGGTGCGTCGAGGTCGGGGAGCCGATCACCCCGGCGAGCAGCCGTGCATGGAGCCGGGTGACGTCGATGCCCAGCTCGTCGAGCTCGACCTCGGTCAGACCCAGTCCCCGACCGAGGGCGATGTACTCGCGCGCGGTGCGGCCCCCACCGGTGGTGACGACCAACGGGACCTCCCCACCGAACCCTTGCAGCAGCCCCGCGAGCGCCCGCAGGTAGGCCTCGTCGTGCTCACCGGTGACCAGCACGGAGCCCCCGACCGAGAGGACCACCGGGGGCGGCGCTCCGGGGCTACCGACGTGCATCGTCGACACCAGTCGGGTCGAGGGCATGTCGATTTCGGCGGCCGGGCTCCGCTCGTCTTATCACGGGGCTCGGCCCCGTGCCCACCGATGGCGGGCGACATCGGCCGCGAGAAGCTCGCTGCGGCGCGAGCGGCGGCCGCGCTGGTCCGTCCGGGGATGCGGGTCGCGCTCGGAACCGGCTCGACCGCGGACCTCGCCATCCGAGCGCTCGGGGAGCGACCCGCCGGGGGTGCCCGCATCGTGACCGTGGCGAGCTCGCCCGCCAGCGAGCAGCTCGCGCGCGACGTGGGCCTTGCCGTCGAGCCGCTGGGCGAGGGCGACCGGTTCGACCTCATGGTCGATGGGGCGGACGAGGTCTCCCCCGCGCTTGATCTCACCAAGGGCGGCGGAGGGGCGCTGTTCCGGGAGAAGCTCCTCGCGCGTCATAGTCGAGAACTGGTGATCGCGGTGGACCGCTCCAAGCTGGTGGACCGACTGGGCCAGCGGTCCCCGATCCCGATCGAGATCGTACCGTTCGCTCGCCCCGCCGTGTTGCACCATCTGCGCGAACAGCGGATCGCGGCAGCGCCGCGGTCCTTGCCCGACGGCGGGCCCTGGATCACCGCGAACGGCAACGAGCTATTGGACCTCGACCTAAGGGCCGCCGACATCGACATCGCCAAGCTGGACCGCTCGCTCCACGCCCTCCCGGGAGTGGTCGAGACCGGCTTGTTCCTCGGGATGGCGCACCGAGTCTTCATCGGGCGCTCGGACGGGACCGCCGAGGAACGGGTCGCCCCCCGGGCGGCCTAGCCGCGCCGGCGCGCGCCGACGGTGGGGCACGATGCGTGCGCCGTTCGGCGGGGAAGCTTTATCGAGGTGACGTGGCTCGCGGCGCCACTTTCGACGACGAGGGAACGATGCAAGGCAAGTTCATCCACACTAAGGTCGAGGACCACGTCGGCTGGATCGAGATCGCGAAGCCGAAGGCGAACACCTATGACCACGCGATGATGGTCGAGCTCGCGCAGGCGATCCTCGAGATGCGCTTCGACGACACCGCGCGCGTGATCGTCCTCACGAGCGCCGTCCCCGGCTTCTTCAGCGCCGGTGCCGACATCGAGATGCTCAAGGCCAGTCAGCCGGATTTCAAGGCGATGTTCTGTCTCCACTGCCAGGAGACGCTCAACATGTTCGCCTCGACCCCCAAGGTGGTCATCGCCGCGATCAACGGTCATTGCGTCGGCGGCGGGCTCGAGATCGCGCTGTCGACGGACCTGCGGATGATGGCCAAGGATTCCGGGAAGATCGGACTGCCCGAGGTCACCCTCGGCGTGCTCCCAGGGACCGGCGGGACCCAGCGGCTCCCGCGGCTCATCGGCACCTCCCGCGCGCTCGACTTGATGATCACCGGCAAGCTCCTGAGCCCGGACGAGGCGCTCCAGATCGGGCTCGTCAACTACGTCTGGCCGAAGGAGAGCTTCGTCCAGGAGGTCACCACCTATGCCAAGAACCTCGCCCATGGCCCCGCGCGCGCCGTGAGCCTGATCAAGCGCTCGGTCAGCGAGGGCGTCGAGATGCCGCTGAACGCGGGCCTCGCGCTCGAGCGGGAACTCCAGAACCGGTTGTTCGTCACCGAGGACGCGAAGGAAGGGCTCGCCGCCTTCGTCGAGAAGCGGAAGCCCAACTTTAAGGGCCGCTGAAGGCTAGGAACGCCGGTACGTATCCATGCCCGAACCTGCCCCCGCCCCCACCCACGCCGGCACCCCGGTGCCCAAGTCGCTCAAGGAGGGCGGCACGATCGAGCCGGTCCGCGAGATCCTCTGGGGCGAGACCGCCGGGGCACGGAAGTACGAGACCGCCGAGGAGCTTACACCCGAGATGCGCAAGCTCATCATCCGGCTCATGGTCGTCCAGGCGGACACGGAGTTCGCCTCCATCCAGCAGCACCGTCCGTGGCTCGACAAGGCCCCGACGCTCGAGGACCGCTGGATCCAGGCCCGGATCGTCGCCGACGAGGCGCGCCACGGCCTGCAGGCGTGCCGCATCCTGCGCGATTTCGGCGAGGAGGGTCAGAAGTACATCGACGAGCTCCTGACCAAGAACGAGGGCGAGCACAAGCTCGACGCGTTCAACATGAAGTTCGACCGGTGGAGCGACGTCGGGGCGTTCACCTGCTTCGTCGACCGCGTCGGCGTCTACCAGCTCCGGGCGTTCCAGGAGTGTTCCTACGGCCCGCTCGCCCGCGCGATGCCGCTGATGCTCTCGGAGGAGCAGCTGCACCTGAACTTCGGTCTGAACGTGCTCAAGCGGATGGTGCGCGAGGGCCCGAAGTACATGGGCTCGAAGGAGGAGGCACAGGAAGCGGTCCGCAAGTGGTACCCCCGCGCCCTCGACATGTTCGGCCACTCCCACTCCGAAACCAGCCGGCGCGCCATCGAGATGGGACTCAAGCGCTGGACCAACGAAGAAGCGCGCGCGAAGTACGTCCAGGAGATCACCCCGCTGATGGCGGGTATTGGTCTCGAGCTGCCCGACCTCGGGTTCGACCGCCACATCCTGTAGACCGCCGCGGATTTCCGAGGCGACCCGGGGGGGTCGAGATTTCGACTAGCGCACCGGCGTGCGGACGTACCGCCCGCCACCGCCCGATCCGAGCGTCCAGGTGCGTGAGATCCCCGGCAGGGGGCGGAGCATCGTCCGGATCAGTGGAAGGTCGCGGCGCAGCGCGAACAGGTGGACGTGGGCCCCGGCGTCGTGGGTGTATCCGACCACGGCGCGCCCCTCCTGCCGATTGAGCCGCCGGACCGCTTCCAAGATCGTGCGGGACGTACCCGTGAGATAATCGAGCGTCGGGACCGTCGATTCGCACACGGCACGAAACTCGTCGCACTCCTCGATGATGAGCGGAAAGAGTCGGGCGCTGTCCCGGTCGCCCAGCGCCTGTCGGATACGCCGGATTCGGCCGGGCAGCGCGCGCTGGCGGTCCGCGTAGAGCGGGCTCGTACGGACCGACGATTGCATGGCGACCGCGGAGCGGACCTCCTTGTGGGGGGCATCGGCGACGCCGACTACGACGTCGACGAGCGCGCGCCAGTGCGCCGGTCCGAACAAGGGGTGGGCCACGCAGTCCCGACCGTCCGAACGGCGGCCGGCGCTCCACTCGACGAAGCCACCGAAGATCGAACGGGAGGCGCTCCCGGAGCCGAGGCGCGCCAACGTCGAGAGTTCGGCGGGCGAGAGGGTCAACCCTCCGGCCCGGGACGCCGCGCCCGCGAGCGCGGCGAATCCGCTCGCGCTGCTGGCGAGCCCGCTCGCGGTCGGAAAGTTGTTCGTGGAACGCACCTCCGCGTGCGTCGTGATGCCCGCCCGCTCACGGACTCGGTCCAGGAATCGCTGAGCGGACTCGAGCGGGCCGGCCGCAGCGGGCCGTCCGTTCAGTCGCAGCCGGTCCTCGTCCAGTCCGGGGACGAATCGCACCGTGGTCCGGGTGCGCAGGTGCGCGAGGGTGACCGAGATCGAAGAGTTGTACGGCAGTCCGAGCTCCTCGTCGCGGACCCCCCAGTACTTCACGAGGGCGATGTTCGGCGAGGCCTCGTAGGTCACGCCGCGCGACGGAACCGCTCCACTCCCCCCTACGGATCGGACGACCGAATCCTACACCTCTATAACACAAAGTTGCGCTCTGCCGCACCGATGAAGTCCGAAGCACCGGAGCCACGACCGGTCCGCCCCCCACCGAACTGGGCCGAGTCCGCCCGTCTGGGCGGGTTCCACGAGGAGGTCGGGTTCCGGATCGACCCGAAGGAGACGGGCACGGGTTTCTGTACCGTGACCGGCCAGGTCGAGAAGAGGCACCTCAACATCAACGGCGTCGTCCACGGGGGCGTCTACGCGACGATCCTGGACACGGCGATGGGGGGCTCGGTCGTCAGCACCCTACGCGAGGACGAGGTCACCGCCACGACCTCGCTCTACGTCGAATTCCTGCGACCGGCGCTCGAGCACGCTGTGCTGAAGGCCCGGGGGGAGCTCGTGCGGCGTGGGCGCCACCTCGCCTTCGTCGAAGGCAATCTCGTGGACGGGGACGGGCGTCGGCTGAGCCAGGCGCACGGGACGTGGTACATCTGGTCGAGGAACGATGGCACCTGGCGTACCGGTCCGGAGTCCGGACCGAACCCCCGGGCGGCATCCGCCCGCAAGCCGAAATAGCCGTCCGCCCCTATCGAGAACGATGCCCGCACGCACCACGGAGCCCAACGCCCGCGACGAAGCCGAGCAGCTCGTGCGTGATGTCGCACGCGATTCGGTTCAGGCCGCCCGCATCGGTTGGCGGATCGCCGCGCGGGTCGGGGAGGCGAGCCTTCGCTGGGCCGAGCGCGCCACCGACCAGCTCCTCGAAGAGGTCGACAAGCATCGGCCGGGCAAGCGGGGCGGTTCGGGCTGAACGGGCCGCCGCGTCGGCGGAAATCAATCTTAAATAGGGCGCCCGGGTGGAACGCCCCGCTGACGGCCAAAGCGGTGGGGAAACACCCGGTCCCATTCCGAACCCGGAAGTTAAGCCCACTGGCGTTCCGCGCGGTACTGAAGTGCGCGAGCCTACGGGACCCGCGGAAAGCTGTCAGCACCTCTCCCCCCAGGTAGCCCCACCGCTCCCGGTCCCCCACGGTCTCCCGTGAGCGGACCGACGGCCGCAGCGCAGCCCCCGGTCGCCGCGGAACCCCCTTCGCCCGAACGCTGGCAGCGGCTCTACACTCGGAGCTTCGAGCTGCGCGCGCCGGCCGAGTTCGCCCGGCGCTGGTTCTTGGACCAGGGCATCGGCCCCAACGCGCTCCCGGTCTCCCCCCGCATCCGGCAGTCGATCGATCGCCGCGGCCCCGGCGCGGCCACCGTTCGCCTCGACTTCGAGGACGGGAGCTCGCGCACCGACGCCTGGCAGTTCGCCGATCCCCGCGAGGTGACGGTCACGAAGCAGCTCGAGGAGCACGGTCGGGTGCAGCTCTGGAGCCGAGAACGGTATCGATTCTCGGCCGCGGGCACGGGCTCGCGGCTCGAGATCTCCTCCGAGCGGGCCGCGGTC
>DASYYY010000017.1:0-1830 GCA_035933635.1 Thermoplasmata archaeon | reverse complement strand
TGACGGTCCCCGAGTCGGCGGTCCGGGACGCGTCGTTGACGCTCTACATCCCCTTCCGCGTCGCCACCGGTAACCACACGATCCTGGCGAATTTCACCGTCAGTGCCCTCCTGGGGAATTCCTTCCGGGGCGGAACCTGCGCCGCGCAGCACGGCTGGAGCTACCGCTACTGTCTGCGCCAGGCCGGCGGGTTCGTCACCGAGACCACATGGCTGCTCGATGTGAATGCTCCGAGATGGAGCGTCGCGCCGACCAATCCGTGGGTCGGGGTCTCGAACAGCAGCTACAACTTCACGCACTGCTGGAGCGGGTACGGATGCACCTACTCGGTGGGGGGCGGGACCGGGACGGTCGCCGTGGTCGAGCACGTTTCGTCGTGGTTCAACGTGACGGGGATGCGGTCGACGCACCTCTACTACCTGGCGATGGCGTTCACGCTGGAGGCGTCCGCGAGCGAGTCGACCTCGTACTCTACGCTGCGTGGATTCAGTGGGACCGGACTGGTCAATCTGTCTCAGCCCGGGGGCGGAATCGACGTGACCTCGATCACCGTACTATGAATTGAGGACCCCTCGACCCTCCGTAGTGGGAGCGAGCGCGTCGTCGGCCCGTCGGGTCGGCGGAGCTACGGTCGCCGATCTACCGGCGTCAAGCCCGCGTTTCCGGCGACGGCTCGACGTGGCCCCGAAGTAGCCGTTAAATACGGTCTGCTCCCGACGGGGGCGCTCCGTATGACGGCTTCTTCAGACGTTGGCCGGACGGTGGTCTTGGGCGAGCGCGAGCTCGCGATCGGGTTCCGGCTCATCGGCCTCTCGGACGTGGTCGAGGTGAACGCCGAGACGGCCCAGCGCGAATACCAGCGCGTGGCCTCCGACCCGTCGACCTCGCTCATCATCGCCAGCCAGTCCGTTCGTCAATCGCTGTCCGAGACCCAGCGGCAGCAGGCGGAGAATTCGCTCCAGCCGCTCGTGGTCTTTGTCCCGGCGCCGACCGGCGAGTACGAGGTGGAGAGCATCTCCGCGCTCGCCAAGCGGATCCTCGGCGTCTCGTTGAACGTTCCGCACTGAGTCGAAGGGAAGCATCCATGGGAGTAGTGGCACGTGTCTCGGGTCCGGTCGTGTCGGCGGTCGGGCTCACCGGCGCGAAGATGTACGACGTCGTTCGCGTCGGCGAGCTCGGGCTGGTCGGCGAGATCATTCGGCTCGTCGGCGAGACCGCGACCGTCCAAGTCTACGAGGACACGACCGGGATCCGGCCGGGGGACAAAGTCGAGAACACCGGCCAGGCGCTGTCGGTCGAGCTCGGCCCGGGGCTGCTCAAGAGCATCTACGACGGCGTCCAGCGCCCGCTCGACGTCCTGAAGAAGAACCTCGGGGACTTCATCACGCGCGGCTTCGTCGCCGCCCCGCTCGATGAGAAGGCGCAGTGGCCGTTCGAGGCCACCGCCCGGGTCGGAAGCGAGGTCAGTTCCGGCGCGATCCTCGGGACCGTGCAGGAGACGCCGCTCATCCTGCACAAGATCATGGTGCCGCCGGGGGTCAAGGGGACCCTCACGCAGCTGAAGAGCGGGACCTACACGATCCGCGATACGATCGGGTCGATCCAGACCGCGAACGGACCGTACCCCCTGGGGTTGAGCCAGAAGTGGGTCGTCCGGGTTCCGCGGCCGGTCCAGCAGAAGCTCGCGCCGACGATTCCGCTGCTCACCGGGCAGCGGGTGATCGACACGATGTTCCCGATCGCTAAGGGTGGTACCGCAGCGATCCCTGGCCCCTTCGGAAGTGGGAAGTGCTGCTCGGGCGATACCCCGGTCCACCTCGCCGACGGTAC
>DASYYY010000035.1:0-6964 GCA_035933635.1 Thermoplasmata archaeon | reverse complement strand
CCCAGTTTCCCGGGGTTATCCCCGTCTCGAGGGCAGATTGTCCGCGTGTTACTGAGCAGTGCGCCGAGGGCTTACCCCTCTCGACTCGCATGGCTTAAGCGAACTCCAATAGCGGTGCCCGCCGGCAGGATCAACCGGATTGATTGCACAACATTTTCGCATGTTCGTGCGGGGCTGACTGTGTACCGGCGGTTTCGACTGATCTCGTTGAATATTAGCGGTTTCACTTCTGATCTTTGACATCTTTGTATGCTGGTTTTCGTTACTTCTTCCTCCGTCAGCCTCGAGAGGTCACTCCCCGTTTCCGGGAAGGGGATCTCGGGACTCCATGGCCACTCGGGCCCATCTGTGGCGTCGCGCGGAAGAGCTCGGATCACGAGTCCCCGGCTCGCCGTGGCGACGTCGCCGAGCGCGATCGGCAAGCCGATGCGCGCGCGGTGCCGCAAAGCACCGAGTGGCTCTATTTAACGAAGCCTAGCAGCATCCCGTACCGCGAGCGGCAGCTCGGTCAGCGAGGTGATCTCGGGCGGGTCCTCGCCGAAGCCGGTGCCCCCGCGGTTGAGCCAGACCGCATGAAGACCGGCCGCCCGGGCGGCGCGTGCGTCGACGTTGGGAAGGTTGCCGACGTAGAACGCCGCCTCCGCCGGCACGTTCAGCCGCTGGAGGGCGCGGCGAAAGATCTCCGGATCGGGCTTCGCCACTCCTTCGGTACCGGATGAAACGACCGTCGAGAAGTAGCTCAGGATGCCGGCCCGGGCGAGCAGTTTCTCGATGTGCTCCTGCGATCGCGAGTTCGACACGACACCGAGCGCCAAGCGACGCCGCCGGAGCTGGTCGAGGCACCAGCGGACATCGGTGTACAACGACGCTGGAGGGCCACCCTCCAGTCCGCGCTCGGCGAAGACGCGCACCCTGTCCAGGGGGACCGTCGTACCTGCCGCCCGCTCCAGGACCGTCTTCCAGAACGCCTCGAAGTCGATACGGTTCCCCGACGAGTCGTTCTCCTTCTCGGCTTCGTCGAAGCAATGGGACAACGCCTCCGGGTCCACCTCGATCCCCGCAGCATGCGCGCATTCTGCCCATCTCACGGGGTCCCTCTCGTCGATGAGGGTGCCCCCGACATCGAACAGGACGGCGCGGATTCCCCCATCGCCGCGCCGGCCGCGCATGTCAGAGCGATTGCGGGGGCCACGATATGGTTTGGCGAGGACAGGGCGTCGATGGGGGCGGTCCTGCGCGGGGGAAGTGGTGACGTTGTGGTGCTCCGGCATCGACACGAAATGGGCCGATGTGGCTCAACCTGGAACGCACCGAGTCAGGGGGTGAATGATTCCCCATTGATCGGCGGCATCGAGCCGACGGGGGTCCGGGAGAGCGGCCCTGTGACGACGTCGGCTGCTGCGATCCGATCCCGGCCCGACAAGACCCCACGTGGTCGGGATTGGCGATCGACGGTGCTTACGGCGGTAGTCCGGTGAGTTTCCAGCTGTCACCAAGGTAGGTGCTGAGGAGCGACGCCGGCGTCGAGCTCCCCCCGAACAGGAGCACATAGCCATCCCGAGGATCGACGACGAGCCCTCCCCCCTCGCGGGCGGGCCGCGGGCGGGAGGAGAGGATGAGTCGATACCACTGGCCGTGCCGGTACTCCCAGGTCGTGGAGACGGACTGGTGCGTCGTCCCGGACTCCCCTCCCGTGAGCAGGAGACTGCCGTTGTGGAGGGTCGTGATCTCAGCAAGCAGGAGCGCAGGGGGATGAACCGTCGCGGTGATTCGTGCCCACGTTCCGTTCACAAACAACCAGCTATCGGCCAGCCCGCCGAGAGTATGATTCACCCCGCCGAAGAGCACGGCGTAGCCGTCGACCGCGTCGTAGGCGAAGGCGGCCTCCTGCCGGCCCGAGAGCTTGGCCGTGGTGGCCAGGGGCTTCCACGTCGCCCCGCTATAGGTCCAGGTGTCGCCGAAATCGTGGCCAGCCCATCCCCCGAACACCACCACCTCCCTCGACGCCGGGTCGTAGACCGTCGCCTCCCCGCCCCGGGCATGGGGGCTGGTTGGGGGCCGTAGCGGCGTCCAGTTCCCGGCAGAGAACAGCCACGTGTCGCCGAAGAACGAGGTTCCCGACGCGCTGAACCCACCGAAGAGGAGGACGCCCTTGAGGGCGGGGTCATACACCATCCCGAAGCCATACCTGGGCGAAGGGCTCGCCGCCGGCGCGATCTGGATCCAACTGCCGGCAAAGTACACCCACGTATCGTTGTAGGCGAGGGCCGCAGTACTGTTGCGGAACGAGCCGCCGAAGAGCAGCACGTAGTTAGCGGCGGCGTCGAAGACCATCCCGAACTGGTCGCGCGGACTCGGAGCGCCCGACCGGGTGGTGAGCTTGGTCCAGTGAGGGTTCTGGAGGAGCTTGAGCTTCGCCGTTTGCGAGGAGTGATTGGACTTCGTGTCCGATACGGTCGCGTTGATGACGAACGTCGCCGAGGTCCACCCCTTCGGTAGCCCGAAGCCATTGGGGGTGCAGGTGAACCGCGAACTGTTCAGGCTCGCGCACCCCGCGGGTAGTCCCGAGTACGAGTAGCTGTAGGGTGGCGAACCTCCGATCGCGGTCACGTTCAGGACGAAGGACTGATGGAGGTGGATCGTCGAAGGGGTGAGGGTGAAGTTTCCGATCAATCCGGCGAAGACCACCTCGAGGCTCGCGTTGCCGGCTTTGACCGTCCCCCAGCGGTCCCCGATCGTCAGCCCGATCGAGTAGGTGCCGCCGGCGGAGGGCGTGCACGGGAGCGCGGAAGTGTTGGCCGAGGTGCATCCGCGCGGCAGGCCCGAAAAGCTGTAGCTGACCCAGGCCACGGCCGAGCGATTGTAGACCGCCACTCCGAGGAGCGTCGTTGGATTCCCCAGAAGAATCCGAGCAGGGCTCGCGCGGATCGATCCGGTCAGATTGCCGCCGAACGACCACGTTTCCGCGGCCCGATGCGAGCCCAGGTTCAGGTTGCCGTCGGTCAGTATGAGGGAATAGTCGACCGGGTCCCACACGAGGCCGAACTCGGCCCGGGCCGCCGGTCGGGGGTTGACGCTCACCGACGTCCAGTTGTTTCCGACAAAGACCCAGAGATCGTTAGCGACCGTCCCTCCGGCGTAGACCGAGTCTCCGCCGAACAGGACCGAGCGGTTCAGCGCCGCGTCGAACTCGAGCCCGGCGTCGTCCCGTGCCGAGGGGGTGCGCCCGGCGGTGGTGTTCACCTTGGTCCACGTACCGGAGTCGTAGGTCCAGGTGTCGGAATCCGTGGTGAACGCGGTGACAGAGTACCCTCCGAACATGACGATCGTTCGGGTTGCGGGATCATAGTCCATGGACGCCCGCTCCCGGGCGATAGGCGGCCGCGAGCTGTTCGAGGTCGAGGGGGTCAGGTGGGTCCAAGCACCCTTGGCGAACGACCATGTGTCGCTGAAGTCGTTGTAGGTGCTCGTGCTCAATCCGCCGAACAAGAGGACGTACCCATCCCGAGTATCGTAGGCCATGGCCGGGGCGGTACGGTTGCCTGGCCGGGTGGTGAGATTCAACTGCGTCCACTTTCCATGGACGAAGCTCCAACTGTCCCCGAGTGCATTGTCGCGGGCACCCTGGTAGGCGCCGCAGCAGTCGCCGCCGAAGAGGAGGACGTAGCCGTCCTTGGCGTCGTAGGTCATGCCGGGAAGCTCGCGCGGGGACGGGCCGCTCACGTTGAGCTGGCCCCAGATCCCGTTCTGGAACGTCCAGGTGTCGCCGAGGTCGACCGACCCGTTGTACCCCCCGAAGAGCACGACATAGCCATCCACCGGATCGTAGGTCATCCCGAACGAGTCCCGCGCGGACGGATGCGTGGGGCTCAGCGGGGTGATGTTCAACCAGTTCCCTAGGGGCGCAGCGGTGGGGGCTCGCGCGATGGGCGCACAGCCGCCGAGGCTTCCGACGCCGCACGTCATCGTCGTCGCCGCGGGGTTGCTGCGGAGAGCGGACATCGAGGCGCTGGCCGCAGCAAGTTCGGTCGAGGGAGACTCCGCGAAGCGCAGGCCGACCGCGCGCGGCATCGGCGGGTTGAACGCGCTTGCCGAGCCGGGAGGAAGGCCCGAGAACAGGAGCAGAACGATCGCCGCCACCACGAGCGCCACGACTCCCCATCCGGCCGAGGTCCGAGGAGAGCGAATCATCCGCCACCCAACACTGCTGGGAACGGACGGTTCGTCCTATACCTTCGTCCGGGCGATTCTCGTCGGGAAAAGGACGATCCGGCGGCGGGTATCCTTCCAACTCGAAAGGCTACAACAGAGGATTAAGTCCTCCGCCTCGGTCCGAGGATTGTCCGACCTAGGACCTCGCACGCCGATTCGTTCGCGGGCGGAATGGGAGAACAGATCATGAGCGACCATCGGGAGGCGAGGCGAGGGCGAAGGAGCGCGGGCGACCTGCGGGGTTGGGGCTTGACTTCGGCAGCAGTCACGGCCGGGATCGCGGTCATGGTACTCGTGTCGACATCGGCGGTCGGCGCGACCGTCTCGCCTCCGTTCACCGGCAAGACGGTGAAGTTCGTGTACGACGAGATCGGTGGCTGCGCCGGGGGTTCGTACGGCCACCGGGCCTCCTGGAGCCTGTCGACGGGTTCGTACCTTTGGGCGGCGTCCGCCGGGGCGAAGACGTGTGCTCCCCCACTCCCGCACGACCTCGGCGGGTTCGCCTACCAGGTCGGCCAGTTCTACTCGTTCATCCCGCTGACCATCTCGGCCGGTGTCCACAGCGTGGCTGCCAACTGGACGGCCAAGTACAGCACTGCGGGTTCGATCACCTGGACCGGCAGCTGCCCGGGTCTGACGACCCGGACCTCTACCTACAACTACACCACCGGAGAGTGTCTGATCGAATCGTACGCCCAGGTCCAGGTCTACTCAGCGATCTACGACGCGACCAACCAGTCGGTCCTGACCTCCAACACCGGGAACATGGGCTACACCGTCAGCGCGTACAATCAGACGGACAATCTGACCTACATCTACTGGTCGTGCACCCACGGCGCGAGCTCGTGCACCAGCATGAACATCAGCGTCGGAGACCCCGCGAACTCGTCCTGGAGTCTGTCGGATTCGACCGCGAGCACGGCGTGGATCAACGGCACCTTCGTCAGGGGCCACCACTACTACCTCGAGGTTTCCATCCTCTCACAGACCGGCACGCTCACGTTCGGCTGGCTCCGCTCGACGGCCCGAGCGTCGGTCAACGCCGGTACCGGCGGCAACGGGATCGACCTGAGGTCGATCTACATCCACTAGCCGGTCCCCGCCCGCGAGGGAGCGGCCCGAGCTCCCCCGCGGGTGGGTTCGGGTGTCCTACCCGGAACCCAGTTCCATCCCTGCTCCCGATCGGGAGCTTCTCGCCGCTGGGCGATGAACAGGTTCGCGGGGTCGGACTCGAACGAGCTGGGGCGAACTTGGCATCGGTCCGCGCGTTTGGCAGTGAATCGTCCGGGACGACCTACAGAACAACGCGCTCGAACGGGGTTCGGCGAACCGCAGGCTCCGGAGGCGGCAATCAGCGCGGCTCCCTGGGTTGTGAATCGTGGCGGGGTCGGCCCGAATTGGGCCCCCAATCTGGTCGGGTAGGAATGTCCGGCGGGTCCTACTGAATACGCATCGATGTCAAGAAGAATCCCTCACCCGCCCGCCAGAGGTTGAGGCTGGCTTGCGCGTTGGCCGACCAGCAGCGCCCGGTGCTCGAACAGCTCGTCGCCCCGATGGTCGACTGGATGCCGCCGGTGAACTGAAACGCGAGGACGTACCGATGACTCGCGCCGAACGGGACTCCGGTGAACGTAGCGGAGTAGGTGGCATTGAACCGGACCGATCCCGAGGTCGGCCCGGTGCTAGTGTTGCTCGACGTACACTGGTAGTTGGAGCAGTAGGTGAAGTAGTCGAAGGTGGAAGCGTTGGACAACCCCGCGACGCTCCCGGTCACCCAGGACCAATAGCTGTTGCTGGTTTTGGTGTCGTACAGATAGGCGACGGTGAGCGCCGGGACGGAGCCGTAGTAGCCGATGTCGTACCCCGCCGAGACCTGACAGTGGGACGACCCCGACCCGGCATTGAGCTTGGGCAGTGGGCAGGCTCGGTGCGAGATGTTCCAGCTTGCCGCGAACTTGAGGTCGAAGGCGACCGTTACATTGTGGGTGCCCGCGGTCACGGTGGATTTGATCGGAACCGAGACGTCGACACCGGAGTTATCGCTGGCGGTGGCGGGCCCGTTGAAGCCGGTGAACCAGCACGCGCTCGAGGTTTGAATATCGGCCGACTCTGCCCAGCGGACCGCCCCCAGGGTGGGGCTCCAACTGGAGTGGTGGGAGATCACCGAAGAGTTGCAGGGACTCGAGTAGCCGGGGAAGCTGGCGTCGTGCGAGGTGTAAGTGCTCCCGCTGAACGGAGCCCGGATCGTTTGGCCCGCCGGGACCGCCACCGCGTCCCCGAGCAGGACGGCCACGATCAGGCCCGTCACCAGCACGGTAGCGGCGGCGTACGACTTCCGGCCCGGTCGAGTCCATCGCATGGGAGGCTCGAACGTGCCCGGAGGTAATGCACTTTTGCGATTCCTCGTGCGCGATCCGCGGGAGGCGAACCGACGACGTGCCGGCCCGGGGACCGGCACGTGCCTCAGGAAACGCTCACCGAGTGGATGTCCGTGTGCCGCATCAGGATCGCTCGGGCGATCTTGAGATTCTTGCCGGACTTGCCGATCGCCCGCGCCTTCCAGACGGGGTCCACCGTGATCGTCGCGTGACGCCCCTTGCCCTTGGGGCTGAGGACGACGGTCTTGGACTCGTAGGCGAAGAAGACGTTCTTGGCGAACTGCTCGGGGTCGTCGGAGTACTCCACGACCATGATCTCCTTCTTCAGCATCTCCTTCAGGCGCTCGACGACCGTACCCGCCGGTCCGACGGCC
>DASYYY010000013.1:0-2757 GCA_035933635.1 Thermoplasmata archaeon | reverse complement strand
GCGGCCGCCTCGCTGCGCTCGGCTGCCGGGCCCCTAGGTCGCCGGTCGTGGTTACGTGGCGTAGTCAGATTGGCCGGGTGCCAGCAGCAGTGGTCTATACCAATCGGGTATGACTGCCACGGCCCCGGTTAAGGGTGTAATTGGCCGTCTTATACGGGTTATTGGGTGCCATTATCCGCCGTTTATGCCATGCCCGGGGCGTAGTTTATGCCCGGTAATTCCGGCCCCGGCGGCGTCAATTCCGGGTGTAATTCGGGTACGTACGTACGGTTTAGCGGTAGTGTGGATTCCGCCATGACTGAGCCGCCGGGAGTGTGGAGGTGCCCGAGGCGGCCCGGTATCGTGGCAGGCGGCGGCCCGGTCGTCCTGAGTCCGATTACGCGCTTGGAGCACGAGGGCCGCCGACCTCCACAACCCAGACAGATAGGGGCGTTACGTGCCAGACCTCATGCTGGATACCGACAATCCGGCCCTGCTCAGCTCGCCGCCGTTCGCAGGTTGCCGGGTGGCCACCTATGCGGATCTCGTTACCCCGGCGATGCTTACCGAGTACCTCGGCCGCCTGATCGTGATCGACCGGGGCCGAGGCGATCCGACCAACACGGCGACAGTCGCCGATATAGAGCCAACGTTGCTCACGGTCGCCCAGGGCGTGGCCAAGATCAAGCAGTGGAACGCCGAGCACCGGCCATTCCCTACGGCCTACTGCGACCGGGCCGACTGGCCGGCCGTGGATACGGCCCTCGCCGGGATCGCTCACCACGACTGGATAGCCACCCTGGACGGGACGATCCTCCCCAATGGGCAACGCCCGGCCGTAGTCCAAGCCTGGGGCGAGGCGGCGATCGGTTTCCACGCCGATCTGTCGATCGTCTGGGACACAACGTGGCACCCGATCCGGCCCGCCGTGGACTGGGCCCGAGTGAACCAACTCGCCTCACTGGGCAGTCAGGTAGTCCACGTCGCCCAATCCCTGCGGTAGCGGCGAGCTGGGGCCCGCCATGGCCTACGCAAACCGCGAGCATGTGTGTCCCGATTGCGGCGTGAGGCATCGCCGCCGGGGCCCGGCCGATCCGCCGATGCGCTGTCATCCCTGCTCGATCGCTCACGCCGCCGAGGTCGCCCGCCAGATGCACGCTAAAGAGGGCCCATACTGGGACCGTTATCGCTGGGCCCTCGCCCGAGCAGCTCGCCGCATGGCGGCCGATAGCAGCCCGGATAGGGCCCGCCGGGCCTCTTAGACGGTCCCGGCAAGACCGGCCGGGTGGGGTTCCCCCTCACCCGGCCGGTTTGTTTACCTGGGATTCCTACCTCAACCCTAGGTTTAGGGTTGGTGCTACGATCGGCCCTGTGAGTTTCAACGTGAAAGTCACGATTACCGGCGGCCGGGCCGTTGTGGCGACCTTTGGAAAGTTGCCCGACGGCGAGTTTGAGGTCGCCGGGGCCGACGGGCCCTCGCAGAGCATCCTGTCTCTCACCCGGCGGACCACTGAGGGCCGTACGGTCCAGGTCGTGACTTCCGTCCTCTACGGAAAGGGGCCGTAATGGCCAAGCAGATCCCGTCGGCGGCCGACGCCGCCCAGCGGTGGAGTCAGGGATTCGGGGCGGCCGGGGCCCGCTGGGCCGCCGGGGTGGAGGCCGTCACGGTCGCACCCGGGCAGCTCGCCGCCGCCGCACAACAGCGTTACCTGACGGGCGTCCAGCAGTCGGCCAACAAGTGGGCGTCTCGCGTGTCGTCCGTCTCGCTGGCCCAGTGGAAGCAGCAGGCCGTGTCCAAGGGCCAGAGCAGGCTTGCGGGCGGGGCCCAGTCGGGCATGGCCAAGTACCAGGCGAGGATCGCCGCCGTCCTTGAGGCGGAGAAGTCGATCATCGCGGGCCTGCCTCCACGCGGTTCGGTGGAGCAGAATATCGCCCGGTCCTCGGCGTTCCAGCTCGCCATGCACCAGCAGTTCAACGGGTGATGACGACCATGGGTCTCGCTATCGACACTGTCCTGCTGGACGTTCACAACGCCGCCACGTCGGCGATCGGCCTCACGGCCGCCACGCTCGCCTCTGGCGACTCGCTCCAGGTCCGGGCATTCAAGGACTCGGGTTACGCCTCCCTGGAAAACGTGTTTGTCCAGGGGACAACGCCGCCGAGGCGGTTCCGCCTGCTGTCGCCCCGCCTCCACGACAACGTGACCGGGATCAGCTTCGACGCCCTGGAAAACCCGACCGAGTTCCTGATCGCCGCCGAGCTGTCCCAGGCCCTCTACTCGGCAGACCAGCTCGTGGCCCAGATGGACGCGGCGGCGTCCTCGGACACGGTCGCCGCCCTGTCGGTCTACTACTCGGATCTGCCGGGCGTGGCGGCGAACCTCTACACCTGGGATCAGGTGAAGCCGAGGATCATCGACGTGAAGCCGGTAGAGGTCGCAGTCACGTCCTCGGGCACGATCGGGGCATGGTCGGACACGGTCATCACGACCACGGAAAACCAGCTCAAGGCCAACTACGAGTACGCCGTCCTCGGGTTCCAGGCGTCGGCTCTGTTCGCCTGTCAGGGCGTCAAGGGCCCGGCGACCGGCAACCTGCGGGTGTGCGCTCCCGGGGCCTCGCCGACGCTCCGCCTCACGGACTATTTCGTGTTCCAGTCGCAGCAGGGTAACCGGCCCTACATCCCGGTTATCAACGCCAACGACCGGGGCGCAACGTTCGTGAGCGTGGCGGCGAACTCGGCGTCGGTCTCGGGCAGCGTGTTCCCGATCCTGGCCCG
>DASYYY010000011.1:0-11204 GCA_035933635.1 Thermoplasmata archaeon | reverse complement strand
GCCTCCTCGACGATCCGGATCTGGGGGCGCTCGCCCAGGGCGCGGAGGAGCGAGCTCTTGCCCGCTCCGCTCACCCCTTCGACGGCCACGACGAGGCCACGAGCGGCTCGACGCGCCACGCTCTCCTCCCCCGATGGGGTGGTAGGGAGCCCGACCGGCGCTATATGGAGACCCCCGGTCGACGCACTGTGAGCGAGCCTTCGCCGGGGGAGGCGTCCGCGCGCGCGGCCCGCTACCACCCCCGGGTCCTGGAGGCCTCCGATGCTCGCGAGATCGCCCGGGAGCTCGAGCGGACCGGCTGCGAACCCGAGGGCGTCGGGATCATGACCCGTAAGGGGCGGACGGTGCTCCTCCGCCTGGACCACATCTCGCTCAAGGCCGCCCCGCTCCTCAAGCAGGAGCTGCTGGCGGTGGGAGCGGACTCGGCCCACGCGCGGGGTATCGCCGACCACTCGGTGACGGAGACGGAGGCCGTGCTCCTCGCCACGCCCGGCCAGTATCGGCGGGTCGTCGACAAGCTGCTGCGCCAGCCGTTCCATCTCAAGGAGGTCGCGCACGCCATCGAGGAGGCCCTCGCGCACTACGGAAGCCATCGGCTCCCCGTCGTCAAGGGGCTCCATCGCCCCATCCGATTGGGCGACGGCACCGGCGTCCTTGGAGTGGTCAACGTCACACCCGATTCCTTCTCCGACGGCGGGCAGTTCCTCGATCCGGCCCGCGCGCGGGCCCGGGCACAGGAGATCGCCGCTCAGGGGGCGCGCATGGTCGATCTCGGCGCCGAGTCGACCCGGCCGGGCGCCGAGGAGCTCTCGGCCGAGAAGGAATGGGCCCGGCTGGGACCGGTGCTGGGCCCGCTCCATGCCGTCTCCACGATCCCGATCTCGGTGGACACTCGCCACGCCGAGGTCGCCCGGCGCGCTCTCGACGCCGGCGCCGACCTCGTCAACGACGTCTCGGGACTGCGCGATCCCGAGATGCGGCGCCTCCTCGCGCGTACCGGGGCCCCGGCCATCGTCATGCACATGCGCGGGACCCCGGCGACGATGCAGGCCGACACGAACTACGCCGACGTCCGCGGCGAGGTCTATGCCGCGCTCGCCGAGGCGGTCGCAACGGCCGTCGCCGACGGCGTCGCGCCCGAGCAGCTGCTGATCGATCCCGGTCTGGGGTTCGGCAAGTCGCCCGAGCACAACCTCGAGCTCCTCGCCCACCTCGGAGAGTTCCGCAGCCTCGGACGCCCCGTGGTGGTCGGTGCCTCCCGCAAGTCGTTCCTCGGTCTCGCGCTCGGCGGCGCCCCGGAGACCGAGCGGATGGAGGCGGGGATCGCCGCCGCGGTGCTCAGCGCGCGCGCGGGCGCCGCGCTCGTACGGACCCACGACGTCGCCCCGACGGTGCGGGCGCTGAAGCTCGTGGACGCCGTCCTCCGCGGCCCGCCGCGCGCGGGCGTGGAAGGTCGTCCGGCGGAGTGGGACTGATCGCGATCCGCTCGAGCGGTTCCCGGCGCACCGGGTTCCGGATCGCGTCCCGGCCGACGTCGATGGCGGTGTCGAACCACGCCCGGGCGCTCCGGCGCACGTCGCGCAGCTCGCGGGTGAGGGCGGCCGACTCGGGCGGGCCCTGTTCGAGGCGGCGCAAGACCCGAGCCAGCTGCCGGGCGAGCCGCTCGCTCGCCGCCTGCAGCTCGATGCTGGTCAGCTCGGCCTGGGCCAGGCGCAGCAGCCGCTCGAGCGCCCGGTCGGCCTCCTTCGGCATCATCCGGGCGAGGCGTTCAGCGGGATTGCGCGATGCTGGCATGCTTCCTCGGGGCGAAACGAATGACGAACGTGCCGGCATCGAAGTAGGCGCGGTCGACCTTGGCGTTGACGTAGGCGACCGGTAGTGCGATCGTGCGCCGGTAGGCGCCGACCCGCAGATAGAGGGTGTCGCCGCGCTGCACGAGCTCGACGTCCTCGGACGAGGCGTGCCGAAGCGCGAGCTCGATGATGGGGGAGCCCTCCCGGGTACGGAAGCGGATCGGAGCCTCGGAAGGCCACCGGCGCGCCGGATCCTCCTTCCCGAACACGTCCTCTCCCAGGCGCTCCAGCGCCGGCAGGCCGATCACCTCGGTCGGGTACCGGGGCACCTTCAGCTGGGGCAGGTCGCCGAACAGCTCCTTGAGGGTGGCGAGGTTCTCGTTCTGCTCGGCGCGGGTGGCGTGGAAGTAGTTGCCCATCGCCTCGGTCGGGAAGATCCGGTTGACCACGAGCAGCTCGACGTTGAGCCCGAAGAGGCAGAGGTAGGTGTACGCCCGCTGCGTCTCGGCGATGACCATCTTCTCGGGATTGACCACGAGGCGCACGGTCGCGGTCCGGCCATCGGAGAGGAGCTCGCGCACGCGCGCGAACCGCTGGTGGAGGTCCGACAACGTCGCGAAGAAGCTGTCCGGCGGGATCGGGGTCCGCATCGCCTTGCCCACGGTGGTCCGCATGACCTTGGCGAGCCGCCGCTGCATGCGGAAGACGTGGTCGAAGTACCACTCGACGGCGTTGGGGAAGCTCAGCAGCCGCAGCGTGTCGGCCGTCGGAGCGGTGTCCAGCACGACGACGTCGAACTGGCCGGAAGCGCCGAGCTCCTCGAGCCGCAGGAGCGCGGCGATGAGCTCCATCCCGGGGATGACGACCACCTCCTGCGCGGTGATCTCCTCGACGCCCTGGCTCGCGAGCAGGGCGAGCAGGTACTCGCGGACGGCGCTCCAGTGCCGGTCGAGCTCGGTCAGGACGTCGATCTCGAGACCGAACAGGTTCGGCCGGACCTCGAGGGGATCCGGGCCGAGCGGCGTGGCGAGGCAGTCGCCGAGCGAGTGGGCGTTGTCGGTGGAGATCACGAGCGCGCGCTGACCCCGCGAGGCGGCGCGGAGGGCCGTCGCCGCCGAGAGGGAGGTCTTGCCGACCCCGCCCTTGCCGGTGTAGATGATGACGCGCACCGCTCACCCCGGCGGCGTCGAGGGGATCTCCTCCTCGACCACGAACGCGCCGACGTAGTCGCAGGCCAGGCAGTGGTAGCGCTGCCCGGTGATCAGGCCGGCATCGTAGATGATGCGGTCGGAGCCGCAGCTGGGGCACTTGAGCACGGTCTTGCCGCGGCGCTTACGATGGCGCATCGTCGCCGTCCTCGGCCGGTCCGGGCTCGTCGACCGGTGCCTCCTCCGGGGGCTCGTCGGCGCCCTCGTCGGGGCTCGGCGGGAGCCCCGGCGGCGGCACGGCGGCCCCGTTGTCGGGCTCCTCGGCCGGCGGGTCGAGCGCGACGGCGTCCTTGACCGCGTCGCCCTCCTCGATGCGGATGATCCGCACCCCCATCGTGTTGCGGCCCTGGGCGCGGATCGACGCGACAGGCACGCGGATGGTGACGCCGCCCTGGGTCGTCACGAGGACCTCCTGGTCCTCGCGCACCGGCAGCACGGCGACGACCGAGCCGTTCCGTCCTCCCGTGACGATGGTGCGGACGCCGTGGGCGCCGCGGCGGGTCTGCCGGTAGTCCGTGAACGGGCTGCGCTTGCCGAAGCCGGTGCTGGTCAGCGTCAGGAGATGGGGGAACTTCGAGGTCACCGGGGCCATCGTGACGACGTGGTCGTCCTTGGCCTCGGAGAGCCGCACGCCGATCACCCCGTAGGTCGCGCGGCCCATCGCGCGGACCTCCGAGAGCGGGAACCGGACCAGCTGGCCGGCCACGGTGGCGAGGATGACCTCGGTGTCCTCCCGCGGGATGTGGGCGACGTTGACGAGCTCGTCGTGGTCGTCGAGGCGGATCGCCTGGATGCCGTTGGTGCGGATGTTCTGGAACTCGCCGAGCTCGGTGCGCTTGACCGTGCCCCGGCGCGTCGCGAACAGGATGGCGCCCTCGGTGGCGAGGTCGCGCAGCGGCAGCAGCGTCTGGACCCGCTCGCCGTCCTTGAGCTTGGGCAGGAGATTGATGATCGCCTTGCCCTTGGAGTGCCGGCTGCCCTCGGGCATCTCGTAGGTCTTCAGCCGGTAGACCCGGCCGAGGGAGGTGAAGAACAGGATGTTGTCGTGGGTACGGGTGACGAAGGTGCGCGTGACGAAGTCCTCCTCCTTCGTCTCCATCTGGATGAGCCCCTTGCCGCCGCGGCGCTGGCGGCGGTACTGGTCGAGCGGCAGCCGCTTGACGTAGCCGCCGTGGGTGACGAGGACGACGACGTCGGTGTCGGGGATCAGGTCCTCGAGCGTGCGCTCGCTGAAGCCGGGGACGATCTGGGTCCGGCGGGCGTCGCCGAACCGCTCCTTCAGGTCGCGGAGCTCTTGCGCGAGCAGCCCATCGAGCTCCTTGGGCGAGTCCAGGATCGCCTTGAGGTGCTTGATGAGCGCCTCCTTCTCCTTGGCCTCCTTCTCGACGGCCTCGCGCTCGAGCGCGGTGAGCCGGGCGAGGCGCATGTCCAAGATCGCCTTGGCCTGCTCGGTCGAGAGCAGGAACTTGCCCATGAGCGAGGTCTCGGCGGCGGCGACGTCCTTGCTCTTGCGGATGAGCCGGATCACCTCGTCGATGTGCTCGATGGCGATGAGGAAGCCCTCGAGGATGTGCTTGCGCTCCTCGGCGCGGGTCAGGTCGAACTGCGTCCTCCGGGTCAGCACGAGCCGGCGCTGGGTGATGTGCAGCTCGAGCAGGCCCCGCAGCGGGAGGACCTTGGGTTCCCCGTCGACGAGGGTGAGGTTGATCACGCCGAAGCCGGATTCGAGCGGGGTGTGTTCGTAGATGCGGTTGAGCACGATCTCGGCCGGTGCGTCGCGGCGCAGCTCGATGACGATGGAGATGCCGTCGCGGTCGGACTCGTCGCGGAGGTCGGTGATCCCGTCGATCCGCTTGGACTTGACCAGCTCGGCGATGAGCTGCAGCAGGTTGGACTTGTTGACCTCGTAGGGGATCTCGGTGATGACGATCTCGTCGCGGCCGGCGCGCGTGCGCGTCTCGGCCTTGCCCCGCAGCCGCAGCATCCCTCGGCCCGTCTCGTAGACCTCGCGGATCCCCTCGGCCGAGAGGATCCCTCCGGTGGGGAAATCCGGACCCGGGACGCGGGCGAGGAGCTCGTCGAACGTCGCGGTGGGCTTGTCCAGCAGGAAGAGCAGCGCGTCGCAGATCTCCGGCAGGTTGTGGGGCGGCATGTTCGTGGCCATGCCGACGGCGATCCCGGCCGAGCCGTTGACCAGCAGATTGGGCGCCTTGCCCGGGACCGGGGTCGGCTCCCGCAGCGTGCCGTCGAAGTTGTCGTTCCAGTCGACGGTGTCCTTCTCGATGTCGACGAGCATCTCCTCGGCGAAGGCGCTGAGCCGCGCCTCGGTGTACCGCATCGCCGCGGCGGTGTCGCCGTCGACCGAACCGAAGTTGCCCTGGCCATCGATGAGCGGGTAGCGCATCGAGAACGCCTGCGCCATCCGCACCAGCGTCTCGTAAACGGCCGTGTCGCCGTGGGGATGGTACTTGCCGAGGACCTCGCCGACAGTGCGCGCGCTCTTGCGGTAGGGTTTGTCGTGGGTGGCGCCGCCCTCCCACATCGCCCAGAGGATGCGGCGGTGGACCGGCTTGAGCCCGTCGCGCACGTCGGGCAGCGCGCGCCCGACGATGACGCTCATCGCGTAGTCGATGTAGTCGCGGTGGATCTCGCGCTCGAGCGGCTGTTCCTGGATCTTGCCCCCCGGCGTCGCGGGCGGGACGATGACCGGAGGCGTGCTCACGAGCTCACCCCGGAGGCCGGCAACTGCCGGGAGACGCGCTCGTCGACGGCCGCCAGGAACTCCTTCCACTTCCCGGCCGGCACGGTCGCGCCGGCGGCCACCGCGTGGCCGCCCCCTTCCCCGCCGACGAGCGCCCCGGCCTCGCGGAGCGCGGTCGCCAGGTCGAGGCCCCGGCTGACGAGCCACGGGGTCCCGCGCGCGCTGACGTGCGTCACCCCGTCCGGGGTACGGCTGCCGACGAGCACCGGGTGGTTCGGATCGAGAAGGTAGTTCATCGCGAGCCCGGCCTGCGTCCCCGCGAGGGGGCCGTCCGGGCTTTCAAACCATTGCACCGCGGGAAGACGCTCCACCCCGCCGTCCTCCAGCCGTCGCATCCCGTTCAGGATGCCGCCCCGCCACTCCTCCTCGGCCTTGCGCGCCGCGGTGAGGGCGTGGCCGTCGCCCATCGCGAGGGCGATGCCGAGGCCCGGGGTGCCCAGGCGCCCGGTGGCGCTCTGGAGGTTCGACAGTTCCTCCGCATCGAGCCCGAGCGAGGGTACCTGCCAGCCGTCCTCGGCGTACGCCGCCACGAACTCCGGCCGGACCCCCTGCTCCTTGAGGTGGGCCTCCAGCGCCTCGTGCAGCCGCTCGGCCTCCCCGGCCGAGAGCGCGCCCGGTGCGCGGGCGGGGTCGACGCCGAGGGCGGTGACGAACTGCTGGGCCGTCGGAAGGTGTCCGGAAATGCCCTTGAAGAACGGGTCGATGCTCCTCGAGAGCGCCTCGGCGATGGTGGCGCCGCCGAGGGCGAGGCGGCGTCCGCGGCGCAGGAAGTTGCGCTGGGTCGCCTCCTCCATCAGCCGGGCGTTCAACCCCCTGAACCCGCCGACATGCTGGCGGTCGGCGATGGCACCGGAGATCCCCCACGGCGCGTTGTCCCAGTTCCTCGGGTCGAGAAAGATGGTGTACAGCCACGTGAGCGTCGCCGCGCACATCTCGCCCATGCCGTCGACCCCCCAATCCAGAGGGTTGACGAACGCGACCCGCGGCGGGAGCTTGTCCGGTGCCTCGCGATCCGGGTACAGATGGTGGTCGAGGATCAGGACCGGGTGCGGGTGGGTCGCGAAGAGGTCGAGCCAGGTCGCGCCGGTGTCCACGACCCAAACCGGTCCACGGGTGGCCCGGAGCAGCTCCTCCATGTGCCCGCGTTCGACCCCTTGGAAGGCGGTCGCCTGGACCGGGTACCCCAGTCGCCGGAGGGCACGGACCGCGGAGGACGCGCTCGCGATACCGTCCCCGTCGTAGTGGTAGATGACGCGCCAGCGCCCGGGGTGGGCGAGGAGCACCTCGCGCGCCTTGGTGAACTCGGTTCCGTAGCGGGGATGATCGACGAAGCTCTCGGGCCCCGAGGGCATCACTCCACCTGGAGCACCGCGCTGGCGGCCGTGTAGCTCCAGTTCTCGGGAAGGACTTTGCGGCGGCGGTAGTAGTGCGCCAGCCGGCGGATCCGCGATTCCATCAGCGAGAGCCCGCGCTGGTTCGAGGTGTCGTGGGGATGCTGCGTCAGGTGGCGCTGCAGGTGGACGACGCGTTTCAGGAGCGCCTGCAGGTCCTCCGGTAGGTCCTGCTTGATCCCCTTCTCCGCGAGGAGGGTGCTGAGCCGGCGTCCGGTCACCGCGCGCACGGAGGGAACCCCGTAGGTGTCGCGCAGCGTGGTCCCGACCTGGGCGGAGTTCAGGCCCGTCTTTGCGAGCTTGACCGCTTCCTCGGTGATCTCGTCCGCGTCGAGGCTTACCCAAGTGGGCTTCGCCAGCGGATACGGTCGCGTCGAGCCGGAACGGCCCTTGCGACCGGAGTGGATGCGGGACACGGCGAATCCACCTGCGTCGGCTACTTAACGCTAAGCCGGCGCGACGAGTATCGGGCCCGCCCCCGGCGTGACGGACCCCCGCTTGGCGGGGAGGCTGTATCACGGGACCCGTGGGCCGGGGAGGATTCGAGCACCCGCGGACGAGCCCTCAAGAAGGGACGTGGAGTCGTTGAGTGCCCCACGGGAGAACTCAAGGTGGACGCGGTCCGATACGATGTGATCGTGATCGGAGGGAGCTACTCGGGGATCGCGGCCGCGCTGCAGCTGGCGCGGGCGCGCCGGGCCGTGCTCGTCCTCGATGCCGGTGAGCGGAGGAACCGTTTCTCCGCACACTCCCATGGGTTCCTCGGTCAGGACGGTCGGCCCCCGGCCGAGATCGCGGCCAAGGGGAGGGCCGAGGTGCTGTCCTACCCGACGGTGCGCTGGAAGGAAGCGACCGCGACGGGGGTCGGGCGGGCCGCGGACGGCTTTCGAGTTCGGGCGGGCGCTAGCGAGCACCTCGGCCGGAGGCTCATCCTCGCCACCGGGGTAACCGACGAGCTGCCCCCGATCCCTGGCCTGGACACCTTGTGGGGGCGGAAGGCGTTCTTCTGCCCCTACTGTGATGGGTACGAGTTCCATTTGGGACGGCTGGGAGTTCTCGCAACGAATCCGGAATCCGCCCACTACGCACTGCTCGTCTCGGAGTGGGCCGGAGCGGGGCTCACCACCTTCTTCCTGAACGGATTTCCGACACCGGCGCCGGCGGAGGCGGGCCGGCTTCGAGCTCGTGCGATCGGGCTCGAGGCCGAAGCGATCCGGCGGGTCGCGGATTCCGGGGAAGCGGTTGAGGTCCACCTCGAGAGCGGCCGACGCCTTGCGGTCGACGGACTGTTCCTGCCGCCACGGCCCCGGCCGAACCTGGGCTTCGCGGCGGCGCTCGGACTCGAGATGGAGCCTTTGCCCTCGGGGCCGATCGTCCGGACCGATGCCACGAAGGAGACCTCCGTGAAGGGCGTCTTTGCCTGCGGAGACATCGCCACGCCCCTGCCGAGCGTCGCGTATGCGGTGGCGGACGGGGTGCGCGCTGGCGCGTCCGCCCACCAATCGCTGGTCTTCAACGCCGACTGAACTACCCGGGTCGGGCGGGTCGACGGTCCTCGGCCCACCCTCGGAATGCGTTGGGGCCGGGGGACGGGGACGTTCGGGTCACCGCACCCGATCGCTCGCCTCGATCGCGTCGACGAGGAACTGCTTGCCGGTGGCGGTGATCTGGTAGCGCATGTGGACCTCGCGTTGGCGCTCCCACGAGTAGTCCTGCGCTGCGGTCGCCCGGACGAGGCCGTTCTTCAGCAGCAGGCCCAGGGCCCGACCGACCACGACGCTACCGTTGCGCACGGGGCCGAACTCCTGTAGGCGCCGTTCGATCTCGGTGAGCTCGAGGGCTTGCTCGGCCGTGGCTCCCTCGTGTCGGGTCTCGGCGAGATTGAGCTGTTTCAGTATCGCGACGAACGTCTCTCGAGTGGGGTCTACGGCGGCCAAAATGGCACCTCCGCCGCCTCCTAGTAGTCGGGGTCCCCCTACTTAGACCCGTGGGCGCGGGGTCTGCGCCCGCCCTCCGGAGGGCGGGTTCTCGGGCCGGAATCCGGCGCTTCCGAGGGGTCGGTTTCGACTGCGAATGTCGCGCATCCGTTAAGGTGGGGTCCGTCGTGGTACCTTTCCGAGGAGCCGGAATCGGATGGGTTGCACCTGCCGCATCCCGGCCCGCTGCAAAGTGTGCAACTTGCAGGTGACGGTCCCGCTGTCGAACATGGACAGCGCGAGCGGCGCCTCGGCGATGCTCGAGCGGCTCGCGCGGCGCGATTCGGCCGAGACCCGGGCCGGCCTCCAGCGACTGATCGAGGGCTCGATCCGGTGCCCCTCCTGCGGGAACACCGTCTACCACACCCATTCGCGTTCGTGCGTCGCCGCCTTCCTCGGTGCGGTGGGGATCGGCCCGTCGGACCGGGCCAGCCTGCTCGCCAAGATCACCTTCCCCGAAGGGTAGGCCGGTCGCCATGCCCGCTCCCGAGGAGTTCGTCGTCACGCCGTACGAGGTCAAGGGGACGATCGATTACGAGCGTCTCCGTCAGATGTTCGGCACCCAGGAGCTCAATGCCCAGCTCCTCGAGCGCCTGAAGTACCTCGCCGGCGGCGAGCTTCCCGCGCTCCTGCGCCGTGACGTCTACGTCTCACACCGGGACCTCGCGCCGCTGCTCGAGGGCTTCGCCGCCGGTCGGCGGTTCGTCCTCTACTCCGGGCGCGGGCCGTCCGGTCCGATGCACACGGCCCACCTGATCCCGTTCGACCTGTGCAAGTGGTTCCAGGACCGATTCCACGCCCCGATGTACATCCAGCTTACCGACGACGAGAAGTTCTGGCTGAGGCCGCAGACCGGTCGCGAGGAGACCCGGATGTGGGGGATGGACAACCTTCTCGACATCCTCGCCGTCGGCTTCGACCCCGAGCGCACCCGGGTGTTCTTCGACACCCGCTCGATCGGCACGATGTACTCCCTCGCCGTCGATGCGGCCAAACGCATCCCCTACTCGACGGTGAAGGCGGTCTTCGGGTTCAAGCCGAGCACGAACATCGGGCTCGTGTTCTACACCGCGCTCCAGACCGTCCCGGCACTGTACCCGTCCTGGAGGGCCGGGCGCTCGGTCCCCTGCCTGATCCCCTGCGGGATCGACCAGGACCCGCACTTCCGCATCACGCGCGATCTGGCCGAGTCGCTCGGCTACCCCAAGCCCGCGATGATCCACAACCGGATCCTCCCGGGCCTCCTCGGCGGCAAGATGTCGAGCGGGGGCCCCGAGAAGGACAACGCGCTCTTCCTCAACGACCCGCCCAAGGAGATCGACCGCAAGGTGCGCAACGCCTTCACCGGCGGGCGGGCCACCGTCGAGGAGCAGCGCCGGCTCGGGGCGACGCCGGAGATCTGTTCGGTCTGGGCGCTGTGGAGGACGAAGTTCGCGCGCGACGACGCCGAGTATGACACGATCACCGCGGACTGCCGCTCGGGCGCGATGCTGTGCGGGGAGTGCAAGTCCAAGCTGCTCGAGCGGGTCCACCCGTTCTTCGAGGAGCACGCCGCGCGGCGCGAGAAGGTGCGCGACTACGCCGAGTCGCTCATCCTCGAGGCTCGCCCGGGATCGACCGAGGCCGACGGCGGCCCGCCGGTACCGGAGCCGTAGCCGTCGCGACACCCCCGGCTGGCCCGGAGACCGTCAGGCCACTTCCGGACGGAACGGCGGGTCGGCCGGAGGCTCGTAGCGTCGTTCCGGCCGGGGAGGTTCTGGACCTTCGGGCGCCTCGGACGCCGGTTCCTCATCGTCGACCGGATTCCCGGCCGCGACGGTCATGAGCCGGAGCATGGGGCGGAAGAGCGACCGCTGGGCCCGGTCCGGATCGATGGTGTAGGCCCGCTCGTAGGCGGCGACCCCCTCCTCCTCGTCACCCAGACTGAGGAGGGACAGCGCGAGCGACAGCCAGCTCTCCGCCTCCCGCGGGTCCTCCCGTTCTCCGGCCTCGGACAGGTGCGGGTCCGGACGGGCCGAGGTCCTCGGCATCGACGGCTCCTCCGGTTCGGGCGATCCCGTTTCGCGGGAGAGCAC
>DASYYY010000047.1:0-33069 GCA_035933635.1 Thermoplasmata archaeon | reverse complement strand
CATGTTCTGGGGTGATCGCCACGCCCGCATCCGCGACCCGTTCGGTCACGAATGGTCGATCGCGAGCCACAAGGAGGACATCGACCCGGCCGAGCTCCCCCGGCGGGCGCAGGAGTTCTACGCCAAGATGGGCCCGGCCGGTGGCCGTCCGGCCGACCGTCCCTCCTGAGACCGAGGCGGTCCGAGCTTAGGCCGCGCCCCAGGCGAATCCGTCCTGGGGTCGGACACCGCGTGCGCAGTGCGGTAGGGGTCGCCGCGGCTCCGACGGCCCGCGGAGACCCGGACGGTCCATCCCGGTCGCTTCGCCCGCGCAGCGAGTCGGCCGTTTCATCTGCACTGGCCCGGGTGCTTAGCCGCCGAATCCGACGGTCTCCCGCACCCGCACGGGGCCGTCGGGCCCGGGGCAAGCGTCGAGTCGACGAAATCGGCCCTACACGGTCAAGGCGAGGGCTCCGGCGCGGGGACGGACGCGGGCGGAGGGGGTGCCTCGCGATGCTGGAGCTCCTCGTCGACGGCGTGCTTGAGGTAGCGGAGCGCGTGGTCGCTGAGCCGGTCGACGTGGAGCAGGAGGTAGTGGAGATAGATCCGCTCGGGCCGGCGCGAAGGGGGGTCCCGCCCCCCGGGGACCGGAGGCCCCGCCCGACCGAGGGTCTCGGAATGATGGTGGTGCTCGGGGGCATGGAAGGCGCGGCCCAGCGGCCCGGTCAACGGCGGAAAGATCCGCGCGACGGGGTTGGTGGTGGGATCCTCCGGAGGCGGCTCGAGCGCGCGGGGAGGCTCGCGCGAGGTGGGATGGGCTTCGCCCGCATGGGCCGGTTTGACCCGGAGGTACGGGTGCGGGGTCCGATCCGGGTCCTGGTAGTCTTCCAGGGTGTGACCGGAAACATCGAGCACGATCGAGCGAAGGCTCCAGGATTCACGACGGGCCGGCGGCGGCGGGTCGGTGTCGTTCGGCTCGGCCTCCATCACCTGAAATCGGGCGGTCGGGGTCGGATAAAGATAGGCTTGGACCGGAACGTCCCTCCTCGGGCCGGGGGGGCGCGACGGCCCGGCCGAGCGCCTCGGACAGGAAGCGGTACTCCGGGGTCGAGGCGACGATGGCGAGGGGTAGGTGGGCCGCCCCGAACCGCAGGAGCGCTTCCGCATAGCCGGCCTCCCGTGGGAGCTTGGCCCGGGGGAGCCATTCGGCCTCCGGCGCGGTGAGCTGGAAGAACTGACGACACTCCTCCGAAACCGAGGCGAGCCGCAGCAGGACCGTCGCCCGCAGGTTGTTCAGGATCGAACGACCCGGTGCGCTGCGCAGGAAATCCTCCGGATGTTGGCTCAAGAGTAGGAACCCCGCCGAGAAGTGGCGGACGTGCCGCACCATCTCGTCGAGGAACACCGCCGAGGCCGGATCGCGCACGAGCAGGTGCGCCTCGTCGACGACCACCAGTCGGCGCGCCCCGGGGCGGCGCAACAGACCGTGTACCCAGTCGAGCACGTAGGAGAGGTGGAACGCCCGGTGGTCCTCGGGCACCCCGGCGATCGAGACCACCAGCGGGAAGCGGCGAGGGGCGATCGTCGTCGCGCCGTTCAGGTGCCGCAGCGATCCCTCGGTCAGCACGCGCAGCAGCGTTCCCAATCGACCGCTCTCCCCGGTGCGCTCGACCTCGGTGAGCAAATCGTCGAAGGTCGGGACCTGCGGACCGTCCAGGTAGAGCCGCTGGAGCGCGCCGTCGAGCGCCGCCGCCTCCTCGTCCTTCAGGCTCGGGAAGAGCGTGCGCAGGAGCGAGCCGATGCGGGCGGCCTTCTCGGTGCGGTCGCCGCCGGTGCTGACGGGGTCGAGGGGGTTGAGCCGACCGACGGCGGTCGGGCCGAGCTCGAGGAGCTCGCCGCCCAGCTCGGAAGCGAGCGCGGCGAACTCGCCCAGCGGGTCGACCACGATCAATTCGAGGTCCGGGTACCGCCAGCGACTCCGAAGAGCGAGCAGGCTCGCCGTGAAGGTCTTGCCGGAACCGGTGGTACCGAAGATCCCCCACGAGTGGCTCGCGTGGGCCCAGCGGTTGAGGAACACCGGGCTGGCATCCTCGAGCACGAGCCCGACGAGCACCCCGTCTGGTTCCGCGACGCATTCATCGACGAAGGGAAAGAAGGCCGCGACGCCGTCGGTGTGGAGCGTGTGCCAGTAGCCCCGGGGCCGGGGCTCTTCGCCCACGCCCTCGGGGGCCCGCAACGCCGAGCCCACCTCGTACCGCGGGACCCTCACCCGGAAACCCTGGGCCTCGAGCCGCCGGGTCGCGTCGTCGCGGAGGCGCTCGGCGCGCGCGGGCGACGGAGCCCGGCCGACCAGGCACAGGCCGATGCGCCACAGCTCCTGCTCGCGTTCACGGATGCGTCTTGCCAGCTCGCGCGCGGACTCGGCCACCCGGGCCACGGACGGTCCCTCCGCCGAACGGCCCCCAGCCTCGGGGTCCTCAAGCTCGGTCTCCGCGTTCGCGCCCGCCCGGTCGAGGATCTCGAGAGCCCGCCGCTGGGACAGTCGGTGGAGCTCGAGGGTAACGTCCACCCGCAGGGCCGGCGGGACCAGCCGCCCGAGGATCCCGAAGGCCACCTGTGTGGGGAAGGCCGCGACGAGCAGCGGAGCGCTCGTGCGCCCGCCGACGACCGCACACGTCTCGGTCTCCTGGTCCGGGGAGCGGCTCATGCGCCACCGTCCGCCGCGATCGCGGGGATCCGTCGTGCCCGCCAGGCGAACGCCGCCGTCCCCACCGCGAGCGCGAGCGTACGTCCCGGAATGGGCAGGAGCGAACCGGCGAGGTACCCCGCCCAACCCGCAACGAGGCACGGGACCGCGACGGCGAGTTCCCCTCGAGGTCCCTTCCGCCGCAGCCGCCCGAGCGGTCGCCACCGCTCGAGCGCCGCGGCAAGCGCGAGGGCCGAGAGTGCGACCACGGCCGACCCGAGCGCGGCCCAGAGCAAGCTGGCCGCGGAGAAGGCGAGCGCCCCACCGCCGGCCGCGGCGAGGGGCTCGGGCCACTCCTCCGCCGGGAGCGACCTCATGCGCCGACCCCCGCGCCCATCCGCCCGACGAGGGCGGCCAGCTCCGAGCCCCGGAGCCGGCGCACCGGGATCTCGAGCTCGGTGAGCGTGCCGGTCCACGTTTCGAGGGCGGCCTGCAGCCGGGCGTGCGCGGCGACCCCGCCGTCGGGGCCCGAGACGAGGAGCACCCGGCAGCGACGGCGTTGGCGTCGACGGGACAGGAGCCGGACGAACTCCTGGTATCCGGCGCGCGCGCTGCGCTCGCTCTCACCCGCCGGCAGGACCCGCGGCAGGAACGGCTCCGCGCGGATCACGCTCCGCGTCGAGCACAGATGGATCGACAGCTCGGTCGACCGGAGCAGTTGCCGGTAGACCTCATAGACTCGGCGTGCGACCTCCGTGGGGAGGAAGGCGATGGGGATCCCGCCGGTTTCGAAGGCGGCGGCCCATCGGCCGTGGGCGGACCGGACGATCGATCCGACGCCGGCGGCTCCGGGGCGGGCCACCGACGATCTCGGCCGTAGGGACCGCCAGCGCCAGGCGAGGTAGTGGCCGGCCCGCTCATCGAGGGAAAGTCCGTCCCGCCGATGGACCGCCACCAGAAATCCGGCGGCGAGGAACGGCGTCCAGAGCAACGCGCCGAACCGCAGCCCGACGAGCGCCCCCACGGCGCTCACTAGGAGGAACTTGAGCGCGTCCCCGCCCGACGGGAAGGGTCCGAACGGCGCCCGGGTCTCGAGCCGCTCGGGAAGGACGATCCCCTCCTCCGCCCCCCGAGGGGCGCTCACGATCCCCTCGACCGGAGCGCAGGTGCGGACCACCCGCGCCCGGCCCGGAGACCGCCCCGGGCCGGGCGCACATGGGCCGCCACGTGACGGAACAGCCGGGCCGAGCCGTGGCCCAGGAGCTCGTTCGTGAGGGCGGGGATCGCCAGCGCTCCGGGGCGTTGGGCGGAACGCTCCAGCGCGGCGCCGATCGTGCCGGCACGCCGGCTCGTCCGCAGCGCGGCGGTCCCTGGTCGTACCGCGCCCTCCACGGCGACCGACGCGGCCGCGAGCCCCCGCTGGATCCCTCCGGTCAACGCGCCCCCGGCCGAGGGCCAACCGGCCTTGACGAGGGAGCTCGCCGTGATCTGAAGCAGCGCCGGCGACCCGAGCGCAACGAGCAGGTAGGCGGTGGTGAGGAGCACCGAGGTCGAACCCACGGCGAGCTCGAGGGGGATGACCAGCACGCACGGCAGGAACGCGAGCTCGACGAACCATAGCCAGCCGCGTTTGGCGAGCGTGCCCACGATCGGCAGCGGCCAGAGGATGGTGAAGACCGGTAGCAGTACGATGAGCACTCCGAGCAGTGCGTTGCGCACGGCGATCGCCACGGCCAGGAGGAGCACGAGGGAGAACAGCACGAACGCCATCACGAACGCCAGCGCGCCGTTGTCCCACGAATACTGGAGCAGTCCGAAACCGCCCAGGTTCTGCCAGTGCTGCCAGGCGCCCCCGTCGAACCCGGCGACGACCGGGTAGGTCGCCGCGGCCAGCGCGAGGATCGCACCGGCGATCGGGAGCGTCACGTTCGAGACGATCACCGCGACGACGAGCCGCCCGAGGAGGCCTTGCAGCTCGGGCCGGGGACGGGGGAGGACCGCGCGGACGAGGTAGAGCAGGCCGACCCCCACGCCGACGAGGACGAGGGCCGGATCGACCAGGTTCGTGAGCACGTAGATCGAGAAGGTGGCGGGCGTAGCGAGGAACCCGCCCCCGCCCGTCCCGGTGAGCCCGGGAAAGAGCGACCCGGGGGAGAGCTCGGGGACGAACAGGTAGTCGTAGGTCGGGCCGATGACCGCCGCGAGCGCGGCGGTGGCGGTGCCGAAGAGCGCGAACAGCAGCGCTTGGAGCGCGCCGGAGGAGAGGTCCACTTCGGCCTCCTGGGTCTCAGCTGCCGGAGACGACCCACTGGGCGAGCGCCCAGAACAGCCCGGAGATCGCCGCGACGAAGATCAGCGTCCCGACGAGTGCATCGCGGGCTCGATCCTTGGCCTGGACCTTCTTGGCGACGTCGTTCGAGAACCAGCTGAGCGCGACGCGCGCCCACACCAGCGCGAGCAGCCCCCCGCCCGCAGCTCCCACAAGCCCCACGAGGCGGTCGATGGCCGCCGAGAAGTTGCCGACGGCGCCGCTCGAGGCGGCGTGGATCGGGAGCGAGGACTCGCCGACGGACCTCGGCGCGCCGTGCGCTCCGCCGGCGACCAGGAGGAGCGTGAGCAGCACCGACATCGAGCCCGCCGCCCACCGCTGCGGGGGGAGCGGCGTGGTCATCGGGCCTCTCCGTCCGGGTCATGGTCGCCCTCATGCGCCGGCAGGTCCGCCGACCCGGACCAACGGTACTGGTCGACGCCGTCGACGTCCCGGGTGCGCAGCACGCGGCCCAGCTCGACCCAGCGGTCCAGCGCCGGAGGGATCGTCTCGGGATCGGCACTTTCCTCCTCCGCCAGGAGGAGCAGCGCTTCGCGGTCGAGCGACTCTTCCCGCTTGAGCAAGGTGCGGACGAGCGCCAGCGCAGCGGCGCTGGGGCCGGGGCGACCCGGCGGGGTGGACGCGCCGCGCCGGCGGAGCACGAGCCAGCCCGCCAACAGCACCAGCCCGACGCCGGCGCCCGCCCCGACGCCTCCGAGGAGCGCGGGGACCGTCGAGGACCCGCCGCCGTAGCGATCCGTCGGGAGCGTGCCGGGGGGAGCGGACGCGCCGGCCGGGGGGGACCCGCCGGAGCCACCGCTGACGTTCAGGAAACGCTCGACCGCATGTCCGGAGCCGTCGCGCACGATCAGCTCGTACGACTGTGTGCCGTTCGCGGCGGGGGCGATCGTCCAGTCGGAGACCCCGGCCGAGGTCGCCACGGTCGATCGGAGCGGTTCGCCGGTGCCGACGATCGTGAGGTTGTAGGGCGGCACCCCACCGCGGACCTGGGCGAGGAGGGACTCGGCGCTCCCGGGTCCCGACAGGGTGCCGAGTGTGACCGAGAGCGGAGGTGTGACCTCGAAGCTCCGATTGAACTCCGAGAGCGCCCCGGTCGCGTCGCGGACCACGATCTGAAGTACGACCGGCCCGGGATCGGCCCACGCACCGGCCCAGGCGATCAGCCCGGTGGTCGAACTCCCCTCCGGCGCGGACTCCGCCGACGGGACCGCGGCCGAGCGGACCGACCAGTTGAACGGTGCGACGCCGCCCGCGACGAGGCCGGCGAATTCGACGGCGTCCCCGGTTTCCGGCTGGCCGGGGGTCAGGTTCCCCGACACCGACGGCTCGTCGACGACCGTCGCGGCGGGGACCTGGACCGACGTCGATGCCCCCAGCGCGTCGGTGAGTTGTCCCTCCACCCAGCTCGGGCCCAGCCCCGTGGGGACCACCGCCTCGGAGAGATCGCCGGCCGAGACGCCCTGGAAGAGGAACCGGGAGCCGGAAGGGATCACCCCACCCGAGAGGGTGTACGGCGCGCTACCACCGCGGATCGCCATCTCGATCGGCAACGGCTCTCCGAGATCGCTCGACCCCTCGGGAGCGCGGATCGTAAGATTGAGAGGTGGCTGGACGTCGAGCGACGCGGTCGCGTTGGCCGCATCGCCCAGGCCGTCGCGCACGACCACCCGGACGACCGCCGGCCCGGCGGTGCTCAGGTTGAGCACAAAGGAACCCCCGCTCCCGGAGTGACCGTCGGAGTCGTTCCACAGGATCGTGGCCGGTCCAATCGCGTTCACGACCCCGGCGGTGAGTCGGAGGGGGATGCCCACCTCCGGCTGCAGGGTCGCCGCGTCGATCCGGACGCCGAGGGCACCGGCGACCTCCAGCACGCCACCGGCGGGTGCGTCGGACTCGTCGCCCAGCGCGTCACGGACGGTGGCCGTGGCGGAGTAGTTCCCCGTGGCGTACCGGTGTTCGACCGTCAACGCGCCCGGGCTCGAAGCGGTCACCATGGTCGAGCCGCCGTCACCGAAATCGAATTCCGCGTCGTAGGGCGCGAGCCCCCCCGTGATCGTGGTGGTGAACTCGGCATACGTCCCGGTGACGACCGGATCCTGCACCGGCAGCAGGCTGCCCACCGAGAGCGGCGCGACGACCTGCACGACGGAGACGGCGCTCGCCGTGAACGTTCCGAGGACCGCCCCGCAGAGCTCGACGCCCACGGCCACCGCGTTGAGCCGGGCGGTACCCGACTCGTACTCGAACGAGGTGAACTCGCCCTCCGGCCCCGAGGTGGTGTTCAGGTATCCCAGAAGGGCCCCTTCTCCCGTCAACTGCCAGGTGATGACCGCGCTGATGGGCACGCAGCCGTTGTCCGGATCGATCAGATAGGCGGCCACGGCGAACGTGCCGCCGGCGACCATGGTCCAGCTCGACGGCGTGACGGCGAGCGACTGGCCGACTCCGGCGCCGATGACCTCGGCGTGGGACGGGGTCGACGGGACGGAGAGCCCGAACGGCCGGGGGGCAAGCGCGGTGGCCCCGGCCACCACCAGCGCAACGACGAACGCCCCCAGCGCCCAATCTCCGATCCGCCCCGTCCGCTCCCGTGCGCTTCCGCCGTGTCCCACCTCGCCCACCCCGATCCGTCGAGGGGTTGGAGGTAGTTCCGAGGCCGTGCGTCGCCGAACGGTGAACGGTGCCTCAGCGGCCCACGAGCAGGGCCCGGTGGTCCCGGGCGAACGGGGCCAGGTCGGTCTCGTACCGGATCGTCCAGCCGGCGTGGGCGAGCTCCCGTCGGGTCTCCTGCAGTACCTCGGCTACGCTGCGCCGCTGGGTGACGGAGCGGACCTTCAGCATGAACAGGCCGATACCCCGGGCGTCGAGGCAGGCGCGCGCATTCTCCAGGAAGATCGCTGTCTGGTCGCGCTGCGCGACGTCCTGGTAGAGGAGGTCGACGATCCCGACCTCCGAGTCGTACCGCTCGGGAAGGTGGGCGTCGGCGAGGATCGGAAGCACGTTCGGGCGCGATTCGGCGAAGGCGAGGAGCGGGGCGAACGAGGCCGGGCTCTTCTCGACGACGAAGACCGGGGCCGGGTCGATCAGGTCGGCGAGATGGCTCACCGTCGTTCCGTGGGCGCCGCCGAGGTAGAGCGCCCGACGGCAGCGGTCGAGCTCGAGGGAGGGACCGTCCCGGAGGAGATAGGCGGCGAGCTTGCTCCGCCACGGGTCCCACAGCCGGTGCTCGACGCCGTCGAAGGAGCGCAACTCCTCGCCGTAGACGCGATGTCCGGGTCGCGCGTTCCGCGTGAAGAGGATGCGGCCCTCGCGGCGGAGGTTCGGCCCGGGGTTCGCCACGGTCTCGGCCTCACCAGACGGCGAGCACCATCTCCACTTCGACCGGGAAGTTCAACGGAAGCGCGGGAACGCCGACCGAGACCCGGCTCGGCCGCCCGCTCTCGCCGAACAACCCGATGAGGAGCTCGGAGGCGCCGTTGGCCACCTCGTGCTGACGGGTGAACTTCGGGTCGGAGGCGACGAACACCCCGAGCCGCAGGACCCGCCGGATCCGGTCGACCGAGCCGACCACCGCTGCGGCCGCGCTCAGCCCCTGGAGCGTCGCGACACGGGCCGCCTCCTGGGCCTCCTCGACGGAGACCTTGCTCTCGACCCGGCCCGGGTAGAGCACCGCACCGTCCCGGAACGCGCCCTGGCCGGAGACCCATACGAGGTTGCCCTCCTGGACGGCCGGGACGTAGGAGCCGGCCGGCTTCGGTGGCGGCGGGAGGGTGAGACCGAGCTTGGCGAGTTGTTCGCTCGCGGAAGGGGGCATCGGGCGGCGACGCCGCGCCCGCGAGATAGGCGTTCCGGTGCGCGCCGACCGCCAGCTCCATAGCCGCGCCCACCCTCATCCTCGTTCGATGACCTCGCTGTTCCGCCGGCTGCGCCGCGGCAAGAAGGCCGACGCCGACGGTGAACCGGAGGTCGCTTCCGACCCCGACGACGCCGCAACCCCCGATCCCGTCGAGACCCCTCCGGAGTACGCATCCAACGAATCGTCGGCGGAGGAGGCGGCGACCCCCGCTCCGCTCGACCTCGATGAGACTCCCGAGGCCCCGGCGCCGTCGGCGCCGACCCCGATGCCGGAGGAGCCCGAGAGCCCATCGCCGCCCCAGCCTCCGCCCGCCGACCTGCCGCCGATCCCGACGGGCGTAGGAGTGGTCTCGCCCCCGGAGGAGAGCCGTCCGACCCCACCGCCGCTTCCCGAGCGGGACGAGTCGAACTATGTTCCGGTCTCCGCGCCCGGAGCCTCGACGACGTGCTTTCTCTGTGGCAGCCGGCTCGACGCGGGCCGGTGCCCGACCTGCCAGATGACCTGGGTCGAGTGAACCCTCCGGACCCGGCGTGATCGGCGCACGGGACGGTCGCCGCGACCGTCGCGCTTATCGAGGGTGGGGTGCGTGGTCGGCGCGTACCGTAGGGGGGGTCACAGTGGCGACGAAGGCTGCGCCGAGCAGCAAGGCGTCCGGTGCTGAATTCGATGCCCTCGAGAAGGAGGTCATCGACCACGTCTTCGCGCTTTCCCCGTCGTACGCGGTCTTCCTCGGCCTCCACGAGCACGACGGCAAGGTCCCCTCGCTCACCCGCGGCTCGACCGATGGCTGGGTCGCCGGCGCCGAGCGCCTGCTCGCCCGTCTGCGCGCGATTCCCGACGGTGAGCTGCCGGCCGACCGCCGTCTGGATGCGCTGTTGCTCGAGCTGCTGGTCGAGAGCGGCGTCTTCGACCTGCGGGACAGTCGGGACTACGACCGCAACCCGATGGTCTACGTCGGATCCGTCTCGCTGACGGCCTACATGGTGCGCGACTACGCGCCGGGGGTCGAGCGCGTGGGCGCCATGATCCGTGTCCTCGAGGCCGTCCCCCGTCTCCTCGAGGAGGGACGAGCCCGTCTCGACGCGGTGATGCCCGAACCGTACGTCCGCCTCGCCGGCTCGATCGGCTCGGGTCTCCCGGCGCACTTCGGGGAGGCCGAGGAGCTCGCGCGGCGCTCCGCGCCCGCCCTCGGCGAGCGTTTCCATGCGGTCCGCGAGCCGGCCGAGGCCGCCGTGGCCGATTTCCTTCGGCGCCTGAAGGACGAGTATGCCCCCAAGGCGACCCCGGAGTTCGCCCTCGGTCCGGAACGCTACCAGCGGCTGCTGTGGGTGCGCGAGGGGATTCGCACGCCGTTCGCCGAGATCGAGCAGGCCGGTCGTCGCGACCTCCGCCGCAACCAGGCGCGTCTGGAGGAGATCGCCGCCGGCGCGCGGCCCGCCCGGCCGGTGGCGACGCTGCTCGAGGAGTGCTACCGCGACCACCCGAGCTCCGCCTCGCTGATCGAGGAGGCCCGGGGGTTCGTCGACCAGACGAAGTCCTTCGTCGCCGAGCGTCGGCTCGCGACCATCCCGGACGGCGCGAGCTGCCGCGTGGAGGAGACGCCGATCTACGGACGCGCGCTCTCGACCGCGAGCATGAACCCCCCCGGGCCGTTCGACTCGGCCGGCGACGAGGGGATCTACTTCGTCACGCCGGTCGACCCGGCCTGGACCCCCGAGCGGCAGGGGGAGTGGCTGCGCTCGCTCAACCGGCCGATGCTGCGCAACATCACCGCCCACGAGGTCTACCCCGGCCATTACCTCCAGTTCCTGCACTTCCGGTCGGCGGCGAACTCCACCGCGCGCCGGGTCTACCTGTCGAACTCGTTCACCGAGGGGTGGGCGCACTACTGCGAGCAGCTGATGGTCGAGGAGCGGTTCGAAGGCCACGACCCCCGCGCCGAGGCCGCGCAGCTCCACGATGCCCTGCTCCGCGACTGCCGGCTCCTCTCGTCGATCGGGCTGCACACCGGCGGGATGACCCTCGCGCAGTCGGCCGCCCTGTTCCGTTCCGAGGCGCACATGGAGGCGTTGCCGGCCGAGCGCGAGGCGATCCGAGGGAGCTTCAACCCCGAGTACTTCTGCTACACCCTCGGCAAGCTCGCAATCCTCGAGGCACGCGAGAAGCACCTCCGGGGAAAGTTCGGAGGGTCGCTGCAGCGGTTCCACGACCGCCTCCTCGCCTTCGGCTGTCCGCCGGTGGGCCTGTTCGACCGCCTGTTCGAGGCGTCGTAGCGGCGGGCCGACGACCCCTGCCCGACAGAGACGATGGACGGGTTCCTGCTCTCGCCGGGCATCACGCCGGCGCTGACCGACGCGGCGCTCGTGCTCTTCGTCGGCGCGACCGCGCTCGGCTCGATCCTCGCCGGCCGCCGCGGATTCATCCTCGGCCTACTGGTCGCCGGTCTGGTCCTCGGGGCGATCAAGCTCTACACCGACTGGACCGACCTCGAGGACGACGCGGTCTCGGTGGCGGCGATCGGGGCGGTGGTCTTCTGGGCCCTTTCCAGCGAGCGACCGACGGCCGTGGGGGGGTTCCCGGGCGGGCTGGTCTACAGCGGCTCGGTCATCGCTGTCGCGGCGGGGGTGTTCAAGACGGTCGGCGATTTCTACGACCCGTTCGACCTCCTCCTGGCCTTTTGTGCCGTGATCGGCGGGGTGGCGGTGGGGGTGGACCTCTATCGCCGCGGCCGCTCGCAGGCCCCGTCGGCCGGTTCGTCCGGACCTACCCGTGCGGGCACTTCGGAGGAGCGGGGTTCCTACGAGCGACTGTAAGTACGTACACGTAGTGCCCGCCGCATGAGCGCCGCGGCTCGCCGCTGGGTGGTGATGCTCGCGGTCGCCGTGGCGGTCGTGCCCGGCCTCGGCTTCGCCGGCGCGGACGCGGCGGTCCCCTCGGCGGCCCCTTGGGTCGGGATGATGCATCCTCCGCATCTCGGGCACGGGACGGCGGGCACCTTCGCCCTCGTATCCAACTTCGAGGACCAGAAGGCCGACGGCTGGTCCGCGACGCGCGGCAGCTTCACGGTCGTGGCTCGGCCGAGCTACGATGGGGAGCCGGCGCTGCGCGCGAGCGGGACCGCCGCCTCGCCCGCGACCGCCCGTGCCAGTGCCGGGTTCGTGCTCGGTCAGACGTCGATCTCGTTCCAGGCGGCGCTCAGGGGCTCGTCGACGTCGACCGGTTTCATCGGATTCGCCGACGCCAAGGCTCCCGTCGCCGTGATCGGCATCTCGCGGGGGATGGTCTGGGCCGGCGCGACGCCGGCGAGCGCCGTCGCGATCGGACCGGTGCCGACGAACTCCTCGCAGCCCACGGGCTGGGTCTACGTGCTCGCCAACCTCCACCGGGTCGTCAACGGCTCCCACCGGGTCTGGCGCATGGATGTCTTCGTCGACCGGACCGACCTCGTCGCCCAGCGGGGCGTGTCGGTACCCAACGCCGGGGGCTACACGAGCGCCTGGCTCGGAACGTCGGCCGGCACGGTCGAGTACACCGACCTCGTGTTCACGACCTACCAGATCGCCTCCCACATCCCCGGCTACAACAACATGGACGGCTACGGCCAGGGCTCGGGCCTGCTCGTGCGCGTGCTACCGGCCTTCACCACCCTGAGCGCCACGATGGTGCTCCAGAACTGGTCGACGCCGCAGACCGGGATCCTGGGCATACAGATCAACGCGATGAACTACACCGGCACGGTCAAGTCGACCTGCCACGGGTTCTTCCAGCTCGGCGTCGACATCGACCCGCGCGGCCACATCTCGCCGTGGTACGTGCCCGGCAAGGTCTGCGTCGCCCACTACTTCAACCATACCGGGCTCTGGCCCGGTTTCGTCTCCCCGCCCGGTACCCGGCTGTCGCTGGTGATCGCCGACAACGTCTCGAACGGCTCGATCGACTTCACGATCCTGGACCGGTCGGTCGCCGGCGGGTTCTCGGCCTGGCACGACTCCATTCCCTACACCGGCACCGAGTTCTTCGGGACCTACACGCAGATCGAGTGGCAGCCCTGCTGCGCGAAGTTCCCGATCTCCGCCTACCGTCTGAACGCGACGGTCGATCACCTGAGCATCGCGGGGGGCAATCTCTCGGCGCCCGTGGGGCTGCCGGCGAGCTACATGATCCCGTTCAACGTCGACCTGCCCCCGAGCTGGAACCTCAACTACTACAACGGGGCGATCGCCGGCTACGACCAGGTCGGCTGAGCCGTCCCGGCCGGGCCGGTACGTGGCCGCCGCTTCGTCGCGTTACCGCCGTCGCCGCACCAGCACCACGGCGATGACGACGGCGCCGACCAGGGCGACCGGCACGATGATCAGCGCCCAGTCCTCGGTGCTCAGCCCCAGGAACCCCGTCGAGCCCGTGCTCTGGAATTGGAGCGAGATGTTCTCGGCGCTGCCGTTGACCGTGACGTTGCCCGACCGCGGCACGACCGAGTAGCCGGAGACCGCCGCGACCGTCCAGCCGTAGGTACCGTTGGTCTCGTTGACGACGAGGGAGGTGCCGCTGCTCGAGGGGGCGGTGGCGCCTCCGACCATGACGCTCCAGGACGTACCGGTGCCCAGGCCGCGCTCGTTGAAGGTGACCGGGTAGCTGAACGGACGGAACGCGAGCACCACGGTCACCGCGCTGCCGTTGACGACGGCGCTGCCGGTCGAGTAGGGGAGCTGGAAGCCGTGCGGGGCCGTCGGTGAGCTCCACGGGAACGAACCGTTCTCGACCGAGAGGCCGACGCTCCCGCTCAGCGGTTCGGTGTAGGTGGTGCCGTTGACGACGAGCGTCCAGTTCGATCCGGCCGGCAGCCCGGTCGCGGTGAAGGTCAGCGGGTAGTGGGGGGGACGGAACCCGAGGATGCGGCTGTTGCCCTCGTCGACGATCCAGAGGTTTCCCGCCGGGTCGGTCACCACCGCGCTCGGATACGTCTCGCCGGTCGGTCCCGCGCCCCCGGTGTAGGTGTAGAGGTCGGGCTCGCCCAGCACGGCGATCGGGCTCGCGAGCGAGGTCGGGGTCGGACCTTGGTACTCCATCGTCCGGTTGTCACCGGTGTCCGCCACCCACAGGTTCCCCCGGTCGTCGAACCACAGACCGTTGGGTCCGGCGAGGGCGCTGGGGTCGGGGGAGGAGTTGGTGGTGAAGCCGGGCTGGCCGAGGACCGCGGTCGCGACCTCGCCGGTGCTCAGCGGGGTGGGGAACTCGAGGACCCGGCTGTTGTTGTAGTCGGCGATCCAGGCGTTCCCCGCGGGATCGAAGGCGATCTGCTCGGGGTACCACAGGCTCGACGCCGTCGTCGCCCCCACGAAGGAGGTGAAGCTCGCCTGGCCGAGGACGAGCGTGGCCGCCGATCCATTGGCGAAGGGAGGCTGGAACTCGAGCGTGCGGTTGTTGCCGTAGTCGCACACCCACAGGTTGCCGTTGTGGAACGCGAGCCCCGCCGGCCCGGTCAGGTTCGTCGCGGTCGTCCCGGAATAGGAACCCGCGAAGCTCGTCTGACCCAGCACGAGCCGGGCCGATCCTCCCGTGGTGAACGGGGGGGCGAACTCGAGCACCCGGTCGTTGAAGTAATCGGCGACCCACAGGTCCCCCTGCGCATCGAACGCGAGGCCGTCCGGCCCGGAGAGGTTCGCCGGCCCGGTTCCCGCCTGGCTCCCCTGGAACCCGCTCTGGCCGAGCACCACCGAGGCCGCGGCGCCGCTCCCGACCGGCGCGGGGAACTCGAGGACCCGGTTGTTCTCGTAGTCGGCGACCCAGAGGTCGCCTTTCGCATCGAAGACGGCGGCGTAGATCTGGTTGCCGAAGTCGGTCGCGCTCGTGGCCGCGCCCGTGCTCGAGGAGTTCGCGGTGAAGTTCGGTTGGCCGACGACGATCGAAGCCGCCATGTCGTTGGGGTAGGGGTTCGGCGGGAGCACCGACGGGCGCACTCCCGGGCCAACGTGTGCCCCGCTCGGCGCCGGGCTCGCGCCGGCCCCCGCCCAGGGCCCGCCGACGGCGAGCAGCGTGCCCACCAGAACGATCGGCACCCACGCTCCGGGGAGGCTCCGCACCGGTCCGCTCGAGCCCGGCACGGTAGTTGAACCCGACCCCCACCACGGGGTGTCGTAGCACGGCGCCTGCGGAGAGCTGAACTTCGGGTAACGGCCGCCTCCCCTGCCGCGACGACCTCTTATCGGGCCCGGGGCGTGGGTCGACGATGGGCATCCCCCGCGCGGAGATCGACGCGCTCCTGAAGGAGAACGCCGATCACGATTGTCCCGGCGACCCCGAGTCGTGCGTGCGGATCGTCGCCGCCGCCGACCTGCCGACCCGCTTCGGCGACTACCAGGTCTTCGCGTTCTGGAACAAGGCCGATCACAAGGACCACGCCGCGTTCGTCCACGGCAACGTCCTCGGCCAGGAGAACGTGCCGGTCCGCATCCACTCCGAATGCCTGACCGGGGACGCCATCGGTTCGCTGCGGTGCGACTGCCGCGACCAGCTCATCGACGCGCTCGAGTACATCGGCAAGCTCGACGCGGGGATCGTGCTCTACCTGCGGCAGGAGGGGCGGGGCATCGGGTTCGCGAACAAGATCAAGGCCTACAATCTCCAGGACTCCGGCTACGACACCGTCCAGGCCAACGAGCTCTTGGGGTTCCGCCCGGACGAGCGGGACTACGCCATGGCCGCGCACATGCTCGGGTCGTTGCACGTCGAGTCGATCCGGATCCTGACCAACAATCCCGCCAAGGTCAAGGACCTCGAGCAACACGGGGTCCGGATCATCGACCGGATCCCGCTGGTGGTCCCCCCCAACGCCTACGATCGGCGCTACCTCGAGACCAAGCGCACCCGGATGGGTCACCTGCTCGAGGTCGAGCAGGCCGACGAGTTGATCCGCGAGAACGGCGGGTCGGCCCACGCCAAGTAGCCCGACGGTCGCTACCGGGTCGCTCCGTCCGTAACGCGTGCGATCCGGTCGTCGACCCGGAGCGTTCCGCCGTCGAGGACACGGAGGTACCATCCGCGCCGCCCGTGCATGGTGCGCAGGAACTCGGCCTCGCGGGCGGTCCCGACGTAGGGCAGCTCGGTGAGGTTGTGGCAGGGATCGCAGGGCTTGGAGACCTCGGTCAGCACCTCGCCAATGCGGTACCGCTGGCCCACGGTGATCTCGTTGTAGGCGATCCCGTGGGAGGTGATGTTCTCGCCGAGGTCGCCCGGCCGGACCGGCCAGCCCTCGGCGTTGAGCTGTCGGAGCGTCTCGAGCGGCATCAGCAAGAGCGCGCAGCGGGGGTCGTCGGAGTCTTCCTCGTGGCGGTAGCGGTTGAAGTCCCCCTCGAGGCCGGCGGGGGTCGCCCGAGCGGTGGCGATGGGCAGCTTGGGAAGACCCCGTTGTCCGGGCACTTCGGACTTGCGGCTCAGCTGGAAGACCGTCCCGCCCGGTCCGGCCGATGTCGGCACGCGCCACGAACTCGCCGGACCCAGATGAGCCTTGACCGGAGGAGCGGACCGGGGGCCCGGGGCCGACCGGGGGCTTCCGGGCTCGGCGCCGGGCGGGTCGGGCTAGAAGCACTTCCGAGGGCCGGCCGCAGCTCACCCGGGTGCGCGGGCCCGCTCTCGGCGTACATCGATCCAGGTCATGTCGGGGGGACGTCGGTCGTCCTGCCAGAGGGCCCCGATGATCTCGCCGAGGTGATGGGCGAGCTCGAAGGATGCCTGGAGGAAGCCGTCGCGCACGGTGTACCGTCCCGGCATCCAGAAGGCCTGCGCACGGACATCGAGGGAGCGCGCCGTCAGTGCCCGCGTGGTCTCCTCGATCCCACTCCAGACGCGGCGCGCGTACGTGTCGAACTCCCGCCACGTCGTGGGGTTCCGGGTCGGGTCCTGGAAGAGGGCCTCGAGCTCGCGGTCGGAATTCCGGCCCCGGACGATGTAGACGAGCCAGACCTCTTGGACGTGCAGGATGTGCACGAGGGTGCCAAAGAGGGATTCGTGACCGATCCCGCGGCGCTGCCATGCTCCGCGCTTGGGCAGCCGTCGGGCCCGGCGCACGAACCTTTCGAAGACGGCACGGTTGTACTCGACCAACGCGCAGGCGTCGTTGGGGCCGAATCGCATCGGTGGGGCCACGACGACCCACCGTTCGCGGACTCAAAGGCTGGTCCACCCCGTCGCGGACCCGACCCACGGGGATGCCCCTCGCCGCGGTGCACGAACACCTACCGCGCTCGGCGGGCTCGTCGTCGGCGATCCGGCCCAGCGGAGGGCACGCTTTCTATGTTGGACGAGGTCCGGTCCGCCAGGGGTAGCGAGGTGGCCAGGAAACCAAGCTCACGCCAGCGCGTTGTGGTCGACAGCGTCACGCCGTTCCTATGGTTCGACCGGGACGCGCAGGCGGCGGCGAAGCTCTACACGTCCCTGATCCAGAACTCCCGGATCACCGAGGTGAGTCGGGTCCGACCGGGAGGACCGGTCCTGACCGTCGCGTTCGAGCTGAACGGTCAGCGGTTCCTCGGGCTGAACGGAGGACCGATCTATCCCCACTCTCCGGCGTTCTCGATCTTCGTCACCTGTCGGGGACAGAGGGAGGTCGACCGACTATGGACGGCGCTGACGCGCGGGGGCGAGGAGAGCCGCTGCGGCTGGCTCGTCGACCGGTTCGGACTTTCGTGGCAGATCATCCCGCGACGCCTGCTCGAGCTCCTGCAGGACCGGGACCCGCGTCGGGCGCGCCGCGCGACCGAGGCCATGATGACGATGCGGAAGATCGACGTCCCCGCCCTCGAAGCGGCGGTGGCGGCCGCGGAGTAGCGCCGGGTCGACCGGTCCCGGATACGGGGGCCGCGCTCCCCTTTTAGGCGGATTCCCGGTGCCGACCCTGCGGCCGGTCCGGCCGGAGAGGAGCCGACGATGGGTACGGCCACCGCCCCGCAGTTCGAGGAGTTCCCCCGGGCGAAGGCGCAGGTCGACCAGATCGAAGGGTACCGTTTCCAGGTGACCTACCCCGGGACGACCGTCCCCTCGCTCGTGGTCGACGAAGGTCCGCCCCTCAGCCAGGGCAAGGGGCCGGACCCGGTGCTCATGCTGGCCGCCGCGGTCGGGCACTGCCTGAGCGCAACGCTCGTCAACACCCTCGAGCGCGCCCGCGTTCCCGCGACACCGATCCGTACCACCGTCGAGGTCGTTCTGGGGCGCAACGAGCGCAAGCGCAAGCGGGTCCGGTCGATGGAGGTCCACATCGAGTGCGCGCCGTTGAAGGAGGAGGACCGTCCCCGGTTCGAGCGGAGCATCGAGGTGTTCGAGGACTACTGCACCGTCACCGGGGCCGTTCGTGAGGGGATCCCGGTCCAGACCCTGGTCGCGCCTCCGGCCGCGGTCGGGAACCCCGCGCGCGCCCGCTGAGCGGGCCGATCGCCCGCGCGGCTCAGTCCTTGGACTTCGGAGACTGGGTGAACCACCACTCGTTGCCCCATGCGTCGCGGACGCCGCCGCGCCGGTCGCCGTCGTCCTGTAGCGTCGGGCGCCTCACGCTCTGGGCGCCGGCCCGGACCGCACGGTCGTGGGCGCCCTCGGCGTCGGGCACGTAGAGGTGGACCATCGCCGGGAACGCCCCACGACCCTCGGGTGCGTCGGCGAGCATGACCACTCCACCCCCGAGCAACATCTCGGCGTGGTGGATCGGACGTCCCCCGGCACCGGCGGTGACGAACCCGACGGATCCCCCGAGGCCCTTGTCGATGAACTCCATCAGCCCGGTCGCGTCCTGCACCACGAGATAGGGCGCCAGCCCGGGGGACCGCGTCGGCCGCATCGTTCGATCGCCCGGAGGACCCACGAGCTTCGACCTCGGGTCGCCCCAAGCGCCGGCGCCAGAAACGGTTGGTGGTCGGTGCGAGCTTCGGGGGCGAACACGGCCGTTCCGGCGAGTGGCGTCGGGGTGCCGACCACCAAGACGTCCCGAGGTCCTAGGACCTCGCGGGCGCGCGCGCCGTACGCGCTTCCGGTCGGTCCCGAGCGATTCAGGCGTACTCGTGCTTGGCCTCGGGTCCCATCAGCCCGAACGCCTCGAACCGGAACGACTGCTTGATCACGCTCGCGATCGGAAAGAACGGGATCCACGCGATCATGTCCCAGCGCCCCATCTTGCCGAGGAAGTAGCCGAGGGGTACCGCCCGGATCACGAGAGCCAGCACGAGCAGATAGGCGACGTCCACCAGCGCCGCGACCCCGAGGATCAAGAACAGCAGCGCGAGGAACACGTAGACGAGGCTGCGGACACCGGACCGGGCGAAGGTCAGGAACCAGAGCAGGACGCCGAGTCCACCGAACTCCGGCGTGCGTCCGAACAGCGACGGGTAGTGCTGGCCGTTCGCCATGAGCACTCCGCGTGCCCAGCGCACCCTCTGGCGGCGCAGCGCGGCGTAGTCCTCGGGGACATCTTCGTAGGCGCGCGCCTCGAACTCGATGCGGACCCGGTAGCCGAGCCGCTGGATCCGCATCGACAGCTCGGTGTCCTCACCGTTCCAGGGGACCCATCCGCCCAGTGCCACGACGTCGGCGCGGCGGAACGCCGAGAACAGGCCGTCGATGACCTCGCCGGCCCGGGCCCCCATCAGCGCCGGGCGCTGGAAGTAGTGGCCCCAGGCGATCTCCAGCGCCCGGAGCTTGCGCGTCCAGCCCTGGCGCTGACGGGGGTGGATCGAGCCCTGGACCCCGCCGACCTCCGGGTCGGCGAAATGACGGACGACCGCCGCGAACCCGAGCCGGTCGGACAGGAAGGTGTCGGCGTCGAGGCGGATGACGATCTCCCCGGTGGCGAGCGCGAGCGCGCCGTTCAAGCCGTTCGACTTGCCGGCGTGCGGGAGGTCGAGGACCGTCCCGCGGGCGGACTTCAGCTCCCGGACCGCGGCGCGTGCCAGCTCCGAGGTGCGGTCGGTCGAGCCGTCGTTGCCGACGATGATCTCGACGGTTCCGGGGTACTGGGCGGCCGCGAGGTCGACGTGCCGGATCGCCTCGGCGATCCACCGCTCCTCGTTGAACGCCGGCATCAGGATCGAGACCGACGGGTGGTACTCCTCGACCGTGGGCAGCGGACGACGGCGGAGCTGCCGGAAGTAGAGCGGCCGATTGAACGCCGTGAACAGCTCGAGGGTGACGAGGGGGAGGAGCAGCAGCAGCGTGAACGGCAGCACGACCGAGGTGTGGCCCAGCTGCTGGTCGACGACCACGATGAGCGCGACGCCGAGGGACAGGGCCAAGATCGCGGTCCCGAAGAACTGGATGAGCGCCGCGGGGTCGGCGCGGAACCGCGGCCGCACCTCCTGAGGGTCGGGCAGGATCAGGGTGGAGAGCACGAGGCCGGACAGGAAGATCCCGCCGGTGACGGTACGGGCGAGGATCGCAAGGTTGCGCCCGCTCTGGCTCTCGCCGGGCACGGTGAAGAAGATCGCATCGAGAACGAGCTCGACGCCGAAGTAGAGGACGATCAGCCCGATCGCGACCCCGCGGCGGGACGCGGGCAACGAGGGTCGCCGGTAGACGACCCCGCCGGCGAGGGCGACCGCCGCCATCGCCGCGAGGTACATCGGGAAGATGTAGTCGGGCACGAGCTGGGACGCCGAGAGCACTGCGTAGACCCCCGGCCACGGCGTGGGCCAGAACAGCACCGAGCCCACGAACCCGACAAGATGGTCGTAGGGGAGGAACAGCTCCGGGAAGAACCAGAGCTCGAACGCCGCCATGGCGACGAACACTGCCGCCAGTACCGCCAGGAACGTGCGGGCTCGCGGTAGCGGGGCGTTGGGCATCGCCCCGGCCCCCCGCAACAGGAGCGTACGGGTTCCCTCGGCGGTGGTCACCGCCACCGGAGCCACCCCCGGCGGGGCCTCGGTCGGCGGTGAGGCGCGGGCAACGACCTCGATCCGGTTCGTACCGGCCGACGTGCGGAGCGGGCGGCGGTGCAACCACTCGACCGCGCCGAGGAGCCCCCCGCCGAGCGCCAGCCCGACGAGCACTCCGCCGAACGGGACGCCGAGCGTGCGCAGGAAATCCACGAACGGATCGAAGAACACCCTGCCTCCCTACGCTGCACCGGGGGTCGGCGGGGCCGCGGCGGGAGCGATGCCCCCGCGCCCCGCCGTCAATCACCCCGCCGGCGCAACCACCGAACGGTCGCGAATCCCCCGACGATCGAGAGCCCGATCCAGATGGAGACCGACAGCGCCCCCGAGTCGAGGGCGGCCACGAGGGCGGCGGAGGGTCGGTCCGAGGAGGGTTGGAAGCTGATGACGAGTGGGGCGCGCGATCCGGCGACGGTGAACGTGCCGTGGGAGGGTACCGCGTAGAAACCGCTCGGCGCGAGCACGCTGAACGTGTAGGTCCCGTTCGCCGTCAGGAACTCCGAGCGGGGGGCCGAGGTGCTCAGGGTGTCGTTGCCGAGGCGGACCGACCAGCCCGAGCCCGAGGTCAGGCCGCGTTCTTCGAACCAGGTCGGGAACTGCTCGAGGACGAAGGAGATCGGCAGCACCCCACCGTACCCATCGACAACGAGCTCGCCGGTCCGTGGGGTGACCGTGAAGTTGGAGTACGGCAGCTGGATCGAGTAGGCGTAGGTGCCGTTGGCGAGCGACTGGCCGACCCACGAGGAGTTCGCCCAGACCTGCGTGCCGTCGACGTCGACCGCCCAGTTCATCCACGGGCGTGCGCCGTCGACCTCCCAGGTCGCGGCGTAGGTCGTCGGGACGAAGGGGATCTGGATGACCATCGCGCCGCCGGCGACCTCGAAGGTCTTGTTCACCGCCACGTGGTAACCGGGAACGTAGCCGACCTGGTAGGCATAGCTACCGTTGTACAAATCGAAGCTCGGCCCCCCGCCCAGGTCGCTCTGGTTGGCGCCGCGGACGGTGACGGACACCGGAAGACCCGCCGGTAGCCCCGAGACCTGGAACGCGATTCGGTAGAGCGGCTGCGGCGGGGTGATGAGCATGTACCGGACCGGGACTTCGACCGATGCGCCCGCGACGGTGAATCCCCCGTTCGCCGGTACGCTGCGGTAGCCGGGTACCGAGCTGAGCGAGAACCCGTAGGTGCCGTTCGGCTGCCAGAGGGTCACGTTCGTCGAGTTCGAGCCGAACGTGAAGTTCCGGACGGAGGCGGTCCAGGGCGTCCCCGGCGGGAGTCCGGACTCCACGATCCGCACGGCCAGCCCGGGGACGAACCGCGCCGCCTCGCGCACGGGACCGGTGGGGACGACCGTGATGGTGCGGTTCGTGCCGCTGTAATTCCCCGGGCCGAACCCGGCCCAACGGGTGAAGGCAAACCCGGGCGCCGGGTTCGAGACGGTGAGATGGAGCGGGGCGCTCTGGTTCCACCAGCCGACCGAAGGGCTGACGGTGCCCCCGACCGCCGGTACGGGCGTGCCATTGACCCTCCACTGGGGTACGAATCCGAACGAGTAGTTCGTGAACGACCCGTCCACCGTGAGCGGGGTGGAGTCGAACGCGGCCAGCCGTTCGGTGGGCACGAGCTCCTTCCCGCCGATCGGAAGCGCGATCGGCGCGCCCTGCACCGAGTAGGTGCCGTTGGGGAGCAGGAGCGTGAGGTTCCCGGCGTCGCTGCGATAGAACTGCGATCCGACCGAGGCGTACCACGGGGTTCCGTTGGGGACTCCGGTGGGGTGTACCTCCACGTAGCTCGCCCCCGAGGGGTACTGCTCGAACAGGACCATGCTCTGTGGTGGGAGGGTGTACGCCGAGGGCAACCCCTGGGGCATCACGGCCGGGACGGGACCCGGAGTGTACGGCTCGACCCAGGTCGTCGCGTTCGCGCTCGTGGCGTGGATCGATCCGTTCCAACTCCACGCCTCGACCGGGGCGCTGGAGGCCCCTTCGGCGAACTGCGGTGCGAACGTGATGGAGTTGGTGATGTTGTCGTTCACGACGAGCAGGTCGCGGCGTCCGTCGTCGCGCGGGGCGATGGTGTCGATCCCGTAGAGGGTGTGGTCGAGCCCGGTCAGGTTCACCGGGAACGCCTGCGTTCCGAGGTGGTCGAACACCGAGGTGTAGAGCGCGTAGTCCGGCCGGGCGTACCCGTCCGGCCCGAACCAGGAATTCGTGGTGGCGAGCTCCGCGGCGAACAGGTCGACGTTGGTCAGGTTGACGTCCATCGACTGGGTGATCTGGGAGGCCAGGCTCAGCGCCCCGGAAAATCCCGCGGCGTACTGGCCGTAGGCCGACCACGACAACGCCGAGCCGAGCTCGCTGACGAAGACCGAGACGTTGCACTTCGGGCAGCTTGTCACGACCGCCTGGCGCGCGGCGAGGATGCGGACCGGGATGCTCGCCGCGCCCTGGATGGTGCCGTAGAAGTCGTGCAGGCTCCCGTCACCCGTTCCGAGCCAGCCGGCCGGGTACTCGTGGAAGGCCACGGCCTGGATGAGCGGCCCGGTAACGTTGAGCACCCCTGAGATCCACTGGGAGAACGTCCAGTACCCGCACGTGCAGCCCGAGGCCGGCAGCCCCAGGATCGGGGTGGTGTTGTCCACGTGGCGGATCGCGTGGACGTAGGCGACGACCTCCGCGCCGAACTGCGCCGGGGTCGGGCCGCCGGTGTAGGAACCTTCCCACTTGCTCCAGGGCACCTGCCAATGGGACCAGAGCTCCGGCTCGTTGCCGATCATCCAGAACGCCGGCACGAAGCTCAGGTTGCGTTCGGTGTAATTGACGATCTTTTCGGCATAGGCCGGGTTGTCGATCTCGGCGGGGACCTGCAGGATCGCCGTGCAATGGGTCGCCTCGCACATCCGGACGAACTGGGCCTCGCTCGTGAGCGCCGTCTTGGGGACGCCGGAGTAGGTGTCGTAGTGCGTGTTGGTGATCGGGTCGTAATCCTCACCGGCCATCGCGCCGGGGAAGACGAGCACGCGGCTCGGTGTCGCGTTCACCGCGTCGGTCTCGCCGCGCAGCATGTGGACCTCATTGTTGACCGTGGTCCCCCAGAACTCGCTCGAGAGGTTCACCGACCGGCTCCCGACCGTCAGCGGGACGGTGAAGGTCGCACCCGAGGCGGGGGGCGACCCCTGGCTCGTGAGGCCCGAGGAGGCCCCCGTTCCCGCAGAACCCCCGGGGCTGGTGGTGCCCGGCGATCCGGCGGCGCTCCCCACGAGCAGGAGGACGAACGCCACGCTCGCTCCGACCGCCAGGGCGTGTCGGAACCTACCGATGAACGACACTCCTGCTGCTCCTCGCCGTGAACGGCCTCTGGGACGTCCGAGCGCCCCCGGGACCGGAGGTCACCGCGTGGCCGGGCGAAGGGGGTGCGGTTCTTCAACCTTGGGTCGTGGAGGCGGTCGGGGCGCGGCGGGGGTTCGGGGTGCGTCTGGGCGCACCGGGGACCCCGCCCCAGGTTGCCCCGTCCGCGGGCCGCAACGCGCGGGCCGGATCCCTTGTGCGGGGGCACGGTTCCCGGAGCGAACTGGAGGTCCAATGATGCCCGCATGAACAGAACTTTAACGCCGTCCTGCCATCCGAGCCCGATGAAGCTGCTGAAGCTGGCGTGGTTGTTACCGCTCGCGGTGTGCCTGGTCGCCCTCCTCCCGCCGACCTCGGCCTCGACCCCGACGCACGCATCGAGTTCGGCCCCGGTCGTGCGGGTCCACGCTCCCGTCCACGGGCTCGTGACGAACTGCACCTCGACCGTCGACTGCACCTACGCGTTCAACACCTCGGCCGGCGCCGGCTGGGCGAAGTCGACAGGGTTCACCCTCAACTCGGAACGGATGGCGGTGCAGTTGCCCGGCGAACTGCTCGCCTCCTCGAACCTCTCGTACTCCACCTACATTGCCAAGCTCACCGGAACCTACACCTACTGGACCGTCGGGACCTTCGTGGGCACCGACGTGAACTCGGGGTACGTGGTGCTCGGGACGACGAACACCAACTACACCATCACCTGCGTCGGCCACAGCGGCCGGGGCGGCGGGTGCACCTACATCTACACGACCGACAACGGCACCATCGTCGTCAAGTTCACCCACCAGGAACTGACCTCGAGCTCGATCGTGTGCTCGCCCACGAGCTTCTATGTGGTCCAGAAGACCACCTGCACGGTCTCGGTCACGAACGACTGGAACGCGTCGCTCCTCCCGACGGGCACGGTCCGGATCTCCGACGCGAGACTCGGCTCGCTGTCCGACAAGGGCGCGTGCGCGCTGGTGAACGGGACCTGCAGCTTCACCTTCCGGCCCTTCGACAATACCTGCGGGAGCGTCGTGATCTGGGCGACCTACCCGGGAGCGAGCGCGTTCTACCGTAGCCTTGCTTCGACCGCGGTGGATGTGATGGTCCAGGGCGGTTGCTGAGCGGCCGGAAGTTCCCCCACCCCTCCGGGTGGCCGCGGGCGGAAGCCCAACGGACGACATCGCGCCCGGTTGCTCGGGCTCGACCGACCTGGGGTGAGCGGTGCCTCAACTCACGTCGGCGCGCCAGTTCTGGTCTCGCCCGACCAGCGCCTACCGGGCGGTAGGGCGTCTGGCCGCGGATGGTGTCCGCCTACGGGAGCCTGTGTGGCCGTCTCCCCATGCGCCGTCGAGCCGTCGCCAGCCACCCGCGCCTGCGCGAGGCTGTGGGGCCCACCTCCCACGGGCGCCCGGTAGGCTCCACGGCCAGAGGTTCTTGTCATGGAGGCGGTTGCCGGAGCCAGGGAGGCTGTGGATGTCTCGGGCAGTATCGGGGTGGAGCCGGGGGGCCCGACTGGCAGCGGTGGCAGGGCCCGTCCTCTTGGTCGTTCTGCTCGCCACCCCGGCGTTGGGGACCTCGGGTACGTCGATCCGCGCTTGGTCCGCTCCGTTCCACGGCCACTTTTCCGAGACCGCGCGATCGGTCACTGGTCGGTGCGCCGGTGCGGCGAACGATACGGCCAAATCAGCGCCGGCCTTCAACGCCACCACCGGTGCGGTCACCTTCTATTCGCAGTCGAACGTCACCGGCGCCACCTGCGCCGGGCTTCCGACCGAGGCGAAGGTCCTGACCACCTTCACGTTCCGGACGTTCAACTTCTCCGTGCCGGCGGGCGCGCACTCGATCGCCATCACCTGGACGGTGCGATGGTTCGCCCAGCTCACCGTGACCGGCGGGGCAACGAATAGGTCGTTCCCGGCATCGGCGAGCTACTGGCTGGGTGGGAACGGCGCGACGCTGTGCGACATGTCGAGCGGCGGGACCTGCCAACGCTTCCCCAACTCCACGGCCCGGGGCAGCGGTGGGGGCTGGCTCGAGCACGCCGAAACGTCCGGGTCCAATGTCTCGGTGTTCCGCACGGCGACCGTGACGTTCTACCTCAACACGTCCTTCGCGGCCCACGCCCAGTACCGCATTTCCACCTCGATGTACGCCGAGACCTCGGCCCAAGCTCGACGACCGGGTCACTCGGCCCGCGCGTTCCTTCTGCTCTTGCCGATCCTCGGCTGTTCGGCCCGGCTCGTGGGCATAAGCATCAGCTAGTCTGCCCTCGGTCGCGGACCCGCGCGACCGACCGCCGCTCCGCCCCCGGCCCGGCCGAGATCTCGACGTGATCCCCGAGAGCGGGACGGATCGGTGGATCCTGTCGGTTGGGAGGCCGCGCGCCCCTCGTGTCCTCCTCCCGTCAGCCGTCCCATGGGCTCGTCTCGGAGATATGCCGCACGAACGATCGGACCGCCAGATCTCCCGGACGACCGGAGTCCTCCCAGGCGGACCCGACCACGGCCGTTGTTCATCTCTAACGTTATGATGCGCCTAATTAATAGGCATGTCACACATCGTGATGTAACAGATGCCACCTGACCCAGAACGCCTCCTTCAGATTCTCTCCGAAGCGAATCCCTGGTGGACCGGCGGTGGGGTGCCATCTTCCCTCGCTCCGCCGTACCGGCGAAGGGACTTCTTCGTTCTTCGGAAGAAGCTCGACGGGCGGCCGATCGTCGCGCTGGCCGGGCCGCGACAAGTGGGCAAGACTACGCTGATGTACCAGCTGCTTCGCGACCTTCTCGAGAGCGGGGTGCCGCCGAACCGAGTGCTGTTCGCCAGCTTCGACCTGCCCGGGCTCGGATTGGCCGCCGCCGATCCGCTCAACGACGTCGTCCGCACGTACGAGGAACGTGTCCTTCGACAACCGTTCCGGGGTCTCGACGGTCCCGCCTACATATTGCTCGACGAAGTGACCAAGGCCCCGAACTGGCATCGGGACCTCAAGGGGTGGTTCGACTTTCGATATCCCCTCCGATTCTTGGTGTCCTCCAGTTCGAACTCGGAGCTGAAGTCGGGCGCATCGGCGAGCCTGGCCGGGAGAGTGTCCACCCAGCTCCTCCTGAGTTGGAAGTTCGTCGACGTGATGTCGCTCAGAACCGGTGATCACCGGGCGAACGACGGCTACCTCGAGGCGAGAACCGCCATCGTTCCCGCGATGCGGCGGGGCCGACCCGACATCCTCCATGCCGAACTCCTCAAGCGGCGTCCGAGATCGGCGAAGCAGCGGGTCGCCATCGCATCGACTCTCGACTGGTACCTCCTCGTCGACGGATACCCGGAGCTCGCCCAATCGACCGACCCCGCGGCATGTGCCCGGCGCCTCGACGAGTACGTCAAGCTGACCCTCGCTCACGACCTGTATCGGTTCCACGAGATCCGCTCCTCCACCCGGGTGTTGGAGGACCTGCTGAGCCTGGTCGCTTCCCAAAGTGGCGGGCTCGCGAGCTACGCCGGCCTTGCGGAACCCGTGGGATTAGAGCAGCGAACTCTGGTCGAGTACCTGGACTACCTCGAAGAGGCGTTCCTCATCTCTCGGGCGTCGTTCTACTCCCGCAGCCGCCCGTCGCGGCTGAGGAAGCAGAAGAAGGTCTACGTGCCGAATCCCGGCCTGCTCAACGTCCTACGCGGGAGATTGGATCGCAGCTTGCTTACGAGCCCCGAGGATATGGGCTCGGTCGCCGAAAGCGTGGTCCACGAACATGCCAAGCGGCTGGCGTTCAATCTCGGCGGAGGCGTCGGGTCCGAGGTCTTCTACTGGCGGAACCGCCGAGGCCATGAGGTCGATGTCGTGATCGAGGTTTCGGGTCAGCCCCTACCCATTGAGGTCAAGTTCCGCGCCGATCCGCGCCAGCACCTCGAGGGAATCCGTAGTTTCATTGAAGAGAAGCACGCCCCGCTCGGCCTCGTGATCACGAAGGACGTGCTCGAACTCAGTCCACCGCTGCTCTTTGTGCCCCTCGCGGACTTCCTGATGCTGGCCTGATCGTCGTACGTGGCCGCACGGACGCCTGCACCCGGACGGTAACCCGGTCAGCGCGTTCGAGGGTTGCACCCTACCGGACGATCGACGATGCAAGGCGGTGTCGCGTCAGATACTCGTTGTCCCGATGTCGGGGGGGCTGAACCGCGAGAAAGCTCGAATCCCTGGGTCGAACCGAGCGCGCTGGATCGGGCCCGGGCCCGCGAGGACCAGGGAAGGCGCGATCCCCCGGAGGAGTGACGAGCGGGTCGGGCCAGCGCCACGCGGCCCGGCACCGAAACGAGGAGGTTGCGCCGACGGTCCACCGCGTCCGACGGATCGTCGGTGGGCCTTTGGCCGCGATCACGGCCGAGCCCGGACGGCCCGGGCAAACTCGGAGAACGCGGGCTCCTTGGGATTCCCGTTCGAGTCCAGAAGGCCGTAGTTCGCGCCGTCGATCGATTGCTTGCCGTCCCTGAGGGTGAACCAAAAAACGGCGGCGATGCCCAGCCCTTCGAACAGGGGGAACGCCTTCTGGATGTACTCCCGCTGGTCCCACCAGCTCGCCCCCGCGGCGGTCTCCGTGAGCCAGATCGGTTTGCGCACGGCGGCGAGGTGGTCGGAGAGCCCGTTCCGAATCCTGACCAGCCGCTTGTCCAGGGTCATCCCTGGTTCCGGGGGCTTGACGCTCGGGTAAACGTGCACGGCGAAGGCATCAAAGTAGGCGCCGCCCCCCGACGAGAGGACCTCGTCTCGGAACGGCTGGGCCGGCGTATTGAGGACGTTCGCGGGCAACCCGCCGAAGCCCAGCACGATCGCGGAGGGATTGGCGCTCTTGATCGCCGGGTAGGCGGTTCGCAGCAGGTCCACGTAATGGGCCGGTGTCCCATCCCAGTAGCCCTGCCGTTCGCCGGGGTTCTGGGGTTCGTTCCAGATCTCCCACGCCCTCACCTTGGGGTATCGGGCGACCGAGTCCCGCACCTTCGCCTCCCAGTCGGCCAGGGAGAAGTTTCCCGGCATCGCCGCCTTGCCCAGATTGGCCACGATGTTGACGCCCCGGTCGGCCAGCGAATAGACGGTCGTCCACTCGGGCCGGTCCACCCCGTCGCGCACCCACAGCCCGAGCTGCAGGATTTTGTCGAAATCCTGCGTGGGGTTCTGCGGCGGCTGCCGGAGCCCGGACACCCCGTAGATCATGGTCCCGACGATCTCCGAGTCGGCGGGCCGGCCGACCAGAGGGTAGTAGCGGCGGGCCGCTCAGCCGGCCCGCGGCAGTTCGGGCGCGTGGTGATCCTGCGCGTGAGATTGGCGGCGGCAGGCCGGTCCGGGCCGGCGTCGCGGCCCCGGTGCCCGAGGTTGTCGAAGGTCGGCCGAGACGCGGAGGGCGATTGTGTGACGTTCCGAGACTTAGAGACGCGGGTGGCCAGAGGATTCTCGCCCCGCATTCCTTCTCCAACTTGTCTCGAGCTACTTTAGCCCGACTGGCCCGCCGGTCGGGAGCTGTGCGCACATCTCCAGCACTCGAGATTCGGGTGCGGCGTCGGCCCTAGTCGGAAACTTTGAACCCTTCGCAGGTCACGTGGGGGTGCCCCGAAAGAATTTTCAAATTCCGAACCGAACGGCGGTTGCCTCCCAGCCATTCCTCACTCGAGATCGGGAATCGCCTCACGTGGTAGGAGGACTTTGAGGGACCTCGGCTCCCCGGGCCGGCGGGTCAGGACACCCCTGCAACCGCGTCGAACCATCATCACGTGCGCGGACGGGCTGCGTCCTCCAAGGAACTCCGCGATCTCGTTCTCCGACGGTGGGATGCGATGGACGTTCGTGTACCAGTAGACGTAGGCGACCAGCTGGCCTTGGGATCGCGATAGCCGGAAGTTCCCTTGCTCACGTCCGAGCTTGCCCTCGTACGGAGAACGCCGGCCGGGGTCTGGTCCGGGGGACCTGGGCGTCACTCTCAGGACCCGACCGTGAGGAGTCATTCCTACCGAACAAACCGCACACGCTCGAGACCCTCGAACTCCTCGGCGCCGGTAAGGAACTCATGCCCGCGATCCAGGGCGTAGACGTACCCCGCAGCAGCCGCATAGGAGAATCGGCGGCCGGTCGCGCCCTTCTTCGCCAGGCGGAACCGAGCAATCTCCGGGATGAGATCCTTCGGGAGGTCGACGGCGATGGGGGAGAGTTCCTCCAGGATCCTGACCACCAGCGTTGCCTCTCCAGCGTCCGCTAGGACGTAGTAGGATTCGAGCAGGTTCCGAGTCGAGGTAGCAACCTCCTCGACCTCGACAAAGTCGTAGCGAGAGTTGTCCCGGGCCATCTCGACGATGGCGTAAGAATCGAGAAAGAGGCTCAATCCCGCTCCGTCCGCGCGGCCAGGATCAGCTCGTGGGTTGGAGTTTTCGAGTGGAATCTTCCCCGGATCTTCGACCAATCCACTTTCGACGGGATGACGATGTGGATCTTGCTCCCGGGTCTTGCGCGCAGTTCCTTCACCACGCCGGCCGGAATGAGGATGCCCATCGAGTCCCCCACCTTGCGCACAATCGCGTCGAACTCCGACATACGCATAGTAATGAGATTATAATATGTCTGCCTTTCGGGTGACCCTCGGTGTTCGAAGTTTCCGATCGGACCCTGCCGTCGACTGTTCGGGGAAAGATCGTCCGAGTGTCGTCGCGGAGTCGAACGAGATAGTCCGGGGCTCGCAGGGGGGTCCGAGGTCAAGACTCCAACTGAGGAGTCCCAGAATCGCCGGATTTCACCTCAGTAACTGGCGGTTCAGAGGTCGGGGGTATGAACCGCGAGAAAGTTCAAATCCCCGACGTCGCCGCGGTCAGGGACTCCACGGGGCAACCTCGAAGCGGCCGGTGCGCCGCGATTTCTTCAGGTCAGTTTCGATGTAGACCTGGCCGTGGGCGATGTAGCGAGCCTCCCCGGCATAAGCGCCTGCCCGACGGAGTCCTCGCTCGATCCTTCGGACTGTTCTCGTTGACTCTCGCATTCGCCTCCGCAGCTCGGTCATCGTCCGCCCCGCCAGCCGGGCGTAACGTCGGGTGGATTGGTGCCATCGAATCTCGGGCATGGGTGCTGCCCCACGCCGCGCGTGTGCTTCCGAAAGGTGCCCCAGCTTCCACTCCCTCCGAAGCGCTCGCCTAGCGTTCCTCCGTAGTCCGGACAGGGTGCTCGATTGGGCAAGGACGACACCGAGATCTCCGTCGAGTTCGGCCCAGAGTCTGAGTCGACCCGCGCGCGAGCTTCTTCGCACGGTGACGTGAACGGGCGAGGGTGGGCCCCTCAAGTAGCCGACGGTACCGCGCCCGCTCCCTTATGTGGAGGCGCGCATTACATCTTGTGGTGAATAGTGCTTCCATTCGATCCCGACGAGGTCCGGATCGAGCCATCGAAACACTTCCGCAACCTGCGCATGAGGAAGTGGGATTGGGATCTCCACGACTTGCGAGATGCTCTTCGAAACCCGGTTCGGGTCGAGCGACGTGGGCGGACCAAGCTGGCCGTCTGGGTGCGGAAAGGCGGCTCGAAGAAGCTCGTGATCGCCTACTATGCGGACGAAAAGTTCGTGATAGTGGTCACCGGAACCGAGGGGTGAATCATCCATGAAATGTCCCGTGTGCGGGAAGGGGGAGTTGGCCGCCGTCGACGACATTCTGTCCGAGCTTGAGGGGCTGGCTTTCGTCGAGCGCGGGCATCGTTGCCCGGTGTGTGGCGAAGAGTTCATCGACGAAGCGGACAGCAATCGGACGATCAAAGTCGCCCGCCGACTGGGGATCTGGGGGGCTCCTCTCAAGCTCAAACGCAAGCTCTCGCAAAGCGGACGTGGTGTGGTGCTCCGGATTCCCGAGGATCTGCGCCAGAGCATGGGTCTCAAGGGCACCGAGGCGATTGCCCTCTCGAAGATCGGATCAAAGAAGATCCTGCTAGAAGTGGAGACCGATTAGCGGTCGCGAAGAGGCAACCCCCCCGGTTCGGGCGAGTCGCCGTCCGAGGTTCATATCGCTGCCCGACTGTCCAGAAATCCGAGAGCTCTCACATCAGGAAATCGCAAATCTAGTGTCGGGGGGGGGATTTGAACCCCCGGCCCCAGGATCTCTCCCGGGACGACCGTGCGGCCGTCCCGCTATGAGTCCCGTGCTCTACCGGGCTGAGCCACCCCGACGTGCCGGCGGCAGTCCGAACCCGGACGCTCTGCCGGCCCCCTACGCCGCCGGAACCTCACCCGCGGGCGGTTCCGCGGGGATCTCGGGTGCCTCCGAGGAAGGCAGCTCCTCGGCGATCGGCCCGAGAACGATCGAGCTGCGGATCTCGATCTTCTTGAGAGGATAGAGTTCCCGCAATCCCTGCGAGAGCACCTTGGCGAGCTCCCCGCCGAGCATCTCGCGTACGAACTCGGGGGCGGCCTTCTTCGCGGCCTCGTCGGTCAGCAGCGTCCGGAGCCGGTGGCGCAGCTCGGTGCGGAGATGGCTCTGGAGGCGTTGTTCGCCCACCGCGACGGGCTTCAGGACGAGCTGGACGCCGTCCTTGGTCGTGACGGTCACGGTCAGGTCGATCTTGGAACGCTTGCGGCGGGCCAGCCGACGGACGTAGTCGCTCGTCAGGTCATGGCCGACGAAGCTCGTCTCGGCCTGGTTCTCGCCGGTCGTCCGGTCGACCCGGAAACGGAGCTTGATGTGGGCCTTGCCGATGTCGGCCCCCCCGCTGAGCTCCTGGAGGGTCGTTTCCAGGTGTCGCCCGAGGACCTGCTCGGGCTCGGAGGCCATCGTTTCGCCGAGCTCGGCATGCTGGAAGAGCCCCGGCGCACGGACCTTGAACCAGTGCTTGGAGCGCCACTTGTCCTTGACCGTGCGCGCGAGCGTGGTCTTCTTGCCGCCGGATTCCGTCTCGGCCATCGATGGTGGGGCCGCCCACCGAGGGCCCCTACTTAAAAACGCCGGCGCGGGCGTCCGC
>DASYYY010000009.1:0-226037 GCA_035933635.1 Thermoplasmata archaeon | reverse complement strand
GAGGCCCCCCAAGGGCCGATGAGGGCAGGACTCGGGGGTCTCGTGCTTGACCCCGACGCCATGGCCGATGATGCGATGATCCTCCTCTACCCGCCGGGTCACGCCGACGGGCACGGGGTGAGCGGAAGGTCACGGAGGATCAGAGTCAGTTCAGCGACTTGCTGAAAGGTTTTGATTCAAAGCCCCCCCCGGAATCGCGTCGGCCGGCACGTCGTATCGCTCCACGCCTGCGCGGGCACTCCGGCGGAACGAACCCCGGCGGGGCTTGGCAAGGGACATGTCGGGCGGGGGGGTGGCCCAAGGCATGCCGGCGGGAGTCGTCGCCTCGGGTGGGGGCCCTGTGTTGGTCGCGGGCGCGACCGGGTTCCTCGGCCGGGCGATCGTGCGTGCGCTCGCGTCGTCGGGCCGGACCGTGCTCGGCCTCATGCGCAACCCCGAACGGGCCGAGTGGGTGCGTGCTGCTGGCGGTTATCCTGTTCGGGGCGACGTGCTCGACGAGCGTTCGCTCGAGCGGGCGGCTTCGGGGGTCGAGGCGATCGTCCACGTCGCCGCCCACCCGGGCTCGGACGAGGACGACGCGGAGTCCGAACGGCGCGTCCGGGTGGAAGGTACCGACCATCTCGCGCGCGCCGCTCGGGCCAACGGTGTTCGGCGGCTCGTGGTCGGCTCCGGCTATTGGGTCTACGCCTCCTCGGCCGGGCTGCTCACCGAGGATTCCGCGACCGATCCCCGCGGCGAGTCGGCCTGGAACTTCGACGCGGAGCGGGTGGCCCTCGCGGCGAACCGCCCCGGCCTGCTGGAGACCGTGGTCGTCCGCCCCGGGATGGTCTACGGCGACGGCGCCTGGTTCCGGGCGACGACGGAGGCGCTGCAGCGGGGGGACTACGTGCTCATCGCTCCTGGCACGAACCGATGGTCGTTCGTCTCGCTGGAGGACGCCGCCGCGGGATTCGTCACCGTACTCGACCGCGGAGCGCCGGGTTCGGTCTACGACCTCGCCGACGGGGCGCCCGTCGAGTGGATCCGGTTCATCGACCTGGTCTGCCGGGAGATGGGGAAACAGCCCCCGACTCCCCTCGAGCCCTCCGTCGCGCGCGGCACCTATGGGCCGGTGGTCACCGACCACCTCTCGGCCGATCGCGCCATGACCGCTGCACGATTGCGCGCGCTCGGCTGGGAGCCCCGCGACCGCGACTGTGGGAGCGGGGTACCGCCGCTACTGAGGGCCATCGCCCGGTCCGAGCGGGCGTGAACGGACGGCGCCGGTCGATCAGCCGGACGCTGCCGGCGGCTCGGCGAGCACTTCGACCTTTTCCTTGGCGTGCTCGCTCGCGTGCGCGACGTAGACCTTCCACTTGCGGCGCGCGACGCCGCCGCCAATGAGCCGGTCCACTCCCACCTTGGAGAGGTCCGCGACGCTGGTCTCCCCCTGCTCGGTGATCGCCTTGGCCTCGCGGAGCATCGGGAGCAGCCGCTCGAGCTGCCCGACGTTGATCGCCAACGGCGTGGCGACGATCTCCGGCGGGCGCTTGAACCCGTGCCGTCCGAAATGGAGCGGCGCGTAGATCAGCATCGACTTGAACTTGTACTTGTGAAGGCCCGCGTTGCCGCGGCCACCCTGCTTGCCGGCCCCGCGTCCGGCCTTGATCCCCCGGCCGTGGGTGCGCTGACCTCGGAACTGACGGGTCCGGCTCGGCATCGTCGTGGTCCCCCTACAGCATCCGGCGCGCCAGATCGTTGATCTGTCGGCCCCGGTACCCGAGCGCCCCGCCGAGGGAGAACGGCTTCTTGGTCGATCGCCAGCCGCCCGTGGGCGCCTTCAGACGGAAGAGCGGGCGGATCCCCGGCGCGTGCGTCAGGCCCCGCTCGAGCACCGTCAGGGTGATCGCCCCGAGGTCGGCGGCCGTTCCGTTCGCGGCGAGCTGGCCGCCTTCGTCGGTCGTGCCGCGCACCTTCAGCAGCTCGGTGACCGTCGCCGGCTCGGCCTCGCCCCAGGTGACGTACCCCTGCACGCGTGCGAGCATCCCCCTGAACTCGGGCCGCTCGGGGACGATGGTCGCGTGGTTGGGGCGGAGCAGGTGCAGATGCTCGAGCGTCTCGCGAATGTCGTGTCGGGCGTGGATGGTGCCGCGCACCCGGATGATCATCCAGGCCATGGCTACCGCCTCGGTCCCCCGCCCGGTCGCGGCGCTCCGCCGCCCGGACGTGGCGGACCACCGCCGCGGCGCGGAGGACCGCCGCGCCCTCCGGGACGGCGCCCTCGGCCGCCGGGACCTCCGCGCCCACCGGGCGGAAGGTCCTCCTTCGGCGGCAGGATCGAGGTGCCGATGGCACCCCGTACGATCTTCAGACGGGCGGAGTCGGCGTCGGGAACCTTCAGGCCCGAGAGCGCCTCGAGCGCGCGGAACGCCGACTGCGCGTAGTTGACCGTGGTCTTGGTATGGCCGTCGGTGTAGCCCCAGGCGTCGGTGATGCCGGCGAACCGAAGGATCGGCTTGACGACGTCCCCGACGGCGAGACCGACGCCGCGGGGGGCGGGCTTGAGGGTGACCACGACGCTACCGGAACGTCCGGCGATCTGGAACGGAACGGTGTGGGAACGGCCGCAACCGCACTCCCAGCTGCCGCAACCGCGGAGCACCTCGACCATGTGCAGCTTGGCGCGGTCGATCGCGCGCCGGATCGTCGGTCCGACCTCCTTACCTTTGGCGCGACCGAGACCGACGAAGCCGTCGCCGTTGCCGACGACGACGGTGACGGCGAATTTGAAGCGCCGTCCCGAATCGGTCATCCGCTGGACCATGTTCACGTCCAGCACCTCGTCGTGCAGGCCCGGCAGGAGCGCATCGACGATCGGAGACTCGCGCAGCGGCAATCCGCTGCGGAGCGCGGCCGACATCGTGCCGATCTCGCCGCTGTGCACGCGGCGGCCGAGCTCGGTGCGGGGGACCCAGGGAGGCGCCGCCGGTCCCGGAGGACCGCCGGGCGGGCCGGAGTAGGAGGGAGGCTGGGCCGCTGCGCTCACGCCGCACCCCCGCGGGGCACGAGGCCGCCGAGCTTGCCCTTGAACGTCTCGATCGGGTCCTTCAGGGGGACCTTGAGGTGCTTGCCGTTGAGGCGGTCGGCCGGCGGGAAGCTCCGCTCGCCGTGGGGGACCTCGATGCCCGCGTCGAGCAGGCCCTTCAGCGCCGACAGGACACGGCCCCCGCCGGTCGGGTGACGGAGCCCGGCGTCGAGCACGGCGCCGGTCGTGCCTTGGCCCTTGGCCCGCAGGCCGGCGAGGTACCCGGTAAGGTAGGCGGCGGGGGTGCTCCGCAGGCTCGAGCCCGGGAAGCCGAGCGTCGAGAGCTCGGAGGACTCGGCGGCCGCGATGACGCGGTCACCGGCGGGGTCGAACACCGTCAGGCTGACGAGGACCCTGGAGTTCGAGATACGAACCACCGCCCGAGGCCGCTCCGACAGCAGCAGCCTGAGCCGCTGCCGATAATCGGTGCGCCCCTCGCGGCGGCGGCGGAACGGAACGCGATAGCGGGGACCCTTCGTCACTTCGCACCTTCGGCGGGGAGGTGCCCGGCCAATCGCAAGTTGATAAGCAGGTGGGCCCGGCTCCGGAACATACCGCCCTTGGACCGGCGGTAGAACTCGCGGTACACCTTCGGGGTGATCTGCTTCTTCTCCCGCAGCTCGGCGAGCAGCTCGCGCTGGGCGCGGATGCGCCGCATCCAGCGCTCCTTCTTCGGGACGCGCGCGAGCGGGCTGCCCCGTCGCGACCCGGGACCGGAGTGGCGACCGCGGGAGCGCTCGTCGGCGAACTTCTTGGCGCGCGCGCGACTGACGCCGCGCACGCGTCGCGCCCGGATCACCCGGGCCTTGATCGCGCCGCGGATGTCCTGGCGCGTCACGGCATCCTCGAGCTCCTCCTGGCTCGCCGGGTCCATCCACACGCGGCCCTCGCCGACCTTCAGGAGCGCGGCGGCGAGCCGTCGCTGGTTGGCCAGGTCGGGCATCTAGCTCTCTCCCCCGCGTTCGCGGAGCAGCGGGTTGAGCACGTGGATCCCCTTCTTGCGGGCGACCTCCTCCAGGACGAGCCGCGCGCGGGTGCCGACGGTCCGGGCGATGAGGGCCGCCTGCGCCTTGGGGTCGATCCGCTCGACCTCGGAGGTGGTGCGCACGAGCACCGGCTCGAAGCCGCTCGGGGTCAGGCCGCGGGTGCGCCGCGGGGAACCGAACCCGATGGAGACGACGGTGGGACGATAGCCGTAGTGACGGCGCTGCTTGGATTGCAGGCCACGGGGACGGCGCCAGCTCTCGAACCGTCCGATCGCGTAGTAGCGGTGCGCCTGCTGGCGGACGAACTTCGGGCGACGACGGTCGGCCTCGCGGCGCTCGGTGAGCAGCCGGTGCAGCTCGGGATCGAGGGTGGGCCGGTTGGGCGCCTTGGGGGCCGGTGATTTCTTGGCCGTGGCCTTGGCCGGGGTCTCCCCGGTCGGCTTCTTGCGCCGCTCGGACTTCTTCGGCGTCGCCGCCGGCGCCTTCGAGGAGCTCGGCTCCTCGGGGGTGTCGGCCCCGGTCGGCTCGTCCGGCTCGACGGGGGTGCCCTTCGGCTCGGGCCGGGGCTCGTCCTCGGCCATCAGCTGGACTCCCTCGGGTGGGCACGCTCGACGATGTAGATGCCGTCCTGGAAGACGCGCGGGTCGTAGTCTCGGATGTGCGTCGCCCGCTCGATCGTCGCCGCCGCGCGGCCGACGTCCTCGATGCTGGGGCCCCGGAGCACGACGAACTCGCCCTCGACGCTGGCGGTGACGCTGGGCAGGATCTCGGCGCCGCGGGGGTGCTTCTCGCCCAGGAAGTTCTCGATGACGAGGGTGTGCTCCTTGACCGCGAGCTTCATCGGGAAGTGCGCGGCGACGCTCTTGAGCTTCGCTTCGAAGCCCCGCGTCACGCCGGTCAGGAGGTTCATCGCGTGGCGCTCCCAGGTGTTGAGCAGCGCCTTGGCCTTCTTGCGGTTGGGGGGGATCTTCAGCGCGATCCGCACCGACGATTTGCCCGGGGTGACCTGGAGCGCGTCGGTGGGGAACGGCCGGCGGAGCTCGCCGGCCGGACCCTTGACCACGAGGTCGCTTCCGGCGACCTTGAGCGTCGTGCCCGGGGGCAGCGGCACGTCGACCGCCGTGAGCACCGGGGCGCGGGCCTCAGTAGACGTAGGCAAGGAGCTTCCCTCCGATCTTGAGCTCGCGCGCCTTGGCGTGGCTCATGACGCCCTGGTTGGTCGAGAGCACGAGGATACCGAAGTCCTGGGCGGGCAGGTAGCGCGCCTCGTAGCGCTCGACCGCGCGTCCGCGGACGGCCACGCGGGGCTTGATCACGCCGCAGGAGTTGATCCGGCGCGAGAGCTTGACGGCGTACTCGCCGCCGCGCCCATTGGCGACGAAGGTGAACTCGTCGATGTACTGGTGCTCGCGGAAGATGCGCAGCACCTCGCCGACGAGGCGGCTCGTGGGGGCGAGATGGACCGTCTCCTCCCCCTGGAGGTCGGCGTGCCGGAGCGCAACCAGCGTATCGTTGAGCAGATCGTGACGCATGGAACCTACCTCAATCGTACTTGCGGAAGCCGAGGTCCCAGGCGACCTCGCGGAAGCATTGGCGGCAGAGGTGGAGGCCGTGGCGCCGGACGATGCCGCGCTTGCGGTCGCAGCGGAAGCAGCCGACCTTCCGCCCGAACTCCTTCTTGGGTTTCGTCATCGCGCCGACCCCCTCACTCCAGGAATTTCACCCGGAGCTCCCCCTCGAGGAACCCCCGGGCCTCCTCGCGCGTGACGCGCACGGCGCCGGTCAACGCGCGGTGGCTCCGCTGGCGGTCGCGGACGCGCCAGCCGGCGCGACCGAGCTCGACGCAGACGTCCATACCGTGGATGCCGATCGCCGGGTCGTACTTCATCCCGGCAAAGTCGGTGTAGTCGGCCAGCCCGAAGGAGAAGTTGCCATGGTCGTCGATCGAATCCGGGTCGAGCTGGCGGTCGCGGGCGTCGAGCGCCCGGTCCAGGAACTCGCGCGCGACGGTCCCGCGGAGGGTGACCTTCGCCCCGATCTCCTGGCCCTTGCGGATACCCCAGTCCCGGTTCGTCGCACGCGAGCGCGTCGCGACGGGCTTGTGGTGGGTGATCATCTCGAGGACCTTCTGGGCCTTCGTGCGCGGGTCGCCGGACTCACCGACGCCGGCGTTGACGACGACCTTGATGACCTTCAGCGCGCGCCAGGGGTTAGGGGTCGAGGCGCCCGGTGCAGGGGGAGCGGGCTTGGCCGCGGGGCTCGCGCTCATCGGCTCAGACCCTCCGGCAGCGTGACCTGCGGGGCGGTGTCCCCGACGATGAAGACGTACTCCTTCGTCGTGGAGAACCCCTCGGTGAAGTGCACCCGGTTCGGCTCGGGGGAGTTGCGGACCTCGACCCGGTCGACGCGCGCGAGCTGGCCGACATGCGAGCCGCCGGCGACATAGGCGAGCTGACCGGCCTGGAGCGGGAGATGTCCGAGCACCTTCTGGCCGGGGAGCTCGAGCTTGAGCGAGTCGCCCACCTTCCAGCTGCTCTTGGGTGGACAGAGCAGGTTGCGCCCGTCATGGAGGGTGACCTGGATCCGGCCGCCGGGGACGGTGGTCTTGCGTCGAACGCGGCCGAGCTTGAGCGCGGCCTCGCTCGAGGGGATCCCGACGAGCACGAGCTTGCCCCGCCGGTCCTTGAGCACCCGGAAGTGCTCGTCGAGCGGTGCGGCGAGGCTGACGGTGTCCATCAGTCCGACGCCACGCGAGGGGTCCTTGGCGACGGCGCCGTCGACGCGCACGAGCCCCTGGCGGAGCACGGTGCGGGCCTCACGGGCGCTGCGGGCGATGCCCCGGATCTCCCGGAGCACCATGACGAGCGGGATCGACTGGTCCTGGGCGTGGGGGCCGGGCGCGACGCGCTTGACCCACTTCGTGCCCTTGCGCGGGATCTTCCAGGCGCGCGGTGCCGCCCGCCGCTTCAACCGGCGCGTCATGTCTCGGGCGCCTCCTGCTTGGCGGCGGCCGCCGCGCTCGCCTTGGGCTTGCGCTTCGGCGTCGGAGGCTCTTCGACCGCGGGCTTGGCCTTCTCCTCCGCCGGGGTCGCCACGTTCGGTCCCTCGACGGGGACCGGTGCGGCAGCGGATTCCTCGTCGCCGACCTTCAGCACCCGTCGGCGCCAGGTGTCGGCGAGGTTGAGCTTGGTGAGCAGGAGGTGGTTCGGCCGGACGGGGAGCGCCTTGAGCTTGGCGTCGGCCTTCTTGACGGTGATGTTGTCCAGCGTGAGGGTGCGGCCGCGCGTGTCGATCTTGGCGACGCGCTCCTCCTGGCCCTCGTAGCTACCGGAGAGGACCCGCACGGTGTCGCCCTTGCGGACCGGAAGCTGCCGGCGCCCGTAGCGGGTGCGGAGCTCCTTGGACAGTGCGACGGTCAGGAACCGGCGTCGCGCGAAGTTGTGGGCGCTGAACGCCGCCTTGCGCTGCTTGCGGGGGAGCCGCGAGATCGGTGTCGGCATGCTCGTCTGTGCGCCTCCCCTTCCCCTCTTCAGACGATGATCGACGAGGCGGCGGCGATCCTCGGCCAGCGCTCCGCCGCCTCCTTGGCGACGGGGCCCTTGATCTGCGAACCCTTGATCTCACCGGTCTCGGTCGTGATGACGGCGGCGTTGTCCTCGAACTGCAGCCGGGTGCCGTCGGCGCGGTGGATGGGCGAGCGCGAGCGGACGATGACCGCGTGGAGCACCTGGCGGCGCATCTCGGGGGTGCCGCGCTTAACCGAGACGATCACCAGGTCGGCGACCCCCGCGCGCGGGTAGCGGCGGTGCGTGCCGTGCCAGTTGCGCACGGCGATGATCTCGACGATCTTGGCGCCGGTGTTGTCCACGCACTCGAGCCGGGCCCCCTTGGGAAGCCCGCGGCCCCGGCGGCCCGGCAGTCCCTTCATGCGCTCTCCGGCGCGGCGGCCGGCGCCGCGGCGGGGACGACGGCTTCCTCGGACTTGATCCGGCGCGCCGCCTCTCCGAGGTCCTGGACGACGCAGAACGAGACGGTCTTGGACAGCGGACGGATCTCGGCGATCCGCACACGGTGGCCGAGCGGGACCTTCAGGCACGGCGGATTGTGCGCGAGGTAGCGCCGTCGGCGCTTCTCGTACCGCTCGTACTTGGGCATGTAGTGCAACAGCGTGCGCTCCACGACGGCGGTGCGCTGCATGCCGAGGGAGACGACGGTGCCCTCGAGCACCTGGCCGCGGACCGAGAGATGACCGTGGAACGGGCAGTGCGGGTCCTCGCACGATTCGCGGGGAGCCCGGACGTCGAGGCCGATGTCGCGGCCCCGGCGCGCGCGAGCGCGGGGCGAGGAGGTGGAACTCATGGATGCCTGCGTCGGCCGCGCCACGCGAGACGCTTGGTGCGGTCTTCGGGGCGCATCCGAAGTTCGTCGCCATTTAAGTGTAACTGTTTGTCGACGAGGAGGATCGTCCCTTCGAGCCCGGTCTTGGGGACGCGCCAGCTCCTCGCGCCGTCCAGCGAGCGGACGACGAACGTCTGGAGCGTCTCGTCGACGAGCGTGCCGCGCAACGGCAACTGCGCGAACCCCGGAGCGCGGTGGATCTCGACCGTGGCCCCCAGGATCTCGCCCTGGAACGCCGGATCGATGTTCGATGCGCCCACGAGACCCCCCGTTCGGAACTACGCGGGCTTGCGGCGGCTCGACCGCGCGACGGAGCCTGCGCCGCGGGGGCGCTCGTTCAGGACCGTGAGCGCGCGGGCGACGTTGGTGCGCAGCGCGCGCATGCGGCCCGGGCTCGGCGGCGCACCGCCCATCGCGGCGACGCCGCGCTCGCGCAAGAGGTCGTTCTCGATGTCGGCGATCTTGCGTCGGAGGTCCTCCTCGCTCAGCGCGCGGAGGTCCTTCATCCTCAGCAGGCTCACGTCGTGCCCCCGACCGGAACGACGGTGGGTTCGGCGTCCTCGCTGGGGAGCTCGACCGGCGCGACCTTGGGGACCTCGCTGGCGCCCTTGATCCGGATCTCGTCGGGAAGGTGGGCGGTGGGACGCATGATCCAGACGTTGACGCCGATGACGCCGGGCTTGAGCCGGGCGGGGTAGAACCCCTTCTGGATCTGGTAGAGCGCGGCCTCCCCGCAGTACTTGATCATCCCGGCCTTGAACCGCTCGGTGCGGTGGCGCTCACCGGTGAGCTTGCCCGAGAGGATCACCTGGCAGCCGCGGGCCCCGCTCTCCATGATACGGCGCACCGTCGAGTGACCGGCGCGACGGAAGTGCCAGCCGCGCTCGAGGGTGGCGGCGAGCTTCTCGGCCATCAGCTGGGCGTTGAGGGCGGGCTGGCGCTCCTCTTGGACCTCGATCTGGGGGTTGTCGAGCTGGAAGCGCTGCTGGATGTCCTGGGTGAGCTGCTTGATGAGCTCGCCCCGACGGCCGATGAGGATCCCCGGACGCTCGCAGATGAGCGTCACGCGCGTGCCCATCGGGGTCCGTTGGATGTCGAGCCCGCCGAAGCCGGCGCGGGCGCTCTCGCGGACGAGGAAGTCCTTGAGCAGCACCCGGCGCGTGGCCTCCTGGATGACCTTCTGCTCGCTCGACATCAGGCCCCCGCCCGCTCGCGCAGCACGATCTCGACGTGGGTGGTCTGCTCGTTCCACTCCGTCGACCGGCCCTGGGCACGCGGCATCTGGGCCTTGCGTACCCGGCCTCGGGCGCAGGAGGCGACGAACACGTAGAGCTGGTCGGTGTCGAGCCCTTCGTACTCGGCGTTGGACTCGGCGTTCTGGAGGATCTGCAGCACGTTCTTGGCCACCTTCTTGGGGAATCGGCCCGGGCCGATGCCGCGCTTGTGGGCGGTCTCCTGATTGTACCGACGCATCGGGATCGGGCGCTTGAGGGCGACGACGTCCTCGAGGTACTGGCGCGCGTCCTCGAGCGCCAGGCCGCGGATCGCGTTGAGCACCTCGTAGGTCTTCTTGGGGGACATCGGCAGCTCGGAGCCCCGGGCGCGGGCGACGCTCGTGCGGCTGTCCCCCGTGTAGGTGTACCCCTTCATCGGATCGTGAGCCCCTCCCTCACTTCAACGGCATGAACTTCGACGAGCGCGTCGCGCCGACGCCCGGGCCGGAGTGCTTTTCGAACTTCCGGGTCAGGCTGAACTCGCCGTAGTAGTGTCCGATCATCTCCGGTCGGACCTCGAACTCCTTGAATTCCTTGCCGTTGTGGACGCTGACCCGGTGCCCGACGTGCGCGGGCAGGACCAGCGCGTCGCGGACGTGGGTCTTGAGGACCTGGTCCTTGGGCTGGGCGCGGATCTTCTCCAGGAAGGTCAGCACCTCGACGTTGAAGCCGCGCTTGATCGAGCGCCGCGCGCGCGAGGGCAACAGCCTGGCCAGCTCTTCGATGGGGAGCGCCTCGAGCTCCGGGAGCGTCTTGCCCCGGAGCGTGTACTCCTTCTTGCGGCGGGCCTCGACCTTCTTTGTCTTCCTCGCCTTCGCCATGGATCGTTAACCGCTCGCCCCCGTCCTCGTCTTGCGCCGCTTCTTCGGACCGAACCGGCCGACCTTGGCCCCCGGCCAGGTGCCGGAGGACACCGTGCTGGGTCGCCCGACGTGCTGGTGGGCGCCGCCGCCGAACGGATGGTTGACCGGATTCATGGCCACGCCGCGCACCTTGAACGGCGCGCGGGCCAGCGACTGGAACATGTGGACCTTCTTCCCGGCCTTGATGATCGGGCGCTCGCCACGACCGCCGCCGGCGATGCCGCCGACCTGGGCCCGGCACGCCCCGAGGAACTGCTTGAACGCCCCGCTCGGGAGCTGGACGGTGACCTCGCGGCCGGTGTGGGCGACGACGGTGGCGCTCGTCCCGGCCGCGCGGACGAGACGGCCGCCGTCGAACGGATGGACCTCGAGATTGGAGACGAGCGTCCCGTCGGGGATCTCCGCGAGCGGCAGCAGGCTACCGCGGTCGACGGCGCCCCGGTTGACCGCGACGGCGTCGCCGGTCGAGATGCCGGCGGTCGCGAGGGTGGAGAGCACGGTGCCGTCGGGTACCTTGACCTGCGCGACGGGGGCGCTGCGGCCGGGCGACTGGACGATGGCCACGACCGTCCCGGGTCCGCTGATGTTCGGCGCCGGGTGGTAGACCGCCCCCGGGTGGCGGTGACTGGGCGAGCGGTAGGTGGGGGTACCGGAACCCCTTCGGCGGGAGATGATGCGCTTTCCCATCAGAACACCCCGGCCCGGGAGCCGATGTCCTCCGCGGAGAATTCGGGCTTGAACCGGACGGTCGCGATCTTGCCGACGCGGACGATCTTGGTCGTGACCTTCTGTACCTTGCAGTGGTACAGCTCCTCCACGGCGCGCTTGATCTGCGAGCGGTTCGCCCTTCGGTCGACGACGAACTCGAGCTTGTTCTGCCGCTCCATCTCGTCCATCGCCTTCTCGGTGACGTAAGCGTGCAGGACGATCCGGTGCTGCAACTGGGTCATGCGGCGGCCTCCTTCAGGCGGGTCCGCAGACCTTCGATGGCCGCGTGGGTGAAGAGCGTCAGCCGGCCCGGGGTCCCTCCCGGGGCCAGGTCCTCGGTGCCGAGCCGCCCGATCGACACGACGTCGACGCCGGAGAAATTGCCGAAGCCGCGGGCCCGACCCGGCGAGCTCGTGACGACGAGGAGGCTCTTGGGTTCGCGTCGCATCCGTCCCCGGCGCTTGCCCCGTCCGGCGCGCACATGGACGCCATCCCGGGCGCGCTCGACGTCCTCCCAGAGCTTGAGCGAGGCGAGGAGCTCGCGCGCATCGGCGGCGGAGTCGATCTTCTCGGCCGGGTCGTCGAGCACGACCGGAAGGTGGAGCGTCTCGGGGAAGGTGTGACCGCGCGCCCGGGCGAGCGCCGCTTCGCGGGTGGCGGCCAGCGCGGACCGGAACGCCAGGCGCCGCTCCTTGGTGTTGACCTTCTTCGCCCAGATCGTCTCGACCCGGGGCGGGTGTGCGGGCCGGCCACCGACGGTGTTGGGCGCCTGGGCCCCTCGGTTGGAATCCATGAGCCTCGGTGTGCGCGAGACCCCCTTGCCCTTACCGGACCATTCGACCGAGTGGCGCAACCCTGCCATAGGGGCGGTGCCGTGGGGTTGCCGGCGGTTCGCCTGGGCGGCGACCACCGCGCGACGGATCAGGTCGGTGCGGATCGGGGAGGAGAACGCGGTCGGCAGCGTGATCTGCGTGCCCTCGCCGCCGTCGACCTTGCGCAGATGGACGCGGTGGTGGGCGACGGTGTGCCCCTCTTGGGCCGGGGGGGGCCCCGGCGACCTGGTTCGGCTCATGCTCCTTGCTTCGAGCGCGTGCTGAGGTAGCGGACGTCGACCTGCTCGACGGCGACGACGCGACTGCGGATCGGGAGCCGGAACCGCAGGAGCCGCTTGGCCGGTCCGGGGAGCGAGCCGTGGAGGACGAGACACGCCGAGCGGACCTCCCCGTAGTGGGGGAAGCCGCCGAGCGGGGTGACCGGGTCGGCGCGCGGGTCGGGCACGACCTTGAGCACGCGCAGATTGTAGACGGTGCGCCGGTGGTAGCCGGTCTGTCCCGCTTGCGGGATCCGGTACGTGACAAAGCTCGGGTTGTGCGGTCCGAGGGTACCGATCATCCGTCGGTGCTTGGAGTTCTTGTGCGGTTGTAGCTTGACGCCCCAGCGCTTGATGTGGCCCTGGAATCCCTTGCCCTTGGTCACACCGATCAGGTCGAGGAACTCCCCGGCCTTGGCGAGCTTGTCGGCCGGGATCTCCTGGCCGAGCTGCTTTAGTGCGAACGCCCGCCTCTCCGCGCCCTTCTCACCCGAGACCCGGACCTCGAACAGTTCCGGGGCCTTCGAGGGGACCCCGGTGATCAGTTGCGGCTGCGTGTGGACCAGGAGGCGAACCTCCTCGCCCTCGGCGTGGAGGAACTTCTCGTGGGCTTCCGGAGGGCTTGCCGGATGGGTGGGGAACAGTGCGGCCAGATGCTCGTCGAGGTGGTCGCCCCAGACCTCGGCGACGACCCGCATCCCGTACGGATCGGAGCGGTAGAGTCGCGCCGCAGCGACCTTGATCGGAGGCACCTCGACGACGGTGACCGGTACCGAGACCTCCTGGCCGGCCGTCGTCGACCGCTTGCGGTAGTCGACGATGAACGCGTGGGTCATTCCGACCTTGTAGCCGGCGAACCCCTCGATCGTCGGAGCCTTCGGTCCCGGGGGCCACGAACGGACGCGCGGGACCGGTCGGACGGAGCGGGAACGCGGAGAGTATCCTAGTGAGCCCCGTCGGGGGCGATGCCGTCGAGCCATGGGCGAGGGTCCGTCGTTCCTCCGGTGGGGGTCGGGGAGAAAGGCTCACTATAAAAGACTGAGGCAAAGTTATCGTCGGCAGGGGTGCCGCGGGGCCGCGAACCGACCTTTCTCCCGCGCGGCTCCGTTGGATCGCTCTCCCGTTGGAGATCCCGCCGGGTCGCGCGCCGAAACGTTCCTCGGCGCGAACAGGTTATCCCCGGGTCGACCTGGTCGGCACATGGCCGAGCCGCCGGCAGAACTTCCGGTACGCTTCGATGACGTGCTCAAGGCTCGCGAGCAGATCCGGGAGGCGATCACCCCGACGCCGCTCGTGCGCGCCCCGCGGTTTCCCGGTCTGCCGGACACACCGATCTATCTGAAGCTCGAGAATCTCCAGTACACCGGCGCGTTCAAGCTCCGGGGCGCGACGAACCGCCTCGCCCACCTGACCGATGCGCAGGCGAGGTCCGGCGTGATCACGGCCTCCGCGGGCAACCACGCGCAAGGAGTGGCGTGGGCGGCGCGGGCTCGAGGGATCCCCGCGACGATCGTGATGGCGCGCACCGCCTCTCCGCTCAAGGTGCACGCGACCCGCGAGCTCGGGGCCCGCGTCATCCTGCAAGGCTCCGACTACGAGGAAGCCCACGAGGAGGCCGAACGTCGGGCGAAGGCCGAGGGCCTGGTCTACATCCCGCCGTTCGACGACCCGCTCGTCATCGCCGGCCAGGGGACGATCGGACTCGAGATCGCCGAGTCGCTCCCATCGGTGCGCCGGGTGATCGCCGGCGTCGGCGGCGGCGGTCTGCTCGCGGGCATCGCCGTCGCGCTCCACGCGAAGGCGCCGCAGGCCGAGATCGTCGGGGTCCAACCCACGGGGGCCGACACGTTGCGCGCCTCCCTGGCGCAGCACCGGATCGTCACGAGCGGCCGGCCGAACACCTTCGCCGACGGATTGGCGACCCGCTTCGTCGGCGACCTACCGTTCCGTATCCTCGAGGCGGTGGGGTGCCGGGCCTACGCGGTCGACGATCGTTCGATCGCCCGGGCGTCGTTCCTCCTGCTCGAGCAGGCCAAGGTCCTCGCCGAGGGTGCCGGCGCCGCGCCGCTCGCGGCGTTGCTCAACCACCCCGAGCTCGCCGCCGACGGGCCGGTCGTGTTGGTGATCAGCGGGGGGAACATCGACCCGTTCCTCCTGGACCGGGTGCTCTTCATCGGCTTGAGCGCCGAGGGGCGACTGCTCCGGCTCCGCTCGGTGGTGAAGGACCTCCCCGGGCAGCTCACCGAGTTCCTCACCGTCGCCGCGCAGGCCAACGCCAATGTCCGCCACATCGTACACGACCGCGAATCGCCCGGGAGCGCCCCCGGCGAGGTGACGGTGGAACTGGAGCTCGAGGTCCGCGATGCCGGACATGGCGTCGAAGTGCTCCGCGCTTACGCCGAAAAGGGCTGGGCCGTCGACCAGGTCGCGGTCGCCGAACCGACCCTCACCCGCTAACGGCTCCGCCACTGCGTCAACGGAGCGTAAATAGGGTGCGCGACATCTTACGGTTGGATGTCGGATGCGACGCGCCCCGGGGTCGCGCGACGCGCCAGCCCCCCGAGGGTCTGGACGGTGGCGGAGGCGAACGACCGCCTCGATCACCTCCGTGAGCTCCTGCCCCAACTCCGCGCCTGGGTCGTGCGGCTCGGCAAGGTCCACGATGAGCTGCAGCGGCTCGCCCATTTCTGGGGCCGGGAGACCGACGCGGTGGACAACCCCGACCGCGAGCTGAAGCTGCGGCTCGATGACGAATGGAAGCGTCTCGGCCAGCGCCTCGAATCCGAGGTGCTCCGGCTCCAGGCCGAGGGGATCGAGGTCAAGGACCTTGAGACCGGACTCGTGGACTTCTACAGCCGTCGCGACGGCGAGCTCGTCTTCCTCTGCTGGCAGCGCGGCGAGAGCGAGGTCGGCCACTGGCACCTGTTGAGCGGCAGCTTCCGCACGCGCAAGCCCATCGGGGGACGCTCGGCGACGCATTCGCCGGCCCGGGCCTCCCGGCGCCTGTCCTAGCGCCCGTTCACTCCGTCGGCTCCGGCACCGAGGTCATGGCGAGCGACACGGTCAGCATGAACGCCGCCACCACGCCCAAGGCGCTCGCGACGGCGACCAGGTCGGTGAGGTCGGGGAACATCGTCGCCACCTGCAGCTCGATCAGCGCGGCGGGAGCTACGGCCCCCGCGGCACCGGCGGCCACCCCCCACGAGAGCCGCCCGCGGCGCAGATAGAAGCCCGTGCCGAGCGCGGCCACGAGGGCGGCGAGGATGACGAGGATCCCGCCGCTCCAGAGCGAGGCCACCAGGCTCTCGAGGTTCGGGAAGGGGGTCTCGACGATCGTGGCGCCGCCGCCGGAGCCTGCGGGTCCGACGACCAGGCCGAAGCTCGTGAGGTTCCCGGCCGGGCTGGAGTAGACCGGGTCGGCGAGCAGGCCCACCTGGAGCGGCGAGTACCCGGCGGCGGTGACGTTGAGCGTGATGCCCCCGGCGGGAACGCCGTAGAAGGCGAATCCACCGGAGGGATCGGTGGTCATCGAGGCGCGGAACCCCGACTCCCCGGAGAGATTGACGCGGGCGCCCGCCAACGGCGCCGTCGAGTTGTCCGGTCCGGTCCGCCCAAAGACATGCCCGGCGATGGCGTAGGGGTGCGGGGCGAGGGCCGACTCTCCTTGCCAGAGGTAGCCGACGGCCACCACCGCGAGCAGCACGGTCGTCAGGACCAGGAACGCACCGACGGTGCGGTAGTAGGTCGGCCCGACCGCGCGCGGCAGGGCGGGCATCGGGTAAAGCGGGGGGAACGCCTCCCAGGTGAACAGCGGCGGCGGGTCCCGGGGCGCGAGCACCGCGACGGGGTGGCCACAATGCGGGCAACGAAACCACGCGGGCTGGCGCGACGGAGCCGTCGGCGCGGCGAGGTACCCTCCGCACTGGGTGCACCGCAGCGTCACCGGCGGGCCGAACATCGACATCGCGCGAACCCCGAACGCGGTATCAGCTTGGCGCGGGCGCTCGGCAAGGAGCACCTGCGCCTGGCCGCCTTCGACGACGGCCCCTTCACCCGGCGTCATCGATGGGCCCCCCTCGCCGGGGTCGTCTGCTCCACGCCCGACACCCTCGAAGTGCTCCGACTGGAGCGGGTGCGGGTCGACGGGATGGATGCGACCGATGCGATCCTTCGGCTTTGGCGGACCACCGGATTCCGTGAGGGCCCGCGGGCGATCCTCCTGGACGGGATCTCCTACGGCGGGTTCAACCTCGTCGACCTCGACCGGCTCCATCGCCGGACCGGCCGGCCGGTCGTCTCGCTCACCGCGCGCCGACCGGACTACGGGGCGATCGAGGCCGCGCTCCGGAAGTATTTTCCCCGGACGTTCCGAGAGCGATGGCGAAGGGTCCGGTCCCACCCCGTGTTCGCCGTTCGTGTCGGTCCCGCGCGCCGGTGGGCGGCTGCCGTAGGGTGCCGCCGGGTCGATGCGGCGCGCCTGATCGCACGGTCCACGATGCGCGGCGCTTGGCCGGAACCGCTACGCCTCGCCCGGTTGCTGGCGCGGGCCGCGCGCGCTGTGTCGAGCCAAAGTCTTTAGGCGGCCGGCCCGGCTAGGCGGAGTGGGCCTGTAGCTTAGCTTGGATAAAGTACCGGCCTTCTAAGCCGGCATCCTCGGGTTCAAAGGCCGCCGAGGGTCCCCCCTCGGGGGCGGAGACTCCCGACAGGCCCGTCTCCTCAGGCCGGCCGGGCGCCCGGGGAACCGTCGCCCACCAGCGACTGGCACTTGGCGCAGAGCAGCCCCTTCCATCCGCTGGGCAGCGGATCGCCGCACAACGGGCAGCTCGCGCGCGAGTCCGCCGCGGCCAGGAGCTCCATGACGCTCGTGCGCAGCCGAGGATTGCTGCGCGGCGCCAAGGTGCAGGTGCGCTCGCGGGGTCGCTCCGAGCTCGAGGTGAGCGCCTCCAACCGGGGCCGGTACAGCCCGGTCCTCCGGTCGAAGGTGACGAGCCGTCGGCTGACGAGCGAATCGAGCGCCGAGGTGCCCAGTTCGCGCACGCCACCGAAGAGCGGAGCGACGTCGACCGCCGTCAGCCCGTTGGACTCGGCCACGACCTCGAGCGCGCGCGCCGAGGGCATCGTCAGCTCGCCCCGGGCGACGAGGGCGTCGATGGCATGCCCCATCCGCGAAGGGCGCGCCACGCGACCGGAGGGAGGGAAGGAGCGCGCGCGGGGGTCGACGAGCAAGACGTTCTCGACCAGATCGACCTCGTAGCGCACGCGCTCTTCGGGGAAGTAGACCGCGATGGCCAGCGCGTAGGGGACGACGCCCGAGGCCCGGACGTACTTCGCGAGCGTCGCGGGCGTGAACAGTTCCGGTCGGGGTGCCGACCGGCTCGCCGCAGGGGCCGACTTCGCCGAAGGCGCCGGCATCGGTACGTAGTGTTCGCGCAGCACCAGCCGGACGACCACGCGCACCGGGGCGCTGCCGCCGCGCTCCAAGAGGGCGGTGCCGTCGCCGGCGATCGTGATCCGGTCGAGGGGGCGGAGGAACTCCCAGCGGGCGGATTCGGGCTCGGCCCCGGTGCGGGCGAGGAGGAGCTCTCCGAAGGCGCGCGCCGGGTCGGAGAGCGCCCGGTAGAGGTTGACGACGGGTACGCCGTCGACGGTGATGGTGAACGGGCCGACCGCGTCCCGCCGGTGGGTGCGGTACTCCTCTAACGAGCGCTCGAGCGCGTGCTCGCTGTAGCGGTCGTGCCGGGCCGGATCGGCGAGCCGGGCGACGGCGTCCAGCTCCTCACGTGCCACGCGTTTGGCGAGCATCGGCCCCCGCCCGAAGAAGAGCGTCGTAGAGGGAGATAAACCGTCGCGCCGTGTGCTCGATGGAGGCTTCGCGCCGGACCCACTGGGCGGCGGCGCGGCCCAGCCGGGCGCGTTCGTCCGGTCGGTCGAGCAGGTCGGCGAGCGCGCCGGTCAGCGGGGCCGGATCGTTCACGGCCACCACGCGCCCGGTCTCGCCATCGTGGACCAGGGCGGCCGGGCCGCCGATATTGGAGACGACGCACGGCACCCCCGAGGCCATCGCCTCGAGGACCGCGACGCTCGCCGTGTCGGCGACCGACGGGAGCACGAACAGTTCGCTCTGGGAGAACAGGGCCGGCTTCTCCTCCTCGCTCACCGGCCCGAGGTAGCGCACCCGGCCGGCGAGATGCGGGTCCTGCCGGATCCGGGCGCGGACCGCCGGCTCCTCGGGTCCCACGCCGGCGACCACGCCCCACCAGGGCCGGTCGGTCGGCAGGCGGTGGAGCGAATCGAGGAAGCGATGGACGCCCTTGTCCGCGGTCAGCCGGCCGAGATAGGTCAGGATCGGCCCGGCCCCCATCCCGCACCGCGTCCGCCAGTCCGGTACGGCGAGCCCGGGTCGGAACCGGTCGGTCTCGATCCCGTTCGGGACGACCTCGATCTCCCGGCGGAACGGCTTGCTCGCGTGCTCGAGCAGCGCCTCCCGGGCCGGGGCGCTCGGGGCGGTGGTCAGGTCGCACCGGTAGTACAGTCCCAGGCTGTACCACCGCGCGGTCCGGAAGAACAACCGCAGTAGCGCGCGGCCGGGGAAGCTGCCGCGGGCGGCGTAGACGTCGGTGTGGAAGGTGCCCAGCAGCGGCAGGCGGTAGCGCCGCGCGGCGAAGAAACCGGTGGTCCCGACCAGACCGGGGGTGTGGATGTGGACGACGTCGGTCGTGGAGCCGAACTCGCGCCCGCGCAGCTGCTTGAACGGAAAGAGCGCCCACCGGTACTCGCCGTAGATCGGTACGGGCAGCGCGCGTGAGCGCACGAGCGGGATTCCGTCGACCTCGGCATCGGCGGAGGCGATCCCGGCGGCGGTCTGCGGGGTGAAGACGGTGATCGCGTGACCGAGCCGGCGGAGCGCTTTCGCCAGGGCATGGACCTCGACGGCGACCCCGTCGCGGGTGGGCAGGTAACTGTCCGAGAAGAACGCGATCTCCATCGAGAGCGGCTCGCCCCTCAGGCGATGACGGAGAAGGCCCGCTGTAGGAGGTGCCGCTCGCGCTCTTCGAGCGTCCCGGGATCGACGGAGACCACCGCGACGGCGCGCGTCCCCCGCGGCCACGTGCCGAGCCAGCTCGCGAACCGCATCGTCGTCTCGTGACCGTACTCCGTGAGGAAGAACTCCAGGCTGTCGACGTAGACCGCCACCCGCGACTCCGGGCCACCGGCGTGCTGGATCTGGCCGGCCGCCTCGCTCGGGCCGACGGCCGGCGACGCGCCGTTGGCCGACGGTGGCGTCGGTCGCAACGCGATGACCTTCTCCGGAGGGACCGGCCACGCCGGCGGGTCCTGGACGGAGAGCCACACGACGACGTCGTGGGAACCGGCGAGCTGCTGGAAGAACCGGGCGCCGCGGTCGGGGCGCTCCTCGCGGAACAGGTAGGAGTTACCGGGGAGGACCGCCGGCAACGCCGGCGGTGGCTCCGGCGTCAGGGAGCCCGGCGCCCGCAGGAGCGGACCCCACGAGGGGCGCCGCGGCGGGGCCATCAGGCTCTTGCGCTTGAGCTCGACATCCTCGGGGATCCGGGCCAGGCGGCTCTCGATGAGCACGCGGAGCTCGGCGGCGGTGTGCCCGCGCGAGGCGTGCTGCAGGATCTCCCGGAGGGACTCGCGGATCCCCTCGCCGTAACCGGCGGCGTAGCCATCGGCGTAGGCCGAGTCGCCGGTGGGACGGTCCGGGTTCGGGGGGGAACGGGGGTCGCGCCGGGCCTCGGCGTTCACGCGCCGACGCCCCCGGCCGCCGTCCGCGCGACGGGCCGGACCGGCTCTCCGATCGAGCCGCTCGGCCGCAGCGAGGGGGGCTCCTCGGCGGGCGTGAACTTGTAGCCGTAGTGGATCACACCGGCCTTGCCCTCCTCGCGGAGCTTGCGGAAGGTCGCGCGCACCTTCAGGCCGATCCGCACGTAAGCGGGATCGATGTCGACGACCTGCCCGGTCAGGAGCGGACCCTCGACGGTCTTGACCAGCGCCAGCGCGTACGGGACCTGCATCTCGAACCCCTCGGCGGCGTCGTGGACGATGGAGTAGCTGAACACCTCGCCCTCACCCGAGAGCTGGAACGGCTCGAGCTTGCCGAGCGACTGGCGGTGCGCCGTACAGTTCGGGCAGACCGTGCGCGAGGGAAAGTAGACCGTCTGGCAGTTGCGGCAGCGGCTCCCGCCGAGGTTGTAACGTCGGGGCGTCTCGCGCCAATAGCGTGCGACCGTGCTCGACATCCACCCTCCTCAGTTCGCCCGCTCGAACAGATGCACGACAGAGGTGGCGCCGGTGCCGCCGGTGTTGTGCGAGAGCCCGAGCGTCGCCCCGGAGACCTGCCGGTCCCCGGCATCGCCGCGCAGCTGGCGGACGATCTCGACGGCCTGCGCGACGCCCACGGCGCCAAAGGGGCGCCCCTGGGCTTTGAGACCTCCGCTGCTGTTGACGACGAGCTTGGAGCCGGGCGCGAAGTTGCCCGCAGCGAACGCCGGACCGGCGCTGCCCTTGGCCACGAAGCCGAGGTCCTCCAGCGCGAGCAAGGCCGAGATCGAGTAGGCGTCGTCGATCTCCGCCACGTGGACATCGACGGGGGCGCGGCGCGCCTGCGCGAAGGCGCGGTGCGCGGCCTCCACCGTCGCGTCCATCGTGGTGAGCTCGCGCCGGTGCTGCAGCGCCATCGTGTCGCAGGCGACCTGGCTCGCGGCGATCCGGACGGGGGTGTCGGTGTGCTGGCGAGCCGTCTCCAGCGGACCGAGCACGACGGCGGCCGCGCCATCGCTCAACGGGGCGCAATCGAACACCCCCAGCGGCTCGGCGACCGGCCCGGCGCCCAGGACCTGCTCGAGCGTGATCCGGTTGCGGTAGTGGGCGTTGGGGTTCTTCGCCGCCATCTCGTGGGCGTGGACCGGGACCGTGGCCATGTCCTCGCGCCGGGTCCCGAAGTCGTGCATGTGACGACGGGCGATCATCGCCCAGAGCCCCGGCAGCGTGGCGCCGAAGACCGACTCCCACTCCTGGTCGGCGGTCGAGCCGGTGATCCGGTTGGCGGTGGCGTCGGGGACATCGGTCAGCTTTTCCGCGCCCCCGACGACGACATGGTCGTAGAGCCCGCTCGCCACTGCGAGGTACCCCTGATGGAGCGCCACCGCGCCGGAGGCGCCCCCTGCCTCGACGCGCACGGCCCCGACGTGGTCGCCGGCGAGCCCGGCGTAGTCGATCACGAGCGGGGCGATGTGCTCCTGCTCCAGGAGCGAACCGCTCGCCATGTTGCCGAGGTAGAACGCGTCGAGGTCCTTGGAGGCGAGCTTGGCGTCGACGAGCGCCTGGAAGCCGGCCTCGATGCCGATCTCACGGAACGAGCTGTCCCACAGCTCGCCGAATCGGGTCATCCCCACGCCGAGGATCGCGACGTCCCGCACGCCTATCCGCTCCCCATGTGGATCTTGCCGCGGAACTTGGCGTAGATCGAGTACGGCAGCTCGACGCCGTGCTCGAGGAACTCGTCGACCGGGGTGCCGACGCTGCGGTCGTAGTCGCGGATCGCCTCGGTGGCCTGGAGGTCGAAACCGTCGGAGCCCGCACCGCTACCGTAGCCGACCATGAGGATCCGGTCGTCGGGCTCGGCGTGGTCGAGCACATTGCACAGCCCGATGAGCGCCGCGCCGGAGTAGGTGTTGCCGATGTAGGGCGTGACCAGCCCGTGCTTCATCTGGGCATCGTTGAACCCCAGCTGCTTGCCCACCCGCTGGGGGAACTTGCCGTTCGGTTGGTGGAAGACCACGTGGCGGTAGTCCTTGGCCGAGGTGCCCGCGACCTCGAACATCCGGCGGGTGCATTCGGTGACGTGCCGGAAGAACGCGGGCTCGCCGGTGAACCGGCCGCTGTGGCTCGGATACCGCTGGCCCTCGCGGCGCCAGAAGTCGGGCGTGTCGGTCGTGTAGCTCGCCGTGTGGAGCACCCGCGCGATGACCCGCTCTCGGCCGATGACGAACGCGGCGCCGCCGGCGCTCGCGCTGTACTCCAGCGCGTCGCCCGGGGCGCCCTGGCTCGTGTCGGAGCCGATGGCAACACCGTAGCGGATCATCTGCGCGCCGACGAGGCCGAGACAGGTCTGGATCGCGGCGGTGCCGGCCTTACAGGCGAACTCGAAGTCGGCCGCCGTCAGATGCGGGGTGGCCCCGACGGCCTGGGCGACGACCGTCGCCGTCGGCTTGACGGCATAGGGGTGCGATTCGCTTCCGACGTACAGCGCGCCGATCTCCTGCGGGTCGATCGCCCCGCGGACGAGGGCGACGCGGAGCGCCTCCGTGCTGATCGTGATCGTGTCCTCGTCCGGCGAGGGCACGGACTTGCGGAGCACGTTGAGCGAGGCGGACATCCCCGCCCCGTCGGCTCCCCACACCCGGCCGATCTCGTCCGGGGTGATCCGGTACCGCGGTACATACGCCCCGTAGCTGACGATCCCACTCTCCATCTTTGGTTCCCCCCCGTTCACAGCTCCTCGACCCGCTCGAGCACGTCCGACGGGCCGAGGGTGGTGGTAAGGAGGGGGATGTTCTCGACCTCGCTCAGCCGCACGGCGAGCGGGTCGATCCGGCCCGGATTGGAGAAGATGACCGCGGCCGGTTTCATCGGATGCGCCCGGATGGCGACCATCGGAGAGCGCCCGTACTTGACGTTCGCGAAGATGAGCGCCCGCTGGGTCGACCATCCGTACACTTCGACGAAGTGCGCGGCGTCGATCGACAGGATCGCCCGCGGGGCGTCGAGCAGCGTGTATCCGTGGATGTCGCGGTGCACGTCGACCTGGCTGACCGCCTTGGCCCCGAGCCGTTCGGCGAGCGCCTTGAGCGGGATGGCCACGGCGAACTCGCGCATGCCGAGGATCCCATCGGAGTGCGGACGCAGCCCGAGCCGCTGGGCGACCTTTCCGCCGGTCTGTACATCGACCTGGAGGAGCCCATCGACGTACCGCCGGATGAACGCCGCTCCCGGACTCGCCCGTCGCTCCGATTCGTAGTCGGAGATGACCGATGGCACCGTCGCGAGCGTGCGGGCGAGGTCGCGCTGCGAGATGCCGAAATCCTCGCGCCACTTGCGCAGCGTGCGACCCGGGTGGGGCGAGAGGACGACCTCACCGGCCATCTTCTCGCGAAGTTCGGGCTCCACGGTCGCACGACGCGGCGGGCGGTATATAGGATTGACTTCGGATGTCGTCCGGGGGGTTCGACACTAGCCGATTTCTCCGTCGGAAGGGGAGTGGACCGGGCGAGAGTTTCCGGCCCGGGTGGTTGCCCCGGGCCCTTTGAACTCGCGGCCTCTACCTTGCCAAGGTAGCGATCTTCCGGGCTGATCTACCGGCCCACGCTCCCGCGCTCCGATAGACCCGCCCGCTTAACGATTCCTAGAACCGAACGCTGGCGGAACGGAGCGCGGATGCCCCCCGGGTTCAGACGGCGAGCGACTGGCGCTCGATCACCAAGCGCCCGTGGAGATTGGTCGCGATCAGGACCTCGCCCTCTCCCACGTTGAGCACCAAGATCTCGCCCAGGGCGAGCTTGTGCGGCATCGCAGGCATCTCGGCCGTCGGGGCGGCGGCCCGGCGCGCCGGGCGTCCGACGGCGGCGCGCGCAACCTTGGCCGGAGCGGCCCGGGCCGCACCGGCGATTTGGTACAGTTTCTGCCGGCCCTTGCGTTGCATGTCAAGGAAGCCCTTGCGGACGAGCAACCGCAGCGCGTTGTACACGGAATTCTTGTGGAAGTCGCGCTTGCTGGATTTCGTGATCCGCTTGGAGAGCTCCGCCGTCGACAGGCTACCGCCCGGAGGGAGAGCCCGAACTTCGGACAGGATCCACTTCTGGGCGCCGCGAGGCTCTCTCGCCTTCCGGCCACGCTTGGGGGACATGGACCGGCCTATCACCGTTGGTTTGTAAGCTTACCCATCGGAACGCACACTGAACGACATTCCTGCGGCTTCCGTCGACAGAACTGATGTAGTATGGGGCGAGTCCCGTATGGATAGTGATAAAACTTCGGAACCTCGCACGCACCCAGTGTGCGCGTGGGCCCCGCCGCATCGACGGTGACGGGTCGTCCCGTCGGGCGCGGGCGCTTCCGGCGGTCAATGCGACATCGTATGACGGTCATCGGATTCGGCCCGGGGGCGCCCACGGTCCGCCGGCCGACGACCGGACAAACCATTATCCCCCATCCGGGTTCGGGACGGTAGATGTCGGACGACGGTGCCGGAGACGGCCCGCTCGATATACTGGTCAAGAGCACGCGGGACCTCCTCCGCCCGGAGGAGCTGGTCCGCGAGGCCACCCGCGATCTCGTCAAAGAGGAGATCCGACGCCACCTCGAAAAGACCCTCAAAGAGAATCCGGCGCTCGACCGTGATCTGCGCGATGCGGTCCGGTCGCTGCTCGAGGCACGCGCCCAGGAGTACGCCGCCCTCCTGCGGGTCGGTGCGTGCACGGCGCGGCTCGGGCTCGCGGCGGTGCCCCCGGAGATCCGGCAGCAGCTCACCCGCGAAGTGATCGGCCTGTTCAGCAAGGAGCTCGGCCAGATCGTGGAGCGCTCACTGTGACCCGCGAACCGATGGACCCCAACGGCGTCCGTATCTACGAGATCAAGCGCGTCGACGTCGAGGGCGCGATCGTCATCGACGGCTTCCCCTCGGTGGGGCTCGTCAGCAGCATCGTCGCGAACTATCTGATCGACACCCTGGACATGGAGCAGATCGGCATCGTCGAGTCGCCGGCGTTCCCGACCGTGTCGCTCGTGCGCGGCGGCAACCCGCAGCACCCGGTGCGCGTGTACGCGGGGGGCCCCCACTCCGGCCGGGCCTCGAAGGTCGCCGACAAGATCGTCGCGTTCGTCTCGGAGTTCCACCCCGCGCCGACGGTGATCCACCCGCTGGCCAACACGATTATGGAGTGGGCGCAGGAGCAACGGTGCTCGATGCTCGTCTCCCCCGAAGGACTCAGCGTCGAGAAGGGCGCTGCCGAGAAGAAGGGCGGGCGTGGCCCGCGCTTCCAGGACGTCAAGGTCTACGGCGTGGCGAGCACGGCCAAGGCGCGCGACCTGTACATCGAACCCAACCTGTTGCCGTTCACCGAGGGCGTCATCACCGGGATCGCCGGCGTGCTGCTCAACGAGGGCCGGCGGCGTGGCTTCGACGTGCTCACCTTCCTTGCGGAGGCCCAGGCGGAGTACCCCGATGCCCGCGCGGCGGCGAAGGTCATCGAGACGATCAATCGCGTGCTGTTGCACACCCCGCTCGACCCGGACCCGCTCTACCACGAGGCGGAGCGGATCGAGCAACAGCTGCTCTCGATCCAGCGCCACGCCCAGGATCGAGCCAGGACCGAGCTACCGGTCCCGAGCGCCGGTCCGATGTACCGTTAGCTCGCCGTCGCCGGCGGGCTGGCCGGGATCCGCTCGAGGAGCTCGCGCACCCCGGTCACGAGCGCTCGCGCATCGGCCCGGTTATTGTAGAGGTAGAACGATGCCCGGAGATTGCCGTTCAGCCCGCGGGCCTTGTACCAGGAGTGCACGCAGTGCATCCCCGACCGGAGCAGCACCCGATGCGCCTCGTCCAGGAAGAGCGCGGCGTCGTTGGGGTCGATACCGGCCAGCGAGAACGCGAAGATGCTCGGCCGGTCGCTCGGATCGCTCGGCCCCAGGAGACGAAGTCGGGGCTCGTCGCCGAGCTCGCGCGTGACGAGGGCATTGAGCGACCGGTCGTGGGCGCGTACCTCGTCCAGCCCCTGGGCGGTGAGGAACCGGACGGCGGCGCCGGCGCCGATGAAACCGGCATAGTTCTGCAGCCCGGCTTCGAAGCGGTGGGGGGGCGGGCGCAGCTCATGGCCCTCGAGGGTGCTCCATTCCACCGTCTCCCCCCCGAGGAGGAGCGGGCGGAGGTCCCGCAGCATCTCGGGGGCCCGGGCGGCGAGGATACCGGTGCCGGTGGGACCTAGCATCTTGTGGCCGGAGATCGCGTAGTAGTCGGCCCCCAGCCGAGCGAGGTCGACCGGAAGGTGAGGGGCGGCCTGGCAGCCGTCGACGAGCAGGCGGGCGCCCCGGGCGTGTACGCGCTCGGCGATCTCGGCGATGGGCAGCGATCGCCCGTCGAGATTGGAGGTGTGGAAGAGGCTCACGAGCCGGGTCTCCGGCGTGAGGATCCGGTCGAGCGCTTCGAGGTCGAAGCCGCCGGCATCCGGGAGCTTGAGAATGTCGAGCTTGATGCCCCGCTCCTCCCGCAGTCGCTGCCACAGCACGAGATTGGAGTTGTGCTCCTGGTCGGTGACCACCACCCGCTCGCCCGGCTTCCACGGTAGCCCTTGGCCGACGAGGTTCAGGGCCTCCGTGGAGTTCCGGACGAACACGACCTCCGACGGCGAGGGCGTGTGCAGGAACCGGTGGAACTCCTCCCGAGCCCCCTCGAAGCGGTGGCTGACCTCCTCGGCGAACCGGTGGAAGCTTCGACCGGCGCAGCCCGGATATTGCTGGTAGTATTCCGACATCGCGTCGAGCACCGCACGGGGCACGAGCGACATGCAGGCCGAGTCGAGGTAGATCGGAGGGGGACGACCTCCCCGCGAGCGGAGGGCGGGAAAATCGCGCCGGGCCGAACCGCGCTTCATGGGGACCGCCGCTGGAGGGCGTCGGCGGCGGCCAAGAAGGCGTCGGCCCCGGTCACCATCGCCCTCTCGTCCGGGAGAAACTGGGGAGAGTGCTTGGCCGCGGCCGGGTGGGTGCGTGAGGCGACGCCCAGGAACCAGAACGTTCCCGGCACCTGTTGGAGGTACCGCGAGAAGTCCTCCGCACCCATCACCGCTCGCTCGAGGTCGACGACCCGATCGTGGCCCCACGCCGCGCGGCACGCCGCGGCGACCTTCGCGGTGACCCCGGGGTCGTTCACGACGGCAGGGTACCCCCAGCGGTACTTGACGCGAGCTTCCGCACCGAGGCTACGGGCGATGAGCCGGACCCGACGCGGGATCTCGCGGGCGAACTGTCGGCGCAGGCCGGGGGAGAAGGTTCGAACCGTTCCCGCAAGCCGCACCTCCGACGGGAGGATATTGGGGCGGTCGCCCCCGTGGATCTGGGAGAGACTGATGAGACCGGGGTCGAGGGGGTCGCGGCGCCGGCTGACCATCGCCTGCATCCCGACGACGACCTCGGCCGCGGCGAGGACCGTGTCGGTCCCCCGGTGCGGGTAGGCCGCGTGGCCTCCCGTCCCGCGCACATAGATCTCGAGCGTGTCCGCCGCTGCCATCGTCGGTCCCGGGTGGACCCCGATCGTTCCCACCGGCAGCGACTCGTCGACATGCTCGCCAAGGACGAACGCCGCCGCGGGGCCGCCCAGAGCGCCGGCTTGGATCATCGGACCGGCGCCCCCGCGCAGTCCATCCTCCTCGGCCGGCTGGAAGATCAATCGAAGCGGGCCTCCGAGCCAGTCGGGGTGTTCGGAAGCGACCTTGGCCACGCCGAGCACGACGGACATGTGCAGGTCGTGTCCGCAGGCGTGCATCACGCCCGGTTCGACGGAACGGAACGGAGCTCCGGTTGTCTCGGTGACGGGCAGGCCGTCCATGTCCGCACGGATCGCGACCACGGGTCCTCGCAGCTGTCGACCGAGCGTGGCGACGACGCCCGTGGACCCGGCGGGAACGGAGCCGTCGATCGACAACTCCGCCAAAGTCTCCAAGATGCGACGTTGGGTCCGGGACTCCCGGTAGGCGAGCTCGGGGTGAGTGTGGAGCTCGCGCCGGATCTTTCGCATCCAGGGGAACGACCGTCGGACGGCCGTGTTCCACCTCGAGACCATCGCGCCAGGTCCCAGCCGGGCAATGGTATATCGGCGGGGGTCTTCCCCTTCGCGAGCCCGCACCGCTCGGTGGTCGGTCCTCGCCTCGAGTCCGAATTCGGTAAGCTTCTTATAGTAATGCAAACATTGTCATGTTGACCGTGCCTCGCACCACGAGTTCCCACGGCTCTCGGAGATAGAACGGACCATGGCGAAGATCATCGGAATCGACCTCGGAACCAGCAACTCGGCCGCCGCCGTCCTCGAGGGGGGCCGGCCGGTCATCATCCCCTCGGCCGAAGGGACCACCGTCGGCGGGGGCAAGGCGTTCCCTTCCTACGTCGCCCTGTCCAAGGACGGTCAGCTCATCGTCGGCGAGCCGGCCCGGCGCCAGGCCGTCTCGAACCCGGAGGGCACCGTCACCGCGTTCAAGCGGAAGATGGGGACCGACTACAAGTACCGCATCTACGGCAAGGAGTACACTCCGCAGCAGCTCTCCGCGTTCCTGCTGCAGAAGATCAAGCGCGACGCCGAGGCGTTCCTCGGTGAGAAGGTCGAGAAGGCCGTCATCACCGTACCGGCCTACTTCAACGACAACCAGCGCCAGGCGACCAAGGACGCCGGCGCCATCGCCGGGCTCGAGGTCGTACGGATCATCAACGAACCGACGGCCGCCTCGCTCGCCTACGGCCTGGACAAGGCCGGCAAGACCCAGAAGATCCTCGTCTTCGACCTCGGCGGCGGGACGCTCGATGTCACGATCATGGACTTCGGCGAGGGGGTCTTCGAGGTGCTCGCCACGAGCGGGGACACCCAGCTCGGCGGAACCGACATGGACGGCGCGATCACCGAGTACATCGTCTCGGAGTTCCAGAAGGAGAGCGGCATCGACGTCCGCAAGGACAAGATGGCGATGCAGCGCGTCCGGGATGCCGCCGAGAAGGCCAAGATCGAGCTTTCCTCCACCCTCGACACCCAGGTCAATCTGCCGTTCCTGACGGCGACCCAGGAGGGCCCGAAGCACCTGGCCCTGACCCTCACGCGCGCCAAGCTCGAGGAGCTGGTCCGGCCCATCATCGACCGGTGCCGCGCGCCGGTCGCTCAGTCGCTCAAGGACGCCAAGCTCGAGACGGCGCAGATCGACCGCATCGTGCTCGTCGGAGGGCCGACGCGCATGCCGATCGTCCAGCGGTTCCTCGAGACCGACGTCGGACGCCCGATCGAGCGCGGCGTCGACCCGATGGAGTGCGTCGCCATGGGCGCCGCCATCCAGGGCGGCGTGCTCGCCGGCGAGGTCAAGGACGTCCTCCTGCTCGACGTCACGCCGCTCTCGCTCGGCGTCGAGACGCTCGGCGGGGTGTTCACGCGGCTCATCGACCGCAACACCACGATCCCCTCGCGCAAGAGCCAGATCTTCACCACCGCCGCCGACAGCCAGAGCTCCGTCGAGATCAAGGTCTACCAGGGCGAGCGGCCGATGGCGGCGGACAACGTCGCCCTCGGGAGCTTCATGCTGACCGGCATCCCGCCGGCCCCGCGCGGCACGCCGCAGGTCGAGGTCTCCTTCGACATCGACGCGAACGGGATCCTGAGCGTCTCGGCCAAGGACATGGCGACCGGCCGCAAGCAGGGGATCACGATCACCGCCTCGAACAAGCTCTCCAAGGACGACGTCTCCAAGATGATCCACCAGGCCGAGGAGTTCGCCGACGCCGACAAGGCCCGGGCCTCCGCGGCCGAGGCCCGCAACCGGGCCGAGTCGCTGACCTACGAGGCCGAGCGGGTCCTCTCCGACGCCAAGGACAAGATCTCCGACGCCGAGGCCAAGGAGCTCCGCGAGAAGATCGCCGCCGTCCGCGAGGAGCTCAAGTCGAGCTCCACCGACGGCATCGCCGCGAAGGTCGAAGAGCTGACCCGGGCGCTCCACGCCCTCGCCACCCGGCTCTACCAGTCCGGTGGATCGACCGGTGCCGACGCCGGACCCGAGACCCCCGGCGCGGCCGAGACCGGCGAGTCGGGGTCGCCCTCCGGGGCGAAGCCGCCGGAGAGCGGTACCGTGGACGCCGACTTCAAGGTCGTCGACAAGGACAAGGGCGAGGAGAAGGGCTCCTCGTAACCGGCCGGTCGGTCTAACGGCTGGCCCTCAGTTCGGCCGGGTCCCACTCGACGAAGTGCTGCCGGCGCGGGCCCGCCACCTGCTCCGGCGCCCCGGGGTGTTCGGCCCGGATCCGTTCCACGATCCGCTCGTGAACCTCCGGCGGCACCGGTATCCGGCCGTACTGGTGGGTGATCCACCCACCGCCGAACCGGTCGGTCCCCTCGGTCCGTAGCCCGGGCGGGCCGAGGAGCGTGCGGACCCGGCGGGGTCGAGCGATCGCCCGTAGCTCCTCGAGCGTGTGCCAGCGCCGGGGACCGCGGGGAGGCAGAGGGTGGCCCAACTCGGCGGCGAGCTCGCGGTATCGCTCGCCGATCACGCGCCTCTCATCGACCCGGGTCGGATCCGAGCGATCGGGAAGCTGAACGACGACGGAGTTGCGGGCGGCTCGGGCGAGCTCCCGGAGCGGCACGCGTGGGTCCGGCAGGAGCTGCAGCACATGCGCCATGAATCCGGCATCGACCGACCCGTCGGAGAGGGGCAGGCGACAGACGTCGGCGCGGAGCAGTGACGGGACCCCCTTGGACCGAGCCCGTCGCATCATCTCCAGCGACAGGTCGACCCCGACGACGTCGAACCCGCGCGAGGCCAGCGGGGCGGCGAATCGACCCGTTCCTACTCCGGCGTCCAGGATCGTGGTGCACGCGCCCCACAGCTCGCCCAGCACCTGGAGCTCCTCGTCGGTCGGGGGCCGCCGGGTCTCATCGTAGATCGGCGCGATCCGATCGAACTCCACCTCGCCGGTCACCCGTGCTCGAGCGCGCCGGTCCGAATATCGGTTCGGTCGCGCCCCCAACGGCCGGGTCGACGTCGGGCGCCCGGACCGATCGCGAGGGAGCCCTAGCCCTCCGGCGGGGCGTGCCGTCGGCTCGCGGTCTCCGGAAAGTGAAGGTCGGTCGGCCCGGCGTAGGTGATGTCCGGTCGAATGAGCCGGTTCGCCGCCGACTGTTCCAACGCGTGCGCGGCCCATCCGGCGGTACGGGCGAGGGCGAACGTCGGGGGGAACAGCTCTCGGGGGAGCCCGGCCGCCTCCAGGACGAGGGCGGCGTAGAACTCGACGTTGGTGAACAGGCGTTGTTCCGGGTGCGAGCGCCGAAGTGCGGCCAACGCCGCGCGTTCCACGGCCTCGGCGAGCGCAAAGCGCTCCGGTGAAGCGACGCGTTGGGCGATGGACCGGAGCAGGATGGCGCGGGGATCCTCGACCTTGTACGCCCGATGACCGAATCCCATCAGCCGTTCCTTGCGGGCGACGGCGGCGTCCACCCACGCCTCCGCCGCTCCGGGAGCGCCGACCCGGTCGAGCATGTCCAGGACCCGTTGCGGAGCACCCCCGTGCAGCGGCCCCTTCAGGGCGCCGATGGCCGCGGTGACGGCCGAAACGTAGTCCGAGCCGGTCGAGAGCACGACCCGCAGCGCGAACGTCGAGGCGTTCATCCCGTGGTCGGCGACGATATCGAAGTACGACTCGAGCGCCCAGACCTTGGTGGGGTCGGGAACGCCGCCTCCGAGCATATGGAGGAAGTTCGCCACGTGGGGGAGCGAGGGGTCCGGGTCGATCGGTGGCTGCCCGCGATGGCGACGTGCACTGCGCGCCAGCAGCGTCGGGGCGAGGGCGATCAGGTCAAGGCCCTGCTCGTCGGAGGCGGGGGCATCGAACCGACGGCCGCTCAGGACCGCGACGCCGGCGCGCAAGGCGTCCATTCCATCGAGCGATTCGGGGAACCGGTCCACCGCCGCGGCGACCTCCGGCGGAAGCGAGCGCCGGGCGGCGAGCGCGTGGGGCAGATCCGCCGGGGGCTCGGCCTTGGCCGGTCGACCCCACAGCAGCAAGTGGACGACGCCCTCGTATCCGAGATGCTCGACCACGTCGGCGATGTCGTACCCGCGGTAGACGAGCCGTCCCGTCTCACCGCCGACGAAACTGATCTCCGTCCGACCGATGGTGACGTCCTCGAGCCCGGGCTTGGCCGCGTACATCTCGGCCCCGGGCAGCCTCGAGTTCACTTCACATCACGCGCCCGGCGCTCAGCGGTCGATGCGGAACAGCGCCTGGATCTCGTCACCGAGCCGTAGGCGTCGGAAGAACGGGCGATCGAGCAGCCCGATCCCCACGCGACGAAGCCCGCGGCGCGATTGCATCCGGACGGCGATGCCCGGTGGGGTCGGGGGATTCTGGACCACGGTCGCCGCCTCGAGCGCCCACCCTTCCCGACCCAGGAGGTCCTCGAGGTCCGGGATCGTGTACTCCGCCACGTGGCCGAACGGTCCGGCGGCGCTGGCGGGGAAACTGTCGCGTTCCCGGATCGATCGGCCCATGGCCAGGCGGTAGCGATTGGTCAGCCGCGCCTGGTTCGGGGTCGTGACGAACACGTAGCCCGGTCGGCGCAGCCGGGTGGCGATCTGGCGGAACAGGGTCCGGGGGTTCACCAAGAGGTGCTCCAGGACCTCGACGAAGAGGACGAGGTCGTAGCCCGTCTCGAGCGCGGCGAGGGGATCGGGACGACTGAGGTCGACTTCGTAGGCGCCCCGCAGACCGAACTCCTTGGCGATCGCCAGGTGAGCCTCGGTGGGCCGCCGGTACTCCGCGAGCTCGTACTCGCCCCCGAGGGCGGACGACATGGCGACCGACAACCCTCCGATCCCCCCGCCGAGGTCGAGGACCCGTTTCCCGGCGAGCGACCCCCTCGCCAGCCAGAACTCCAGGACGTGCGGATATCGCCGGGCCTGGAATTCGGCGTACACTCGGTCCGACGGCGCGAGACCGACCCGGTCCCAGTAGGCCGACAGCTGGCGCATCGCCGCCGGGATGGCGGTCGCTCGCTCGGCCAAGATCCGGCTCCGAGGGGCGCACCACCCCTCGGCTCAGATAACTCCTCGGCGACGGGGACGGGGGCCTTCCGACGACCGGGCGAACCGTTATGCGCGTGTCCTTGGTCGGGCCGCGAATGGCCGCCCCGGCGCAGGTCCTGGAGAAGGTCGTCCACCAACGCGTCGAGCTCCGGCTCAAGGACAACCGGATCGTCGTCGGCCGACTGCTCGGGGTCGACGAACACCTCAACCTCGTCCTGGAAGAGGCGGAGGAGCGTTCGGCCGAGCGCACGCGCCACCTCGGGCGCATCGTGCTCCGCGGGTCGAGCGTCATCACGATGAACGCCCCGACGACCGGCGCGGCACCGTCGGGCGCGTAGTCGCCGGAGGTCGGGTGTCGGCCGCACCGGAGGCGCCCCGACCCAAGCGCGAGGAGGTCGCCGTCCTCAAGCAGCTGGCCCTTCTGGGGGCCGACCACACCCCGACGGTGCTGAGCTCGCGCGAGGTCGGCGAGCAGGTCGGGGTGAGCCAGCAGGCCGCCGACCGCTACCTCATGGCGCTGGCCGAGGCGGGACTGCTGACCCGGACCTACGGCGGGCGCAAGCAGCGGCTGACGCTGACCCCGGCGGGTACCGCGGTCCTTCGCAAGGAGTATCACGACCTGCGGCGCATCTTCGAGGGACCCTCGAAGCTCGCGATCCGCGGCACCGTGGCCTCCGGCTTGGGCGAGGGTCGCTACTACCTCAGTCAACCGGGGTACGTCGTCCAGTTCGCCGAGCGCCTCGGGTACTCGCCCTACCCCGGCACGCTCAACGTCAAGCTCGGCGGGCCGGAGCTCCTGCGGATCTCCTCGGTGAAGGACTGGCGAGGGATCCGTATCGATGGTTTCTCGGCCTCGGGGCGGACCTTCGGTGGAGCGACCTGTCACGCGGCCCGGCTCGGGGGTCGTCCGGGTCACCTGATCACCCCCGACCGGACCCACCACACCGACGTCGTGGAGTTCATCGCCCCGGAGTTCCTGCGCGGCGCGCTCCAGCTCAAGGACGGCGACTCGGTCGAGGTCGAGCTCGAGGAGTCCTGAACGCATGGGGGAATCGGTCGCCCGGCAGCTGGCGCGGGAGCGCCGGCCCGGCCCGGTCGAGGACGGGGGGGCCTCGCAGCTGGTCAATCGGTGGTCGGAACGCGAGTCGCTCCACGGCGAGCGCGTCGACGCCTACGTGCTGATCCTGCGGACGAAGGGCTGCTATTGGGCCGACGCCAAGGGCTGTTCGATGTGCGGCTACGCCAAGGACACCCTGGGTCGCTCGGCCACCCCCGCCGAGCTCGAGCGCCAGCTCGACGAGGCGCTCGCCGGCTACCGCGGCCAGCCGTACGTGAAGATCTACACCTCGGGGAGCTTCCTCGACGAACGCGAGGTCGATGCCGGGAGCCGCGCCCGGATCCTCGGCGCGTTCTCCGGGCGCGCCCGGCGGCTCCTGTTCGAGACGCTGCCCGAGTTCGCTACGGAGGAGCTCCTCGGGCCGCTGAAAGCGGCGTTCGCCGGAGAGCTGGAGGTGGCCCTGGGTCTCGAGTCGACCCAGCCGGAGGTCCTCGGTCGATTCATCAACAAGGGTGCGGCCCCGGCGGAATACCTCGCGGCCGCCGACCGGGTGCGTGGGCTCGGCCTCCACCCCAAGGGCTACCTGTTGCTCAAGCCCCCCTACCTTACCGAGCGCGAATCCATCGAGGACGTGCTGACGTCGGTCTCGTTGGCCCGGTCCCACTTCGAGACCCTCTCGGTCAACCCGGTGCACATCCAGAACGGCACGGTCGTGGAGTGGCAGTTCCGGCGCCATCAGTACCGTCCGCCGTGGCTGTGGAGCCTGGTCGAGGTCCTGGCGCGCGGGGCACCGCGGTCCGAGGGTACCCGGCTCGTCTCGTTCCCGACGGCGGGCGGCCTGCCGCGAGGACCCCACAACTGCGGCGAGTGTGACCGACGGGTCCTCGATGCGATCGAGACCGCCTCGCTCGACCAGCGCTTCGAGGGGCTCGAGGGACTGGAGTGCGAGTGCCGGTCGACCTATCGCACCCAGTGCGAGCTCGAACCGCTGGGGGTCGAGGCGTGAGCCTCGAGCCGCGCCTCCCCTCCCACGCGGTCGAGGCGATCCACCAGTTCCTGCGGGCCCACGTCCGGGACGCGGGGGCCTCGGGCCTGACGGTCGGCCTCAGCGGGGGCATCGACTCGGCGCTGATGGCCCGGCTCGCGCGCGACGCGCTGGGCGCCGGGGCCGTCCACGGGGTACTGCTCCCGAGCCCGAAGTCACCGGACGGGGTGCGCACCGAGACCCTGGGGTACGCGCGGTCGATCGGGATCGAGGCGGCCGTGGTGCCGCTGGATCGCCTCGTGGACGGTCTGCATGCGACCGTACCGGAGCTGACGGACCGGATCGCCCTCGGCAACGCGACGGCCCGTCTGCGCATGACGGTCCTCTACGCGCTCTCGCGCGAGCGGGGCACGCTCGTGGCCGGGACCGGCAACAAGACCGAGCTCCTCCTCGGGTACTTCACCAAGTACGGCGATGGCGGGGTCGATCTCCACCCGCTGGGCGACTTGTACAAGACCGACATCCGCGCGCTCGCACGCCAGCTCGAGCTCCCGCCCGAGATCCAGCAGCGCCCCCCCTCGGCGGGCTTCTGGGAGGGTCAGACCGATGAGGGGGAGCTCGGGCTCACCTACGAGACAATCGATCGCATCCTGTACGGTTTCGAACAGTTGCGCACCGCCGAGGAGGTCGCCGAGCTGACCGGGGCGGACCTGGCCGCCGTTCGAGCCCTCGCCGAGCGGGTCGCCCACAACCGCCACAAGCGTGTGCCGATCCCCATCCCGAAACTGAGGCTGCGGACCGTCGGGATCGACTGGCGCGACTGAACGGGGCACATTCCGGCGGGCTCCAGGCGCAACGGGGCGCTTTTATGCCGGCCCGATTCGTCGTAGATCGATTGCGACCGGGTCGCGATCGCCCGACCCCACCGAAGTTTCATGGACCGCGCCACCTACCAACGTCTGTACGAGACCCTCGCGACACCCGAGGATGTGCCCCGCATCGCGCGCGCCGAGGGCTTCGACGAAGAGCTCCTGTTCGTCATCCACACCCACCGCGTCACGCGCGACGCCACGCGGCGGTTCTACGTCGTCAAACGCCAGATGCCGCGGCTCGTCGCGCAGTGGCGCAAGGGGACGTCGATCCTGCGGATCGCCCGGGACCTCGGCTTCCCACCGGTGCTCACCGGCCAGCTGATGCTGCAGGAGCTGCACCTGCCGCGCAAGCGGATCTGGTCGTGCTTCCTCGATCCGGCCAACGCACCGGACGACCGGCTGCGCCACGAGATCGAGGAGCTGCTCGCCCACGACATGATCTACTCGCCCAAGGGGATGGAGCTCCAGCGCGAGCGCGGCCGCAAGGGCGAGGCCCGGATGTACGCCTGGCTCGAGCGCCACGGGATCGGCTACCGCACCGAGGCGGACCTGCGCGGGAAGTACACCAAGACCCCCGACGCGCTGCTCGACCGTCCGATCATCTTCTTCGGCCAGAAGCTCCAATGGATCGAATCGAAGGCGAACTTCGGCGACGACGTCGAACTCCGCCGGAACCTCAAGCGTCAGCTCGGGCCCTACACCGAGCTCTTTGGCGAGGGCGCCGTCGTCTACTGGTACGGCTTCGTCGACGGGGCGGTCTCCCCGCCGGGCATCCTGTTGTGGGACGCGCCGGCGATCGAGGGGCTCACGCCCCAGGTAGCAGCTCCTCCGGCGGGCACTCACGCTGGGCACCCGTCGTCAGGTCACGCTCGACCACCACACCCCGAGCGAGCTCCCTCGGTCCCAGAAGGATCGCCCGTCGCGACCCCCGGCGCGCCGCCTCCTTGAGCTGGCGCGACAGCGAGCGGGCCATCAAATCGCAGTCGGCCGAGAGGCCCGCCGCCCGCAGGCGACGCACCCAGCGCAGCGCCATCGGGACCTCGGCCGGAGTCACGGCGACGACGTAGGTGTCGAGCCCGGGCTCCCCGCGGGGCCAGCGCTCGTGGGCCCGCAGCAGGATCTCGAGGGTCTGGTCGCCGATGGCGAGTCCGCAGGCCGGCGTAGGGGGACCTCCGAACAGTTCGACGAGCTGGTCGTAGCGCCCGCCACCGAAGAGCGCCCGCTGCTCGCCGGCGCGGTCGAACGCCTCGAAGACCGTGCTCGTGTAGTAGGCCAGCCCCCGCACCACGGTCAGGTCCAGGAAGACCCGATCGGCGACGCCCACGGCGTCGAGCGTATCGAGGAGCTTGCGGAGCCGGGCGAGGGCGCGGGGGCCGGGGTCGGGGAGCGCCCAGCCGTCCATCCGGTCGAGCAGGTCCGCGGCCTCCGCCACGGGCACTCCCGCCCGGGTCTCCTCCAACAGGGCGAGCAGCTTCTCCCGGGCGTCGTCGGCCACGCCGGAGGCGGCGAGCTCCGCGGCGGTGACCGATCGCTCCTCCTTGCGGTACCGGTCGAGGGCGCGGAAGTATCGCGGCCGATCCGTCGCGCCGAAGTGGGCCCCGAGCGCGTCGGCGAGTTCGCGGTCGTTGAGCCGGAACGCATAGAGTCCCTGGGCTCCTGCCTCGTCCAGGATCAACGCCGAGGTGGCGAGGATCTCCGCGTCGGCCTCGATCCCTTCGACCCCCAGGATGTCGAGGTTGAACTGGGTGAACTCGCGGGTCCGACCGGCCTGGGGTTCCTCGTAGCGCCAGAGCTTGCTGATCGTGAACCACTTCACCGGGAGCGGCTCGCTCTTGGCGCGATCGACGAAAATGCGCGCCAGCGAGGGCGTCGTCTCTGGGGTGAGCGCCACCTCGCGGCCGCCCTTGTCGACGAATCCCCAGACCTCCTTGCCGATCTCCTCGCCGCTCTTGACCTTGTACAGCTCGAGGCTCTCGACGGAGGGCGTCTCCAGCTCCTGGAACCCGCAGCGCCGGGCGACCGAGCGCATCCGGCGCAAAATCTCAGATCGGGCGCCGCCCTCGGGCGGGGGGTAGTCCCGGAATCCCCTCAGGCTAGTGAACGGCATCGCCGGTTGGAACGACTTCGCGAGATAACTCCATGCGCACGGCGTCGCCTAACCGAAGCGCGGTCGACCCGGGGGCACGCCCTCGCGGCTCAGCTGCCGGTGGGGGGCGTGGCGTGCGCGGCCACGGCATCTCGGGCCCGCCGGAACTCGGTGATCGCCCCTCCGAAGTTGCGCAGCCGCAGCTCGCGACCCATCTGGACGAGAGCGTGCCGTGGAGCGGCCACCTCCTGGCCGGCGCGTGCCGCGTCGGCGAGGCTCGACTGGAGCTGGGTGATGCGGCGCAGCAGGAGCGGTGCGGCGACGTGCCAGACCGCCAGCACCGCGTGCGTCAGCACCCGCTCGGCGGTCTCCCGGTCCCCCGACCGAGCGCTCGCCCGGCCGGACTCGACGGCGGCGAGGAGCGGTGTCGGATCGCCGCCCAGCTCTCTCAGCGTCTCGAGCAGGAGCTCGGCCTCGACGGAGAGTACCTGGACGGTCTCCCACTCCTCCTCCAATGCCGAGAGGCGCTCGTCGATAGCTCGCACCGTGCGCTGCGCTCCCGAGAGGTCTCCCTGGAGGAGCGCGCCCCGGGCGGACTCGAGCTCACCGTCGGGCAGTCCGTCGGGGATCACCGACGCCAGCTCGTTGCGGCGGCCGAGGTCGATCTCGATCTGCTCGGCGAGCGTCGCGGCGACGTGGACGAACAGCTCACGGCGGACATTCTCGTAGGCGTCGGTGCTGTCGACCTGGACGGCGTCGCGGACCCGATGGTCGAACGGCGCGAGGTCCAGTCCGAGACGACGGCCGACCGTCAGCAGCTCGTCGATCTGCCGGCGGAGCACCGCCCTGGGCTCGCCCGCGCCCAGGGCCGGGATCGCGGGGATCTCGCCGGGGGGCGTACCCCCGGCATTCCCGGCGGTGGGGGATCCCGCGGAGGGGAATCGGGGGGGGTGAGCGAGGTCGCCCGGTCCGGAACCGTCGGGGCTCGAGGGTCGGTCGGCCCCGACCAGCGCCAGGATCTCATGCAGGAGGTGGGGGTCCCCGCCGTGGCCCGACCCCGCCGCGAGCCGGACCGGCTCGAACAGCGCCGTCGGTAGGCCGCACTTCGGACAGGCGACCCGATCGCTCGGGGTGGCCTCGCCACACGCGGGGCACCCGAGCTCGCCCATCGATCCGCTCTACCTCGAGGACCGCAGTCCTGCCGGCCGGTAGGTCGAACCGAGGGTTGAACCCTTCGGGATCGAGTAGTGGTAGTCCGGGTGCATGGCGCGGAGTCGCGCGATGCGCTCCTCGAGCGGTGGGTGGGTCGAGAACAGCCGGAGCAGCCCGCGCCCCCGGAGCGGGTTGACGATGCAGAGGCTGGCCGTGCCCGCGGTGCCGATCGGCTGGGGGTGGGCGTCGGTGCCGTCCTCGAGCTTCTCCAAGGCACGGGCGAGCGATTCGGGGTCGCCGATGGTCCGTGCGCCCACCTCGTCGGCGTGGAGCTCGCGGGAGCGCGAGATCGCGAGCTGAAGGAGCATGGCCGCGATGGGGGCGGTGACGGCGGCGACGAGGGCAAGGATGGCATTGTTGCCGTTGCCGCCGCGGCCGTTGCCCCCGAACATCTCGTTGAAAAGGAACATCTGGCCGATGTAGGCGATCGCGCCCGCGAGCGTCGCGGCGAAGGTCATCACGAGGATGTCGCGGTCCTTGATGTGCGCGAGCTCGTGGGCGAGAACGCCCCGGAGCTCCCGGTCGTTGAGCAGGTGGAGGATCCCCTCCGTGGCGGCGACCACCGCGTGCCGCTCGTCGCGGCCGGTGGCGAACGCGTTCGGCGCCTGGGTCGGGACCAACGCCAGGCGCGGCCGGACGAGTCCGAACTGCGGAGCCAGCTCATCGACGATCTTGGCGAGCCGCGGGACCTCGGCGGCGGTGACGATCTTCGCCCCCGTCGACCAGAGCACGAACTTGTCGCAGAAGAAGTAGGAGACGAGGTTGAACACCAGCGCGAGCCCGAAGGCGACGATCAGTCCGCCGAGCCAGCTGCCGAAGAGGAATTCCCCCAGCAGGCCGCCGACGACGACGAAAAGCCCGAAGATCGCCGCGAACAGCAACCCGGTCTTGGTGACAGGTGAGAGCGCCACGAACCCCTCCGATTCTCGACGGAAACCGGTGAGTCCCTATTTATGGATTCATGGGCGATTGCGCCACCAACGCACGGGCGACTCACCGCCGCGCGTGCCTTCTGGACCTCGGGGGTGCAGGTGCCGCCGGGCCGAGGGCGTAGGGTGGTAGCGCCCCCGTCGAGGTGGCGGCGTGGTCAGTGGAACGACCCGCCGCGATTCGGGTGGGAGCCGCGCGTGGCCGCGGGGGCAGCGGTACCCGCGCGCGGAACCCAGGCTCGAGGTCCGTCCGCCACAGCGCGGACACCGGGGGGTACGACCGAGCGCCGTTCGTGGGACGGTGGACAGCACCTCGACCCCCTCGAGGCGGAACGTCGGGTCGGCGCCCCGGCCGCCCCAGACGCGGAGCCGATCGCCCGGCACCAGTCGGGCGAGCAGCTTCGGCAGCGTCTTGGTGGGCTCGAAGGCGACGCACTGGACGGTCGAGCCCGTGTCGGTCCGGAGGGCAACGTGTGCGTGGCCCCCCCGGCCGACGCGGGCCGGCTCGAGGACCCGCCCGACGAAGACCGCCGACTCGTACGGACCGAGGCGATCGGGTGAGATGCGGCGGAGGTGATCGCCGGAGCCCTGGTTCGTTCGATAGATGACCCAACGCTCGGGCATCTCCCCTCGGACCTGCCGGGCCGCGAACGGCAGCCGCGCGGGGCTCGTCGCACGGAGCCCGAACAGGATCGGGCAGTCGGTGTGCGGCGCGATCAGCACCCGCCGGGTGGCCCGGTCGGTGCAGAGGAACAGTTCCGGATACTCCCGCTCGGCGCGACGGACCGAAGCCGGTTCGACGAGGCGGGGCGCACCGATCCGTCCGGCGTGGCGGTAGCTCAGGAGCTCCCACGTCGGGTGCGCCCCGCTCCAGGCGGTCGCGGCCGCGGCGCCCACGAGTCCCTGACGCGATCCCGACGTGCGGAGTTCCGCGCCGTGCGCGGACAACAACCGCTCGACCCGCTCGACGGGCACGACGCGCCGGACCGCCTCCCAATAGAGCCCGGCGGGGAGCCGTCGGGGAGCGCTGACGAGCGCCGGGTCGGTCCCGGGGTCCTCGCTCCGGGCCTGGGCCAACGTGCTCCGCCACGCCCGCTCGGTGAGGTCGGTCGCCTCCGAGCGGGAGAGGTTGCGGCCCGTGACGTAGGCGTTCACGCTCTCCCCGGCCAACCACCCGACCGGGAACGGGCGCCCGACCCCATGCCCGAACCGGGCCGCCAGGGCGGCGTTGCCCCGGGTCTTGTAGGGGATGTTCGGGTTCAGCCGGACCAGTTCGGGATGGCCGATGAGATCATATCCGGCCTCCCGGGCGACGCGGATGACCTCGGTCATCGCAAAGGTCGTACAGCCCCCTCGGGGGCTGTCGGTGTCGTCGATCCCGATCCACGTCACGAATTTCGCGGGCGAACAGTCGGCCCGGTGGGATGAGCCCTTCCCCGCGGGGTCGGACTACCCGATGGAGGCGAGCAGCTTCTCGTACTGCGGGAGATTGCCCGCCAGCTCGATGTCGGCGTTCGCCGGCCCGATGCGGTCCGGGAGCAGCTTGAGCTCGAGCGATTCCGGGTCCTTGGTCGGCGGCGGCGGGCGGTAGAAGACGCCGACCGGGATGCGCCCCTGCTCCTGGGTCTCGAGGTAGAGGCGGAACATCGCCTTGCGGTCGGTGGGGTCGTAGCCCGGTAGCGTGCTCACGTCGAGCACCTTCTCGCGCCACTCCTTGTAGGTGTCGTGGTAGGTGACGCACGGTGACAGGTCCTCGACGAACGCGAACCCGCGGCCGTCGCGGTTGAACTGGAGCGCCTCGACGAGGATCTTGCCCATCGTCTTCGGGTCTCCGGAGAACGTGCGCGCGACGAAGACCGGGACCTGCTGGGAGAGCGCGGTCAGGATCCCGTCGAAGGGACGCTCGATGTTCCCCTCGTAGCCGACCCGGGCGGTCGGGGCCGCCTGGCCCTTGGTCAGCCCGTAGGTCTCGTTCATCATCAGGACGTAGAGGAACGAGGCGTTCTTCTTGAACGCGTGCATGAAGTGGCCCATGCCGATGGCGTAGCCGTCGCCGTCGCCCCCGGCCGCGATGACGGTCAGGTGGGGGTTGGCGAGCTTGACGCCGACGGCCTGGGCGAGGAGCCGGCCGTGGAGCGCGTGGATGCCGTTGATCTCCAGGAAGTTGTGGATCCCCCCCGAGCAGCCGATGCCCCCGACGAGGACGGCCTCGTGGGTGGGGATCTTGAGCTCGACGAGCGACTTCTTCACCGCCGAGAGGACGCCGAAGTCCCCGCACCCCGGGCACCAGGTCGACGGGATCGGCTTAGCGGACTGAACCATCGAGTCCCTCCTCGACGAGCCGGACGAGCTCCGGCGCGCGGAACGGCAGGCCGTCGAACTTGAGGACCGGGCGGACCTTCCCGGCGAACTCGGGCAGCGCCTCCCGGATGAGCTGGGAGTACTGACCGGTGTAGTTGTGCTCCACGACGAAGGCGACGTCCACCCCGTTGAGGAACGGCTCGAGGGTGTGGGTCTGGACCGGGAAGAGGGTGCGCGACTGGAAGAACCGGGTCGAGACCCCGGCGGTCTGGAGCAGTTCCTGGGCCTCGCGGACCGGGCCGGTCGTGCTGCCGTAGGCGATGAACCCGACCCGCGCGGCCGGGTCGCCGTAGAGCCGCGGAAGCGGGAGGTCGTCGCGCGCGTGGGTCATCTTGCCCATGCGCTTGTGCATCATCTTCGTCCGATTCACCGGATTGACCGAGACGTGACCGTACTCGTCGTGCTCGTTGCCGGTCACCTGGCTCGTCACCCCCGCAGTACCCGGCGGAGCGTACGGGGAGATGCCGTCCGGGGTGAACTGATAGTACTTGTACGCCTCCAACCGGGCGACCTCGTCCGGGGAGAGCCTCCGGCCGCGGTCGAGATGGACCTGCTTGAGGTCGAACGGCTCGGTGGTGACCGAGTTCTGGCAGAGCGCCTGGTCGAGCAGCAGGATGACCGGCAGTCTCCACTTCTCGGCGAGGTTGAGGGCGTCGACGGTGAGATAGAAACAGTCCTGGACGGTACCCGGGGCGAGGATGAACCTCGGGAAGTCCCCGTGACCGAGGTGGGCGAGGTGCAGCAGGTCGGACTGTTCGTGCCGAGTGGGCTCGCCGGTGGAGGGCCCGACGCGCTGGCAGTCCGCGACGACGATCGGCACCTCGGCAGCGCCGGCGTGGCCGATCCCCTCGGTCATCAGCGACAGCCCCGGGCCGCTCGTCGAGGTCATCACCCGGGCGCCGGCGTAGGCCGCCCCGATCACCATGTTGATCGCGGCGAGCTCGTCCTCGGCCTGGCGCACGACGCCGTGGTAGGCAGGGAGGTAGCGCTGGAGATACTCCATGATCTCCGTCGCCGGAGTGATCGGGTACCCGGCGAAGAACCGTCCGCCGCCGACGACGAATCCGAGCGCGGCGGCAAGGTTGCCCGTGAGCAGCAAGTGCGATTTGGCATCGCCGTCGACCAAGCTCCAGCGGTGGAGCGCATCGGGATTCTGCGCGGCGGCCTGGCGCCCGATCTCGATCGCCTTGAGATTCTTTTCCAACAGCTCGCCGCCGCGGCGCTTGAACCGCTCCTCGATGACCGCCCGGGTCTGCACCGGGTCGAACCCCATCATCTGGGAGATCACGCCGTAGGCGGTGACGTTCTTGTAGATCGGTTGGCCGAGCTGGGAGCCGGCCATCGTCGCGAACGGGAAGCCGATCGCGTTGGGCAGGTCGGAATGGAACACCGACGAGTCGTACAGGATCAGGCCGTCGTCTTCGAGCTCGGCGCGGCCGAGCTCCTGCGATTCCTGGTCGAAGGCGACGAGCAGGTCGACCTTGGACTTGATCGCGGCGACGTGGTCGCGACATCCCCGCACCGAGGAGTCCGCGTGCCCGCCCCGGATCCGCGACAGGACATTGCGGGAGGTGTAGACGTACAGCCCCCGCTTGCGGAAGTATCGGCCCAGGAGATCGGAGACGGTCAGCGTACCGTCGCCGCCCTGACCGCCGATGAGGACCGAAACGTCGGAGAGTTCCTTGGCCGCTCGCTGGGCCACCGGCCCCTCTTCGCGGACGAGGGCGGGTGCCTGCGCGGCCGGTGTCGTCATGCTCTGTGGGCTCGGCAGGGCTCCGCCCACCGAGCGCACTCATTTCATCCAGTCGTCGTATTTAACCTGACGGCCGCGGAGGCTCCGCAGAGCCCCGATTCTCCTCGACCGGCGCCGGTTCCGGAGCTGAAAAATTCACACGATAACGTGTCACCGCCGTCGAGCGCGGACAAGGTTATGTCGCATCCGCCGCTCTCCGTCGGCCGATGAGCTCCGAGCGTCTCGTCGAGTCCTACCACGCCGAGACGTTGGCCCAGCGCCACATCCCCGAGCACATCACCTTCTGGGACGAGACGCTCCGCGACGGCGAGCAGATGCCCGGGGTGCACTTCTCTCCCGAAGAGAAGCTCTCCATCGCCGAGGACCTGTCCGAGATCGGGGTCGAGGTCATCGACGCGGGGATCCCGGTGGTCTCCGATCAGGAGGCGACCGCGGTCCATCGGCTGGCCCATGCCGGACTCAAGGCGAAGGTCCTCGCCTCCGCCCGCACGGTCCCGGCCGACGTCGACGCGGTGATCAAGAGCGGGGCGAAGCTCATCGCCATCTTCGTCGCCGCCAGCAACGTACACCTGCGCTACAAGCTCAAGATGAGCCAGGACCAGGTCGTCGACGCGTCGGTCGCCTGCATCCGCCGGGCCAAGGACGCCGGTCTGCACGTGGCGTTCGTCACGGAGGACACGGTGCGCGCGCCCCTCGATTTCGTCGAGCGCCTGTACGGTGCGGCGAAGTCGGCCGGCGCCGACCGCCTCGTCATCTCCGACACGGTCGGGATCATGACGCCGCTGACGTTCCGCTGGTTCCTGGCCGAGTTCCAGCGCCGGGTGCGCCCGTCCGACTGGTCGGTGCATTGCCACAACGATTTCGGGCTCGCCACCGCCAACACCATCGCCGCGGTGGAGGCGGGGGTGAACGTACCCCACGTCTGTGTCAACGGCCTGGGCGAACGCAGCGGCAATGCCTCGCTCGAGGAGGTCGCACTGGCGCTGGAGTCCCTGTACGAGGTCCGGACCGGTCTCCAACTGGACCGGATCTACGCGCTTTCGCGGAAGGTCGAGGAGATCAGCGGCATCCCGCTCGCCGCGAACAAGGCGCTCGTGGGGTACAACTCGTTCTCCCACGAGGCGGGCATCCACACGCACGGCATCCTCGCCAACACCCTGACCTACGAGCCGCTCCAGCCCGAAGTGGTGGGCCGGCGGCGCCAGATGATCCTGGGCAAGCACACCGGCAAGGCCGCCCTCGTCGAGAAGCTCAAGGAACGGGGGGTGCAGCTCCCCGACCCCGCGCTCGCCGAGCTGCTGCAGCGCGTCAAGCTCTCCGGTGAGGGACGCGGCAAGGGCTCGCTCCAGCAGTTCCTGGGGGAGTACCGGGAGATCTTCGAACATCAAGGGATCTCCGACTCGGAGTTCTGGAAACTGGTCGAGGGGATCGTACCGAAGGTGGGAGCCCAATGAGCACGAACGGCGGTCACGGATTGACGCTCGCCGAACGGATTCTCGCCCGCTCGGCCGATCTCGATCACGTCGTCCCCGGCCAGATCGTCGAGGGGAAGGTGGACCTCGCCATGATGCACGAGCAGGGCGCCCAGACCGTCGGGCCGTTCCACCAGATGGGTGCCCCCAAGGTCTGGGACCCCGACCGGGTGGTCATCGCCATCGACCACTGGGTGCCCGCCTCCACCGAGGGGGCCGCCGTGCTCCACCGGATCCTCCGGAAGTTCGCCGCCGAGCAGCACCTGCCGCATTTCTACGACGTCGGCCGTCACGGGATCTGCCATCAGATCCTCGCCGAGGACGGATGGGTCGTGCCCGGCGACCTCGCCGTCGGCACCGACTCGCACACGAACATGCTCGGCGCGATGGGCGCCGTCGCGGCGGGGATCGGGCCGACGGAGATGGCGGCGGTCCTCGCCCTCGGGCGGTTGTGGTTGAAGGTGCCCCCGACGATCCGTGTCAACGTCCGTGGTACGCTGGCCCCGGGGGTGACGGCGAAGGACCTGGTGCTCCGCGTCCTGGGCGAGATCAAGACGACGGGCGCGACCTACAAGGCCGTCGAGTTCGCCGGTCCGACGATCGACCGGCTCCCGATGACCGACCGGTTCACCATCTGCAACATGACCACCGAGATGGGCGCGAAGTGCGGGATGATCACCGCCGACGCGACCACCCTGGAGTACGTCCGTCCGATCGCCAAGCATGCGATGCACCCGACCCGGCCGGACGCCGATGCGCGCTACGAGCGCGTGCTCGACATCGACGTCGACGGGATGCCGCCGATGGTCGCCTGCCCCTACTCGCCGGACAACGTCCGGCCGATGACCGACATCGTGGCCGAGCACGTGCACGTCGACCAGGTGTTCCTGGGGTCGTGCACCAACGCGCGGATCGAGGACCTTCGAGAGGGCGCGCGGATCATGAAGGGACAGAAGGTCGCACCCGGCGTCCGCTTCATCGTCACGCCGGCGTCGACCAAGATCTACGACCAGGCGCTGAAGGAGGGGTTGATCGAGGTGTTCACCGAGGCCGGCGCGGTCTTCACCAACTCGAGCTGCTCGGCGTGCTTCGGAGGCAATATGGGGATCCTTTCCCCCGAGGAGGTCTGCGCGTCGTCCTCCAACCGTAACTTCCCCGGACGGATGGGCGCCAAGGAAGCCCGGATCTACCTCATGAGCCCCGCCGCGACGGCGGCGACCGCGATCCGAGGCGAGATCACCGACCCGCGGGAGTACCTGTAGGGGGTCCGACGATGCGCGAGGTGATCGAAGGACGCGTCTGGACCCTCGGCGACGACGTGGACACCGACCAGATCATCAGCGGCAAGTATCTGACCATCATCGACCCGGACGAGCTCAAGAAGCACGTCTTCGAGATCGGCCTGCCGGAGTTCGCCGCCAACGCGCGCGCCGGGGACATCATCATCGGCGGCGAGAATCTCGGCTGCGGCTCGAGCCGGGAGCACGCGCCCCAGGCCCTGAGGGCCGTCGGGGTCGGCGCGATCGTCGCCGATTCGTTCGCGCGGATCTTCTTCCGTAATTCGATCAACCTGGGCCTGCCCGCCATCGAGGTCCGCGGGGTGCGCGCCCTCTTCGAGCAGGGCGACACCGCCCGGATCGAGATGCGGGCGGGTACGGTGACCAATGTGCGGACCGGCCGGTCGGTCCACTTTCCTCCACTGCCCGAGCACCTGCTCGAACTCCTCGAGGCCGGCGGCCTGGTCGAGAAGGTGCGGCGCGAGTTCGAGCAAAGGGCGGCCGCGGGCGCCTCGGCATGAGCTCCAACGGCTACCGCATCGTGCTGCTCCCCGGGGACGGCACCGGGCCCGAAGTGGTGCGGGAGGGACGCAAGGTCCTCGACGCCCTGGGGGAGAACGGCCCGCACCCGTGGTACCTAGAAGAGTACCCGGGCGGGGCCAACTACTACCGCGAGCGCGGCCGGGAGTGGGAGCCGGAAGCCGAGGCGGCCACGCGCGAGGCGGACGCGATCCTCCTCGGTGCCGTCGGTTGGCCCGGCGTGAACCTCCCGAGCGGGGACATCGCCGGCGCGGCGCTCGTGCTCGGCCTACGGCGCAACCTGGACCTCTTCGCCAACGTGCGGCCGTGCCGGCTCTACCCCGGGGTGGTCCACCGGATCAGCGGCCAGTTCAAGGAGGTCTGGTCGCCCAAGAACGTCGACATGATCATCGTCCGCGAGAACACCGAGGGCCTCTACACGCCGGCCCGCGGCGTCCTCCAGCGCGGGAACTCGACGGAAGTGGCCGTCGACACGCGGCTCATCACCAAGGTCGGGGCCGAGCGCGTGATCCGCTTCGCCTACGACGCCGCGCGCAAGCGGGCCCGGGGGGCCCCCGAGGACGGCGTCCGCCGCGTCACCTGCGTGGACAAGTCGAACGTGCTCGAGGGCTGCCGGTTCTTCCGGGCGACGTTCGACCGCATCGGTCGTGAGGAGTACCCCGAGATCGAGCGCGATTACGCCTACGTCGACGCCTTCACCCAGTGGATCGTGCGCAATCCCGAGCACTACAACGTCGTGGTCAGCACGAACATGATGGGGGACATCATCACCGATCTCGCCAGCGTCCTCCAGGGAGGCATGGGGTTCGCGGCCGGAGGAAACATCGGCTCCGAGCACGCAATGTTCGAGCCGGTCCACGGCAGCGCCCCCAAGTACGCCGGCAAGAACCAGGTCAACCCGTTCGCCACGTTCTTCGCCATCGAGATGATGCTTCGCCACCTCGGGACCCGCCGATCCGACCGGGCGCTGACCGCCCAGGCCGACCGGCTCGAGTCCGTGCTCGCGCGTATCCTCGCCGACGGCTCGGCCCGCACCTACGACCAGGGCGGGACCGTCACGACGAGCGGCGCCGGCGACCGGGTCGCCGAGGCGATCCGGGGGGTGGCCGCGTGACCGAGCGGCGCGACGTCGCGCTCGTCGGGGGTGCGACGACGAAGTTCGGGGTCCGCAACGCCACCTGGTCCGAGCTCGTCCAGGAGGCGGGTATGGCCCTCTTCCGGGCGGTGCCGAACCTCCGTTCCGAGGAGGTCGACTCGCTGTTCGTGGGGGCCGCCGAGCCCGAGCGCTTCGCCTTCCAGTCCCATGTCGCTCCGCTCGCGGCCGAGCTCCTGGGGATCGCGCCGCACCGCATCCTGCAGCGGACCGAGCTCGCCTGCGCGTCGGGACAGTCGGCGATCCGCAGCGCCTACGCGGCGATCGCCTCGGGGCTCTCCGACGTCGCCGTCGCCCTGGGGGTCGAGAAGATGAACCTCCCGTCGATGGCCGAGGCGAACACCTCGATGGCCTGCGTGATGGACCGTCCGTGGGACGGGGCCCACGGTGCCACCGCCCCGCCGTTCTTCGCCATGGTCGCCCAGCGCCACATGCTCGAGTTCGGTACCACCGACGAGCAGCTCGCGGCGGTCTCGGAGAAGAACCACGCGTTCGCCAACACCAATCCCGAGGCGCAGTTCTACGACAAGCAGTTCACCCGGGAGAAGCTGGGCCGATTGCCGCTGATCTCCCCGCCGCTGAGGCTCGGCGATTGCTCGTCGATGACCGATGGGGCGGCGGCGGTGGTGCTGGTCGCCGCCGAACGGGCACGCCAGTACACGGACACCCCCGCCTGGATCCGGGGCACCGGACAGTACTCCGATTGGCACAACCTCGCCAATGCCGGTTCGCTCAGCCGGTGGCTCGGTCTCGAACACGCGGGCCGCGAGGCGTTCCGCAGCGCGGGGATGTCGGCGAAGGACCTCGACGTCGCCGAGGTCCACGACTGCTTCACCATCTCCGAGATCGTCGAGTACGAGGCGCTCGGTCTCTGTCCGCCCGGAGCCGGCGGCAAGTTCGTCGCCGATGGCCGAAGCTCCGTCGGGGGGGACCTCGTGGTCAACCCACGGGGTGGTCTCCTCGGCTGTGGCCACCCGCTGGGCGCGACGGGGATCGCCCAGGCGGTGGAGATCTACCGTCAGTTCGCCCATCAGGTGCCGGCGGCACGGCAGGCCCCCGACCCGCACTGGGGCCTCGTGCACAACCTGAGCGGCAGCGCGAACGTCCACTCGCTCATGGTCTACGAGCGTGGGGGCTAGCGTGGCCGAGGACGCGTCGGCCGAGTCCGCGGAAGCCCGTGAACGTCGCCGACGGGCCGTCCGCGCATCGACCGAACCGGGCCCGGAGCGGCCATCGGCCCCACCGGCGGAGCGTTCCCGAACGGCGCCCCCGGCGACCGCGTTCGATTTCTACCCGCTCCAGGACGCGAAGTTCACCGAGCTCCACGCCTTCTTCGAACACCTGCGCGCCGGTCGGTTCACGACGACCCGCTGTCCGCGGGATGACAAGCTCCTGTGGCCCCCGCGGCTGGTCTGCCCCACGTGCCACCAGGGTGAGCTCGAGTGGGTCGACCTCCCGACACGCGGGACGGTCTACGCATTCAGCGCCGTCCTGGCCGGCGCCCCGATGGGCATGGAGGCCGAGGTGCCGTTCTCGGTCGGCCTCGTAGACCTCGAGGGCGTACCGCTGCGGCTCTTCGGCCGCATCGAGGGGACGCGCTGGGATGCGCTCCGTATCGGCCAGGAGGTAACGGTCGCGCCGGTGGCCCTCGACGACGGCCGCGTCTTCTACCGATTCCGCGTCGAGGGCGCTCCGTCGGCGCCGACCTCGGACCAATTATAAATAGGGCCCCCAGTGTGCGCGGCCGCCCTCGGGCGGTTGGCGGCACGTCGATGGACACGGAACGTACCAGCTGGTGGAGGGCCCACGGTTGGACCGTCGCCATCCTGTTGACCGCCTTCTCGATGGCGATCATCGTCCGGTCGCTCTTCGCCTACCAGATCTTCCAGCAGTGGGGCTGGCTCTACGTCTACGGCGGGGGTTCGGACTCGTTCTACCACTCGCGGGTGATGAGCTACATCATCCTCAACCACGCCAACCTCGGGCTCGACCCGGGGCTGAACTACCCGCACGGGGCCTACAACCCGCGGGAGCCGCTGTTCGACTGGATGAACGCGGTGCTGGGGATCCTCTTCCAGGGGTTCTTCCACGCCTCGACCGGCCAACCGGCCGCCGTCGTGGCCGGGAGCTTCTTCCTCGACATCCAGGCGCCGCTCTGGGCGGCACTGGGCGTCTTCCCGGTCTATCTGATCGGCAAGGAGGTCAGCTCCAAGCGCATGGGGCTGATCGCGGCTCTGATCTTCCCGTTCATGGTCTCGAGTATCGAGTCCTCGGGACTGGGCTACGCGAACTATCTGACCTTCTACGCGTTCGTGATGCTCCTGACCGTCTACGCCTACATCCGTACGATCAAGGCGGTCGGTCACCGACGGTGGGTGACGAGCTATCGCAAGCCGCGGGAGATCGCGCGCGGCCTGCGGCTGTTCCTGCGGTACGAACGCACGGGCGTGAAGTGGGCCGTCTTCACCGGCGTCTGTCTCGGCGCGCTGGCGCTCAGCTGGCAGGGCTACCCGTTCTTCATCGCCGCGCTGGCGGGCTTCATCGTCGTCCAGCTGATCGTCGAGCGGATCCGGCGGATCGATTCGTTCGGCCTGTACGTCTCGACCTGGATCATCGGGCTCGTCGGGTTCCCGATGGCGGTGCCCTACTACGTCCCCCAGGGGCTGTTCGCCGGCTGGTTCGACACGCCGCTGTTGGTGTTCTTCGGCGCGCTGCTGATCCTCTTGCCGTTCCTGTTGCTGCGCGAGTCGCCCTGGGTCGTCTCGCTGCCGGCGCTCGCGGCCACCGCCGCCGCCGCGGTAGGCCTGTTGGTCCTGGTCGACCGCTCGGCGTTCGTTACGATCGTCACCGGGCAGGGCTACTTCGTCAAGACCCTGGTCTACACCACCGTCGCCGAGGCGCAGGCCCCCTCGGTCGACTCGCTCATCCTGGGTTTCGGCGTGCTGACGTTCTTCCTCGCGTTCGTGGGGCTCGCGCTCTTCGGATTGAAGATCGGTCGGCAGAAGTTCCGCCGCGAGCACGTGATGTTCTTCGTCTTCGCGCTGATCTCGATCTACCTGCCGATCACCGCCGCGAAGTTCTTCCTGCTCGGTAGCGCGGTCTTCGCGCTGCTGCCGGCCGAGGTGCTGCTCATCATCCTGGAGGTGGCCGGCTATCGCGAGCTGCGCCGTACGGTCGCGTCGCTCTCCGACACCCGGGGGAAGATGACGAGCTTCCGCCGGGCGTTCAAGGCCCGCCACGTCCTCGTGATGGGGCTCCTCCTGCTCCTGATCCTGCCCAACGTCTGGTACGCCGTCGACGCCGGCATCCCCTACAACATCAAGTCCGGCTACGACAGCCAGATCTACTACACGATCCCCGCGCCGCTCCGCCCTTCCGGAGCTACCCCGGGGAACTACTTCCTCGGGGCGGCCGGTACCTCCCTCGACCTGCCCAACCAGTACGACGAGAACGGCTACAATTGGCTCGCGACGCAGGACACCAACGTGCCGTTGCCGCAACGTCCGGCGTTCATCAGCTGGTGGGACTACGGGTTCCAAGCCCTCGCCGAGGGCCAACACCCGACCGTCGCCGACAACTTCCAGAACGGCATCGACCCGGCCGGAGCGTTCCTGCTCAGCCAGAACGAATCCGAGGCCATCGGGGTCCTGGCCGTCGAGCTGCTCGCCCAGGAACAGAAGGCGAGCGGGAATCCCTACTTCCCGGCGGCACTCGACGCCCAGCTGACCTCCGACGGGGTCAACGTCGCCGAGCTCCACACGCTGATGGTCAACCGCAGCGCCGACGTCCCGCTCGTCATCGCACACCCCGAGCGGTACCTGGCGGTCGACCCGACGCACCTGGACGAGACGAACGCGATGTACATGGCTACCTCGTGGTTCCTCGCCTCGACCCTGACCACCGACCAGGTGGCCCAGGTCTACAACGACGTCGAGTCGTTCACGGGCTGGTCGATCCGCTACGCGATGGCGGACACCCGCCTGTTCCCGACGAGCTATTCCAACACCGGCATCTACTACGCTCCGGCCGATCTGACCGACCGCCAGATCAACAGCGGCGGGGACCCCTCGGCGTTCTTCAACGTCACCGTCACCGGCTCCGACGGACGGACCTACCCGGCGGGCCAGGTCCCCCCGACGGTCCAGACGGTCAGCGGGAACATCAACTTCTTCGACGCGTTCTACAACTCGATGATCTACCGGATCATCGCCGGCTACAACGGCACCGACATCGGCCAGGGGACCGGCATCCCCGGGGACACCTCGCTACCGGGGAACGCGATCTCCAACGACCCGCTGGCGCCGGGCTGGATGCTGAGCCACTTCCAGGTCGTCTACCGGACCGCCTACTACTGTCCGTACTCGAACCCGAACGCCCACCCCGGCTGCTTCGCCGCCCAGAACGTCCCGGCGGCCGCGGCGCTGGCCAAGAAGGACAACGGCACGGCCGATACCTCCGGGCCGAGCTTCTTCCAGGGTGGCGAGACGATCCTGCAGTACTATCCGGGCGAGCGGCTCTACGGCACCGTCCATCTGCCGGACGGAACGCCGGTCTCCTCGGTCCGCGTCACCGTGCTGGACAGCTGGGGGATCCCGCACCAGACGATGCTCACGGGTCCCGACGGCAGCTTCACGGCGCTGCTGCCGGCCGGCAACGACTCGATCAACATCACCACGGGCTCGGTCGACGCCATCTCCCAGGTCGGGACGACGTCGCTCGTCAGCCAGCGGATCTACGTGCCGAACTCCGAGGCGCTGGTGGCCAACTCGCCGCCGCTCGTCGAGTCGTTCACGCTGCGGCCCGCGACGATCCAGGGCCAGGTGTTCTGGAACTCGGCGAACAACTCGACCTACAACCCGTCGGTCGATGCCGTCGTCAGCGGCGCGGTCGTCCATCTGATCACCCCGGGCGCGTCGGAGCGGAACATCACCTCCGATGCGAGCGGGGCGTTCGTGATCGCCGACGTCGCCCCGGGCGTCTACAACCTGACCACCACCTATGAGGGCTCGACCTACTACCACCCGCTGGTCTATCCGACCCCGGGCGGGGAGGTCAACGAGTCGCTCGGGTTGACCCCGGGGAGCGTCTCCGGTTCCACCGTGCTCGCCGACGGGCGGGCGAGCCCCGGCGCGAGCGTCCTCGTCACCTCGAGCTCCGGTCGAATCTACAGCACCACGAGCGACGCCGCCGGCGCCTTCACCGTCAAGAACCTCGGTCCGGGCAACTACACCGTGGTGGCCTCGCTCCCGGCGACGAACCTGGCCTCCTTGGGCGACCAGTTCTCGATCTCGGGCGCGCCGGTGAAGCTCAACCTCACCCTGGTCCCGGTGGTGACGGTGAGCCTCACCGTACTGCTCCACGACAGCCCGGTGGGGGGCTTCCCGGTCCGGTTCACCCCGATCAGCCCGCCGGTCGCGGCGACGAGCAACGTGACGCCGCCGAACTCGACGGCCAACTCCACCTCGTCCTCGGGCGCGACGTTGAACTCCACCACCTTCCTGACCGCCGCCAACGGAACGATCACGGCGGCCCTCCCCGCCGGCAACTACTCGATCTACGCCGCCGGCTACGTCGGGACCGGTCTGTATGCGGCGATGGCCAGCGCTTACCTGTCCAACGCCCCGGCCTACACGGTCCTCGCTCCGCTGTCCCTCGCGAACGGCTATCTGCTGACCGGATTCACACCGCCGCCGGCCGGTTCCGGCGCCGCGCCCACGGGGATCGTCATCTCCATCTTCGACGCCCACGGCGACGTCGTCACCGCGCACGTCAACATCTCGGCGTACTGGATGTTCGTGCTGCCCGCCGGGAGCTACGGGGTGCTCGCCAACATGCCCGGGGCCGCCTCGGTCCCCGCCTACGCCGCCATCGAGCGGGTCGACGTGCCCAAGACGAACTCGACGCCCCTGATCATGTCCAGCGCCCTCAGCTTCCACGCCACCGTCGGCTCGCCCGAAGGGGCGACGGGGATCTATCCGGCCGGCGGAGCGCTCGTCCAGGTGAGCGAGGAGCCGGCCGGCGCGACGGTGAGCGTCGTGGCCAACGACCGAGGCAACGTCACCCTCCAGCTCCCCTCCTCGCTCCCCCGCGGCCAGAGCTTCTGCCTCAACGCCAGCGCCTACGGGTTCTCGACCTACTCGAAGTGCGGGCTGTCCCCCTCGCAGCTGTCCACGATCACCCAGGTCCCGCTGCCGCTCTACCCGGTCGATACGAACATCACGCTCTCCGGATTCCCCTCCGGTGCGCAGATCCGGGTCAACCTCACCGCGCTCGCGCCACCGGCCCAGAGCAAGTCGGTCTCGGGGACGACCTCGTTCATGGTCCCGCTGCTTCCCGGTCCGTACTCCCTCGTCGCCTGGTCCCCCGCCCCGACGGGGAAGGGGATCTACCGGACCGGTATCCCGGTGACCTTCGACCTGCCGTTCGGCTTCCACTCCGAGACGATCGACGTGACCGTGCTCCACCAGGTCGCCTCGCACGGGACGCTGCGTCTGCCGGCAGGCGGCTCGCCCAGCGCGGTGACGCTCCGGCTCAGTTCGGCCACCGCCGAGGTCAATCTGACGGGGAACACCTTCGAAAGCTCCTTCGTTGCGCCGCCGGGGAGCTTCACCTGCATCGCGTCGCTGACGATGGGCAACACGACCTACACCAACGTCAGCCGCATCACGGTCAACGCCACCGGGTCGGTCAGCCCGTCGGTCGCCCTCGGGTCGCTCGGCGGCATCCTGCACGGCAATCTCACCTCGCCCAGTGGTCGCGCGATCAACGGGAGCTTCGCCGTCGAGCTCGTGCTCGGCGGCGGGCTCACGACGAGCGTCAGCGCCAACGATGGGAGCTTCACCGCCGTGCTCCCCGTCGGCACCGTCGTGCGTCCGATCGTCAACGCCACGCTCCCCGAGCCCGGACCCGGGGGGGTCACGCTGGAGACGACCTACACCTCGGTCGCTGGAACGAGCTGCACGGTCCGGGCCAACCTGAGCTACTGTTCGGTCCGGCTCGCCGCGTCGGTGGCCAATGCCTCCGTCCGAGGGATGATCGACCTGCCCGGCTACACCGGTAGCCTCAGCGGCACCGTGCTCTTCGTCGGCCCAGGCTCCTCGACCAACGCGACGGTCGCTGCCATCGCCGGCAACGCCTTTTCGGCGAGCCTGCTGCCGGGCAGCTACGCGATCTACGCGACGGCCGGGCCCTCCGGTGCGGTCCGAGCGGTGCTGGACCGCCTGACGATCACCTACGGCAGCGCCGGCACGCTGAACCTCACCCTCGCCCCCACGTGGACCGATACCGTCACGATCACCTCGGCCTCCGCCGGCTCGGCCTCGACGGCGCTGCTGAAGCTGACCGGACCCGGTGGCGTCGCGATCGCGCTGGCGGGCGAACCGATGGGTACCCCGATCGCGTTCGCGCTCCCCTACGGGAGCTGGACGTTCCAGGCCAATGCGACGGCGCTCCCCTATGGGGTGCTCACCACGACCTCGGCGAGCGCCACGGTGACCCTGGTCAACGGCAACGCGGCGACCGCGCTCGCGCTCATCCCCGTCGTCCACCGCTCGGTCGCCTTCCAGCTCACCGGCCCGTCGACCACGTCCGTCGCCGCCGGCACGCTGACCACCTTCGCCTTCGCCCTGCGCAACACCGGCACGACGCCGGTCAGCCTCCACCTCGTCGGGAGCCCGTCGACGTGGACGTTCAATTTCACCCCGGAGAACTTCTCGCTCGGACTGAGCTCGACGAACTCCACCGCCGGAGGCGAGGTCGTCGTTCACGTGCCGGCGAACACCCCGGTGGCCCACGCGCCGATCGCCCTCGAGGCGTTGACGGCCAACGGCACCATCGTCGGCATCGCCTCGCCGGTGCCGACCGTCGACGTGGCGACATTCTACGGGCTCCGGGCCGGTCCGTCGAGCTCGATCGGGACCTCCTCGCCGAACCAGGCGACGGTACCGTTCTGGATCCTCAACACCGGCAATGCGCCGGAATCCGTGCGTCTGGGGATCTCCAACGCCGTCGACATCCGCGGGCTCGGATGGACCGCCACCCTCGAGCAGCAGACCACCCCGATCGCCACGAACGTGACGCTCCAGCCCGGGACGAACACCACCTACAATGTCGTGCTCCGCTCGCCGGCCGGGACCCCGACCGCCCCGACGGTCGTTGTGGTCAGCGCCCAGGCGGTCAACGGCACCTACGCCGCGAGCGCGACGGCGGTGCTGCCGGTCTCGGTCCTCAACCTCGAGGTCAGCAACGGTACCGTCGTGGTCACCGGGCCGAGCATCGGATCGCCGCCGCCCTACCCCGACTGGCTGGTCCCGACGCTGGTGTTCGTCCCCGCGCTCGCCGTCCTCGTCGTCGCGGTCGTCCAGCGCTGGATGAAGACCCGCAAGTGGGTGCGGCGATGAACCCCTCGGCCGGTCCGAACGGCGCCTCCGCCGCGCACCCACTCGGGGGGACCGCCTTCGTCGCTCTCGTCGTCGTGGTCTCGACGCTGGCGTTGCCGATGTTCCTCTTCCACGACGCCCGGGCGGCGAACTACCCGGCGCTGACGGGCACGGTCCACGGGCCGCAGACCGTCGGAACCGGGATCAAGTACACCTACCGTGTCACCGCCACCGGCGGTCCCGCCGTCGGGTTCAACGGCACCCAGATCGGCGTGCTGAGCTTCTCGACGAACCTGATCGGGCTCAACTCCAGCGTCGCCACGCTCCTGCCGACGGCCGGGGTGTTCGTCAACGGCTCGACGAACCTGACGCTGACCACCGGTAACCTGACCCAGACGCTGACGCTCTCGATCGAGCTCAAGAGCGGCTACGGTGGCCAGAACATCACCACGAACATCACCTACGTCGTCCAGGTCATCCAGCCCTACGTCGTCAGCGCCCAGATCATCGTCGAGTCCAACCAGGGGACGATCCCGTTCAACCTCTCGGTCTACCTCGATGGGAATTTCGTCGGCACCATCGTGGTGCCGGCGCTGACCTCGCACGCGACCTACCAGGCGACCTACAGCTACGTCAACCCCGGCCTCGGGGCCGGCTGGCACACCTTTTCGCTCTCGCTGACCAACGAGCACGGCCTGGTGGCGTTCTCCGGCGGCGCCACGCTCTACACCCAGTCGTTCTACGTCTCCGGCGCGCCGGAGAACGACACGATCTGGTACATCGCCGGCGGCTCGGCGCTCGTCGCCGCGGTCTTTATATGGCTCACGGCGGTGGGCGCGCGCCGGCGCACGCGGAAGCGCTAGACGGGCCTCCGCGCGCCTCGGGTCGGTCCTACAGAAGAAGTTCATGGCGCTCGGCGAGGTCCACTGCAGCTCCTGCGGCAACTCCCTGGCGGGCCGCGGCACGACGCACTTCATCTGCCCGCAGTGCGGGGAGAACACCATCGGTCGGTGCGCGCGGTGCCGCGACCAGTCCGTGCCCTACCGCTGCTCGCGGTGCGACTTCCAGGGGCCGTAGCCGCTGAGGTCGGGTCCATGGGTCAGGTCGCTGTCCTCTTCCGCATCATGCCGCAATCGGTCGAGACCGACATGCGCGCGCTCGGTGAGGCGGTCCGTACGGCGATCCCCGGCGGCGTGACGCTCCGGGGGATGCAGGTCAAGGACGTCGCCTACGGGCTGAAGTCGCTGCTCGTGTCGGCGGTGATGGCCGACACCGGCGGGCTCCTGCCCGCCACGGAGGAGGCGCTCGCCAAGGTCCCCCACGTCGAGTCGGTCGAGGTCATGGAGGAGGGGCTGCTCTAGGCCCCGCTTCCGCGGCGGCCATGGACCTCTTCACCCACGTCATCCTCGGCTACCTGATCTCCTACGGGATCGTCGGCTTCCAGCCGCAGTACCTGGCGGCGGGCGCGCTCGCCGGCGGGCTCCCGGACGCCGACATCATCTTCTTCCCGCTCGCCAAGCGGTTCCCGATCCTGCGCCACCACGGGATCACCCACTCGATCTTCGGGGTGACGGCCGTCGCCCTCGTTGGCGGCCTGGTCTTCGCCCCCATGATCGCCCCGGGCGTACCGCTGCTCTACTTCGTCGTGATGGAGGCCGCAGGGCTCGGCCACATGCTGGGCGACGCGTTCACCCACTTCTCGGTCGCTCCGCTCTTGCCGTTCAGCGAACGTCCGCTCGAGCTCGACGCCGACCGTGCGATCAACTTCATCACGCTGGCGGCGAGCGTGACCTCGCTGTTCCTGCTCGGCTTCGAGCGGTTCCGGGTCCCGTTCGGGCTCTACCTGCTCACCATCTACGGCATGATGGTGTTCTACGGCGGCTACCTCGGCATCCGACTGATCGGCCGGGCCGGCATCGCCCGGGTGCGGCGCGCGCTGCCGGAGTTCAACATCGTCGCGCCGACCGCCAATCCGTTCGTCTGGATGTTGCTCTACGAGCAGCGCGAGGGTGGGCGCCACCGCTCGGGCTTCCTGCGCTACCGATTGGGCCACGGCGTCGTCGATGGCCCGTACCGGGTCGATGTGCCGCTCGAGGGGGCGGCGGCCCCGACGTCCGGTCCGGTCGGGAGCGCCGCCGAGGCGTTGGAACGCTCCTACCCGCTCGCCCGCCGGACGAGCGATGTCCTGGACAACACCTACCACTTCGCCCAGGTCAAGCCCGAGGGGAACGGCGGTTGGGACATCGTCTGGTACTCCCTGGAGTTCGCCGCGTTCGGCCGGGCCGCCGCCGTCCGGGTGACCATCGGCCCCGACGGTTCGATCGCCGCCAAGAGCGCGTGGTTCCCCGTCCCCCGAACCCCGTACCCCTCCTAGGGGTACCGGGCCGAACCCGGGGGTGGGGGGGAACGGTACGATTCGAACGTCGATCGGGCCCGGGCCGCCGCGCGGGCGCGAACGCGGCGCCCCAACTCCCCCGAGCTGTCGACCGCGCCGGCCACCCCGCCCCCTAGGGACCCGGGAACGGGCAAAGGACATACCGACCCCGCGATACGCAGGCTTGTTGAGGCGACCCCCAGCGCGACGGGGCACTCCGACCACGCGGCCACGAGCACTCGGCCGAAGCGCCGCGTGGGCCCTGGCGATACTGACCGCGGCGCTCGTGATCCCGTCCCTCGGCGGACCATGGTCTGGCGGGGTTGGGCCGACGACGTTCGCCTCCGGGGGACCGGCGTACGGCGGGCCCTCCCCCGCCCACGGGACAAGCGCCGCGCAGAACGTTGCGCGGACGGCGGTACGCCCGTCCTTCTTGGTGGGGGGATTCGATGGGTTGAACTCCACGGACGCGGGCTGCGCCTGCGCGCAGCCGAACGTGGCGCTCGCGGTGGGTCGGTTCCAGACCCTCGAACTCGTCGACTCCCACGTGGAGGTCTTCGGGACGTTCGGAGGCTCGATCTCCAACGAGAGCTTGGACCGGTTTGCCTCTGCGGGATCCGACCGGCTCACCGAACCCCAGGCGCGGTACGACGGACAGACCGAGCGGTTCTTCGCGGTCGTCGATGACGTGACCAACGATTCGCTCCTAGTGGGCGTCTCGGCGACGTGGAATGCGACGACTTTCTGGACGTGGTTTCCGCTGACGCTCGGACAGCCCGTGGAATCGCTCGCGGCTCCGAGCGTCGGCCTGAGCTCCCGCGACCTCGCCGTGGCGGCGAATGTGGTGAACGACACGAGCGGCGCGACCGTCTCGAGCGCCCTCTGGGTGCTCAACAAGAGCTCCGTCATCGCGCTCGTCTCGCCCCGCAGCGCGCAGTTCGGGCCGTCGGCGTCCTTCCCGCCGGGGGTACGCGCCGCCGATTCGATCGGTGCGAACGCATCGCAGTACTTCGCCGTCGAGAACACGACGAGCTCGGTGCTCACCACGTATCGGGTCGTGGGGGTGCCACCGGCGTCGACGACGCTCGTCAGCACCAACGTCAGCCTGGCCGTCCGGTCCGCCCCGGTGCCCGCCACGCAACCGGGCGGACCGAGCACCCTGCGGGCTCCCCCCGGCGGGGTCGGGAGCGCGATCTGGGAGAACGGGACGCTCACCGCCGTGGGGACCGCCTCGGTGTCGGGCGTCGACGCGGTGGAATTGGCCCAGGTCAACACCACGAGCGGGCATGTTCGCCAGGACCTCCTCTTGGCCTCGGGGGCCGACCTGACCTACCCGGCGGTCACCGCCGATTCGAGCGGGGATCTCACGATCATCGCCGATGCCTCGAACGCGAGCCTGTACCCCTCGATATTCGTCACAGGCCAGCCGTACAACGAGCCGAACGCGACGACCGGTTTCTCGGTTCTCGTCCCGGGGGGAGCTGCGGCGTCGGCGAACTGCAACGCGACGATGGTCTGCGCATGGGGCAACGATTCGGCGGCGGCTCCGGATCCGAACGACCCCGCCGAAACGTGGATCGCGGGAGAGTACTCACCGGGCAATGGGGCGAACTGGGGGACCTACATCGGGGTGGCCAACTTCCCACCGCTGGCCCTCGCCTACCTCTCCTCCGACCTGCCCTCGGTCGATGTCGGTCAGAGCGTCAACTTCACCGCCTTCGCCACCGGTGGCACCGGCGGCTACCACTACCGCTGGGGACCCGGTCTGCCGACCGGCTGTGCGGGCACCACCTCCGCCACGATCGCGTGCCGCCCGACGGTGGCGTCGAACTACAACGTCACGGTCACCGTGCAGGACGCCGGAGGGGCTTCGGCGGTCTCGTCGGTCTATCCGTTCACGGTCTCGCCCCAGATGAGCCTGTCCCGACCCCTCGCGAACCGGACGTCGGCGGACGTCGGCCAGAACGTATCGTTCCGGGCCGGCATCGCCGGTGGCTCGCCGCCCTATCTCCCCCGTTGGGGGGTGCCGGTCGGCGCCACGTGCAGCGGTCTGCAGTCCCCGGAGCTGATCTGCACCTTCCTGCAGCCCGGCGTCGACGCCGTCAACCTGTCGGTATCGGACCAGAACTATGCGAGCGTCGCCAACGGCAGTTCCTTCACGGTCTTCCCGGACCCGGAGCTGACGACGCTCGCCGCCTCACCGTCGACCATCGAGGCGGGCAATCCGGTGAACTTCGTGGCCCGTGCGATCTTCCTCGGCTCGGGGGGAGTGACCTACCGCTGGACCGGACTGCCCTCGGGATGTACCTCCACGAACGCGCCGAACCTGACGTGCACTCCGGCCTCGGCCGGGACGTTCCATGTGCAGCTGACGCTGACCGACTCGAACGGCGTCTCCAACACCACCGCGCTCCTGTACAACGTCACCGCCCCGCCGGTCGTCGCACAGCCCGGCGTCAGTCTCGGGCTCGTCGTCGGCGTGGTCGTGCTCGGCGCGGCCGTCGTGGGGGTCGCGGTGGCGGTGCTCGTCCGACGTCGCCGCGTCGCCGAAGGGCGAGCCTAGGGGGAGCCCCGGCTCACTCGGCCTTGAGGTACCGGCTCGCCACGAGCGTTCCCGCCGCGAGCATGAGGGCGGCGAAGACCGCGAGGTAGCCGAGATAGATCCAGTTCGGCGCGCCATACACGGCGATCCCCCGTCCGAGGAGCGCGGCGAACGCCACGGGATTGACCGCGGAGATGTCCTGCATCCAGACCGGGTAGTTCACCGAGGGGAACAGCGCGCCGCTCGCGAACATCAGGGGCATGGTGATGAAGTTCGAGATGACGCCGGGGGTCTGCCAGTCGGTGCTGGAGGCGGTCACGGCCAGGAAGAAGGCCGAGAAACCGAAACCCAGGAGCGCGAGGCCGACGAAGTAGCCGGCCCACATCCAGAACGCGCCATGGAAACTGACGCCGAACGCCCAAGCGGCGACGAGCATGACGGGGACCTGGACCATCCCCCGGGTCGCCGACCCGAGCGCCTTGGCCAGGTAGACCGTGGCGCGGCTCGTCGGCGTGAGCAGGATGCGCTTCATGAAACCGAACCGCTTGTCCTGGATCGTGCTCATCGACCCGAACATCCCGATGGAGAGCATCGAGGTGGCGAGCACGCCGGGGAGCAGGAAGTCGAGATAGCCGGTCCCGGGCGGTGCGTGAAGGAGGGCGTCCAGCTGCGCGATGGGAACCGAGGCGAAGCTCGACCCGAAGAACGCCAGCCACATGAACGGCTGCACGACGGTGAAGAGGATCACGATCGGGTTGCGGAACGTCTTGAGCAGCTCGCGGGAGTACAGCCCGTAGAACTGGCGGCCTTGTCCGACGTAGTCGCTGGCCAACGTCGCCGGACGGCCGCGGGGCAGCCACTCGAGCCGGGTCTCCGCGCTCACTGCCGTGCCCGCCGCACGTTCATGTAGAATTTCCGGAAGTCCTGGACATCGGCGCCCGCCTGGTCGAGCCGCTGGCCGGTGATGTCGATGAACACGGTCTCGAGGCTCGGCTTGACGATGTTGACCCGTCGGACCGCCGGACCCGGGAACGCAGCGAAGAGCGCGGGCAGGGTCTCCTCGGCGCGCCCGACCTTGAGGATCCAGCCGTGGCCCTGGGAGCGGACCTCGACAACGCCGGGGAGCGCCGCGAGACGCTCGGAGGAGACCTCCTCGGAGGTCTCGACCTCGAGGAAATCGTTGCGGATGCGGGCCTTGAGCTCGGCTGGAGTGCCCGTGGCAACGAAGCGTCCGTGGTCGATGATGGCCACGTGGTCGCAGAGCGCGTCGGCTTCCTCCATGTAGTGCGTCGTGAGGAAGACGGTCACCCCGTACTCCCGGTTCACCCCGGTGATCAGCTTCCAGAGCATCCTGCGGACGTTCGCGTCGAGTCCGATCGTCGGCTCGTCCATGAACACCACGCTCGGCTGGTGGAGCAACGCGAGCGCGATCTCCATCTTCTTGCGCATGCCCGTCGAGTAGGTCTTCACCCGGTCGTCCCGACGGTCGTCGAGCTCGAAGTACCGCAAGAGCTCGCGCGCCCGGCCCTTCCAGTCCGGCAGCCGTTGCAGCCGCGCCTGCAGCTGGAGGTTCTCCCACCCGGTAAGGTCGTCGTCGAGGATGACCTCGGCGGCGACCCATCCGATGTTCGCCTTCACGTGCATCGGTTGGCGGCGGATGTCGAATCCCGCCACATTGGCGCCGCCGTCGGAGGGCTCGACGAGTCCGGTGAGCATCTTGATGATCGTGGTCTTCCCGGCGCCGTTGGGCCCGAGGAGTCCGAAGATGGAGCCCGAGGGAACGGTGATGTCCACATGGTCGACCGCCACGAGCTTGCCGTAGACCATCGTCAGGCCCCGCGCCGCGATCGCCGACCCGTCGGGATTCGCACTGCGCGAGCCCACGGTCGACGACGCACCGGACGGAACGCCGGGGCCGGACTCGGACGTCCCTCGCTCCGGCTGCGCCACGGCTCCCATCGCCCCCGACTAACGGGGCACGCGGATTAGGTCGGCGCCGGTTCGTGCCACGGTGTGGGTTCGAGGTTCGGAAGTCTTTTGAGCGGGGGGACTCCTTCGAAGCCTGCGGCCGGGATAGGGTAGTCTGGTCTATCCTGGGGGACTGTGGATCCCTCGACCCGGGTTCAAAGGGGAGCCGGGTACCCCCCGGCTTCCGGAGAGTCTCGGTCCCGGCCCTACCGCTTCTTGGGTGCCGGCCCCGGCGACCGGCCGGAGGGGGTTGCGCTGCGCGGTCGTTTCGACCGCGCCGGAGCCGAGCGGCGGGACGGGGGCCCCTTCCACTGCGCCACCACCTCCGGCATCGCCGAGAGATTGTAGTCGGACCAAATGGCGCCCCAGCTCCGGAAATCTTCGGGTGTCAGCGTCCAGCCCGGGAGCAGCGAGGCTCGGCCCAGCATCGGTACGCCGGTGTCGCGTGCGGCCTCGAGGTCGAATCGGGAATCTCCCACGAGGAACATCGGGGCGCCGGAGTAACGCCTGCGGAACTCCAGCAGGTGCTCGCGTTTCGTGCCCTGCGCCGACCCGAGGACGGCGTCGAACCAGATGCGGAGCCCCTCGCGCTCGAGCATGAGGTCGGCGACCTCGCGTTCGGCTCCGGTCGAGATCACCATCGTCCACCGTTCCCGATCGAGCTGTTTGAGGATGCGCGGGATCTCCGGGTACGGGTGCGCGTAGGCGTAGGCCTCGCGCGCCTTGCGCTCGTGGAAGGTCCGGGCGGTGGAACGCCGGAGCTCGGGCGGGGCGTCCGGGTAGAGCTGCGCGAGCTGCGCCTCGAACGGCATGCCGGTGGTCGCGAGATAGTGGATCCTCCCCTCCTCGGGCGGAGTTCCGAACGCCTGGTGCAGGACGTCGGCCGCGACGTGGCTGATGAGCTTGATGTCGTCGAGGAGGGTCCCATCGAGGTCGAACGCGATGACCCCACGTTCGACCTGCCGCGGGGGCACTTCGGCCTCCTCCCGGCGGAGGGCCGGTTCGTTGCCGGCCCCCAAGCTCTCGGGATTGACCATGCGCAGCACGTTCAGCGGCGCCGGTTCGAACGCAGGCTCCGGATCGGGATCCGGAGGGAGCTCGGGGGATGGTGCCTCGGCTCGGCGACGCCCGTCGGGCATGCGAGGCGGCACTCGGGGCCCCGCTTAAATGCGCCGGGGTGGGTCGACCGGTGGAGCGTCCACCGACGTGCATCCGAGTCGGGCGATCCGGGGCAACCGCTCGAAGTTGCTGACGGGCCGGCGCATCGTGCTCGCGGTCACGGGCTCGATCGCTGCCGTCGAGGTACCGCGGATCGCCCGGGAGCTCATCCGCCATGGAGCCGAGGTCCGCGCGGTGATGAGCCCCGATGCGGCGCGGATCATCACCCCCGAGGCGCTCCACTTCGCGACCGGCTCGGCACCGGTCCTCGCGCTCTCGGGGGAGGTCGAGCACGTCAGCCTTCTGGGGCCCGGCGAGGGGCAGGCCGACCTGCTGCTCATCGCACCGGCGACGGCGAACACGATCAGCAAGGTTGCCCACGGGATCGACGACACCGTGGTCACCTCCTTCGCCTCGGTGGCCCTCGGCGGAGGTGTACCCGTCCTGGTCGCCCCGGCGATGCACGCGCACATGGCGAGCAATCCGGCCGTGGCCGAGAACCTCGAACGACTCCGCCGGTGGGGCGTCGGCATCATTGCGAGCCAGTCGGTAGAGGGAGAGGAGAAGATCGCCCCCCCGGAGGAGGTCGCCGCCGCGGTCCTCTATCGCCTCGCGCGGGGTCCCTGGGCCGGGCGGCGGGTGCTGGTCATCGGCGGGGCGGGCCGCGAGCCGATCGACGCCGTCCGCTCGGTCACGAACGAGAGCAGCGGGGCCACGGCGGTCCAGATCGCGACCCAGGCGCACTTTCGCGGGGCCGATGTGGAGTCGTGGCTCGGCGCGGTCGAGGTCAGTGTCCCCTCCTTCCTCCGTGCCCGTCGCTGGCGCAGTGTCGGCGACCTCACACGGCTCATCGCCGACCGGTCGGCCCTTCCCAAGGAGCTCGCCGCGATCTGGGTACCCGCGGCGCTGGCCGATTACACGCTCGACCCCCAGTCGGGAAAGATCTCCTCGCGCGATCACGCCGAGCTCGTGCTGACCCTCCGCCGCGCTCCCAAGGTGTTGGCCGAACTGCGACGCCGAGCGCCGCCCCCGACCGAGATCGTCGGGTTCAAGCTCGAGGCGGGCGCCTCGGAGGAGGAACTCCTGCGCGCCGCCGAGCGGATGCGCGAGGAGGTCGGCGCGGACTGGGTCGTCGCCAACGACCGCGCGAGCATGGGCAGCGCCGAGACCTCAGTGTGGCTGATCTCGCGGGACGGACGGAAGGCGAGCTTCTCCGGGCCGAAATCCGAGGTCGCGGGGCGATTGCTCGACGAGGTCGGCCCCACGCTCGGTGGCCGGCCGAAGGAGGGCCCACCCGTGCGGCGACGTCCGCACGGGCGGCGCGCCTCCCGGCGAGCCACGGTACCGCCCCGGACGGGGAGCCGCCCCCATTCGGGCCGACGGCGTCCGCCGAGGAATCTCCGTCGACGCTGACCGAAATCCACGCTCGGCGTTATTAGCGGGGACCGTTCGCGGGCCCTGCGGGGGTCACCACCACGGTCAAGCTCGCGGAGTGGAGAGGAAAGGAGGTCTTTCGGCGACACGGGATCCCCCTCCCCCGAGGCACCGTGGTCCGCTCGGCGGCCGAGGCCCGCGTCGCGGCCGAGGGGGGCAAGGTTCCCCTCCCGTGTGTGATCAAGGCCCAGGTGCTCGCCGGCGGCCGGGGCAAGGGCGGCGCGGTCCGATTTGCGTCGACCCCCGCCGAGGCCGAGGCCGTCGCCGCGGAGATCCTCAAGCTCCAGTTCAAGGGCGAGCAGGTGCGCGAACTCCTGATGGAGGAGAAGCTCGCCATCGGCAAGGAACTGTACGTCGCACTTACCCTGGACCGGAGCCGCCGGGTTCCCATCCTGATGGTCAGCCCGAACGGTGGGGTCGAGATCGAGTCGGCCGAGGAGGGTCAGTTGCTGACGCAACCGATCCATCCGTTCGCGGGGCTGGCCGGTTACGAGCGCCGGCGCGCCCTGGGGTTCATGGGCGCGACCGGACCGGTGGCCCGATCGCTGGAGGGGCTGCTCGACCAGCTCTGGAGGACCTTCCAGGAGGAGGACGCCGAGCTCGTCGAGATCAATCCGCTCGCCGTCGTCGGGGACGGGGTCGTCGCCCTCGACGCGAAGGTGATCATCGAGGACGACGCCTCGTTCCGGCATCCCGAGTACGCCGAGATCCAGGACGACCGCACGCCGCTCGAGGAGGTCGCGCGCGAGGAGGGGATCGCGTTCGTCCAGCTCGACGGCAACATCGGGGTCATCGCGAACGGCGCCGGCCTGACGATGGCGACGCTGGATGTCCTCCAGCAGTTCGGCGGGCGCCCCGGGGTCTTCCTCGACCTGGGTGGGACCGACGACCCGGCCAAGGTCACCGAGGCGTTCCTGCTCATGGCCCGCGCGCACCCGCGCTCGGTCTTCCTCAATGTCTTCGGCGGGGTGACCCGTTGCGACACCGTCGCCAAGGGTCTCGTCGAGGCGATGAAGCAGGTCCCTGCGAACGAGCGATTCCCGCTGGTCGCCCGGATCCGGGGGAACAACGAGGCCGAGGGGATCGCGATCCTGCGAGCCGCCGGCATCACCTCCCTGCGCGAGCTCGAGGAGTCGGCCAAGGCCGCCGTTCAGGCGGCTGCCGGAGGGACCGCATGAGCGTCCTCGTCGACAAGGACACCAAGGTCCTCGTCCAGGGCATCACCGGACACCAGGGAACGGTCCACACGATCAACATGAAGGCGTTCGGCACCAGCGTCGTCGCCGGTGCGACCCCCGGCAAGGGGGGTCAGACCGTCGAAGGCGTCCCGGTCTTCGACTCCGCCGCCGAGGCGGTGGCGCGCACGGGTGCGAACGCGACGTGCATCTTTGTCCCGGCACCCTTCGCCAAGGACGCGTTCTTAGAGGCCGTCGACGCGGGTATTCGGCTCGCCGTGATCGTCACCGAGCACATCCCCTTCCACGACATGCTCACGATGTACCACTACGGGCGGCTCAAGGGCGCCCAGATCATCGGACCGAACTGCCCGGGGATCGCCTCGCCGGGCAAGTCAAAGGTTGGGATCATCCCGAACGTGGTCTTCCACCCCGGGCGCGTGGGGATCATCTCCCGGAGCGGTACCCTGACCTACGAGATCGTCAGCGGCATCAAGGATGCCGGTCTGGGCCAGAGCACCTGCATCGGTCTCGGCGGCGACCCGGTCACGGGCACGAGCTTTGTCGACGCCCTCCCCTGGTTCGAGAAAGACCCCGAGACCGACGTGCTGGTCCTCGTGGGGGAGATCGGCGGGACCGCCGAAGAGGAGGGGGCCGCCTACATCCGCGACCATTTCCACAAGCCGGTCGTCGCCTACATCGCCGGTCACTCGGCGCCTCCGGGAAAGCGGATGGGTCACGCGGGCGCCATCATCGCCCGTGGGCGCGGCACGGCCGAGAGCAAGGTCCAGGCGCTCGAGGCGGCCGGCGCCAAGGTGGCGAAGTTCCCCTATGAGATCCCGGGGATGGTCCAGGAGATCGTCCGGAGCGCGGGGCGAAAGTGACCGCCGGTGTCTCCCCCCGCCGCCGCGGCGAGGAGAGCGCCGAAGCGTGCGCCATCGCCGGTTGCACCTCGGAAGCGGTGCGCTCCCTGGCTCGCGTCGAGGTCCGCAAGGCGTTTCCCGAGCTGTCGGAGGAGGGGCGCCGGGCGCCGCTCTGCCGTGACCACTACAAACAGTACAAGAAGGCGACCAAGCAAGAGCGAACGCTCGATCGCCTGGGCTGGTAAGCGGTCGTCCGGCGTGGCCCGCCTCGCTCGGCGGGCACTCGACGTGTTCGACGGGGTACCCCGTTGTTAGCGTGGGCCGGCACTCGGTGCCGGTTGGGCCGGCGGCGCGGCCTGGAGCGAGCGCAGGCCGACTAAATCATCGAACATGGCTGCGCGGTGCTCCGGGGCCTCCACCCGAGCGCTGCGCGGCCCGGCCGGCGAACCGCCGGGTCCGCGGCTCGCTACTGATGCCGCATGCGCTGGGCACGCATGCGTCGCCGCATTCGCTTCTTGCGCCACTTCCAGCGCATGTGGCCGCGCTTTTTCCAAACCCGCGAGGAACGTTTCATCCAGTCCAGTCCGAAGCGGGGCGGGGTAGAAGTGGCCCTTTATAAGGGTGCCCGAGACGAGCGCGCCGCCCGTCGATTTTCGACGAGCGGGGCCGCGCCGGTGTTAAGTCGCGGGGCCCGGTCCGCGCGCCGTGCTCGACGAGGCGACGCTCGCGATGAACCTGCTCTCGTTCCGGCTGAAGACCTTCGGGTTCGATCGGTCGGCCACGATCGGAGGATCCAGCTACGCGCTCTTCCAGCGGACCGAGACCGAGAGCGAATCCAAGCTGCGTCCGAAGTTGATCCGACTCTGGGTCGTGGTCCCGGTCGACTGGCTGGTGCTGGACGAGGCGGCGGAGTCGATCGTGATCGCGCCGGACGGAGTGCACCCGGGGCCGCAGGGCAAGGGGACCGCGCTCGAAGCCGCTGCGGAGGCCGAAGAGTTCTCCGAGCAGGGGGTCGCCTGGCGCCGCCGTCCCACGGGGGCCGACCGCATCCTCTACGTACCCGCACCCCGCGCCGGAGAGCTGTTCAGCCCCGTGGGACTCCGTTCGCTCGGGCTCGGGGAATGAGGTCACCGGGCGCGGGGCTTCCGAAGTTCCATGGGCGCGGCGTCCCGGATAGGGGAATCGCGCCCGCGGGCCCAGACCGGGCCATCCCGTGTCGACTCCCATGAACCAACGCGGGCCATCGCCGTCACGCATTGTTCGGATCACCCCCGCACTCGCCGCCACGGTGGTCGGCGCTCGGCGATTGTTCGACGAACCGCTGAGCACTCAGCCGGTCCGCCGGTACGTCGCGGACCCTCGCAACGTCCTCTGGGTGGCCCGTGTCGGTCCGCGCACGGTGGGGTTCGCGCGCGGGACCTCGATGCGCCAGCTGCACTCGCACCGTCTCCAGTTCTTCCTGTACGAGATCGCCGTCCACCCCAGCTTCCGACGGATGGGTATCGCTCGAGCACTGATCGACCGCATGCGGCAGTACTGTCGATCGCGGGGGTTCGCCGAGGCGTTCGTGTTCACCTCCCCCTACAACCGTCCGGCGGTGCGACTCTACCGATCGACCGGGGGCCGGACCGAGACGGTCGCGGACCGGATGTTCGTCTACCGGTTCGACCGACGACCGCCCCGACGCAGCTCGCCGAGGGGGACATCACGACGTCGGGCGGGGACTAGATCACGCCCATCTCGGTGAGCTTCTCGGGCAGGTACTTGTCCGTCACGTAGTTCAGTCCGTACTTGGCGAGCGACTGCTGCTCGGCCTTCTTGCCGTTCTTGAGCATGAGCTCGATCTCGGAGCGCCACTCGGCGGTCTGGAACCGCGGGTCGGTCAGCTCGGCCTGGAGCGCGCGGATGTCCTGGTCGCTGAGCGAGTCCGAGGGGAGCGCATAGTTCTCGATGTCCGAGGGGGTGACGCCGAGGAACTCGGCCGACGGCGTGGCGAGGTACTGCGAGATGTGCGCGGTCTTGATCGCGCCGTAGGCCACGCTCGCGAAGATCCGGAACGACCAGGGGTCCCCGTCGGTGAAGACGACCACGGGCAGCTTGAGCTCGGTGTTCAGCCGCTTGATGAACCGGCGGGTCGACCGTGCGGGCTGGCCTTTGAGGTGGACGAGCAACGCCTCATGGTCCTCGTCGAAGCCGTTCTCGGCGAGCCGGTCGACCATCCCGCCGCACTCGATGGCGACGATGAACTTCGCGCCCGTGCCGACGAACTCGATCTTCTCCTTCTCGACGTTGAACGGGAGGGCGTAGCCGCCGTCGCCGACATCGTCGCGGCAGTTGAACTTCTTGACCACGCCCTTGCGGTTGCGCTCGCGGAGCGTCAGGTCCCCGATGACCGAGGCGCCGTTCTCCTCCGGATGCAGACGGAAGTCCTCGCGGAGCCGCTCGCACAGCACCTCGAGGTCCTCGATCAGGAGGTTGGATTCGTCCTCGCTGTGGAACTTGCCCTCTTGCCAGCCCTCGCTGATGTAGTAGAGTTCCCGGAGCGTGGAGGTCTTGGCGTCGCGGGCCATCTCGTTGATGAAATCGACGAGGTAGAAGGTCCGCAGGAGCATGAGCGCCCCGTCCTTCTTGCGGGCGCTGCGCGTCCCCAGGGCCCGTCCGAGCTTCCAGACCCCCTCGCGCATCTGGAAGGCGATGTTCTGCTTCGTGCGCAGCGGCAGCCGCATCCGCGGGATCTCCCCGGCGGCGAGCTGGTCGTAGACCTGGTGCGCCAGGTCCAGCGTCGGACGGAGCGCATCCGCCCGGACGGCGACCGGTCCGTCCTCACTCTTCGTCGAGACCGGCTTGCGCTTCGGTGCCATCGTAGTCCACCTCCGTCTCGTCGGCCGCCTCGGCGGCGACCGCGGCCTCGGCGGCCTCCACGACCGCCCGTGGGAGCCGCACATCCCAGTCTCCCGGCAGCGGCTCGGCCCCGAGCAGGTGCGCCTCGTCGACGCCGGCGACGTAGAAGTCGAGGTCGCTGACCGACAGGTCCGCCGCCTTCGGGAACGTCAGCTCGAGGTCGACGCGCGCGCTGGGTCCGAGCTTGGGGAGCGTCCACCACGCGCGCCCGAGCGGCGGCTCGGTCCCCTCCGGGTCGATCGAGGGCTTCTGCGGCGGGAATCCCTCGGGCGGCATCTCCAGGAAGAGTTCGAGGACCCGCGCGCGCGGGGTGTAGTTGGTCACCTGGACGCGGAAGGTGGCGCTGTCCGATCCCTTCTCCACGGGCAGTGGCTGCGGGTCGACGTAGACGACGTCCATGATCCGTGTGATGACCGGCGTGAGGTCGGGCACGGGGCGCCCCACGAGCGCGCTCGTCTTCTCGGCGAGACGCGGCAGGATACGGAGGATGACGTCGAACTTCTCGCCGGCCTGCTCGCGCCGAGTGCGCCGCGAGAGGTGGATCTTCAGATGACGCGCCGCCGCCTGGAGGGCGAGCGTCAGCTCCTTGTCGATCTCCGGATCCTCGGCGACCGCCTCTTTGGCCTCGCTGGTGAACGGGATCTTGGTCGAGGCCACGTGGACCAGGACCAGGCACGGACCGACAGGCACGCCGCTCCCGCCCTTCTGCTCGAGCCCGTACCGCCGCCAGTCCATCGCGCCGATCGCGGTGGTGATGGCGCACGCACCCTGCTGAAAGAGCAGCGGCACCCGGTTGGCGAAGCGCAGGATCTGGACGGGTTGGTCGAGCGGGAGCCCGCCGCCGTAGACCAGTCCGACCTCCACGAGGAAGGGGAATCCGCCGTGGACCTTGGGCGGCCGGCTCACCGGCGGGGCGAAGAAATCGGGGCGGGTGTCGCCGAGGACGTTGCGCAGTCCACGCTTGATGAGCAGCGACCCGATGGGGGAGAGGCACTCCGAGCTCGGCGGCAACAGGCTCACGGAGTGCAGCGCCGCCAGCAGATGCTCGAGATCCTCGGAGTGGACCGACTCCGGCTTCTCGCGACCGGAGAGGTGGGCGGCGGCGAAGACCTCCTTGGCGGCCCGCGGCGTGACCCCCGCGAAGTCCTTGGTCAGCGCCTCCTGCAGCGTGGTTCTCGAGGTGGCCTTCAGTCGCGTCCCGAGCTCGCCGAGCTCCATCCCGTAGGGATGGGGTGCGACCTCGTGCGGGATGGGGGGGACCTCGCTCGCCGCCCGCTCCCAGGTGACCCGGGTGCCGTCCGGTTCGACGAGCACGATCCGCGCATGCGGGTTGACGATCGCCGTGTCCTTGAGGTACTCGAACGGGGACTGGCGGCCCCGTGCGTACTTCGCCTTGAGCGCGAGCTCGACCCGGGTACCGTGCTCGCGGTCCCAGACCACGACGTCCTCCTCGACGACCCGTGGCAGATTCTTCTGCGTATCGATGAGCAGGTCGACGACGTGCGCGGTCTCCTCCTCGGCCACCTTGGATTGAACGTGCGTAGGGCGTGCCGTGGTGAGGGCGGCATAGAGCACGGCGGCCGAGATCCCGATCCCCTGTTGGCCCCGCGACTGGCGGTTGGCGTGGAACCGTGAGCCGTAGAGCAGTCGCGCGAAGACGTTCGGGATCTGCTTACGCAGGATCCCCGGGCCGTTGTCTTCGACCACGACCTTGAGGCGGTCCGTCCCTTCCTTGGAGATCTCGACGAGGATATCGGGAAGGACGGAGGCCTCCTCGCACGCATCGAGGGAGTTGTCCACCCCCTCCTTGACGGTCGTCAGGAGCGCGCGGAGCGGGTTGTCGAAACCCAGGATCTGCCGGTTCCGCTCGAAGAACTCGGCGACCGAGATCTCCCGCTGCTTGGAGGCCAGCGTCTGCGCGAGCGTCCGGCTTTCGGGCATCCGTCGACGGACGGGCGCCTTGTCCGCTCATATAATCGGCGTTTGAGTCGAACGACGCAACGATGGGAGAAACGACGGGGCAGGAGCGGTCCGTGGGGGGAATTCTCCCCTCGTGGGTGCTCGAGGCGGACCGAGTAAGGGCGTCCGGGAAGCGGGACTCGATCTAGGTGGCGCGCGCGGACCGAGCCACCCGGAGTCCTCTCACGACTCCATCGGCCCGGAGTCGCGCGGAGCCGCAGCTCCCGCGGCGGGCGGCCGCGTGGCACGGTCACGAAGGACCGGGCGGAACGGACGCCACCGGCGAGGTTCGTCCAGGTCCACCTCGGCGACGGTGACGCTCTCCTCGGGCTCGTCGGCGGCGAACCCCGTCGACTCGGTCGGGATTTGTTCTCCGCGAACGTCCCAGACGCCGGTCCCTCCTCCGAACACGATGCCGTCCTCCACTCCGACTCGGTTGACGTAGAGGACCGGGCAACCGTTCTCGACCGCGCGCGCCGGGAGCAGTTTGTCGAACAGGCGTCGAGAGGTCACGGGGCTGGCCGAGATGATCGCCATCAGCTCGGCACCGTCGGCCGCGAGCTCGCGGAAGATCTCCGCGAAGAAGGTGTCGTAGCAGATCGCCGTACCGACGCGGTGCCGACCGAGCTCCATCGCTCGGGATCGGTCGGTGGGGGTGAAGAAGTGGGCCTCTTCGAACGGCCCGAACGACGGCAGATAGCGCTTGGTCTGCCAGGCGATCGCACCGGAGGGGGGGACCCAGATCGCGGCATTGGACGTCTCCCCCGCGCGAGGCCCCTCTACCGGTCCGCCGACGAGCAGGTGGGCGCCGGAGGAACGGGCGAGGTCGGTAAGCGCCCGGGCGGTCGGCGACTCCGGGCGGAGCGCCAGTCGGTGGGTCCGATCACCGACCCGGTACCCCGTCAGGAACAGCTCCGGGAAGACCGCCAGGTCGACCCGGGCTCGAGCGAGGGCGCGCTCCATCTTGGCGAGGTTCGCCTCCGGGCGGCCCCGCGCCGGAGCCAGCTGGGCGAGGAGGACCCGCGTCAATAGAAGTGGTGGCGCACCCAGAGCAGGTACATGAAAACGCCCAGGAGCACGAGGAACAGGACCGTGACCGAGCCGGTGAAGAACAGATAGGTCATTCCGGTAAAGGCCAGGCCGACCGTCACGTAGAGCGACCACTGCTCGAGGTCCCAGAGGGCCCGCGCGAGCGCCAGGGACGCTGCGCCCAGGATGATCAGGATCGCGGCGCCCCAGGCGTCCACGCTCTGGGTGATGAGGAGCCCGGTCGGGACGACGGTGCTGCCGAGCAGGCTGTTGAGCAGGATCAGTGCCCCGGCCAGGAGGACGATGAAGGCGAGGACGCCCATCGCCACCGCGAGCAGGGCGACGCCGACCGGCAAGCTCGGCTGCAAGGGGGGGAGCTTCGTCGGCCGGGGGAGATGCTCGATCTCGAGGGCGACCGGTGGGGTGCCCGGTCGGCCGGCCGACCTGGAATGGTGTCCGGACACGGTCCCGTACCCCGCGTAGAGCCTTCCCGCCCGACTTCTAAGTTTCGTTGCACCGGCCGCGGCCGCGACTCAGTAGCGCCGAGCGGCGGCCCCCCGGGCCAGCTGGTCGAGGAGCGAGTGGTACGGTCCGCTCGGCAGCCGCGCGATCGAATCGATGGCGCGGGAGGCCCAACGGTTGGCCTCCTCGGCGGCCCTCTGCGGGGCGCCGGTGCCGTCGGTCAGCTCCTTGAGCCGAAGGAGGTCGCCGGGCTGCTTGCGCCGCAGCGCGAAGAGGCGCTCGAACTCGACCTTGGCGGCCCCCGAGAGCTCGGCGTAGGCCTCGAGCGAGATGAGCGTCGGATTCCCCTCGCGGAGGTCCGAGAAGCGCGGTTTGCCGAGGAGGTCGGGGTCGCCGTAGACGTCCAGGAAATCGTCCCGCAGCTGGAAGGCGATGCCGAGCGAGCGACCGTACTCTTCGAAGGCGCGGGCGGACTCCTCGCCGCGACCCTCGATCTCGGCGACCGAGGCGAGCGCCGCCCCGACGATCGCGGCGGTCTTGCCCCCGACGACCCGGAAGTAGTGCTCGCGGCCGGTGGTGAGGTCGAACCGGGCGCTCTCCTGGAGCACCTCGCCCTCGGCGAGGTCGGCGCACGCCTCCCCGCAGCGCATGATGATCGCCCGGGGGTACTCGGAGGCGAGCTGGAAGGCCCGGACGAACAGGAAGTCGCCGGCCACGATGGCGGCCGGCAGGCCGAAGGCGCGCGGAAGCGACGGTCGGCCCCGGCGCTGTTCGGCGTGGTCGATGACGTCGTCGTGGACCAGCGTCGCCGTGTGGATCAACTGGAACGCCGCCGCCAGGGAGTGGATCGCCCGGGTCGAGCTGGACCCGAGGGCCCGGTCGGCCACCGCCATCAACAGCGGCCGTACGCGCTTGCCCCCGACCCGGCACGCGTAGCTCGCGGCCTCGGTCAGCTGCGGGTAGGTGGAGTGGAGGGTGTCGAACAGACGGGCGTCGATCGCGCCGAGGTCGTCGGCGAGGACGGGAAGCACCGCGCTGACCTCCTCGGCCAGTCCCGCCCCGAGGGTCTCGCTGACGAGCGCCTCGAGCGAGGGCTCGGCCGGTTCGACCGCGGGGCTCACAGGTTCCTCCAGAACAGCCGCGGTGGCCAACGCAGCCGCATCATCTCGTCGAGACCGTGGGTGCCGATATAGTGCATCGCCCACGTGAGTATCCGGTCGTGCCCGACCACTCGGTCACCGGCCTTCTTGACCTCCCACGCCCGGCGCAACGGTTCGTAGAGGTGGGCCTTCCAGCTCCGGTCGTACTCGGACAGGGGCCGCCCGTCGCGCACGGCCGCGGCCGCCGCCACGCCGGCGTCGTGGCCGGAGAGCATCGCCGTCGGGATCCCCGCGCCGTTCGTGGCCATGACCAGGTTGGCCGCGTCGCCGACGAAGAGCGCGTTGCCGCGGACGGCGCTGTCGGGAGGCGGGCCGAGCGGCACCCACCACCGGGTCGGGTCGTGGGCGAGCGGCAGGGCGTATTCGGTGAGGAACCGCTGCAACAGGCTCCCCAGGGTCTCCCCCGGCGGGACCCTCGTGACTCCGAGACCGACGTTGGCCTCCCCCGCCTTGGGGATCAACCACGCGTACCCGCCGGGAGCGACGTGGCCGAAGTAGAGCTCGAGCGCGTCGTCGAAGCCGCCCGGGGCGGTGGCGGTGATCATCCGGAACAGCTCCCGCGTCGGCGCGAACCCCCTCGCCCGGGCGACCGTCGACAGCGGCCCGTCGGCCCCGATGATCACGCGGGCCTCGATCTCCCGGCCGTTGGCGCACCGGACGACGTCCCCCCGGACCTCGGTGACCCCGCACGGGTGCCAGAGCTCGGCGCCGGCGGACTCGGCCCGGAGCGCGAGCCCCTTGTCGAAGGCGCGGCGGCCCACCGCGACCCCGTCGAGGGGGAACCGGAAGCGGTGACCGGACGGGGCGACGCAGACCATCTCGCGGAGCTGGCGGAGCACCGACCCGGGGGGGATCTGGAACGCTTCGGCGATGACCTCCGGGCACGCGAGGAGGTCGGCCAGCTCGCGCGGGCTGGGGAGGAACTCGCCGCACTGCACGGGCGTCCCGATCTCGGGGCGCTGGTCGAGCAGCAACGTGCGGGCCCCGCCCTCGGCGGCGAATCGGGCCGCCGAACTGCCGCCGGGGCCGGCCCCGACGACGACGACGTCGGCCCGCTCCACGGCACTACACCCCGAGGGCGACGAAATGATCGGCGGCGGCCTGGATCCCGTTCAGGACCGGTCCGGGGTAGAGCCCGAAGCCCACGATGGCGACGACGCACAGCCCGATCGCCGCGGCCCGCCCCCAGCCGAGTCCGTCGAACGCGAGCAGGCTCGCGGACTCGGTGACGGCCGGGACCTCGCCGTCCTCGGCCCGCTCCATGTACATCACCCGCAGGACCCGCGCGTAGTAGAACACCGACAGCGCGCTGTTGAACAGCCCGGCGACGGCCAGCCAGACGAACAGCCCCTGGGCCTCGACCGCCGCGGAGAACAGCACGAACTTCGAGAAGAACCCGACCGTGAGCGGGATGCCGGCGAGCCCGAGGAGCATCAGCGCGAACGCCGCCCCGAGCCCGGGGCGCCGCACCCCGAGCCCTTTCCAGTCGCTCACCAGCGGCCCGACCCCGAGGCCGGCGACCGCGGCGACGACCAGGAACGCGCCGGCCTTGAGGAAGACGTGGGCGAAGATCTGGAAGGTCGCCCCGGCGATCGCCGGGGCCGTGCCGATGGAGATGCCGAGCAGCATGTAGCCGGCCTGTGAGATCGACGAGTACGCCAGCAGGCGCTTCATCTCCTTCTGCAGGAGAGCCAGCACGTTGCCCACCGTCATCGTGGCAACGGCCAGCAGCGCGAGCGTGAGCTGGACCGAGCCATGGAAGCGCGCCCCCGTCGCCGCCGGGGCGCTGACGAGCAGGATCGGCCCGAGGAAGACGAGGAAGAAGGCGAACAGCCCGACCTTCTTGGTGCCGCCGGCGAGGAACGCCGAGACGTCGGTCGGCGCGCCGTCGTAGACGTCGACGGCCCACATGTGGAACGGCACGGCGGTGACCTCGAAGCCGAGCCCGACGAGGAGGAACGCGTAGCCGGCGATGGCGAGGCCGTCGTTGCCGTTGCCCGGCAGCGCGTGGCCGAGCACCGCCAAGCTCGTGGTGCCGTAGGCTCCGTAGAGCAGCGAGGCGCCGAAGAACGCCATCGCCGCCGACAGCGCGCCGATGATGTAGAATTTCATCGCGGCCTCGAGCCCGCGCGGGTCGCGCCGCGGGTACCCGACGAGCAGGTAGCTCGAGATCGCGGTGACCTCGAGGGCCAGGAGCAGGAAGATCAGGTCGGTGGCCACGGCCACCAGCATCATGCCCAGCGTGGCGAGGAGCAACAGCCCGTAGAACACCGCCGCGCCCGGCTCGCGCGAGGGCCGCGAGAGCGAGGCGAGCGCCACGAGGAGGGCGGCCAGCAGGAAGATCCCCTGGAAGACGAGCCCGAGGCTGGTCACCGAATAGAGCGCTCCGGCGGAGATCGGCACGTCGACGCTCGCCGCCGATACCGTCCGGAACATGGCGAGCGGGCCGAAGCCGAGGTCGGCCAGCACGAGACCGAGCGTCGCGACGATCGCCGCGACGGCGATCCCGCCGAACGCCTCGATCCGCTTGACCCCGACAACGTCGCCGAGGAACACGAGCAGCGCTCCGCCGAGCACGAAGAGCTCGGGCGTGAACGTCAGCACCGTGGACGTGTCGATCGTGGCGCCACCCTCCTACGGCAACCCGTACGCCGGCGAGTGCACGATCACGTTCGTCAACAGCCCCGGTAGGATCCCGTACAGCACCGTCAGCGCGACGAGCATCCCCATCGCGATCGCCTCGTAGGGCGGGAGGTCGTGGGCCCCCTCCGGCACGTTCCGGATCGGGCCGAAGAGCAGCCGTTGCATCATCCAGATGTAGAACGCGGCGGTCAAGACCAGCACGATCAGCGGCACGATCACCCAGTAGCCGATCCGGTCCCAGGTGGCGAGGAACGCGGTGAACTCCGCCGGGAAGCTGATCAGCGCCGGGAGCCCGAGCGAGGCGAGCGCGCCCACCATCGTCATCGTGGCGAGCACCGGGGTGCGGGGGGTGATCCCGTTCACCGTGGCGATGTCGCGGCTGCCGAACGTGTGGTGGACGCTCCCGGCGACCATGAACAGGAGCGCGCTGACGATCCCGTGGGCGAACATCAGCAGCACCGCGGCGAGGACGCCGAGATTGGAGTAGACGGCGATGGCGAGCAGCACGATGCCCATGTGGTTGATCGACGAGTAGGCGACGAGCCGCTTGAGGTCCCGTTGGCTCAACGAGAGGAACGCGCCCCAGATGATCGAAGCGAAAGCGACGACGTAGAGCAGCGGGGCGACGTGCTCGAGGCCCACGGGGACGAGCTGCAGTCCCCACCGGATCAGTCCGTACCCGCCGAGCTTGAGCAATAGGCCGGCGAGCAGCACCGACCCGCCCGTGGGCGCCTCGACATGGGCGTCGGGGAGCCAAGTGTGGAACGGGACGATGGGGAACTTGACGCCGAAGCCGAAGAACATCCCGAGGAAGATGAACACCTGCGTGGCCGGCTGGAGCAGCTTGGCGGGCCCCTGCAGGCTCGTGAAGTCGAACGAGGGGGCGTGGGAGTAGAAGGCGAGCGCGAACAGGCTCACCAACATCACGACGCTCGCGACGTGGGTGTAGATGAAGAACTTCAGCGCCGCGTATCGGCGATTGAGCCCGCCCCAGTACCCGATGAGGAAGAACATCGGGATCAGCACGGCCTCCCAGAACAGGAAGAACAGCAGCACGTCGAGCGAGACGAACACTCCGAAGCAGCCGAGGCAGGTCAACAGCACCAGCCCGAACCACGCCGACGGCCGTCGCGACTCCTCGAAGCTGTAGACGACGGTGACGAGCTGGAGGATCGCGGTGAGGAGCACGAACGGCAGGCTGATGCCGTCGAGTCCGACCGAGTAGTTGATCGACAACCAGGGGAGCTGCACCCACGGTGCGCTCTCGGCGAAGGAGAACGACTCCTGGCCGCTCGGGGTGAACCCCGCCCAGGAGAAGTTCGCCAGCAGGTAGGCGACCTCGAACAGGAACACGAGGCTGGTGGCGAGCGCCACGTAGCGCGCGTTGCGGCCGGAGGCGAACGTCAGGAGCGTGCCGAAAACGAGCGTCGCCAGCGTCAGCGACAGGATGCCGATCACGGGCTACCTCCCCAGGTCGTCACGACCCACGGTGCCACGACGAGCAGGAAGACGAGCAGCGCGACGAGCCCTCCGACGATGAACGTCGCGTAATCGAGCACGACGCCGCTCTGGATCCGTCGCGCCCGGTCCGACAGGCCGCCGAAGGCCCGCTCGAGCGCCCGGATCGTGCCGTCGATGACGTACTGATCGACGAAGTCGGCGGCGCGCGCGAGCGTGTAGATCACGCGCAGTCCGAACGCGTCGTAGGCGTCCTTGAGGTAGTACCGCCGCAACAAGAGCGTCCGCAACGGCTGCGCGGCCGAGTTCGGCGCGAGAGCGTACACCCGTCCGTCCCCCCACAGGGCGTAGGCCGTGAGGATGCCGCCGACGCCCAGTCCGACCGAGACGCCGGTGAGCCCGAGGTCGCCGAGACTGTAGGAGGGTGGCACGCCGGTCCCGGGCAACAGCGAGGCGAACGCGGGCACGAAGGGGAAGACCCCCGCCACGACGGCGAACACCGAGAGCACGATCAGCGGAGCGCGCATCACCCACGGCGCCTCGTGGGCCGGCGGCAGGCTGGGGTCGCGACCGCGGTCGCCGGAGAAGGCGAGGAACCACGCGCGGAAGATGTAGTAGCCGGTGAGGTAGACGGTCAGCAGCGCGAGGAGGAAGAACGGCCAGTAGAGCGGGTGGGCGCCGAGCTGTCCGTAGACGCTGCTGAGCACGTCGTCCTTGCTCCAGAAACCGGCGAACGGCGGAATGCCCGACAGCGACAGCCCACCGATCAGGAACGCCACCGACGTGATCCGCATCGGCTTGGCGAGCCCGCCCATCTTGAACAGGTCCTGCGAGCCGACGGCGTGGATGACCGCGCCGGCGCCGAGGAACAAGAGCGCCTTGAAGAACGCGTGGGTGAAGAGGTGGTACATCCCCACCATCGCGAACCCGGCGCCCACGGCCAAGACCATGTACCCGAGCTGCGAGATCGTCGAGTAGGCGATCACCCGCTTGATGTCCGGCTGGACGAGCGCCATCGTCGCGGCCAGGAACGTCGTGAACCCGCCGATCGCCACGATGGCCAGCTGGTCCGTCGGGGTGAACCCGAGGAACAGGCTCGTCACGGCGAGCAGGTAGACGCCGGCGGCGACCATCGTGGCCGCGTGGATGAGCGCGCTGACGGTGGTCGGGCCCTCCATCGCATCGGGCAGCCAGACGTGGAGCGGGAACTGGGCGGACTTGCCCGCGGCGCCCCCGAGGATCATGATCCCGGCGACGGTGAGCAGGGTGGTGTTGCCGCCCATCGCCCCGGCGAGGAAGGGCGTGCTCCCCTGGACGAAGACGAAGCCGTGGGCGGCCCAACCGCCGCCGGCGCCGGCGAGCGCGTAGACGTAGAAGTAGATGAAAATCCCGAGCAGGAACATCACGTCGCCGACGCGGGTGACGAGGAAGGCCTCCTTCGCCGCGCTCGCGGCGCTGGGCTTGTCGTAGTAGAACCCGATCAGGAAGTACGAGCAGACCCCGACGAGCTCCCAGAACAGGAAGAACTCGAGCAGGTTGTCCGAGAGCACCAGGCCGTTCATCGCGGCGAGGAACAGCGAGAGCTCGGCGTAGTACCGGGGCAGACCCCGGTCGTGGTGCATGTACCCGATCGAGTACAGCATCACGAGGAATCCGACGACCGTCACCACGATCAGCATCAGCGCGCTGAGCGGGTCGACGAGGGTACCGGCGATCAGCTCGAAGCCGTTCGGGAACGTGCCCGTACCGTTGCCCGGCAGGCTCAGCCAGACGTACTGGGTGTCGGTGTAGCTGCCGGTGTGGAGCATCTCGCCGACGGCGATGAGCACGCCGACGACCATCGACAGACCGGCGAAGCCGACGGCGATCCACCCTCCGTACTCGAGCTGCTTGAGCCGGTTGCCGAACAGCCCGACGATCAGGAAGGAGAAGACCATCAGGAGCGGGACGAGGAACGCCCACCCGAACAGCGACGAGAGGTCGGCCATGGCGTCCGGTTACAGCCGAAGCTGCGCCGCCTCCGCCACGTTGATGGAGCCCCGGGAGCGGTTGAGGGCGAGGACGATGGCGAGCCCGACGGCGATCTCCGTCGCGGCAAGCCCGATGATCACGATCGCCGCCGATTGCCCCTCGAGGGCGACGGAGGACGACCCGGCGAACGCGGCGAAGTAGACGAAGTTCAGGACCGCCGCATTGATCGCGATCTCGATCGAGATCAGCAGCAGGATGAAGTTGCGCCGGGTCAGGATCCCGAACAGCCCGATGCCGAGCAGCCCGGCCGACAGCACGAGGAACCCGACGGTCGAGAACGGGTCGGTCACTCGCGTCCCTCGCGCACGAGATAGATCGCCCCGCCCAGCGCGGCGAGCATGAGCAGCCCGAGGAGGAGCAGCCAGGCGCCGTAGAGCCCGAAGAGCGCCTGCGACAGGAGGCTCGGGTCGTAGGCGGTCACCCCGGCGGCGCTCGCGGTCCCGGTCAGGTTGGCGGCCACGCCGCCCATGACCGCGATCAGCACGAGCGCGAGGACGACCGCCCCCGGGCCGATCCCGGTCGCGGCTTCCCGGCTGAAGATCCGGCGCCGGGTGACCATGATCCCGAACAGCAAGAGGATCGTGACGGCCCCGGCGTAGACGCCGAGCTGCAGGACCCCGAGGAAGGTCGCCTCGAGCAGGAAGTACAGGCCGGCGAGGGTGACGAAGAACGTCGCCACCCAGATGATCGTGTGGACCAGCTCACGCACGAGCAGGGCGGCGAGCGCCGTGCCGAGCGCGACCGCCGCGAGGGCGACGAATGCGTAGCCCTCGAGGCTCACTGGTGAGTCCCCCAGAAGAGACACTCCTTGGGGCAGACCGAGATGCAGGTCCCGCAGCGCACGCAGTCGGAGTCGTTGACCACCGGCTCCTTCCAGATCCGCTTGGGGAGCTTCTCCCCCGGCTTGGGCGCGCCGGGCTTGGGGATGTCGAGCATCGTGATGCATTTGGTCGGGCAGTCGCGCGCGCAGGCGTTGCAGCCGATGCACAGCGGAGCGTCGAGCAGGATCGCGTCCTCGTTCTCGGGGCGCTCCAGCCGGATCGGGTTCATCGGCAGCTTGGACTTGTAGACCTCGTTGAGCTTCTCGGGCGAGTAGACCATGTCCGCCCGCTTGGTCACCGAGAGCTCGTAGCGGGTGGTCATGCTCAGGCAGCCCTCGGGGCAGGCGTCGGAGCAGAACCCGCAGTAGCTGCACTTGCCGTAGTCGATCTGGGGGCACTTCTTGGGGTGCTTGGGGTCACCGCCCGGGACGGTGACCATCTCGATGCAGAGGTCCGGGCAGCTGAACGCGCAGAGGTTGCACGAGATGCAGGTGTCGATGTTCAGCGCGTGGACCCCGCGGTAGTTGTCCCAGACGGCCCCGACGCCGATGGGCTTGCCGGCGGCGACGGCGACCTCCTCGCGGAAGTGCGGGTCCTCCAGCCGCTCGAACGGGTAGACGATCGTCGACGGCCGGAACAGGCTGCGGGCGAACTGCCGGGCGGCCGTCGCGAGGGGCTTGGCGACGTACAGCAGGGCGCTCGGGGACTCTTCGGTGGCGGCGGGCGCGTCGGTCATCTTCGGGTTCCTATCCTCCCACGGGGGGTACGCATCCCAGGAGCGGCAGGCAGCGGGCCAGGACGAGCAGCGCGGCGAGCACCACGCTGACGAGCGCGAGCGGGACCATCCGCATCCAGCCCACGCGCAGCAGCTGGTCGGTGCGGACCCGCGGCAGCGAGGCCCGGATCCAGACGAAGACGCCGAACACCGCGTAGGTCTTGAGCATGAACCAGAACAGTCCGGCGAGCGGGAAGCTCGTCAGCGCGCCCGGCACGTAGCTCGGCAGCGTCCAGCCCCCGAGGAACAGGAGGACGACGAGGAAGCTCCCCAGCAACGCGCGCAGGTAGTCGGTGAGCATGAAGAACGCGAACAGCATGCCGCCGTACTCGGTGTTCCAGCCTTCGACGAGCTCGGCCTCGGCCTCGGGGAGGTCGAACGGGATGCGCTCCATCTCGGCGAGCATGCCGGTGACGAACACGACGAGCGCGACGAACAGCGGGATCCAGAACCAGTAGTTCTGCTGCTCGGCGACGATCACGTCCAGGTTGAACGTCCCCGAGACGATCACCACCGCGACGACCGCCAGGAGGATCGGTACCTCGTAGGCGATCATCTGGGCGGCCGAGCGCATGCCGCCGAGCAGCGAGTACTTGTTCGCCTGCGACCAGGCGCTCAGGAAGATGAACAGCGGGGCGAACGAGAAGATCGCGAGCCCGAGCAGCAGGCTCAGCGGGAGGACGCCGGCGTTCCAGCCGGTGGAGACGGGCAGTACCGCGAACAGGACCATCGAGGTGACCAGGTAGGCGGTCGGACCGGCGTAGAACCCGAGCGCGTCGGCGTCCCGGGGGCGGAAGGTGTTCTTGCGGAACAGCTTGAGACCGTCGGCGAAGTTCTGCAGCAGTCCGGCGTATCCGACGTGCATGGCGCCTCGTCGGTCCATGAAGCGGCCGAGCAGTTTGCGCTCGAACCAGATCAGCATGATCGTGTTGATCATGCTCGCGCCGAGCAGGATCGCGCCGAACAGCAGCGCGCTCAGCGCGAGGATCAGGTCGTTGTTGACGAGGAAGTCGAACCACGGGTGCGGAAGCACGTTGTGGAGCGCGGTCAGCAGCGTGACGACGAGCGTATTGGCGACGCCGTAGAGCGTGAGCGGGGCCATGGCGGTCTACCGGTCCACCTCGCCGACGCAGACGTCGACGCTGCCCATGATCGGAGGGATGTCGGCGACGTGGTATCCGACGAGGTAGTGCTTGGCGGCCGAGATGTTGACGAAGACCGGTGACTTGAACTTCGCCCGGTACGGGTGCTCTCCGCCGTCGTTGACGATGTAGCTCAGCGCCTCGCCGTGGGGCTCCTCGATGGCGGCGAACCCGAGCCCCTTGGGATAGTTGCGCTTGAGCAGGTAGCCCTCCTTCCCGACCGGTGCGTACGGTGCGCCGAGCCAGCGGGGGACCTTCTCGGCCATCACCGGGCCGGGATGCCGGTCGAGCCAGTCGAGCGACTGGCGCACGATGTGGACCGACTGGCGGAGCTCCTCCATCCGGACGAGGTAGCGCGCGGTCACGTCCGCGGCGTCGGCGACCGCGACCTCGAAGGCGACTTGGTCGTAGGCATGGTAGGGCCGGTCGCGGCGGAGGTCGCGCTTGGAGCCGGCCGAACGGAGCATCGGACCGGTGACGCCGAGCCGCACGCAGTCGTTCGCGCTGAGCTTGCCGAGGTCATCGCAGCGCTTGCGGAAGATCTCCGAACCCAGGCAGAGCCGGTCGTACTCGACGAACCGGTCCATCAGCCAGTCGCAGACCTTGCGGGCGCGGTCGGTAAAGCCGAGCGGCAGGTCGTTGCGCACCCCGCCCACCCGCTGGTACTCGTAGGTCATCCGGGCACCGGTGTAGCTCTGGAAGAGGTCGAGGACGAGGTCCCGGTCCCGCATCCCGTACAGGAACGGGGACATCAGCCCGAGGTCCTGGACGAACGCGGCGTACCACATCAGGTGCGAGCCGATGCGCTGGAACTCGTCGCTCAGCATCCGGATCCAGCGGGCGCGCTCCGGCGGTACGACCGAGAGCGCCTGCTCGGCCCCGAGGATGTAGACCGACTCCCAGCTCATCCCGGCGACGTAGCAGCATCGGTCCATCAGCGTCACGACCTCGTTGTAGTGCCGGTCCTCCGAGATCTTCTCGATCCCCCGGTGGAGGTAGCCCATCTCGGGGTCGACGTCCAGGATGAGCTCGCCGTCGATGTGGACGCGGAGGTTCCACAGCCCGTGCGTCATGGGGTGCTGCGGCCCCATGTTGATCCACATGTCAGACATCGCGCACCTTCACCTCCAGCTCCTCGGGCTCGTGGAGCTTGAACGAGCGGAGCAGCGGGTGGAACTTGTAGCCGGTCGGGAGCAGCAGGTTGCGCAGGTCCGGGTGGTGGTCGAAGGTCACGTCGACGAGCTCCCAGGCCTCGCGCTCGTGCCAATCGGCCGAGGGGAACACCGGAGTGGCGCTCTCGAGGTGCGGCGAGGCGGCGGGGACCATCGTCGAGAGGTGGACGTAGGCGCGGCGCTCGTCCGACCAGAGGGTGTAGAGCACCTCGCGCTCCTTCTCCCAGTCGATCGCGGCGACCATGGCGAGGTGCGTGAACGTGTGGACATCGCGCATCTCGCGCAGCAGCTCCAGCACCAGCGACGCGTCGAACCGCACACGGCCGAGCGTGCCGCCGAACGGCTCGACGGCGGTGATGCCGGCGGGGAACCGTTCCTTCAGACGACCGGCCAACTGCTCGGTGGTAAGTCCGTCGGCCAAGTCCATTCCCCGGGGCCGGCGGCCCTACTCGTGCCGCTCCTTGATCAGTTGCTCCAGACGAAGGATCCCGTCCAGCATCGCCTCGGGCCGCGGCGGGCACCCGGCGATGTACACATCGACGGGTACGAGCTTGTCGACCCCGGGGACGACCGAGTACGCGGTCCGGAACGGACCGCCACCGGTCGCGCAGTTGCCCATGGCGATCACCCACTTGGGCTCGGGCATCTGCTCGTAGAGCGCGATGAGCTTGTGGGCGACCTTCCAGGTGACGGTGCCGTTGACGATCAGGAGGTCACACTGGCGCGGCGAGGAGCGCGGGACGACGCCGAACCGCTCGGCGTCCCAGCGGGCGCCGAAGGCCGCGGCGAACTCGATCGCGCAGCAGGCCAGCCCCCAGTGGAGCGGGAACAGCGAATTTCGTCCGGCCCAGTTGAAGACCGGCCGGATGAGCTTCTCGTGGGTCTGCTCGGCGACCAGCGAGGTGAGCGCCTCGCGGGCGGCGGGGATGAACTGCTGCGCCCGGAGCGTCTCGATCTCGATGAAGGGGACCGCGGCCTCGGCCATCGGCAGCTCCGCACCGGTGGGCGGGACGAGCACCTTGGGCGGTACGGGCGTGGTCGAGGCCGTCATACGACCCACTTCTTCTCGCCCGACAGGGCGTAGTAGATTCCCACGAGGGCCAACGCGGCGAAGCCGAACGCGATGAAGGTCGGGACCCAGTCCGTCTGCAGCGTCCGGAACGTCAGCCCCCAGAGCGCCAGGATGAAGCCGATGACATCGACGGCCACGAACACGATCGCGAAGGTGTAGTGCTGAGTGGGGAAGTCGATCTGGGCCTCGCCCTCGGCTTCCTGCCCGCACTCGTAGGTCATCGCCTGCAGGTAGGCGCGGCGCGGGCGCGCGCCCAACATCCGGTTCGCGACGATCGAGCCGACCCCGAAGACCACGGCGATCGCGGCGAACACGAGGAACAGAGTGACGCTGTCCACGGTTCGTACCTCCGTCTACTCAGCGAGAGCGGCCGTACCACCTCGGGTCATTATTTAACGGCCCCCGCCCCCGACGTGCGGGAGGCTTCCCCACCGTCGAGCAACGACCTCCGCAACACGTTTCAACCGCGCCGGTACGGCCCGCGCCGGGGAGGTGGGGGATGTCGGGCTCGATGGCGTTCCGGCCCCCCGTGATCCTGCAGGGCCGGCAGGTCTGCCTTGCTCCGCTTTCGCACGGCCATCTGGAAGCGCTCGTGCGCGCCGGTGATTCGCCGGAGATCTGGGAATACCTCCACGCCGGCGACTCCCGGGGTCCCGAGCGGATGCGCGCGCTGATCCAGACCCTTCTCGACCGTCAGGCCGCGGGGACGGACCTGGCCTTCACCGTGCTCGCCGTCCCGGGGCTGGAGCCGATCGGTATGACGCGGTACCTGCACATCCTGCGCGAGGACCGCTGCGTCGAGATCGGGGGGACGTGGTACGCGCGGGCCCGCTGGCGGACCGCGGTGAACACGGAGTCGAAGCTGATGCTCCTTCGACATGCCTTCGAGACCGAGGGCTGCCATCGGGTCGAGCTTCGCACCGATGAGCGCAATGTGCGCTCCCAGAGGGCGATCGAGCGGTTGGGCGCACTGAAGGAAGCCCTTCTTCGCGAGCATATGGTGCGTCGGGACGGCACCTTCCGGAGTTCCTACGTCTACGGGATCGTCGCCAGCGAGTGGCCGGCGGTTCGTGCCCGCCTCGAGCTCCGGCTCGCCGCAGGGGGTGCACCCGGGGCCGATCGGGCCCACCCTACGTCGGTTTCGACCGCGGAAAGTCCGGGCGCCGCTTTGCACGGAACGCCCTGATCCCCTCGGGCAATTCGTGGCGGGAGGCCGCCTCGACCGCCCCGCGACGCTCGAGCGCCAGCTGGGTCTCGAGCGAGCCGGAGAACGCGGCCACCATCAGCCGCTTCATCCATCCGTAGGCGAACGTCGGACCGGTCGCCAGCTCGTCGGCCCGCGCCCAGGACCGTGCACCGAGCTCCTTGCCGTCGACGATCTCGTGCAGGAGCGCCATATGGCGCGCCTGTTCGGCGGGCACGCGCGCGGCGGTGAAGAGCAGCTCCTGGGCGAGTCCGATCCCGAGGAAATGGGGCAGGAGGTAGGTGAGCCCACCGTCCGGGACGGCCCCCAAACTGGGGAAGGCGGGCACAAGGAGGGTCTCGGGTGTCCCGATCCGCCAGTCCGCCGCGAGCGCCAGGGAGAGGCCCCCGCCCGCGGCAACCCCCGGCAGGGCGGCCAGGACCGGCTTGGACATGGACAGGATCTCTCGGACCGCCAGCTCCTGTTCACCGGTGAGGTCGTGGAAGAACTGGGGAAGGGTACCCGCCTCCGACGCTCGCTCCATCGCGGCCACATCGCCCCCGGCCGAGAAGGCCCGGCCCGCACCGGTCAGGATCACCGCCCGTACCGAGTCGTCCCGCGCCGCACGTCCGAGGTGGGCGCGGAACTCCTGGAAGGTGGGCACGTCCAACGCGTTGAGCTGCTCCGGCCGGTTCAGCCGAATCTCGACGACCGAGCCGCGCCGGTCCACCAGTACTGCAGGCTGGGCTCCGCTCATGGTCCGGGGCATTACCGGTGCGATAAAAGTGCCCACGGAGACGATTCTCCGCGGCAGGTCGTCGGCTCGCGGGTCGGCCCACGACGGACTTCGGTGAAGGGATCCGCGTGGGCCCGGCGGAGACGGCCGCGGAAGGTCGGTAGGTAAAGGTCCGGTAGGCTGGGCGCGGATCAGCCGGCGGATCCGCTGGCCGATCCTCCCGAGAGGGAGCAGCCCTGGGCGAGGACGCTGTCGTCCCCGTTGAACTCGGCCTGTCCGTAGTCCTCGAAGAGGTCGGTCTCGTAGACGGTCACGTGGTTGACCGGGTCGTAGAACACGGTGGCTCCGGAGTTCGGGTCGTACTGGAAGATGACCGAGGGCCCGAGCCGACTGTGGAGCGCGGACAGCGTCGAGGCGGGGATCGTCCGGTTGTCCTGGGTGCACGAGGCGATGACCACGTGCGACGGCGGTCCCGAGGCCGTCGACACCGGATGCACCGCGCTCACGGACACCGCCAGGACGACGAACGCTGCGAACACCGCGACCGATTGCTCGGCCAGACCCCAATGAACGCGCGCTCGAGCGGCGGGCAGGGCCCGCGTCGGGGTGGGCCGGGGAGAGACGACGGTGGACCGGCGGAGCGGGATCACGAGGAGGTTCCCGAGCACCAGGGCCAGCAGCAAACTGTCGGCGGTGACCACGGTCCCGGCGCCCGGGATCAAGAAGCCGAACAGGACGGCGAGGACCCCGACGCCGGCAGCGTAGATCGGCCTCAGGCCCGGATCGGTCGGGGCGGTCCTCGGCTCGACCAGCATGAACAGGGTGAAGAAGAGGACCGAGGGATCGAGCACGCTCAGCCCGAGCAGCCGGAGGTTCCCCGTCCCGAACAGCAGCGCGTAGTGCGCCACGACCAGTCCGGAGTAGGTCGCGAAGAACGCGACCGGCAAGCTCCACCGGCGCCACGCCCGGAGGTTGAGGATCATTCCGCCCACGAGTACGGCCGGGAGGCTCACCGCCCCCCACCACGCCGGTGTGATCCCGAACAGGAGACCCGCCGTTACCAGCGCGAAGGCGGCGGGATTGACCCAGGGCCGCTCGCGGAAGCGGAAGAGGTGCTTGACGACCACCGCGAGGACGGCGACGGATCCGGCGGCGACCAGCAGCGCCGAGCTGCCGCCCAGCCCCGGAAGCCCCTGCGGCGGGATCAACAGCGCGACGAACAGGCCCGTCGCGATTCCGGCCCACGGCACCCGCAGGCGCCGCCACCTCATGGTCGAGAACGCCAGGTCGGTGACCGCCGCGGCGAGCGGGACGATCGTGATCTGGGCGAGGACGACCGGGACCCCGAGCAGCCAGGCTCCGACCGCGGCCAGTCCGGCCAGGACGACCGTCAGCAGACGGAGCGGGTTCCACCAGCGATACCAGCGTCCCAGCGTGGAAACGAACGGAGCGCGCACCACGGCGGTGGGGGCCGGGTCGTCCGGAGACACGTCAGGCCGACGGGGGCGGAGGTGGCTTCCGCTTGGGGTCCGTTGTGGTAGGGGGCGGAGGCGGGGAGGTCACCCCGGGAGAGGGTCCGGGCGGAGCCGCGGTCGCGAAGATCGGAGCGTGCGTCGTCGGCAGGCTGCTCTTCGGCGCCGCCTTCACCGTCGGCTCGTCGTCCCCCTTGCCCGCGATGCCGGGCTCGACCATGGCGGTGGACGCGTCGGCGTCGGCCTTGATCTCGTCCTCGATGCTCTTGATCTCGGACATCAGCTCGGTCTGCTTGGGGATCGGTCCGAGGACGTCGTCGACGTTCCCGATCTGCTGGGTCAGGTCGGCAAAGTTGTTCAACTGCCGGTCGGGCACCGTCCGCGAGACCCCGAGGTACTCCGACGCCCCTTCCATCAGGCGGGAGATCTCGAACGGGAAGATGATCTTCGTCGCCTGGCCGTTCGCCATTGTGCCCATCGTGTCGAGCGAGAGGACCGTGAGCGCCTTGGCGTCGAGCGTGCCGGCACCGAGGGCCAGGATGCGCAACCGCAGCGACTCGCCCTGGGCCTCCAGGATGGTCGCCATCCGGGCGCCCTCGGCCTCGAGGATCTGGGACTGCCGTACTCCCTCGGCCTGAAGGATGCGGGAACGCTTCTGACCCTCGGCGACCAGGATAGCGCTCCGCTTCTCACCGTCGGCCCGAAGGACCGCGGCGCGTCGCTGCCGCTCGGCCGAGGTCTGCTCCTCCATCGCGGCCTTGACGGGGCCGACCGGGTCGACCTCCTTGATCTCCACCGCCTCGACCCGGACCCCCCAGCGGTCGGTCGCCTCGTCGAGGATGTCGCGGAGACGGGTGTTGATCCGCTCGCGGTTGTAGAGCACCTCATCGAGCTCCATGTCGCCGATGACCGACCGAAGGGTGGTCTGGGCGAGGGCGACGGTCGCCACGTGAAAGTCCTGGACCTGGAAGATGGCGCGGGGCGCGTCGACGACCTTGATGTAGATGATCGCGTCGACGTTCGTCGGCGAGTTGTCCTTGGTGATGACCTCTTGGCGGGGTACCTCGAGCACCTGCGTCCGCAGGTCCACGAGGACGACGCGGGCGAGCGGGCTGACGACGTTGAACCCCGGATTGAGGATCCGTTTGTACGACCCGAAGAGGGTCACGACCCCCTGCTGGTAGGGCGAGACGGTGTGGATGGCGCGGGACAGGACGATGATGATCGCGATGAGGATGATGACGCCCAGTACGGCCAGCCCGGCGGCGGTGCCCGCATCGACCATGTGTGCTTCTCCTCGCTACCCCGGTTCGGCGTCCCGTAGCGGCGGCTCGGTCGTGGCCCGCACCGCCATTACTCCTTCGCCCGCCGCAACGGATGTCACTCCCCAGATCGCCGACGACGGTTGACGTGCTCGCCGCTGTCCGGCTTCAGGCGCAAGGTCGCGGGGAACGGCTCCCCGAGCACGGAGCCGGGTACGAGCAGGTATTCCGGGGCGGGGAATCCGGCCGACGATCGAGGCGGCCGACCTGCGAGATCCCGCGTGGCGCTTCGGCATCCGGTGTGCGCGCACAGCGCCCGCGTCCGGCGCTAGCCGGTGGCGGTCGGCGCCTCGACGTCCAGCGGCTTGACCCAGACGGTCACTCCCTCGCCGCCGACGACCTTGACGCGGGTCCCGATGGGAATGGGTCGCTCGGCCCGGGCGGACCAGACCTCGGAGCGAAGTCGCACCTTGCCATGCGTCGAGTCCGGAACGACGTCGGCGATCACCAGTCCGACCTCGCCCTCGAGGGAGTCGGTGGTCGTGCTCATCGGACGATGGATCTTCCCGACGTGCTGGTAGTACGGCAGCGTGACGAAGATCGAGAGAATCCCGACGCCCGTCACGATGAGCGGACCGAAAACGGTCCCCGTGAGGAAGCCCGGGACCGCGACGTACATGATCCCGCCGGCCAGGACCACGGTCCCCGGGATCAGGAGGAAGGCGCCGGGGTGGATGAACTCGAACGTGATCAGAACGAGCCCACCGATGATCAGGATCAATCCCAGCGTCGTCCCGCTATCGACCACGGCCCCTCGGAGAGCAGCGAACCCCGCCGCGCGGCATAAGGATTCGGCCGGGCCCGCTCCGGAAGCGGAACCGTCAGGGACCCATGTTCTCGTCCGGCGAGACGAGGTACCATAAATCGGAGGCACGGGACTCGTACGGTCGGGACGGTCGCTCGGGGACACCCGGTCGGAACTCGAGGGTCGATGGCCGAACTCCACCACGGCGAAGGCGAGTCCGAGCAGCGGGTGCTCTCGGGACTCCGGCTCGCGCTCGAACTGTCGGTGGTGGTCCTGGTCATCGAAGCGGTCGGGGCGTGGTACTCCCGGAGCCTCGCCGTTACCGCCGACGCCGTCCACAACATTCCGGACATTGCCGCGTTCGCCGTCTCGTGGGCCGCGCTCCGATCCACCAGTGCGGGGGCCACCGACAGCTACACGTTCGGGCGCCACCGGTTCGAGGTGTTCGCCGGGCTGTTCAATGGGGCACTGATCCTGGGGACCGGTCTGCTGTTCGGGTACGAAGGCACGAGCGTCCTCGTCGCCGGCACCGGCTTCGGCGGCCCGGTCGTCCCGATCTGGATCCTCGCCGTCGCGCTTCCCACCCTTGGACTGCGGGCGGTCAGCCTCGCGAACCTGGGCCGGCTTCCACGCCGCGCGAGGGACCTCAATCTCTGGGGGGTCCTCCTCCATCTCGCCAGCGACCTCGCCATCACGGGGGCGCTGGTGGTGGCCGGGGTGGTGCTCCTCGTCCGACCCGCCTGGGGCGCCGCGGACGCGGTCGCGGCGGTCGCGATTGCGGCGATCCTGGTCTACGAGTCGCTCCCGTTGTTCCGGGACGGCTGGGAGGTGCTCACCGAGCGGACCCCCCGAACCCTCTCGATCGACGCGATCGCCCGGACCGCCCGGGAGGTACCCCACGTCGCCGAGGTACACGACCTCCATGTGTGGTCGGTCTGCCCGACGCTGGTATGCATGACGGCCCACGTCCGGGTCGACAACACCTCGATCCGGGAGGGGATGGAGGTCGCCGCCGAGCTGCGGCGGCGCCTCGCGCGGGACCACGGGATACTCCACGCGGTAATCGAGGTCGAGGCTGCGGCCCCCTAGGGGTCGCCGCTCCCGTCCGGCGCGCAGATCGCACTCTCGGACTCCGTGCGTCACAAGCGGTTACGGGCTATCCTGCCCTACCCGTTCGGCGATAGGAATATCCCTCGGGACGGCGCAGTCAGTCCCGAGGCGCCATGTCGGGGCGATCCTGGGGAAGCTCCACGCTCCCGGTGGGCGTGGCCATCCTGGCGATCCTGATCGGGATCGTCGGATTCATCCTGGTACTCGGCGGGCTACTGATCCTCCTGGGCTTCGCCATCTTCGACAGCGTCGCCCTCTACGGCGTCGGGCTGATCGGCGGGCTCATCGTGTTGATCTTCGGCATCGTACTCCTGGTGGTGGCGAGCGGTCTGTGGGACCTCGAGATGTGGGCGCTCGCGCTGGCGCTCCTCGTCCTCCTCATTTCGCTCGCGCTCAACCTGTACGACATCTTCTACGGTCACGGCGGCTCGGTGCTGGTGACGGTGGTCGAGGGCCTGCTGGTGGTCTACCTGCTCGCGGTGAGCAGCCACTTCTCCTGACGGGTCGGTCGGCCGCTCGTCACTCCGGGGACCGCTCCGAGCGGTGACGCCGCCCGGCGCCGCGGGGGGATTCGAGCTCGTCGCGCGGACCCCCCTCGAGCTTGCGTTCGTAATCGTAGGGTCCGAAGACGACATGGCGCAGGCGTTCGGCGCTCCAGGGCTGGAAGAACTCCGCCGCGGTCATGGAAGGAGCGAGGGAGCCGGGGGGGCATGCTCCCGACGCACCCGGAATGCTCACCGGGCGTGACCTCCGGGACCCCCGCTACGGCGACGGTCGGAGGTCCGCGAAGACGAACCCATCCCGCTCGACGACCTCGCCATGGTGGAGGCGGATCGGGGCATCGAACATGGGTCCGTCGTGAACGAACGTGTGGAACTCGCCGTTCTCGCCACACGGGTCGACCCCGGGGGGGAGGTCGTCCAGCAGGGTCGCGTCGAACTCTCGCCCGGCGAATGAGGCCGGGAGCCGCCGGGGGTCGACACAGCTCAACGTGGCGCGCAGCCCGCTGGCGATCATCGTGCGCGCGAGCTCCGCGGTCGGGAGGCCCCACAGCGGAAAGATCCCTCGCAGGCCGGCCTTGCCTAGGTTCTGCTCGCGATACCGCCGGACTTCCTCAAGATAGAGGTCACCGAAGGCGACGGCCTCGACGCCTTCCGCGCGGGCCCGGGCGCAGGCGGCACCCATGGCCCGCTCGTACTCCTCGTTCGAGCACGGGTAGGGGATCTCGACGATATGGAGCGGAACTCCGGCGCGTTGGCATTGGGCCCGTAGCAACTCGACCCGGACCCCGTGCATCGAGACGCGCTCGAACTCGCGCGTGACGGTGGTCAGCAGACCGGTCACTTGGAGACTCGGTTGTTGACGGAGACGCACCAGCGCGAACGCAGCGTCCTTGCCGCTGCTCCAGGAGAGCCAGACTCGACTCGGAGAGACCGCGTTCGGTGTTGCGGCCCGGTCCGTTCCGTCCGACCCCGGTCGTTCGAGCGTGTCCATCTCCGGGTCGTCCGAACCCTCCGCTCGGGGCACCCCCGGGGTGGTCCGGGCGGACGAATATGGCAAGTGATAATAGGGCCCCGCCGGCATCTACCGCCGAATGGGTTCGCCGGGCACTCGTCGTTCGTCGGCTGGCCGGGGGGCCCCTTGGGCGACCCTCGCCTTGCTGGCCGTCTCCGGGGCGCTGCTCGTCCCGGGCGTTTCTGTCGCGGCGGCAGATTCCCCGCACGGCCCATCGGTCGGCGCGGCCCCGGGACCACTGCACCTGCTACCGGCGGCGGCCCACATTCTCCCCCCCGTCGCCCGTGGCCACCTGCACCGCTCGGTGCACGGCCTGACGGTGTACCCCTACACGTACTATTCCTCCGAGCCCGCCCCGATGGGCCTCGCCGACTTCGGCGTGAACAACAACACGAACTCGAGCTACACCTACCGGACCACCTCGTTCTGGGGTTCGGCGACCATGCAGAGCCTGACGCTCTACAATTCCGGTCTCGGGTCGTACGACTACGATGGGACGATGCAGCTGAACGTCGTCCTTGAGTTCGACAGCGGAGGGAACTACTTCGAATACTGGATCCAGGACGTGCTCTACCTCTCCACCTCCACGTCCACGGCCAACTTCGAGAACAACATATGGAACTTCACCGACGGCAACACCTACGGCATGCTCCCCTCCACGGTCTCGGGGGTCGGCTCCGTGCAATCGTTCGGGGGTCTCGGTTACTACTATGCCGCGGCGGGCAGTCAGCCCGGCAACGGGATCTCCCTGCACTACCCGGCGACCGTCAACCTCCGGGTGAATGCAACGACGGCCCTCGGGACGCCCGAGGTCCAATTCCAGTTCGCGGACGGCAAGGGCTGGCAGACCTACGACACGGTCAAGTTCGTCTTCACGAAGTCGGTCGCGAGCAGCAAGTTCGTCGTCGACGGCAACTCCAACGCCGACGGTTACCTCTACACCGACGCCGAGCTCGTCTGGGGCGGCCCCGGCGGCGGCTCCTCCACCGTGATGACCAAGGGGGGGATGGAGATGGGGCTAGAGTTCTACAACGGGCACAACTACCAGAACGTCTCCAACGCGTTCAACTTCGGGAGCGACACCGGCGAATCGATCTCGAGCGTGTACGCCCTCGACTACCCGAACGCGACGACCGGACAGTATCAGTCCCACCTGATCGTCTCCTCCCTCGGGACGGTCAAGAACCTGTACGACCGCTTCTCCGACGCGCTGTTCAACGGGACGACGGCGATCCCGAGCGGCGCCTACGCCGTCAACGGCTACGTGATCGGCAACTTCACCAACCACGGCCTGAACCTCACGCTCTTTCCGGGTAAGTACAACATCTCGCTCCTCGTCAACGGTACGCCCAAGGAGAACGTCACCGTCTACCTCGACCGGGGTGAATACTTCCCGTACGACTTCGACTACCACTACCATCCGCCGAACACTTTCCCCCTCGTGTTCACCTCCCAGGGACTGCCGCCGGGCACCCCATGGGGCGTATCGGTCTACAACGTCAACGGCAACACCACGTCGGCCTCGATCCTGGCGCTCGTGCCCAACGGGACCTACCGATGGGTCGTCAACTTCGTTCCCGGGTATCACCCCAATATCACCTCCGGGTTCATCACCGTCAATGGGCTCGGCGACAACTTCACGATCAGCTGGACGATCCAGCACTTCCCGGTGACCGCCAAGGTCCTCGGTCTGCCGGCGAACACCCGATGGAACATCACCCTCAACGGAACCTCGACGTCGGGCACCGCAGCGACGTTCCTGTTCGAGCTCCCCAACGGCACCTACGGATTCTCGCTCGGTCCGGTCCCGGGCTACCGGGCGCTCGCCTGGTCGGGGAACTTCACCGTCCAGGGCTCGGCCTACGCACTCGTCGTCAGCTTCGTCCGAGTCCTCTACGTCGTGACCTTCTCCGAGAGCGGCCTGCCGGTCCAGACCGGATGGGTCCTGTCGATCGATGGGGCGAACCACTCCACGGCCGCCTCCATGCTGCAGCTCAATCTCGCGAACGGGACCTACAACTACTCGGTCAGCACCGGGAGTCCCTATCTGCCCACCCCCTCCCGGGGCGTGCTGTCGGTCGTCGCCGGAGCGAGCCCGGTGGGCTTCGCCTTCGCTCCACAGCCGGGTACCGTCTTCGGTGCCGTGCTGCCGGGGAACGCGACGGTTCTGGTCAACGGCACCGAGGTGACGCTTTCGTCCGGCGGGGAGTACTCGGTACAGCTGCCACCTGGCAGCTACCGGATCGTGGTGACCGCGCCCGGCTATCACGCGTACTTCTACAACTTCACCCTCGCGCCCGGTCAGCCGCTCCGGGTGAACGTGCACCTGACGCCGGTCCAGCCGACCGCCATCCAGCACTCCGTCGGACCGGCCTCGATCTGGACGCCGTTGACCTTCCTCGTCCTGATCGCCGTGATCGCCGCCGTGGCCGTGGGGACGGTCGCCTCCTTGGCGCGACGCCCTCGGGGCGGCGAACCGTAGCCGACCTAGCGCGGGCCCCCGGGAGCGGGCTTGGGGGGCGGCAGATGCCGGTCGAGGAATCCGGCGGCTCGGGCCCAAGCATCGAGCCGATTGGACCGGAGGTGGAACCCATGGCCCTCTCCTGGGAACTCGACAAGCTCGACGGTGCGGCCCAGGCCTTGAAGCGTCGCGACGATCTGCTCGGCCTCCTCGAACGGGACCCGAGGGTCGTTGCGTCCATGGAGCACCAGTAGCGGCGACCGGATCCGGTCGGCGCGGAAGAGCGGGGAGATCGCCCGCAGCATCTCGGCGTCGCGCTCGAGGCTGCCGTACTCGGCCTCGCGCAGCGCACGGCGCCAGGGCCCGGTGTGCTGTAGGAACGTCAGGAAGTTCGCGATCCCGACGATGTCGACGCCGGCGGCGAACAGCTCCGGGTAGGTGCTCAGCGCCATGAGCACCATGTAGCCGCCGTAGCTGCCTCCGACGATGGCGATGCGGCCCGACTCCGCGCGACCGGAGCCGAGCAGGTGGGCGACGAGCTCGCTCAGGTCGCGGACCGAGTCCGGCCGGCGCTCCCGGTCGTCCAGGTGCACGAACTTCCGGCCGTATCCGGTGCTGCCCCGGACGTTCGGAGAGATGACCCGCCAGCCCTCGGCGACGAGGAACTGCACGATGGGACGGAACTCGGGCCGTGACTGGGCCTCCGGCCCGCCATGGACCTCGACGATCGTCCCCCGGACCGGACCGGCCCTGGGGAGATACTCCCACCGGGGAATGGTCACCCCATCCGAGGCGCGGTGCATCGCGAGGCGAGGCTCGACGGAGCGGTCGGGAAGCGGTCGGGGGGTCCGGGTCAACCGCCGCTCCTTGCCGTTCTCGAGGTTGCGGGAGAAGACCTCCCAACCTTCCGCGTAACTGAGGTCGTAAACGAGCGACGTCCCGTCGGGGGACCAGTCGAGCGAGTGCACGACGCCCTTCGGGCCGGACAGCAAAGGACGGTCCTCACCGGTACCCGGGTCGAGGAGATGCGTTTCGCTCCATCCATCCCGGTTGACCGTCAGCGCGACCCGCATCCCGTCGGGGGAGACCTTCACCAGTTCGACCTCTCCGGGATATTCGCGCACGAACTCCGGTCCGGCCCCAGAGAAGCGGAACCGCACGAGCGCGCACCGGTCGCGGAGCGGGTTGGACGCGGCGAACACATCGTTCAGCGCGAGCGCGGCGCCATCGACCATCTGCTCGTCGACGTGGGGATTGAGGTGGACCCAGCGCCCTCCGTCCAGGAGCAGCAGGTCGGTGTCGAGGTTGCTGCGGTGCCGTCGGACGAGGACGCGACCCCCCCGCGCGTCGGCGACCCCGAGGGTCGCGTCCTCCTGACGGATGCACTGCGCGGGGGTCGGCGCGTGCGGATCGATCGCGTACACGTCGAAGAAGCGTCGGTCCCGTCCGTTGGCCGTGAAGTAGAAGGTGCCACCCTCGCTCGACCAGGCCCCTGGCTGATGGATCACCCCGGCTTCGGCGGCGAAGGCGCGCGGTGGGGACCGGCCGTCCGCGGACAGCAGGGCGAGCCGCCAGTGTTCGTCGCCGCCCTCGTCGGTGGCGATCACCATCTCGGGCTGCGTCGGGGACGGATGGAGCGCTCCGGCGCGTTCGGCCGTAGGAGCGAGCGGGCGAGGGGATCCACCCGCACGGGCGACGCTCCAGGGCTGCAAGAGGCCGGCCTCGTCGGACAGGTAGTGGACGGTCTCCCCGTCGAACGCCCACCGGGGGGACTGGGAGAGGACGACGTCGCACCAGCGTCGTAGCCGGTCGAGGAGCGTCGAATCCCCGGTGACGGCGGGGGCGGACCCCGGACCGTCGGCGGAGGGAGAGACCCGGTCGGGACTCACTCGAGGTGCGCCGAGTGGTGGATCTCGACGTTGTTGCGCAGTGCGTTCGAGATCGGACAGCCGTCGACGGCCTTCTTCGCCGCCTCCTGGAACGCGGCGTTGTCGATGCCGGGGACCTTGCCCACGACGTCGAGCTCCATGCGGGTGACGCGCCAGGCCTCGCCGACCTTGTCGAAGGTGCAGCTCGCGGTCACGGTCAGCCGCTCGGGCGGCTTGCCCATGCGGCCGAGGCCGGCCGAGAACGCCATCGCCAGGCAGCTCGCATGGGCCGCGGCCAGCAGCTCCTCCGGGCTGGTCTTGCCATTGGACGCTTCGGTCCGCGCGGCCCAGCTGACCGGCGATTCCGGTATCGCCCCGCTGTCCACCTTGAACCGCCCGCTGCCCTTGAGAAGGTCGTGCTCCCAGATCGCCACTGCACGCCGTACCGCTGCCATGGTCGGCCCGATTCCGGCCGGCAGATAACGTGCGCCGCGGCAGGATCATCGCGGGCGGCAGGGTTATTCCGAACCGGTACGAGCGCGTGTCGGATGACCCCCCCGCATGGGCTCGTCGAGGCCAACGAATACCCGGCCGAAGTGCTGCGGTTGACCGGGCGACGGGCCGACGAGCAGGCCTCTGGATCCGGATCGAACCCCTCCCCCGACACCTGGAGCGAGGAGGTCCGGACGGGTCGGTTCCCGGGCTGGCTTTGGATCGGGCCGAAGGACGATCCGATCTCCGTCGTACGCTGGGAGTCCGTCGGACGGGAGCGCCGTAAGGTCCAGGTGTACCTCGATCCGTCGTGGCGGCGGGTCGAAACGCTCCGCGCGTTGCTGCGCGAGCTGACGAGCCTCGAGGGGCCTCCCGTCGCGATCGTCCAGCTACCGGGCTGGACCATCCCGTCCTCCGACCTCGCGACGGTCCTGGAGCCGGAGGGTTACCGCCATCTCCGGCGGTTCGACATGATCTACCCGCTCGACCGGGTGTTGCCGGCCGCGCCCGAGAGGGCTGGCATCCGCCCACTCGCGGCCGGGGACGTGGGGGCGATCGGAGACCTCCTCGCAGACGCCTACTCGGACTTTCCGCTCGATCCGACCTACTTCTCGCCGGGCGTGCCGATCGCCGACGAATGTCGCACCGCCGCCCACGAACTGTTCGGAGGGAAGTACGGACGCTGGTGGGCTTCCGCCTCCGTGGGCGTCTTCGCGGAGGGCCGTTGGGTCGCTGCCGTGCTCGTCACCGACCTCAACGGTCCGTTGCTGGCTGAGATCGTCGTGGCTCCGAGCCATCGACGACGGGGTCTGGGCCGGGCGGTCGTACGTGCCGCGCTCGCCGCACTCCGCTCGGAAGGGGCGCCCACTCCCCGGCTGGTCGTCACCGCGCCCAATCGACGAGCGCGCGCGCTCTACGAGAGCCTCGGGTTCACCTACGTTCCACTCCCCGAGGACAACACCTGGATCGACCTGGCGCGCTCCGGCCGATCGGACCTCGTCGACCTGCTGCCGAGCGAGCTCGGCTCGACTGCGGGAGCCGACCCCCCCGATCATGGGGTCCCGTCGACTTGATGTCGGCTCCGAGCCCTACCCGGCCATGATCGCCGAAGGGGAGATGGCGCCGGACTTCGAGGGACCGACCTCCGCGGGATCGCGGCTCAAGCTGTCCGAGCTACGGGGTCACCCGGTCATCCTCTACTTCTATCCCCAGGCGGACACCCCCGGTTGCACGCGCGAAGGGAAGGGGTTCCGCGACCATTTCGACGAGCTCGGGGGCAAGGACGTGCGCGTCATCGGGGTGAGCACCGACGACGTCGAGGACGAGGCCAAGTTCGCCAAGAAGTACGGCTTCCAGTTCCCGCTGGTGGCCGACCCGAACGGAGAGATCACGGGGAAGTACGGGGTCAAGGGGCTCACCGGTCGCGCCAAGCGCGTCACCTTCCTCATTCAGCCCGACGGTCGTGTGGCCAAGGTCATTGCGAGCTCCGACGCGTCCAACCACGTCGACCAGGCCTGCGAATTCTCCTGGCCCGGGGCCTGAACCGGCACGTCGCCGCGTCACGAGGGCTCCCGCACGGGGGGCCTTGCGCGTAACAAGGGGTTCGCCGCCCGAGCCGAGTTCCGCTCCGGACGATGACGAATGAGCTGGCGTTCGCGACCGCCGTCATCGCGAGCGTCTTCGCCATCGTGGACCCGATCGGCGCGCTGCCGTTCTTCGTCGCCCTGACCGATGGGTTCAGCCCGACGGACCGACGGCATGTGGCCCAACGCTCCGTCCTCGTCCTCGGCGTGATGCTGACCGTGTTTGCCATCGCCGGTCGATTTCTATTCTCGGCCTTCGGCTTCACGCTCGAAGCGTTCGAGATCGCCGGGGGCATCCTGCTGTTCATCGTGGGTTACGAAATGCTCCAAGGGGAGCTCACCCGGACGAAGCTGACCGACCAGGACCGGGCCGACGCCCTCGCCCGGCGTGACGAGATCTCGGTCGTACCGCTGGGCATCCCGCTCCTGGCGGGACCCGGTGCGATCTCCGCGGTGATGATCTACGAGGGCACCGCCGGTTCGGACCCCCTCGAGCTCTTCGCGACGTTCATCGCCATCGCGATCACCACGGCGGCGACCTGGGTGGTCTTCCACTTCGGCGAGCGGATCGTCTCCTACCTCGGTCGCGTCGGGGTCATGGCGATCGCCCGAGTGATGGGGCTACTGCTCGCCGCCGTCGGCGTGCAGTTCATCATCAACGGGATCACGAGCCTCTTCCCAGCCCTCTAGTACCGATCCCTACGACCCAGCCCATCGCGGCGACGGCCCCCCCTCGACGGGGCCGCGGTGGAGTATTGCCCCCGGATTCGAGCGCCCGGGGGAATCATCTTACCCCGGTAGCTCGTCGAGAGGGCGTGGCGGCGGACGTCGAGACGAGCATCATCCTCGGTGGGGGCTACGCCGGCCTCGCCGCGTGGGAAGCCGCCCGACGCCGCTCCCGCGGAAAATGGCCGATCCTCCTCGTGGACCGGCACCCGGTGCACGTTCTCCGGACGGAGCTGTACGAGGTCGGCCGGATTGCGGCCCGGCAAGGGGCGGTCTCCCCTTGGGCGCTGCCGCTACGCAGCGTACTAGGGAGCGCGGAAGACGCCCTGGTGACCGGCGAGATCGAGGCGATCGACCTCGAGTCTCGAACCGTGCGGGTGGCGGGCGGGTCCATTCGGTTCCGCGAGCTCGCGATTTGTCTGGGAAGCGTTCCCTCGTACTATGGGGTGGCAGGCGCCCGGGAGCACACGTTCAATGTCTATCGTCTTACCGAAGCCCAGCGGCTCGCGGAGGCCATCCGCCTGCTCGAGTCGACCAGCGTCGCCCGAGGGGCCGCTCCGAAGATCGTGGTCGTAGGGGGAGGATCGACCGGGACCGAGGTGGCGGCCGAGATCGCGACCTCCGACTGGTCTCGCATCGTCGGGCACCGATGTCTACCGCCGCAAGTGACCTTGATCGCCGGCGCGCTCCCGTTCTTGGCCGGACTTCCCGGCGGACTGGTCCGGCACGCGCGCGCCCTGCTTCTGAAGGCCCGGGTGAACCTGGACGAGGGGAGGAACTCGACGCGGGTCGATCCGGATGGGCTCGAGCTCCAGGGCGGCACGGTGGTTCCCTTCGACCTGTGCGTCTGGGCCGCGGGGAACGAGGCGCCCCCGCTCGTGCGCGATCTGCCGGTCCCGCATGGCCGGGGCGGCCGCGTCCGCGTCGACGAACACCTCGAGATCCCCGGATTCCCCGGGGTGTTCGCGGTGGGGGATGTCGCGGAGTACACCGATGCGACGACCCACGCCGTCGTGCCCGCCACGGCACAGGCAGCCCTGGCCGAGGCGCCGGTGGCGGGGGAGAACCTCGTCGCGCGGCGACTCGGTCGTCCTTTGCGCGAGTTCCGCTACCGAGAGAAGGGGGTGATCGTCGCCCTCGGTATCCGCGCGGGGGCCGGCTCCGTTCGGGGACTCACGATCTGGGGGCGGCCCGCCGCGCTCGTGAAGTCGGCGTCCGAAGAACTTCACCGGGCGGAGGTGGGCCGACCCAGGGCGACTCGGCGCCGGTCCCTGACCCACGCGAGACTCAAGTAGAGGGTCCGGCGTCGAACTCCGGAGCCCGTGCCCGAGCGTCGCTACAAGGGGTACCGGGTCTACGCCTACATCGCCCTCGCACGACTGTTCGCGGAACTGAACCTGGACCTCGGCCAGCCCGACCTCGCGGCGCGGGTCCCGTCGGCGATCGCGACGGCCGCCGGGCGGGTCTCCAAGGAGGAGATCCTGCACGCGATTCGCTCGAACTCGCACATGACGGAGAAAGTGATCGACTACCTCGTCGAAGAGCGGTATGCCACGGTCCGCCACGCCGAGGCGGGGTACGACATTCGCATCACGCCGCAAGGCGTGGAGCATCTCCGTCGGTTTCGGGGGTTCTACCGCGAGCTGTACGCGCGGGAGTTGCGTGATCACTACCAGTATTCCGGCCCGCCCCCTTGGCTCCGCTAGTCTACCCCCTCTCGCCGAGACGGGCGACTTCTGGTCCGATTCGGGCCGAAAGGGCGCCGTCGTCGCCAATTAGCTGAGGATTAAGTACCATGAGCCAGTTCGCGCATCGCGCCCAAAAAACTGGGGATTTAGCTCTTCAGCATGGCGCAAGGAAACCGAATGTTAGGAACGGGGAGAGCGAAGACGGGCTGGTCGTTGGTGCGGGATCGACGGGCCATGATCTTCGGAGGGGGAGCCGTGCTCGTCGCCGTCTTGATGGCGATCGCGCCGGCCGCGAGCGCGACAAAGACCGTGGCGCCGTTCACGGGCAAGACCGTGAAGGCCACGGTGAGCGAACAGATCGGCTGCGGGTCGGCGAAAGCCACCACCAAGCCCAGCTGGAGCTTGACCACCGGGGCGTTCCACTGGGCGGCGAATGGCGCCGCGAGGACCTGCGGAGCGCCGTTCGCGCTGGTCGTGAACTCCATCGGGCTGCTCGAACAGGAATACTTCTCGATGATCAACGTGGCCGTACCGAGCGGATCACACTCGGTGCAGGTCAACTACAGCAGTGCCTGGTCGATGTCGGGCTCGATCTCGGCCACGGGATCCTGCGCTACCCACACCTACCGGTACTCGACGTTCAACTACACGACCGGGTTCTGCATCGCTGAGAGCTTCGCGGAGCTGTTCGCCAACACCTACATCTACGACGCGTCGAACAACAGCTACATCTATCAGACCTCGGGCTCGACCGGTGTCAACGCGTTCAACTACAGCGAGAACTACACCGACATCTACTGGACGTGCACGGTCGGCGGGAGCTGCACCAGCTACAACTACACCTACTCCAGCGCCAGCCTCACCTTCGGAAGCTCGGGCTCGTCGGCCGGGTCGACCGCCTACATCAACGGGACGTTCGTTGCGGGCCACCACTACTATGTGATCTCCGACATCTTCGGCTACGTCCTCGCGCAGACGACGGGCTGGCCCCACGCGTCGGCCAAGGTCACCGTCAACGCGGGTGCGCTCGGGAACGGAGTCACGCTGAACTCGATCACGGTGGTCTAGTCGAACCGGGATTCCCTTCGGCGGGGGGCTGGCCCGAGGCCGGACCCCGCCTCCAACCTTTTCCCCACTCCTTCTCGAAGCGTGAACGCAAGACGGTTCGGGATGCTCACCCACTGCGCCGGGCGCGACGCGGGGCGGGCGCAGGTCGATCCCCGCCTACGGGATTCCCAGGACGTAAGGGACGAAGTCGTAGGTGCCCGCGGAGGTCTCGGAGATGATCTCGAGGGTGCACCGGCCCCGCGTCCACCCGCGGGAAACGGTCACGGGGTGACCGACCGCGAAATCATACACCAGGTCCGGGAGGCTGGTCGACTGCGAACGCACCAGGATCGCCCGGGTCGGTAGCCCTTCGAGGTGACGGGCCACCGCCTGTACTTGGGCCCCAAACGCCTGAAGGTCCTGGACGGAGGGCGTGTCGGGACTGACCCGTGCCAGGATCGCGAACCCGGCATCGCCGATCCCGAACCAGCGGAACAGCGATCCGCCGGGCTTGAGGATGAGGAGGTCGAACGGGACCCGCCCCGCGTCGGCCTCGAGCTCGACCCGCAGCCGCATGGCTCCGGGGTCGTCCCGCAGGAGCTCCTCGATGCGCGCGTTGGACTGACGGAGATGGCGCCCGAGCCGCTCGATGGGGGTCCGGCCCTCCGGGATCTTCGGGGCCGGGTCCGAGTCGCGGAACAGTCGGATCGCCCGGTGGCGTTGGGCGAACGAACGGAAGAACCGGTCCGATTCGCGCAGCAGGCTCAAGGCAACGAAACCAAAGACGAGGGCGATGATGGCGAGGATCGCCAGGAAAAGGTCGTGGGCGAGCGCGATGAACAGCAGCACGACCATGATGACCAGGTAGACCACGACGACCGTGGCGGTGTAGCGGTACATCCGGCGGAGCGTCGGCTCCATCTGCGCGGCTCGGTCCGAGAGGTCGAAGATCGCCCCGATGGGATCCTCCATCCCCGGTGGCGGCTGCACGGGGCGGACGTCCGCCGACTCGGTAGATAAACCCCCCCGAACGATTCGGCTAGCTTTCTCCTCGTGGGGGAAGCATGCGGCCCCCCACCCTCGGTCCTCCCATGGAGCCCCGCGACCGAGCCGACCCCGGCCCGACACCGCCGCGCGCGCCCGACCCGACCGCGCCCCGTCGAACACGTCGATTGCCCACGCCCCCACGCCGTTGGAGGCTCGGGCTGGCCGCGGCGGTGACCGCCGTGGTCTTGCTCGCCGTACCGACGGCGCTCGCCGCAGGCCCGTCGGGAGGCACGGGGCCCGCGGTGAATCCGACCGGAACGACACCGCCAACCGGCTCGACCTGGGCGTGGGGCGCAGCGTCGAATGTCTCGATCGCGGCGACCTACGTCGGAGCCTACAACCAATCGCTCAACCTCACCGGCGGGAATCTCAGCAGCACGGCGGCGTTCGTTGCCGTCAACGAATCCGCCCAGTTGGGGTACGCCTCCTACGTGCTCGTTCACGAGCGCGCCACGTCGACCGTGAACCGCTCGCTGGAGATCCAGGCCATCGAAGCCCGGGAGACGCAGTTCCGCATCGCGGCCCAGGGGACCTTCCCGGTGGCCGGTACCTACGGCCCGAACTCGACGGTCCCTCTCGCCCCGACAAGCTTCGGCCTCGATGCTCGGATCGTCGTGGTCTCGGCCTTCGTCGGGTTCCTCAATACGACGAACGGGCCGAACGGCTCTGTCGGGCTGACGAACGAACACGTCTACGAGTTCCAGGCGATCAACGTCTCGCTCGTGGCCGTCAATTTCCCGAACCTCACGGCACGGCCGAACGGCACCGTGACCCTCGCCTACCGTACGGGAGCGGTGCGCGCGGCGGGGTACGTCGCCGAGGAGCTCAACGCGAGCTTCTCCCCGCCGTTATGGATCGTGGAAGCTCCGCTGTTCGTCGGGAAGACGTGGAACGTCACCTCGCAGGTGCAACTCAGCGGCCGGGCCGCCTACTCCGCGGTCGAGACAGCCGTGTCGGGGGGAAGCAGCTACTCCCAGCACCAATCCGGCGTGGGGCAGGTGCGCGCCTCCGGCACTCTGGCGATGGAGTTCGCCGTGACGGGAGCGACGACCGTACGGTACCCGAACGGCACGGTCGAACGCGTGTACGTGGTGACGTCGACGGACGGGACCCACACCGGCCAGTACGCGATCTGGGACGGTCTCCTGGTACTGCCCGGCGCGGACCCCACCCACGCGGCCGGGATCGCCGCTGCGACGTCGGCCCGACCGGCCGCCCAGTCGATCGCCCAAGGTCCGGTCACCTCGGCCTTGGAGTCGCCCGGACAGCGCGCGCCGGTGTCCGCCCGGGCCCAGCCCGCCCCGGGCTCGACCGTGACCGCGGCGCCGGTCGCCCCGGAGGTCGCCCAGGCGGGCATGCGCGCGCTCGGGACTCCCAGCGCTCCGACGATGCCGCCGACATCGACCGTCAACGTCGGCGCGATCTTCGTGCTGGCCCTCGCCGGAATGCTGATCGTCGGGACCCTCGGGTACGCGGTGGGCCGGCGGCGTGGGCGGAGGGTGCGATAGCGGGCCTGGCTGAGCTGAGACAACCCCTTCAATCCCTCTCCTCCCGGAACAAGCTCAGAGCACTCTACCGAGCGTGGGGCGATCCAGAAGTTCGGCGTCGACCGCCCGGATGCCGGCGGCCACCTCCCCCACCCCGAGCGACTCCGAGGGGTGGCCCCCGGCCAGCGCCAGGACGGTGCCCCGTCGCACAACCTCCGCGAGCGCTTCGGCGACATTCGCCCGGAGCCGCTCCTTCAAGGAATCGCGGCTTCCCGAGCGGAGCTCATGGTACGCGGCCCAGAGGAAATGATCCCGAGCGAGGAGGTAACGGCCGTAGCCCTCGAGCACCCGCCGTCCGTCGGGTTGCATCTCGGGCCAGCGTTCCGGAACTGGGTAGGTCCCTCGCACGGTCCGTACTCCCCCCGATTCGCGGAGCTCGATCACCTCATACTCCGAGCTTCCGACGGAGCGCAAGGCGACCCGCGCATTCGGCGCTTCGAAGGTGAGCGGTAACTCCTCGATCGGTCGCTCCCGACCGGGGGGAGGCAGACCGCCCCCACGCACCGGCCCGAGGGGGAGCGGCCGACCGGAAAGTTCGCGCAGTACTTCCGCGCACTCCTGCATCTCCCCCCGAGCACGGAGTGCGTGTTGGATCTTCGATTCGGCAGCGACCCCTTCGCGGAGCCACTGGCCGACGGGGACGTCCTCGGCCTCCTTCCGCGCCGCGGCGATCTCGGAATCGAGCCCCAAGGTCTCCCCTCGAGACGGTGAATCTTGGGACCAGCTTTCGAGCGGCGAGAGGTCGACCCCCGGGCAGCTCAGCACCAGGGTCGATTGAATTCGCGTTCCGATGTGGGTCAGGAGGGGGAAGACCCGGCAGGGGAAGGGGCGGGCGGCGTGGACTCGGCATCGGTTGTCCCCCAACATCGTGCAGGCGCCCCCCTCCGGACGGGCGGCCAGAAGCTTGAAACCCTGCGTATCGGCGAGGAATCGGGCGGTCGGCTCGATCTGCACCAGCCGGCTTCGCTCGGCCGGGGAAACGGCCGGCGTGGCGTAGCAGCACAACCCGCAACCGGGGCGACAGGTGAACCGGAAGCCTTCGAGCAGTCCGAGCTCCAGCTCCACCGCGCCCGCCACGCCGGCGGGGACCCGCGCGAGAGCTTGAGCCCGTCGAGCCGCGAGCGATCTACCGGATGTACTGCGAGGTCGAACCCAGGTCGAACCTCGGGACGATCTTCAGCCGTCGACCGTCCCCCGGTGGGGCGAACCGGAGCCCCGGGTACTGTTGCCAGAGGTCGCCGTGGGCCATCCGGGTCGCCGGGTGGTCCGCCCCGAGCGCCTCGCGTGCGACGAGCTCGGTGACCGGCCGTACGTCGGACTCCTCGAGATAGCCGAGCGAGTGAAGGTACTCGTGCGCGAGGATGACGAACACGAAGGAGTTGTACTCCTTGACGGTGGAGGCCTGGGCCTGCATCGCGAGCACCAGTCCCTCGTTCATGACGATGAGGTTCCCGGTGAGCTGCCAGTAGGCCCCCAACTGCGGGGGCAGGTTCGAGAGGGCGAGCCCGAGACCGGGGCGCTCGCGATGGAGGACCCGGAGCACGGCGTCCCGGACCACCGTGAAGATACCGTTGTAGTCGAGCGGGGCGTCGAGCCGGTGCGCGAACGGGGCGGGGGTGGCGGGGGCCACGGGGAGCTCGGAGGTCGGCACTGGGCCGCTCGAGATCGGAAGGGGGGAGCCGGTCGTCATCCAAGGAGAATACCGGCCGTCCATCGGAAAAGCGCTCGCTTACCCTCCGGCCAGCAACCCCCACCGCGCCAACCGGGGTCCGTCGACGGCGGGTCGACCCCACAAAGCACATGGGCGTCCCGCGCGAATCCCCGCCGCATGCCCCGACCGGACGAGGTCGCCTTCCCCAGCCGCAAGGAGCGGTTCGAAGACCGCCGCAAGGAGGGCGAGCATCGCAAGCTCCGGGACGAGTTCTTCGATCACGCGACGCTCCTCGCGATCTCACGCTTGGTGACTCAGGGGCAGTTCGATACCCTCGACTTCCCGATCGCGACCGGCAAGGAGGGCGGCGTCTTCCGGGCCAGCTCCGCCGCGGGCTTCCGGGCGGTCAAGGTCTACCGGATCGGCAACTCGGTCTTCCGCAGCCTTCCCCCGCACGTCATCGAGGAGTTCCGCCGGGAGTCCAGCGAGCGCAACTTCGCGCGGTTGGTCTCGGCCTGGACCCGACGCGAGCACACGATCCTGCGCAAGATGCGGGAAGCCGACGTCGCGGTCCCGGAACCCGCGGCGTATCTTCGCAACGTGCTCGTCATGGAGTTCATCGGCACGGACGGGGTCGCGAGCCCCCGGCTCAACGACGCCCGGTCCGCCGATCCGGCCGCGCTGTTCGACGACCTGGCCGTGCAGGTCCGGCGCATGGTGGTGGGCGCGGGGCTGGTCCACGGCGACCTCTCGCCGTACAACGTGCTGCTCCACGAGGAACGCCCCGTCCTCATCGACGTGGCCCAGGCGATCCCGGCGAAGCACCCCCAGGCGCGGGATCTCCTCGTCCGGGACCTCCGCAACTTTGCCAAGTTCTTCGCGCGCCTCGGGGTGGTGCGCGAGTTCCCCGACGTCTGGTCCGCCGCCGGGGGCACGAGCCTGAACCCGGTGGAGGCCTAGCGATGCCGGTCGTGTTCCTTCGTATCCCCGATGAGCGCCTCGGGGTGGTGATCGGCGGCGGGGGCGAGACCAAGCGCGCGATCGAGAGCCGGACCGGCACCACGATCGAGATCGAGGAGGAGGAGGAGGCGATCCGTCTCGTCGCCCCGGATACGGGCGACCCGATCGGGCTGATGAAGGCCCGCGACGTCGTCCAGGCGATCGGCCGGGGGTTCTCGCCGGAACGCGCCTTCCGCCTGCTGAAGGACGACACCTACCTCGGGGTGATCGACATCAAGCAGGCGACGGGCAAGCGTACGAAGGACGCGATCTGGCGGATCCGCTCGCGGGTCATCGGCGCCGGCGGACGCGCCCGTCAGCGGCTCGAGGAGCTCTCCGGCTGCGCGGTGAGCGTCCAGGGGGCCACCGTCGCCCTCATCGGCGACGAACGACAGCTCGAGCGCGGGACGCGCGCGGTCCAGCTCCTGCTCCGGGGGAGCGAACACTCCACGGTGTTCCGGATGCTCGTCCACGAGCGCCGCGAGGCGGCGCTGGCCGACGTGATGGGACCGAGCGAACCGCCCGAGGAGCTCTAGTCCGTGGGGAAGACCGCCGTGCTCGCGGCGGCCGACCTCGCCTTCGCCCGCGGGGAGTTCGCCCGGTACTATCGCGCGCACGAGGTTCCGCCCCCCGGGCGGTTCACCCGGCGGGAGTTCGCGGCGTTCCCTTTCGCGACGGAGACGGTGATGCGGCGCCACGCCGCGTTCCCCTCCGCCGACCGGTTCCACGAGTTCCTGAAGAACGAGGTGCCGCGTCACGTGTACTACTCGAGCGCCTACTACCAACGGCCCGAGGCGCCGAAGATGGTCGACAAGGGCTGGGTCGGCGCGGACCTGATCTTCGACCTGGACGCCGACCACCTGCGGGACGCGGAGAAGCTCGACTACGTCGCCCAACTCCAACAGGTCAAGCGGCGCTTCCGGCAGCTGCTCGATGACTTCCTCTTCGGTGATTTTGGGATCGACCCGGCGCAGGTCACCCTCGTGTTCTCCGGGGGACGCGGGTATCACGTCCACGTCCACGAACCGGGGTTCCTCGGACTGACGAGCCCCGAGCGCCGCGAGCTCGTCGAATACATCCTCGGCATCGGCCTCGACCCCAAGCGCGCGGTTCGGAGCGAGCGGCCTCGGGACCCCGTCGCCTACTCGCTCGATGCCGGCGAAGGAGGGGGGGCGGAGAGCGGGACCGGCCGAGGGTCCCCCCGTCGAGCGTTCCAGGGGCTGGCGGACCCCTCCAGCCCGGGTTGGCCCGGACGGATCAGTCGTGCCGTCCTGGAGCTGCTCGCCCGGTGGGAGCAGCAAGGCGTCGACGTCGCCACCGAGGAGCTCGTGGGCCTCGGGATGAAGCGGGCGGTGGCGCAGGGGCTCGCGCGCAAGCTCATCGGGGAGCGCCGCGCCGAATGGATCCGGAAGGGGCTCTCGGTCGAGGTGTTCCGTGGGACGGTCCCCGAGTCGTTCCTCGAGGCGGTCCTGCGCCACGCGGCGGTCGAAGTCCAAGGGGAGACCGACGCCCCCGTCACGACCGACATCCACCGGCTGATCCGGCTCCCGGACTCGCTGCACGGCGGCACCGGACTGATGGTCCGGCCCCTCACCCGCGACGGGCTCGACGACTTCGAGCCACTGCGCGACGCCGTCGTCGACGACACGGGACGCGCGCCGGTCGAGGTCGTCCCCGCGGTGACGCGGGACTACCCGTGGGGGGAGGGACGGATCGAACTGCGCGAGGGGGTACCGATCGCGCTGTCGGCGTCGGCGGCGCTGTTCGCGGTCCTGCGCGGGGAGGCGGCCGTTACGCCGGCGTGACCGGCCCCGGCGTGACCGTCAGGCTCTCGGAGCGTACCGGGACGACCAGCCGGCCGACGCGCTCGATCTCCCCCTCGATCGTCTCGCCCGGCGCGAGCTTGCGCGCGGACGAACCGGTCTCGAAGCCGGCGACCCCACCCAGCGTGCCGAGGGAGATCAGGTCGCCCGGCTCGAGGGTGACGCCTTGGCTGAGATGCTCGATGATCTTCGGGATCTGGAAGAGGTAGTCGTTCGAATCCCCCTTCTGCCGAACCACTCCGCCCACCTTGAGCTCCATCCGGAGCGGGTAGGGCGATCCCACCTCCTCCTTCGGAACGACCCACGGGCCGACGGCCATCGAAGCGTCGAACCCCTTGCCCATGACCCAGTCGACCGGGCTCTCGGGAGGGTACTGCAGGTCGCGGTAGCCCATGTCGAAGGCGACGGTGTAGCCTGCGACATACTCCATCGCCTGGGCCGCGGGCACATGCTTGCCCCGCTTGCCGAGGACGACGGCGAGCTCGAGCTCGACGTCCGGGAACGTCCCGGCCTGGTGAAGGATCAGCGGCTCGCCGGGTCCGACCAGGCTGTTGAAGAACCGCGTGAAGAAGTACGGGTTCTTCGGCGGCGTGCGCTTGAGCTCCGCGAGGTGGGACCGGGAGTTCGCGGCCAGGCAGTAGATCTTGGCGCCGTTGATCACCGGCGCGAGGAGCCGTACCCCCTCGTCCGCCTTGAACAGGTACCGGGCGCCCGTGGCCGCGCGGGGGGTCCACCCCATCTGGCGGCGGCGCTCGATGTACTCGACGATCTTCTTGGTCAGGTCGACGGAGTCTCGGCCGCCGGAGAAGAACGCCCGCATGTCGCGGAAGCGGCTCGGGTCGGCGCCCTTGACCGGGTTGACCCCGAAGTAGTCCCGGCACGCCGTGTCGAGGTCGATGTACTCGTTGGCGTCGGTGATCATCCCGAAGTGGAACTGGTCGGCCAGGAGGAAGTGGACGAGCTTCAGAGGATTCCCTTCCGGAGGTCCGGCCCGAACGGCCGCGACCTATAACGGTGCGCGGGTGCCGGAGGCCGGACGCAGAGTGACGAGGATCCCGTCGCCCAGCGCTTCGACGGCGACACGCACCAGGGAGACCGCTTCGCTCGCATTACGGGTCTCCGGACCGGCGAACAGCGTCGGCGCCGTGGTGCCACCGATCAGTACCGGTGCGTAGTACACGGTCATCTCGTCGACCAGCCCCCCCCGGAGGAAGCTCGCGATCACACGGGAGCCCCCTTCGACCATCAACTGCCGTATCCGGCGCTGGGCGAGATGGGCGAGCAGCGCCGGCAGGTCGACCTCCGTGGTTCCGGCCGAGAAGAGGTCGACCCCCGGGGGGAGCCGAGGTCGCGCGTCCGCGGCGGTCGCCAGCAGTGTCGGCTGTGAGCCGTCAAAGAAGCGGGCCGTCCGGCGGAGGTCTCCCCGCGAGTCGAGCGCGATCCGCAGCGGCTCCGGGCCACGGGCTCCGGAGAGCATCTCCCAGTGCACTCGCAGCGAAGGATCGTCGAGGTCGATGGTGCGCGAACCGACCAAGATCGCGTCCGACGCGGCGCGCATCCGCTGGACGCGGTGCAGGTCCTCTGGACCGGAGAGATGCGCGCGGACCCCCCCGGCGTAGGCCAATCGACCGTCGAGCGAGGCGGCACAGTTGACCACGACCCGGGGCCGATCGCGGCCGGGCGAGCTCATGGTCGCTCGGTTCGCAAGCGCTCCAGCCCGGCGACGAGGTCGCCCACGGGCAGGCCCGCCTGTTGGAGGTCCTCGAGGTTCGTCGCCACGTTCGCAACGGCCCCCTCCTTACCGGCCCGGAGCAGCGCGAGGGCTGTGACGAGGTCACTGGCAAAGGTGGCCTTGACCTCGCCCCGATGCGACTCGAGCAGCGCGATCGCCCGCGCGGAAGCCGTAGCGGTCTCGAGCGGGACCTCTGCGGCGGCCCGGACAGCCGCTTCCCAGGACCGTTGCGCCGAGGCTTCCCCCGGCGACGCCCGACGTGCTCTCTGGGCGTCACGAACCCGATCGTACGCGGCGGTGTCCTCGGTCACCAGCTCGACGAGCCGGGCGCGGACCTTGGTGAGCTCGTTCTTCGGCTCCGCGAGGAGGCCGGAGGGGGCCGTGCCCGACATGGAGTAGGCGAACACCATCTCGCCCAACGCGACGCCCATCGCTGAGGTGCCGGCCGCGGCGCTCCCCCCACCGGGCGTCGGTGTACGCGCCGCCAGCCGGTCGAGCAGGGTGCGCAGGGAGAGATCCGCCAGCGGTACGGGGGCCGGATCAGCACTGGCACCTCCGAGGGTGGATCGTGCCTGCCGGAGCTTTCGCTCGAGGATCGCCTCGCGCTCGAAGCGGTTGAGCTGGAGGTAGTACTCGGCCGCGTCCAAGAGGGCGTCCTCGGGGACCAGCCCGACGATCTCGCTCTCCTCGATCGCGGCGCCGAACCGGGCGGCCTCCCGGCGCACGAGCTCGAGGGCACGGTGGATCGGCGTGCGGCGATAGTCGGTCAGGTTCATGGAGACCTGGGCGCGCTGCCGCTCGGCGATATCGAAGCCGAGGGCCTTGACCTCGACGAGGCCGCCGTCGCGGGCACGGACGGCGTGCGCCACCTTCTTCGCGATCGCCACGTCGGGGGTGGTGAGATAGGCATTGTAGGCGATAAGGACGGGGCGCGCGCCGATCGCCACCGCACCGGCGGTGGGATGGAGCTCGTGCGGGCCGAAATCCGGCGCGCGCGCAGGGTCGGTCCGAATGAGGTCCCGCAGACCCTCGAACTCGCCCTTGCGCACGACCCCCAGGTCCTGCCGTTCGGGGCGCCGGGCCGCGAGCCCATACAGATAGACCGGCAGCGCAAGCTCGGCGGCCACGCGGTCGCCGAGACGCTCGGCCAGTTCGACGGCGTCTCGGTCCGTGGATTCTCCGAGCGGAACGAAGGGTACCACGTCGACCGCCCCCATCCGCGGGTGCTCGCCCTTGTGGTGGTTGAGATCGATCTCATGGACCGCGACCCGCATCATGGCCAGCACCGCACGCAGGAGCGCCGGCCCGTCGCCCGCGAGGCTGACCACGGAACGGTGGTGGTCGGCGTTGCGCTCGACGTCGAGCACCACGACGCCGGCCTCGCTGCGGGCCGGCGCGACGATACGATCGATCCGCGCTGCGTCGCGTCCCTCGGAGAAGTTGGGCACGCACTCGAACCACTTCACGAGGGTTCCTCCGCGAACCGGTCCAGTTGAGATTGTCGCCCCGGGGCGGGCGGAGGGGTGCTGACCTTCCGAGACGGGGACTTCGTGCGCCGAAGGGTCGCCTCGACTCGATCGCGGGAGAATCCGTGCCGGTCCACGAGCACCTCGACGAGTCGAGCCGCATCGGGCTCCCGGAAGTCGGGTGTCGGCACGTCCACGACGTCAGGATGCCGGAAGAGTTCGGCGACCTCGGTCGTAGCGGCGGGGTCCAGGCCCACCTTGGCCAATGTGGCCTCCCACCCCAGGTGTTGCTGGACCAGTTTGAGCGCCTTCTTCGGGCCGTATCCGGCCACACCGTCGTTGTAGTCCGTCCCGACCACGATCCCGATCAGGATCAACTCCTCGCCGTCGATCCCGAGGTGGCGGAGCAGCCCGTCCCGGTCGATCACCTGGGCGGTGGAGTCGCGACCCTTTCCCCCGCGCGCCGCGAGCCCGCGTACCAGCCGCGGGGCCCCGAACAGAAGGCTGTCGTAGTCCTCCGACGCGCTCGCCCAGACCTGGCCCCGAGCCGCCATGCGCGCCGCTTGGGCCTCGCCCTCCGAGGGGGCTTGGACCGACGGGACACCGAGAGCGTCGAGGAGCTCCTTGCCCTCGGCCACCATCTCCCGAGTGAGTCGGGAGGTCGCCGAGGCCTTGCGCCGGGCGGTCTCGAGATCGCCCGCCTGGAGCGCGGCCTGCCATTCGGACTCCGCCTTCTCCTTCGCGCGGAACCGTCCGGCCAGCGTCCCGCTCTTCAGGGCCGGCGGCGCGCCATCGAACACCCAGACGGGGCGGACGCCTTGGGCGAGCAACGAGGTGGTCCGGTAGAGCATACCGACGAGGTGGCTGGTGACCCGTCCCTCCGAATCGGTGAACAGGCGCCCGTCGGCCTGCCGGATCGTCGCCAAGAACTGGTAGAGGGCGTTGTACCCGTCCACCGCGAGCGTCCGGCCGGCGAGTCGTTCCCACGGCAGCTGCTCCGGGGTGACGAGGTCACGGAGCGGGAGTCCCACGGGGCGCGATGAGTCCCCACAGTACTTGGGCACGACGGAGCGGTTCGGCCGGGCAAGTCGCGAACCGTGAAGTACCGTCCGCCGGTACCGGACCATGGCGGTCACCTACGAGTGGACCCCGGACCCGACTGCGGCCCAACCCGGTCGCGGGGCCGTGGTGCTCAGCTGCTTTCCGAGCGCGGGACTGGCGACGACCGTAGCAGCCCACTACATGGTCCAGGCGCTCGGGCTGCCCAGGGTGGGCGTGTTCGAATCGGCCGACTCGATGCCGCTCGCCATCGTCCAGTCCGGGCAGGTCCAGCCGCCGATCCGGGTCTACGGTCGGCCGGACCTCGCGATCGTCGTCAGTGAGTTTCCCCAGAGCATGGAAGGGGTCGGAGGGCTCGCCGGGGCGATCCTCGCCGGTGCGGAGCGGATGCCCGCCAAGATCGTGCTCGCCATCGAGGGTGTCGTCCCCCATCCCACCGACGACGGCGAGGAGGGGGCCGCGGCGGCGGATCCGGCCACCCTCCCGGAGGAACAGGTGTGGTCGGTGCCGGCAAAGAACGATGCGAGCCTTCTGGAACAGTTCAAGCGCGCCAAGACCCGGCCTCTCGGCGACGGCGTGATCGGGGGTGTCTCGGGGGCCCTGCTCGTCCGGGGGTTACGCAGCTCGGTGCCCGTCGGAGCGCTGCTCGTGAGCGCGCGCAACGAAGGTTACCCGGACCACCGCGCAGGCGCGGCTCTCATCGAGGCGATCGACCGGCTCTTCCCCGAGGTCAAGATCGATACCGGCCCGCTTCGGACCCAGGCCGAGATCATCGAGCGTGCCCTGCGTGCGGCGATGCGCACCCAGAAGTCCGGGGGGCGAGCGGGGAACGCGACCGGACCACCGGCGCCGTCGGCCGACACTCAGAGCATCTACCAGTGATGCCGGCCGCTCAGAACGACTCGTTGTAGCTCAGGATATAGAGCACTCCGCCGACCATCACGGAGAACAGTCCGAGGATCGCGAGCGGATTGGTGGAGAAGAACTCCGCCGTCACGCCCATCAGCGCGCCGGGCAGAACAATGGTGAGCAGAGCCGCGACGACGCGTCCGTCCATCGACGGGCGAACCGGACGGCCATATTAATCGCACCCCTCGAGGGGCGCCCGGGGGGTGTGGTGGGCGGGGGCGAGCGAGGGCTCGCCGCCCGCCGTCGGAGTTCTACGGGAGCTCCGGGCCTCGGGGTCCCGCGTCGATGATCTCGAAGGTCAGCTCCGCGTCGTCCCCTGCCGTCAGCGGCGGCATCGGGTACAGCGCCGGGAGCACCGGTCCGGTCGGTTCCGGCCGGGTGGGCGAGGCGGGGAGCGGCATCTCGGTGCGGCTGGCGCGCAGCAGGGACTCCGAATCGGTCACTGTGACGAGCCGCGAGGCCTCGACCGCCGCCTCGGCCGGCACCACGAACGCCTTCTCGATGTGGGTGGCGATGACATCGGCCCAGTGGCGGTTGAGTCGGCCCATCGGGAGGTCCGCCGCCCGCGCGACCAACGACTCGTTGTCGAGGACCGTGAGGGTCGCGAGTTGGTGATCCAGTTTCTCCACCCAGGAGTCGACGAAGTGAAGCCGAGCGAGCGCCCGATCTGCGAGCGCGCGCCGGTCGCCCTCGCACGTGAAGGGCTTGACCGCGAAGACGGAGAGCACGGCGGCCCGTCGGGACGCGGCCTCGAGCACGAACGGTAGGACCCCGGTGCCGGTACCGCCACCGAGGGTGGTGACGACGGTGACAAAGGTCGCCCCGTCGAAGATCCGCTCGAGGGCCGCCTCGGCCGTACGAGCGAGGTGCCCACCGACGACCGGCGAACCGCCGGTCTCGACGAATCCCGCAGCGCTGGCCCCGAGGCAGACCCGCCGGTCGAACTCGTCGAGCTCTTGGACCCGGGGCCCGCAGTTGATCACGACCGTCTCGAGGTAGCGCAGATGGCGTCGAATGACCTCGCGGCCGATGCGTGCGGCGCCGCCGCCGACGCAGACGAGCACGAAGCGAAGGTCCTCGCCGAGCCTCAGGTGTTCCCCGAAATGCTCGTCGAGCTCGTCGATGCGACCGGCGACCAGCTCCTCGGCGCGTGCGATCTCCTCGTTCTCGGACAACTCCACCATCCCTTCCACCCCTGACGGACAGCGATCTAACGGCCGACGATCCCCTGGCGCGTCAATTGCGCGCCGGCGTTCTCCAGCCCCTTGAGCTGGGCACGCTCCTCGACCGATCGGCGCACCGACTGACGCGCCTGGGCGACCTGCTCGGTCACCTTGAGCTCGAGCGCCCCTCTCCGGAGGAGCTGCGCGAGGAGCGCGGGCACCGCCGCGCCCTCCGCCACGAGCTCGCCGTAAGCCGTAATGTCCTCGAACTCGTCGCGCCGAAGGCGTACGGAGACCTCGACGGTTTCCGTCTCGGCCGGCAGCACCGCGCCGGCCAATGCCCGAGCACGCAGGAACTCGCGGAGCGCCTCGCGCATGAGCTCCGATCGGCTACGGAACTCCCCGCTCGCCACGAACGTGTCGAGGAGCTGCAGCTCACGCCGGTTGCAGCGAAGCGCGATCCGCTCGTCCTCGGGTCGGGCCTCCCGGACCGCACCGGGTCGGGGGCCAGAGTCGGAACTCGACTCCGAGGATTTGTCGAACACGGCCAAGCTCGGCTATGAAAGCGCCTCGTACTTATACTCGCGCACGAGTTTGTGGGGAGAATGCGCGAGGGGGGTCTGCGGGCCATTTTCTCGTCCTGTCGAACAAATCCGGGGCCGCCCGGAAACACGCCCCGGTCGTGCAGAACCTCCGTATAACTGGCCCGAAAATTGGTCCTCCAATGGCTCCGGTTCCGACCGCTCAGAGCCACGCATCCGTGCGCACCAGGTTCCGAGGCCCCTCTGGGTCTCGGCGCCCGTCGCCGAAGATTCATATAGCGGGGGTCGCCATGTTTTCTCGAATCTGTCCGCCCACGCGCGGGGAGGTAGTGCCATCATCGCGTCTTTTGGTCGCCATCGCTCGTTCCGCCGCGCGTTCCGCGGGCGACGGGCGCTGTCCGACACGGTCGGAACCATCCTGCTGCTCGGTCTGACCGTGACCCTGTTCGGGACGATCTTCGTGTTCGTCAACACCTTCCCGCGTCCGACGCCGCAGGCGAACGGTCAGTTCTCGGCCTCGTTGCAGTTCATGAACCTGACCGGATACGGCACGGTCATCTCGGTCGTCAACATCGCCCACCTCGCCGGACCGACCCTGTACAATGGTCCGGGGACTCAGGTTTGGATCAACTCCGCAGCGAATCCGAACGCGTTCCCCACGTCCTACGGAGTCTCCTCCGGTTTCGCGGCCTCCTCGGCGTGGGCGATCGGGCAGACCTGGAGCCTGAACATCTCGTCCAAGCATCTCACGACCCCGGACAACCTCACCATCAGTATCGTACAGGCCAACCAGCTTCTCTTCCGCCAGGTCGTCCCCGGTGCGAACCTCAACATTCCCCCGCAGTTCACCAACGAGGGCACGGTCCCCGCGATCCCGATCGCCGGTACCTCCTTCGCGATCTTCGTCCAGATCGTCGACCAGTACCTCCCCTCCAGCTCGACGAACGTGCTGGTCAACTACAGCCTGCTTCCCGACTTCTCCTCCGCAGCGCCGCACCGGATGACCTACCAGGCCGGCAACGGCTCCTGGCAGTTCATCGTCCCGATCTCGAGCCCGCCGGTCTCGGGTACCTACTACGTGTTCGTGACGGCGACCGATACCAACGGCCTACGCAACACCATCGCCGTGCCCGTGACGCTGCAGCCGACCCCGACCCAGCTGCCCGGACCGGTCCAGGTCCAGTTGCTTCTGAACCAGACCGCCGCGGTGAACAACACCGCCTCCTCGATCATCGCGGTCGTGACGGACGAGGGTCAGGTGGGCGGTGCGGTTACCGTGCAGTACTTCGTCAACGGCGTCTTGGTCGCCTCGAAGACCGGGGCGGTGACCTCGGGAAGCTCGACGAGCCTTTCGGCCGGCTGGACCCCTCGAACCGTGGGCACGGTCACGATCCTCGGTGAAGTGACGGTCAGCGGTGTCGGGTCGGCCAACGCCACCCTTACGCTGACGATCTTCCCGGCGATCCTGCTGGTCCAGCACAACGCCGCGTTCTCCTCCGGGACGAAAACCTTCGGCGCCGCCGACGAGGGCGGCTGGCTCGCCACCGCGCTCATGGCCGACGGGATCCCCTTCCAGACCACCTCGGTCTCCTGCAAATCCTCGCTGCCGACGAGCGCGAGCTCGACCTACAACACCTATACCGTCGTCATCGTCGATTTCGGCTCGAGCACGGCGCCGGGCTGCGCCCCGATCTCCGCGGCGGACCAGACTACCATGGCGAACCTCGCGGCGAACCGCAGCGTCTGGGCGGTCGGCGCGAACGTCTGGTCGGCGTCGGCGTGCCCCTCGACCGCGTTCCTGACCGCGTTCGGCCTGAAGACGACCGGCTCGAGCTGCGGGACCACCGTGGCCCTCCCGGTCACGACGGGTGTGTACACGGCGAATGCCGGCAACGGGTTCCGCGCGGACGGCGTGCCCGCCTCGCTCACGGTCAACAAGACCGTCGCGGGCAACGCCACGTTCACCGCCTTCACACTGGCGAGCGCGCTCGCGAGCGGGGAGACCGCGACGAGCTTCTTCACCGTCGGAGGCGCCACCGCGGGCACCTTCGTCAGCTCCGGCGGGGTCCGCAAGGTCGTGCTGGCCTTCGACCCCTCGATGCTGGTGGCGACGCTGCCCGGTGGTCAATCGCAGGGCACCGGTGGCGCGGCCGCCGAGGTCGCCTACAACATCGTCGACTACCTCTCGGGCATCACCTCCTCGGCCACGACCAACGCGAACCGCCAGGGCGCCGACTTCGCGGTCAGCGAGGTCTCCCTGATCGGATACTCCCACACCGCCCCGACGACGATCGACGCCATGGTCCGCGACAACGGGCTGACCGGCGGGGTCGTCACCGTCACGCTCTACGTCAACGGCACTCCGGCGCTCTACGGCGGGGTCGTCGTCACGGAGACGCAGTACCTGAACGGTGGGGGCACGAGCATCTTTGTCCCGCTCACCTGGCGGGCGAGCGGCGGGGGACCCTACGCGCTCACGGTCGTGATCACCGGACCGAACGACTCAGACCCGATCAACAACGAGTTCGGCACCGGCATCCTGCCGATTCCGACCACATTCAGTTAGGACGGTCCTCCGACGGACCGCACACGGTCCCGACGCGCCCCGGGGCACCCTCAGGCAGCGGGTGGGCCAGCGGACTCGAGGGGTTGCTCCGAGCCCGTCAGCGCGGTTCCACACTTCCAGCACTGTGATTCGTTCGCGTACACCACCGCCCCGCACTTCGGACAATGCCGCTCCCGCGGGGTGGCCGCGGGAGTGGCCGAGGTGGAGGAGGAGGGGCTGCCCTGCGGGCTCGGCGCGGACGCGCCGGAACTCGTTGGCGGCGGACGCTGCCCCCACTCGGCCTTCTTGCGGGCCTCGCGGGCCTTGAACCACGCGTAGAACGCGAGCGCGCCGTAGAAGGCGAGCCCGGGATAGATGATCACATCGAGGTAGGCGGGGATGATGACGATGCCCAAGATCCCGAGGAACGACCCGACGATCGGTCCTTGGATGTCCGTCGTGTACGGATTCTGGGAGTTGAGATAGATGTCCTGGATGGGGTTGGTCTTGTTCGACGTGTTCGAGGTCGTCGCGTAGATCATCCAGTACCAGATGTTCGGTCCGGAGATGTGCTGGGTGAACGTCACGGAGACCGATGTCGCGGGCGTGCCGTTGAACGAGTAGACCTGCTGGTAGTAGGACAGGCCCGTCGAGCATACCGAGCTCGCCTGCGCCTGGTCGACCGCATCGGCGCAGGGGGTGACGAAGAGCGTCAGATTCAGGAGGGAGGTGTTCGAGCCGAGGTACTGCGGATCGACGAGGACGGTGAAGTGGAAGTCCTGGGCGCTGTCGGCGTGGTAGTGGTCGATCGCCGCCCCCTGCAACACGTCCCCGCCGTACTCCCCGAAGGAGTTGACCGGACCTGGGGGGGAGCTGATCGTCAACTGGGTGGTCAGCACGGCCGTGATCGGCGCGGCCACGAGCAGGATGACGAGTCCGGCCAGGGCCAGTCCGCGGGGCCGCTTCCAGCCCATGTAGATGGGCATCGCCAGGCCGAAGAGCAGTAGGACCGCGATCACCACGATCGCGCCGAGATTGTAGGTGGTGGCCAGCGCCACCGCGACGATCGCCGAGACGATCGCGATGATCCGTCCGAGCGGTTTGGTCGCGAGGCCACGGAAGCCCGTGGGCTGCTGCACGGTCGTCGAGCGAACCCCGACGGCTCTTATAGACGCCGCAGGGTCCGTCGCTCGACGCGGAGATGGTGGTCCGACACGCGCTCATCATCCTCGATGGGCTCGGCGACCACATCGACCCGAGCGGTGCGCACCCCACCCCGCTCGAGCTCGCCCGAACCCCCCACCTCGATCGTCTCGCGGGGGAGGGGACGTTCGGTCGGGCGAGCATCCTCGGCCCGGGGATCGCCCCCGAATCCGACGCCGGGGTGCTGGCGCTGCTCGGCTACGACCCGGTGAAGGATTCGCCCGGCCGAGGCGTTCTGGAAGCCGTGGGTTCGGAGATCCCCCTGGCGCCCGGCGACGTCGCGCTTCGGTTGAACTTCGCCACCGCGGACGGCGACGGTCGGATCGTGGACTCGCGTGTCGGGCGTAATCTCTCCACGGGCGAGTCGAAGGCGCTCGCCGAGGCGATCACGAAGGCGGACCTGCTCGCGTCCGAACGCGTCCGTGCCGAGGTCCGGGCCACCGTCGGGCACCGGGGCGTACTGTGGCTCCACCCGACCGACGGTGCGGCGCTCTCGGGCAACGTCTCGAACGCCGACCCGTTCTACGACAAGGTCGGCGGGATGGGGCAGGCGCGGAAGACGACCGAACCGAAGATCCGAACCGTACAGCCGCTGGACGACTCCGCGGAGGCGCGCCGAACGGCCCGTGTGATCGACCTCCTCGCCGAACGTGTATCCCCCGTCCTCTCCGCCCACAGCGTGAACGCGCGTCGGGCGATGGCCGGCAAGAAGGTGGCCAATGTGCTCCTCCTGCGCAATGCCGGCGGACTGCCCCAGCCGCCACCGGTGGCGTTCCGCGACCGTCACGGACGGCCGGGTGCAGCGGTCACGGAGATGCCGGTCGAACGCGGTATCGCGCGGCTGTTCGGACTCGCCGACCACTTCGTCGGGCCGATGGGCCCCGACCGAGATGCCGCGCTGCGGGAGCGCGCCGATCTTACCGGACGGGTGTTGGCGGAGAGCCCGTTCGTGTACGTTCACCTGAAGGGACCGGACGAGCCCGCCCACGACGGTCTCGCCGACGTCAAACGCGAGATCATCGAGGCCCTCGACCGGTCCTTCTTCGGACCCTTCCTCGAAGGGCTCGACCGGAGCGAGGTGCGGATCGCGGTGACCGCCGATCACGCCACGCCGGCGAGCGCGAAGTCCCATTCCGACGATCCGGTGCCCTTGCTCTACTGGGGCGCCGGGGTCTCCCCGAGTGGCTGGAGCGGAAAGTTCTGCGAACGTGCGTGCGCCGAATCCGGACCGCTCGGACTTCGCCCGGCCCGCGAGGTCCTTCCACTGTTGTTCGGGCCGGCAGTCCCCGCGGAATCCGCATGAGGGCGCTCGCGCTCCGGGTGGACCGTCGGAACGCCGAGTCCTGGCGCCGCCGGCTCCGCCGCAGTGGCGAGCTGCGCCTCGACCTCGAGGTCGACTCCGGTCCGGGTTACGTCTATCTGCCGATCACCGCGTCCCCCGCCGACCTCGGCCCCTCCGAGATCGTCGAACACCACGAATTCCGTCGGCGCACCGCCGCCGCTCCGACCGAGTACCGCGAGCTGGTCGATCTGCCGCCGGCGCTGCGCCGACAGCTCCCGCGCGCCTTCGACGTGGTCGGCGACATCGTGGTCGTTCGAGTCCCGGAGGCCCTCGCGGAGTACGCCCCGCGCATCGGCGCCGCGCTCCTGGAGTTCGTACCCGGGGCACGAGTGGTGGGATCGGACGACGGTGTCCATGGGGCGTCGAGGATCCGTCGCCTCACGGTGATCGCCGGGGACGGTGGCTTCGCCACGACCCATCGTGAGAACGAGCTCGGCTTCGCCGTCGACCTCGAGCGGGCCTACTTCTCCCCCCGGCTCGCCCGCGAGCACGACCGTGTCGCCTCCCTCGTCCGGCCGGGAGAGCGGGTCCTCGACCTGTGCGCGGGGGTCGGACCGTTCGCCGTGACCATCGCCGCGAGGGTTCCGACGGTGACGGTCCGAGCCGTCGATCTCAACCCGTCCGCCGTCGAGCTCTTGCGCGCCAACGCCGCAGCCGCGCACGTGGAAGCCCGCGTCGAGGCGTTCTGCCAGGACGCCACCGAATTCCTGCGACAGGACGGGCGGTACGACCGGGTGGTCCTCAACCTCCCCCACGACGGCGAACGGTTCCTGCCGGCCCTCCGAGATCGGGTCACGGCCGGCGGAACCGTGCACTACTACGAGGTGGTCGACCGGACCGCGGCCCGGAACCGGCCGGCCGAGCTCCTCGAACGTCTGGGCGGTGCGGGGCTCTGGCACTTCGGCGACTCCCACGTCGTGCACGAGTATTCGCCCCGGGCCGACCTACGGCAATTCTCTTTTACCCGGGGCTCCCCGTGAAGCGCGCCATGCCGTTCGTCGTCAATCTCGAGGAGGTCACGAGCGCGGACCACGCCCTGGTCGGCGGCAAGGCCAGCAAGCTCGGCGAGGTCGTCCGAGAGGGGCTGCCGGTCCCCCCCGGATTCGTGGTCACCACGGAATGCTACCAGGCGTTCGTCGATGCGACGGCACTGAAGGAGACGATCCCCTCGGCGCTCGAAGCGCTGGACCTGAACCGCGCCGAGAGCGTCGATGCGGTCTCGCGCCGCATCCGCGACGCGTTCGAGGCCACCGAGTTCCCCCCCGAGATGCGCACGGAGCTGGAGAAAGCGTTCCGACAGTACGAAAAGGCGAACGGCGTGAAGTTCTCCGCCGTCCGGTCCTCCGCCACCGCCGAGGACCTCGAGTCGGCCTCGTTCGCCGGGCTCCAAGAGACCTACCTCAACGTCGCCGGCGCCGACGAAGTGCTTGCGGCGGTCCGCCGGTGCTGGGGATCGCTCTTCACCGGCCGGGTGCTGGTCTACCGCGCTCGCAAGGGGTTCGAGCACACCGGAGTCCGGCTCGCCGTACTGATCCAGAAGATGGTCAACTCGACGGTGAGCGGGATCCTGTTCACCCGCGACCCCAACACCGGCGAGAACCACATGATCATCGAAGCCGGCTGGGGACTGGGCGAGGCCATCGTCGGGGGGGAGGTCACCCCCGACCACTTCGTCGTGGACGGAGTCACCCAGCGGCTCATCCACAAGCAGATATCCGAGCAGAAGGTCCGCATCGTTCGTGCCGACGGCGGAGGCAATCGCCGCGAGGAGGTCCCCGAGAAGGACCAGAAGCGGCAGAAGCTGGCCGACGACCAGATCGCGCGGCTCGCCTCGCTCGCGAGGGTCATCGAGTCGCACTACCGTCGCCCGATGGACATCGAGTGGTGCGTGGACGGCACCGCGATCTACATCGTCCAGGCCCGACCCGTGACGACGATACCCTCCGGGACCGGCGAGGTCAATCGGTCGAACGCCCCGTCCAATCACACGACCGCGAGCGTCTCCGGCGCCACGAACCCAACCCAGGCGATCCTCAAGGGGCTCGGCGCGAGCCCCGGCATCGCGGGCGGGAAGGTCCGCAAGCTGCTGCGCGCCGCCGAGATGGACCGGTTGCTGCCGGGGGAGGTGCTGGTGACGAGCATGACCACCCCGGACATGGTTCCGGCGATGGCGAAGTCGGCGGCCATCGTCACCGACGAGGGCGGGATGACCTGCCACGCCGCGATCGTCTCCCGCGAGCTCGGCGTGCCCTGTGTGGTGGGCACCCGGACCGGGACGCAGGTGCTCTCAGACACCCAGGAGATCACCGTCGACGGCAAACTCGGGCAGGTCTTCGAGGGACTTCCCAAGGCTGCCCCCGTGCCGGCATCCCTCCCGGGGGTGCCGTCGGGGAGCGTGGACCCACACGCCTCCGCGCCCGTGACGGCGACGCGGATCTACGTCAACGCGAGCGTCCCGGAGAAGGCGGCAGAGTATGCACGGCTACCCGTCTCCGGTGTAGGGCTGCTCCGCATCGAGTTCATTTTCACCGCGCACGTGCGCGACCACCCGCTCGTGCTCCTCAAGCAGGGCAAGGGGCCGCAACTCGTCTCTCGGCTCGCCGAGGGGATCGCCACGGTCTGCCAGGCGTTCTACCCGCGGCCGGTGATCATCCGGACCTCCGACTTCAAAACCAACGAGTACCGCGGGATGCCCGGCGGGGGCGAGTTCGAGCCCAACGAGGAGAACCCGATGATCGGTTGGCGGGGGTGCTCGAGGTACATCTCGCCCACCTACCGCCCGGCCTTCCTGCTCGAGCTCGAGGCGATCGAGAAGGTCCGCACCGAGAAGGGCCTGAAGAACGCCCACGTGATGTTGCCGTTCGTCCGCAACACCTGGGAGCTCGAGCAGATCGCCGAGATGTTCAAGGAGAAGGGACTGCGGCGCTCTCGCGATTTCAAGCTCTACCTGATGGCGGAGGTCCCCTCGACGGTGCTCCTCTCCCGGGAGTTCTCCCACCACTGCGACGGATTCTCCATCGGGTCAAACGACCTCACCCAATTGGTCCTCGGCGCCGACCGCGACTCCGAGACGCTCGGCCGCATGGGCTACTTCGACGAGCGCGACCCGGCGGTCCAGCGCGCCATCGAGCTGTTGATCGAGGGCGCGCACGCGGAGGGACGTACCGTGGGGATCTGCGGACAGGGCCCGAGCGTCTACCCGGAGTTCGCCGAGTTCCTCGTGCGCAAGGGCATCGATTCCATCAGCCTCAACGCCGACACGGTGGTCCCCACCATGCGGTCGATCGCATCCCTCGAGCAACGCATGAAGCTCGAGGCGCTGCGGTCCCCGTGACGGTTCGAACCCTTCCGCCCGAGACGACCGTCGTCTACGCATGACCGTGCCCCGTCGCGCCCCCCCGCGGCTGAGGTTCGGAACGGTCGGATTGCGGGTGACCGACCTGAAGCGTTCGCTGCGGTTCTACACTCGAGGGCTCGGGCTACGCGTCATCAAGCGCGGAGACACACGCAGTTGGGGCGGCGGGCTCTGGGTGTTCTTGGAGGACCCGAAGACCCGCGCGAAGGTCGAACTGAATTGGTATCCAAAGGGTTCCCGTTTCTACGTTCCGTACCTCGCGGGCGAGGGCGTCGACCACCTCGACTTCTCCATCGGGACGGCCCCCCGAGCTTCGTTGGAGGCCGCGTACCAACGACTGCTGAGGTTCGGCGCCGGGAAGACCGGGTACGAGCCGGCGACCACCGAGGGTTGGATGGCGAGCGTAACGGACCCCGATGGGATCTGGATCACGATCGGGCGGAGCCCGACCCGCTCCGAACGCGCTTCCCTTTCGTAAAGGCGGCCCAGGACGGACCCGCGGGCCCGGAGTGAGCCCGTGGTCAGGCGACCTTGCGCGCTTCGAGGGAAGGGTTCCCTCGCGGCGGGCGCCAACGCGGCCCCGGACTGGGCTCATCGGTGCCGGGCAGGTGAAGTTCCGCCGAAGGGTCGAGCTCGAAGACCTTGTGCTCGACGACGGTCCGGAACCCGAGCCGCACGAGCCGGGCCGTGATCCGACGATGGTCGGACCAGATGATCTTCCGCTCCTCGGTCGAGGGGATGCCGGAAGTCACCGCCCAGAGAACAAGGGCCGAGGCGGCGCCTCGCCCGCGCGCCTCGACCTCCGTGGCGACGCCGTAGATGCCCCAGACGTTGCCGTAACGGTGGAGCAGTGCGGCCGATACCGGCTGCCCATCGGCCAGCGCGAGGATGGGTAGCACACGCTCGCCAGGGTTCGGGTGGGTCCAGGCCACCTCGAGAGCGCGCCGCAGCTCGGCCTGCTCACGCAGGTCGGACCAGAAAGCGAGGGCCCGGTCCAGCTCGTCCGGATCCGCCGGTCGGGTCTCGAGCTCCGTGTCCCCCAGCTCCGGACGAGGTCCGGTCCAGACGAGCAGCGAACGCGGCTGGGTCCGGGCCCGGAATCCGAACCGGGCCAGGGTCTCGAGCAGGTGCGGTGGGGTGTGACCGTCGAGGTGGAAGGCGGGCCGGAGTGCGCGCTGGAAGTAGTGGTCCAGTGCACGCTCGAAGAAAGCCGCGGTGCGCTCGCGTGCGACGGCCACCTGGCTGACGAAATTGAAGCGGGGGATCGGGATCCGTTCGTTGGTCACCAGGGTGCCGCCGGCGAACTGGAGGGAGAACCCCCCGAGCGTGTGGACGAGTTCCCGTTCCTCCAGGAGCATCTCGCGCTGGTCTGGGAGCGGGGGAGGGCGCGTCTCGGTCTCGTTCACCGACATCGGGCGCGCGCGCACCCGTCGAGGGGTCTAAAGGTCCTTTCCCGACCGCCTGCACCGAAGCTTAAGTGACCCCGAGGTCCGTGCCCGCCCAGCGGCCAACGTGGTCGCTGGGAAGCGTTCGATGCCGGTGCGGAATCTCCAGCCTCCTGACGCGATCGCCGTCCTCGGCGCCGGAAACATGGGCAGTGGGATCGCCCAGGCCTGCGCCCAGGCCGGCTTCACCGTCCGGGTGCGGGACGTCTCCGACGAGATGCTCGATCGTGGCCGGGGGCTGATCGGCAAGACCCTCGACGGTGCGATCCAACGAGGGAAGAGCACTCCGGCGAAGAAGAAGGCGCTGCTCGAGCGCATCTCGTTCTCGACCGACCTCGGAGCGGCGCTCGACGGGGCTGCGGCCGTCGTCGAGGCCGTCTTCGAAGAGATGTCGGTGAAGCGGGCGCTCTTCGACCAGGTAGCGAAGCACATCCCCGAGGACACCCTCGTCGCCACGAACACCTCCTCGCTCTCGGTCACCAAGCTCGCCCGAGGATTCCCGCACCCCGAGCGGTTCGCCGGGTTGCACTTCTTCTACCCGGCCGCGATCAACAAGCTCCTCGAGGTCATCGGCGGAAAGGCGACCGACCCCGCGGTCGTCACACGGTTCGAGGAGTTCGGCTACCGGCTCCGCAAGATCCCGATCCGGGTCAGTGACCGCGCCGGCTTCGCCGTGAACCGCTACTTCGTTCCGTACCTCAACGAGGCGGCGCGCATGCTCGAAGAAGAGGTCGCCTCACCCGCCACGATCGAGCAGGCCGGTCGGGAACTGTTCGGCACGACCCTCGGCCCGTTCGAGCTGATGAACGTCACCGGGGTCGCCATCGCCTACCATTCGATGGGCTCGCTCCGTTCCGCGTTCGGGGCGGCCTATGCGCCGGCCGACGGGCTGCGCCGCAAGTTCCGCGACAAGACACCGTGGGACTGGAAGTCCACCGCCGTCGACCCCGCCCGGCTTGCCGCGGTCCGAGAGCGGTTCCTCGGACTCGCCCTCGGTATCAGCACCGAGCTCGTCGCCGAGGGGGTCGCCACCGCCGAGGCGACCGACCGCGGCGCGACGGTGGGACTCCGCTGGGCCCGGGGTCCGTTCGCTCTCCTCAACGAGGTCGGGCTGGCCGAGGGACTCCGCTTGGTCCAGAAGCACGCCCGCCGGCAGGATGGCCCGTTCCCGGTCTCCCCGGCCCTTCGGGCCCGGGTGAAGGCGGGGGAATCCCGTTGGCCGCTCGAGTGCGTGCGGGTCGAGCGGGACGGGCCGGTGGCATGGGTGCTGCTCGACCGACCGGAGGTCCTGAACTCGCTCAATTCGGAGCTCCTCACCCAGCTCGCGCAGCGGTTCCGTGCATTGTCGAACGAGCCCGAGCTGCGCGCCGTGGTCCTCGCCGGGAGCTCGCCGGTGTTCTGCGCGGGGGCCGACATCGCCGAGATGGCCACCAAGGACCCGGCCGAGGCGCGCGCGTTCGGTAACCTCGGGCTGAGAGCCTGCGCGGCGATCGAGCAGTGCCCCCATCCGGTGATCGCGCTCATCGAGGGGTTCGGGCTCGGCGGTGGGCTGGAGCTGGCGCTCGCGTGCGACTTCATCGTCGCCGCATCGGAAGCGCAGGTCGGTCTCCCGGAGGCCACCGTGGGGATCCACCCCGGGATGGGCGGGGCCAGTCGTCTCACGCGCCTCGTCGGGCCGGGTCGCGCCAAGTACCTCATTTTTTCGGCCGAGGCCGTGAGCGGTGCCGAAGCCGAACGACTGGGCGTCGTGGCCCGGGCGTTCCCCGCGACCGTAGTCCGGGAAGAGACGAACAAACTCGCCCGGCTCATCGCTTCGCGAGCCCCTGTGGCGATCGCGTCGGTCAAGCGGGTCATCGACCGAGCCTCCGATGCGTCGATGGCCTCGGCGGTCCAGCTCGAAGGCGAGTCGGCGGCGCACACGTTCGCCACCGCCGATCGTACCGAGGGGATGCGCGCATTCCTGGAGCGGCGGCCCGCCAAGTTCCAGGGGAAGTAGCCCCCCGAGGCGGACCCTAGGTCTTGGCGAGGAACGCCCGGTATTCGGCGGGCGAGAGCAGCCCGCCAGCGGGCGCCGTCGGACGGAGCCGGAAGATCCAGCCGCCCCCGTAAGGGTCCTTGTTGATCAGCTCGGGGTGCTTCTTGAGCTCCTCATTGACCTTCGTGATGGTCCCCGGGGCGGGGGCGTAGACGTCGGCCACCGTCTTGACCGACTCCAGGACCAGCACGCTCTGACCGGCGGTGGCCTCCTTGCCGGCGGCGGGCAGGTCGACGAAGACGATGTCGGTCAGCTCGCTCTGGGCATGGTCGGTGATCCCGACGACGAGCTCGCCGCCGTCCTCGCGGATCCACTCGTGCTGGTCGGTGTACCGGAGCTCCTCCGGGATCTTGCCCTCGGTCATGTGCCCTCCTCCCAGCTCGCCATGTACTTCCGTTGTCCGTCGGTCAGGGAATCGATCGAGGCGCCCATCGGGGCCAGCGCGGCGCGGGCCACCGCCCGGTCGAGCTCGACCGGGACGGGGTGGACCTCGTTGGAGAGCGCCTGGCCGTGCAGGACCAGATGCTCGGCGGAGAGCGCCTGCAGTGCGAAGCTCAGGTCCATGATCTCCACGGGGTGGCCCTGGCCGGCGGCGAGGTTGATGAGCCGCCCCTCGGCGAGGAGGTAGACCTTCCGTCCGTCCCGGAACCGGTACTCCTCCACGCGCGGTCGGACCTCCCGATGGCTGACGGCGAGTTTCTCGAGCGCCGGCTTGGAGATCTCGATGTCGAAATGTCCGGCGTTGGCGAGCACGCAGCCGTCCTTGATCACGCGGAGGTGTTCTTCGGTGACGATGTCGCGGTTGCCCGTCACGGTGACGATGAGATCGGCCTCGCGCACCGCCTCGAGCATCGGTCGGACACGGAAGCCCTCGAGGCGGGCCTCGATCGCTCGGACCGGGTCGACCTCGGTGACGATGACGTCGGCGCCGATCCCCCGGAGCCGGCTCGCCACCCCCTTGCCCGACCACCCGTAGCCGGCCACGACGGCGGTCCTGCCCGCCAACAGTAGGTTCGTCGCGACGAAGATCCCGTCCAGCACCGACTGGCCGCAGCCGTAGCGGTTGTCGAACAGGTGCTTCATGTCGGCGTCGTTGACGTCGATGGCGGGGAACCGCATCTTGCCCGATCGGGCCAGCGCGCGCAGCCGGGTGACCCCGGTCGTCGTCTCCTCCGTCGAGCCGATGATCCGGCCGCGGTCCGGCCGCGCCGAGTGGGCCAGCGCCACGAGGTCGGCACCGTCGTCCAGGATGACCTCCGGGTCGGCTTGGAGCATCGCTCGGATCCCCGCGTTGTACTCCTCGGTCCCCTCCCCCTTGCGGGCATGGGTCGGCAGCCCGCCTTCGTTCAGCGCGGCGACCACATCGTCGTCAGTGGAGAGCGGATTGCTCGCGGCGAGATGCATCTCGGCACCGCCCGCCTTCAGGGCGAGGGCGAGGGCGGCGGTCTTGGCCTCCACGTGCAGGACCGCGCTGACGGTCCGGCCGCGGAACGGGAGCTCCTTCTCGAATCGGGCGCGGATCCCTTCCAGGACCGCCATGTGCGTGCGAGCCCAGTCGATCTTCTGCTGGCCCAACTGGGCGTTCCCGACCACGAGGCGACCCCGCGGGGCGGGCATCACCGCCCCACTAAAACGATGCGCCCGAGGGCGCCAGGGCACGCCGGAGCCGAGACCGGGGGAGTCGGCCCCCGGGCCCGACGGGTCGCGTCGCCGATCTATCGGGTCACGGCGCCGCAGAACGGACAGACGAGGAAGTCCGAGGGGATCTCCTTGCTGCAGTTACTGCAGGCGCGCAGCCCCGTTCCGGGGCTCTGCGGAGCGGAATCGGTGGCCCCCGCCGCCGGGGCGGCGGACGGGTTCGTGGGCGCGGGGGTGCTGCGGGGGGCGCTCGGAGGAGTTCGGGCCGGCGTGGCGGCCGCGCGGGGCGCGGCGGGCGGGACCGAGCCGCCCTTGCCGCCGGCCGAGCCCTTGGAGCTCGGGGCGACCGCGACCGGTTCGATGCTCGTGTCGGTCGGGGTGGTCACGAGCGGGGCGGTCATCCCCGCGCGGGAGCCCGCCGCCTGCTGGAGCTTCCACTGGTTGAACGAGACGTAGCTCGGCTGGCGCTTCCACCAGTCCCAGAACGCGCCCTCTCCGTAGTTTTCCTGGAGCTCCTTGCGCGCCTCGGTGCGGTAGCGCTCGACGAAGTCCGAGTAGCCCTGGCGCTCGGGGTCGCGGCCCTCGCCCTCGGGCTTGCCGAGGAGCTGGGCGGCGCACTCCGGACAGACCGAGGCGTTGGCCGGGATCGTCGACCCGCATCGGCTGCACCGCACGAGCTCGGTCTCGAACTCCGCGCCGCAGTTGCGGCACGACGTCGCCGTGGCCGCGATCAAGCTGCCGCACTCACCGCATTCGACGAGCTTGCCGCGGGAGAACATCCCCGAGGCGAACAGCAGGACCGCCAGGCCGCCGGCGACGGCGGCGATGATGATGATCAGGTACAGCCAGGTGATCGGACCGAAGACCGCCGTCGCCCAGAAGCTCGGGCCGGCCGGGGGCGAGCCCGCGATGTGGACCGCGTTGAGGTAGGTCGCCGTGACCGTGCGGTGGTTGTAGGTCGCGCTCACCGTCACCGTGTAGGTGCCCCCGGTCTGGATGCCGTTGGGCAGGGAGACGGCCTGGGTGAACGTGCCGGCGGGCCAAGCGCCCGAACCCGCCAGGAACGAGCCGCCGGGCCCGGTCAGCGTGACGTTGATCGTTGCGTACCCCTTACCGGCGAACTTCAGCACGCCGACGCCGGTGTAGGTGTTGCCCAAGGACAGCGGGCCGGAGGGCGGAGTGAATGCAAGGCTGATCAGGGCCGGCTCGACCGTGACTGCCAGCGGCTTCGAGGTCGCGCCGCCGGTGGGGCTGAGCCCGCCGTTCCAGGTGGTGTTGACGACGAAGTTGACGGCCTTCTGGCCGCCAAGGCCGATGACGCTCTCGTCGACGAGCCAGCTGAAGTTGACCACGTGGGTCTGACCGGCACCCAGCTCGCCGAACTGCAGCACCGGGGACAGCGGGACCTCGGGCAGCGGGTGCGCCGGCATGAAGTTGAACGCCGCGGTGAAGTTGACGAGGGAGGCGGTCCCGACGTTGGTGATCGGGACGCTGACCGTCAGCCACTGGCCGAGGTCGACGGTGGAGTTCGTGGCGGTGACGTTGTCGACGAGGACGCTGACCGCGCCGAGTCCGATCTCCGCCCGGTAGTTCGGGTACTGGGCCGGCGGCAGCCGGTCGGGCCCCGAGGGGGTCATGGAGAGCGGGTAGGGGGAGACCCCGCCGTAGACCCAGGTCGTGGAGTTCGCGCCGCCTCCGGCCAGGGTCGTGCCGAAGTGGTAGCTGCCGAGGAAGAGGCCGGTGGGGAGCGAGTTCTGGTTGACGACGGAGGCGGCGAGGAGTAGGTAGGCGTTCCCCTCTCCGTCGGTCACACCGGTGGTGCGGTGGTCGGCGGCGAAGGTGGATGCGACGTACGCCCCCAGGTCGGGGTCGGTCGCGTTGAGATTGTTGAGCGCGGTGGCCGTCGCATTGTTCGACTCCGTCGGGGCGTAGGCCGAGAAGGCGGCGACCTGCACGGCCGGGATGGGCCCGTAGGCGCCCGAGAGCGCCTGGATCTGGCCCCAGCGGAAGACGACCGCGGAGCTCGCGGCGTCCGTCGGCACCACGATCGACTGGTTGTCGAAGACGGTCAGGAAGGGCGTCGGGGTCGAGACGTTGGCGAGGTAGGCGTGGGAGCCGCCGGAGAGGAACAGCTTGTTCGACGCCCACGGCTGGGGGGTCGGCACGCCGTGGTCGACCGGGGTCCCGGGGAGCGCGGCCCAGTTCAAACCGAGGAGCGAATCCGCGACCGTGATGTTCGAGCCGCCGCCGGCGGCCATGTTGAACGCGAAGTTCGGCTCGAACTGGACGTTCGCGCCCATGAGGCTCACGCCGACCGTCGGCGCGCCGATCGTCAGGCTGAACGTCGAGGGGCTGCCGAACTGGCCGGTCGACTGGAGGAAGGCGAGCAGCCCGCCGGAGTTGATCGCCGTCAGGAGCGACCCGGGGACCGGGACCTCGACGATCGCGGTGACGTTGGTATTCGTCCGGGCGAAGTGGATGAGCGGGATCGGGTAGTTGGTGCTCTGGTAGGTCAGGTGGCTGCCCGGACCGGACGTGCCGGCGACGCCCGCCTGGTACTGCAGCACGATGGTGCCGGTCGTCAGCGACCGGTAGCCCATCGCCAGCGCCAGGCTGGAGGCGACCGGCTGCGGCAGTTGGAGCTGCGAATAGGTCGCGTTGCCACCGGAATCGGTGCTCGTGACCGACGCGTCGGTCAGGTTGACGCCCGGGGCGCCGTACTGAGTGAGATTGTCCCCGTAGTAGTTGAGCCAGCTCGAGCGCGTGATGGTCGCCCGCGCGGAGTTGTTGATCAGGAGCGAGGGCGAGTAGCTCGTGTCGTGGAGCAGCGTGTTGTTCTCGATCAGGCCGTGGATCGCGGCGTTGTCGGTCATCGTCGAGCCGTTGGCGTAGAACCGGCTGCCCGCGCCGTTGACGAGGATGTTGCCCGGGAAGGCGAAGGTGCTCGATTGCGCGACCAGCGTCCCGCCGCCGGTGACGTTGACCGTCAGGCGGACGAAGGCGTTCAGGACCGAGACGTTGGTGGTGAGGACCGAGCCGTTGAACACCGCGAGCCCCTGGACGGTGAAGTTGTACAGGTGGCTGACGCGCTGGCCGACGTTGCCGGTGTTCGCGATGAACTGCAGGAAGCTGAAGGTGAGGTCATCGACGTAGAGCCGACCGCCCGGTTGGACCGTGACGTTGCCCTGCTGGAAGTAGGTCGTCGCGCCGATCGTCGCGGGGGAGAGGATGAAGGGGGAGTTGCTCGGCCCGACGACGAGGTCGCCGTGGGTCGCGGCCGGGAGGTGGACGGCGGCCACGGATCCGGCGTGCGCCGAACCGATGGGAGCGGCCGCTCCGGTGGTCGTGGGGACGGCGCCTCCCGAGAGGAGGAGGAAGCTGCTCGTCGCGATCATGGCCAGCAGGGCGACACTCATTAGGCGATTATCGACGCTAGAGTTCACGGTCGGCACGACTCCTGAGAGTCTGCGGACGGGACTACCGCCCTTCCACGGCGAAATAGAGGCGGGGTCCCTCTATAAAAACCCCTTTGCGCCGACTGCTTTGAATCAAAATCGAATCGGTGTCTCCGACCTGACATCTGCCTCGTTTTCGCGTCGTCCCCAAGCACCGCTCAACGTTCGGCGACAGGTCCATCTTGATGCACCGCCCTCGACCGTCCTTCCCGGATGTCCGCCAGCCGGGGTCTGGTCTGCTCCCTCCGAACTCCCCTTCCGATCCCAGTACTCTCCCTCCTGAATGACTTCCGGCTCATTGTCAATCGAGGGGTCCGCGAGGCGCTCGAAAAGAACCTCACCGCCCTCGGCTCGCTGAACAAGTTCGGGCAGTCCCTCGCCCGCGAGTATCGGGTGAACCGCGCCCACGCCCGCACCGCCATGGATACGGCGGTTTCCCTCGACAAGGGCCACCGGCGTCGAGTTCGGAAGGGTTGGTCTCCCTCGGTCCCCTACTGTCGCACCCCATTCCTCATCGCCGACGACTCCACCTTTCATCTCAACCCGGAGACCGGTCACGTCCGGCTCTCGCTACGCAATGGGGAGTGGGCCGGCTTCGACCTCAGGCTGTCCGATTGGCACCGCTCCGTCCTCGCCCAGGGCACGATCAAGCAACTCCGCCTCAACCGACACCGCGCCGTACTCATCCTCGAGAAGGAGGCACCCGAGCCCTACCAGCCTACCGCGCTGATCGCTCTCGACACCAACGAGCGCTCCCTCGATGGAGTTCTGTTGAGGGAAGGGGGCGGCACCTCGGTCCAGGTACCCTACCCCGAGGTCTCAGTTGTACAGCGCCGCCACTTCCTCCGTCGTCGACGCTTGGGGCGCAAGAAGGCGCACGACCGTCGGGTCGGTAGACGGTTGGGAGGTCGTGAAGGTCGGCGGGAGCGCCATCGGGTCGCCCAACGGCTCCACCTTCTGAGCAAGATGCTCGTCGAGCGCGCCCGCAAAGAGCGCGCCGCCCTCGTGCTCGAAGACCTTCACCTTCCCATGGGAGGGGGTCGGGGTCCCCGGATGCGTCGGAGGCTGTCCCACTGGCCCTGGCGCGAACTCCATCGGCAGCTCGAGTACAAGGCCGAAGAACGAGGAGTACCGGTCCTCAAGATCGACCCACGATACACGTCCAAGACCTGCCCGAGATGTGGCGTCGTCAAGGATCGCCGAAGCAAGGTGGGCCGGGTGTTCGTCTGCGCGAGCTGCGGCTGGCGGTGCGACCGTCAGCTCAACGCCGGGATGAACATCTGTCGAACCGTCCTGAAGGAGGTCCCGGAAGGGCCGATGAGGGCAGGACTCGGGGGTCTCGTGCTTGACCCCGACGCCGTGGCCAATGATGCGATGATCCTCCTCTACCCGCCGGGTCGCGCCGACGGGCACGGGGTGAGCGGAAGGTCACGGAGAATCAGAGTCCGTTCAGCGACTTGCTGAAAGGTTTCGATTCAAAGCCGACGTGGAGCTAGCCGTGGCCCGCCCGACGTCGAGGCCGGGACCGGGGCTTACGCCCCGACCCCTTGCGGCGACTTCTCGCCGGACCAGCGCTTGTCGGCGCCGGCGGTCGAACCGTAGCTCATGCCCTGGCCCTTCTCGCCGATGAACGAGAAGATGATCAGGAACGCGATCGTGATCACGACGGCGATGACAATGATGGCATTGATCGGCACGAACTGCGGGTTGGTGTAGGTCAACCCGTTGCCGATGAAAGGTATCGGCGTCTTCGGAGCGAGGAAGGTGAAGATCCCCCACGTGACCCCGATGAAGATCATCGTGATGGAGATGTCCCGACCGCCGTAGGGGTAGTCCTCGGGCAACTGCCCGTACCGCAGCGTCAGGTAGAGGAACATGATCATCAGCGTGATCAGGAGCACGAAGGCGAGGAACACGCCGATGGCGAGATACAACACGGCGAAGACCGTCAGAGCGATCGCGTAGAGTGGGACATCCATCTCGGGGCGCCTTCGCGCGAGCCAAAGGCGGGCCCGTCTTAAACTTCACGCCGCGGGCGAGGCGGAGTGACGTAAATCCGGGTTGCGCCAACCCCGCGCTCGGCCGATTCGCCTTCAGCGGCCCCGTGGCGTGCTCCGAACGCCGCATAGTCTATCGATGTGGGGGTCGGGCCGGTCCGATCGGCAGGGCGAGCGGTGGACGGGTCGAGCCGTGGCCTGCGAGGTCGAACCGCTCGCGTACCGGACCGAATCGAATTATTCCAATGGGGGGAACTTTACGACGAAAGTACGCCTATTCGTCCGCCAAAGGTTTATTACAAAAATTCGGGTCCAATCCCCCTCGATGCCCATCGCCCGCGGGGGGCCTGCCTCGTCGTCGATATGGACGAGGCTGGGGCTCCGAGCACATCCGTCTCCTCCCCGTACGTCCGGAGCGCGCGGCGTGGGAGTTTGGGAGCCTCGGCGCACGGCGCGGTGGGGTATCGTTCGCTCTTGGAGCGCGACGTTTGCGTTTGCCGCGCTCCTCCTGCTCACGTCCCTGCTGCTTCCCCCGCTCGGCAACGCCCTTCCTCTCGGGAGCTCCTCCCAGCATTCGTCCGTCGCTCATGCGGCCACCCAGTCGGTCGCGACTTCGAAGACCGCGCAACGTTCCGAGCCCGGACCGTTCTTCGGCGCGGATCCCTCGACCGAGCCCCGAACGACCGAGGTTCCCTTCCCCTACACCGATGCGACCCATCACTACCCGACCCTGGCCGTCGTCGAACGCGCACAGAACTCGAGCGGTTTTCTCGGCGACGGGGCCTCCCACTCCGCCGCCTCTCCCACGAACACGGGCGGCAGTTCCACGGCGCTACCGCCGACCCCCGCGCCGACGGCCTCCGACCTGGCGACGGCGAGCGGCACCGTCGAGTGCGGTGCGATCTGCCTGCCGCCGGCCTCGCCGTACAGTGCGATCTCCGGGGCACTGGTGACGCCCTATCCGGTCGGCGCGGTCTGCCCGAACCAGACCTGCCCACCGGTGTACTCGAGCACGACCGGTGCGTTCACCGTGTCGGTCCTTGAAGGCTCCGACCAGGTCCAGATCTGCGCGGGATACTACGTCTGCAATTACACCGTCCTGACCAATGTGACGGCCGGTTCCAGCTACTCGCTCGGGACGCTCTACCTCGTTCCCGACGGCCTCGTGACGGGAGTCGTCGAGGGGAACGATTCGACCCACGAGAAGGTGCCCGGTATCCAGGCGACGGGCAGCACTCGGGACGGCAAGATCATCGCCACTCCGTCGGTGGTGACCGGGTCGAACGGCCAGTTCACCGTACCGGTACCCCCCGGTCCATCCGAGGTGAACTTCCAGCCGCTGCTCCGCTGGGGGTTGTACTTCGGGGCGACGATCTTCGTCGATGTACCGCCCGGACAGACGCTCGATGTCGGCGTCGTGGAACTCGAGGTCGGCGTCGTTGTCACCGTCACCCCCTATGACTCGGTCACGGGACAGCCGGTGCCCAAGTACTCCGGCCCGGACTACCCGCCCCCGATGTGGGCGCTGACCGGGTGCGCGCGCAACTCTCCGGGGTTGTGCTTTCCCCAGGGGCAGGCCGAGGAGCTTGGCTACCCGTTCCGGACCATCGCCCCGCCGGGGCCGGACACGATCTCGGTCGAGTCCGACGGGTACATCACCAACGTCACGAACTTCTGGGTCCCGCAAGAACCCCCCGGGACGGAGCTCAACCTCGGTCGCGTGAACATCATCCCCGATATCCCAACGGCCGTCTGGGCCAACCTCACGTGGTCGTCGGCCGTGGCCACGGCCCGCTCGACCTGGGGGACCGGCCTCGTGGATACGTCGAGTTGCAGCCTGGATGGTTATCAGTTCGGGCGCAGCGTCCTCACTCCGGTCGGTATCAACCTCACGACCAACACCTGCATACCCGGCGGCTGCGTGGACCTCAACACAGAGTTCACGATCGCTGCCGCGCCGCTGCGCACGAGCATCCACATCTTTCCTGACGACAACCCGTTCTGCTTCATCGTCCCGCTCTGGCCGATCCCGGGGTTGCTCCCGGTCAGCGACAACTGGACCTGGGTCAACGGGACCCCGGGACACCAGCTGAACATCCACGGTCTGAATCTCACGCCGGGGACCTACGTCGAGGGCACCGTCCTGCCCGACAAGACCGATTGGACGGCATCGGCCTGCTCGACCGACTCCGTCTCCGTCTGCTTTCCCGGTTCGGGCAACACGACCGACGCCAACCAGGGCAGCGTCCGGGATTGTCCGTCGTCTTCGCAGTACGTCCCGTCCGAGACGTTCTGCGTGGCGGTGCCTCCCGGACCGTTCCAGGTCAAGGTCACCTCCCCCGACTTCCCAGCCAACTCCACCGCGGGTTACAACCCGCCGGGGGTCTGGAACTCGCTGCCCTTGCCTATGAGCCAGGCCTCGGCCAACGGTATCGGTGTCATCCGTCTCGCCGTCGGCCACCTCGAAGGAAGGGTCCTCGACGCGCTGACCCATCGGCCGATCGAAGGGCTGACCGTGGTGGCGGCCGGACCGTCCGGTCTGGCCACCTATCCGACCACGTCCACCGTCGCCTCGATCTCGACGGGCTACTTCTACATGGACGCCTCGCCCGGTTGGGAAACGATACTGGTCCGGGCCCCGGACTACGACACCAATGGCACGACGACCTACGTCCCGGACGCGCTGGTCGACCTCGGGACGATCTACCTCACCCCCAAGTCGTTCATCGTCGGGACGGTGCTGGGGTCCAATGGTTACGCGATCAACACCACGTCCGCCGTGATCTGCCCGCTCGACAATCCGGGGGGCTGCACGACCATCATCGGCGGGAGCATCACCACCACGAACGGGACCTACTACCAGCTCGTCCATGCCGGCCACGAGCCGATCGGCGCCTACGAGGTGACCGCGAACGCACCGGGGTACCTCTCGAACTCCACGTGGGTGAACGTCACCGAGCCGGGCACTGTCGTCCGCGCCGATACGATCTACCTGTACCCAATACTAGGTACTCCCGGACGTCCACACGGCCTGCTGCACAAGAGCGCGGGTACGGCGACCTCGGCGGAGTGGGTCTACGGGCGGGTGGTCGATAATTCGACCGGACAGGGGTTGCCCAACGCCCTGATCCAGGTGACACCCGAGGGCGGGGGCACCGCCTCGCTCCTCTCGGGGCAGATCACGACCACGGGCTACTTCAATTTCTCCCAGAGCCTGGGCCAATACTGGATCAATTTCACCGAGCCGACGTTCTACTACCCGGCGTCGTTCTTCGTCGTGATCAACGGATCATCGCCGGCCGCCAACCTCGGGGTCGTCCGGCTCGCGCCGCTGTTCTACCTGGCGGGCCGGCTCGAGGTCCTGCCGTGGTCGCAGGGCGTGACGATCCGATTGGGGGTGGCCCCCCAGAGCACCGTGAGGGTCTGCGTCGAGAACCTGACGGTGTGCGGGAACTCTGCCCGCGTCGATTCCGGCGGATTCTTCAACGTCTCGGCCCCCACCGGTCGGTACGACCAGGTGTTCGCCACCGGGCTCGGCACCGGCACCGGCACGGCCAGCCTCGGGTTCCTGAACAACCGCACCTACTACAACGTCACCGAGAGCCCCACCGGCTCGCCCACGAACCTCGTGCCGTTCCGGATGGGCCAGACCATCTTCGCGACCTACACCGGGATGGTGCGGGATGCGTCGACCCACAACAAGACGCCGGTGCGCTGGGGCACCGTCACGCTCGTTTCGACCCCCCCGACGCTCGGGCCGACCGGGGCGGGCGAGACGCTCACGGGCGGGGGTGGCTACACCCTCTTCCTCCCCCCCGGGAACATCTCCACGGCCATCATCCAGGGCTCGGCCTGGGTGCCGGAGCGGACCAATCTGACCTTCCCCTACGATCTCAACGAGACGCTCAACCGGACCCCGTCGGTGATCAACGTGCTGCCGACGGTGTCGCTCGAGCACTTCGGCTGGCTCCAGTTCAATGTCACGGGCACCGTGCTGCCCTACGGCCAGAACACCAGCCGGATCCCGTTCGCCATCGCGAGCGCCATCGTCTACACCAAGAACGCCACCGAGATCTCCTCCGAACCGGCGCTCGCCGACGGCTGGGGCTTCGTCAACATGTCCGCCCCGCCCGGGGCGAACGTCACCCTGTCCGTCGACGGTCCGGACTTCAACTTCACCCGGGTGTCCAATCTCTCGGTCGGGACCAGTGCGACCACCGTGATCGGCGGCGCGGTGAACACGTTCGACCGGATCGGCAACGTCTCGATCATCCCGTGGGGCTGGATCGCCGGGGTCGCCTGGGATCCGGTGAACGGAAGCGGCGTCCCCCTCGCGTCGATCACCGTCGTGGACAACACCTCGGTCGGCGGCACGAACGGCGTCGTCACCAACGAGCTGGGTCAGTACTTCTCCGACCTGCCGCTCGGTAACCCCATCCAGCTCTCCGTCATCGCGGCTGGGTACAAGGTCAACAACAGCGAGGTGTACGCCCACCCCGGACAACGGAACAACCAGACCGTCAACCTGACCGGCCTGGGGATCGTAGCCGGCCGCGTGCTCGGCTACCCCGGGCTCTCGGCGCTCTACCAGGCCTACGTCTCGGTCTGCCCGGTGGCCTTCCCCCAGTGCACGAGCTCGAACACCACCACCAACGGCACGGGGTACTTCTGGGTCATGGCGCAGCCCGGCAGCGACGTGGTCAATGTCACCATCCCGGGCTACGCGGTCAACGGTTCGCTGGAGAACCTCGTCGTCCACTCCGACGCCTGGGAGTGGGCCGGCACTTTCGTGCTGAGCCAGTACGCGACGGTCACCGGCACGGTGCTGGGAGATCCGTCGGGCGATCCGCTCGACGGGGCCAACGCCAGCGTCTGCTCGGTGCTGGCGCTCCCCGGCCAACCGACCGGGCCGTGCTTCGAGACCGTCCAAACCAATGCGTTCGGCACGTTCGCCATCTCGATGCCGTCGGGGAGCTACATCCTGGCGATCAATGCCACGAACTACAACGCGAGCTACCTGCCGATCTCCCTGACGGCGGGCGAGGTGGTCAGCCTCGGCACGATCCAGCTCGCCGAGTATGGAGGGCTCGCCGGGAGCGTGCTCGGCTCCGACACCGACGCCCCGATCGCCGGCACGCTCGTGCGCGCCTGCCCGACCTGGAGCGCGGGTAATTGCACGGCGCTGACGCCCACGAGCGCTGCGGGTCGCTACGACCTGACCGGGCCTCCGGGAGGCTACCAGCTGACCGCCTCGGCGCCGGGCTACCAGGACTCCTACGTCGCGGCGACGATGCTGAGCGGCCAGACCACCCGAGTCCCGGCCCTCTTCCTGACGCCGGTCGGCACCGACCTGCTCTACTCGATCTCGGGCGTCGTCAACGGCGGGGCCAAGCTCGCAGCGCTCGCCGGCGCGGTCGTCTCCGCCGGGTCGAACTACGCCACGGCGACGAACGCGAGCGGGGAGTACAATCTGATCGTCCCGTGGGGCACTTACTACGTCAGCGCGGAGGCCAACGGTTTCACCACCGAGGGCCGCTACCTCGTCGTCCACGCGAACCTCACCGGCGAGGACTTCGTCCTCCCGCAGGCGCTCTACACGCTCTCGGGCACGACCCGCGACGGGCTCACCGGCGACCTCGTGCCGAACGTCGAGATCTACTCGCTGGGGACCCTGGTGGCCACCTCCGACGCCTACGGCACCTACAGCCTCGCGCTGGGCAACGGCAGCTACACGTTCACCACCCTCGCCTCGGGGGCGTTCCGGGCGATCTACGCCTCGGCGACGTTCTCGGTGAGCATCCAGGGTGCCTCGCGGGTGCGCAACCTGCAGCTCTTCCCTGTCGCCGCGCAGGTCTACGGGCTCGTCGTCAACAGCCAGACCGGCGCGCCGATCCCTAACGCGACGGTGGTCATCGTCGGCTCCACACAGGACTCCTACCCGACGAGCGCGACCTACCGCACCGGTCCTTTGGGAACGTTCGTCGCGCCGATCTACGTCGGCGCCTACAGCCTCAACGCGAGCGCCGGCGGTTACTCGAGCACCTCGACGACGCTCAAGCCCACGACGAACGCGACGATGCCGGTGACGCTCTCGCTGACCCCGGTCACGGCCGGCGGTCTTGGGAACGGCAGCGGCGTCGGGCTCGCGCCGATCCTCGTCGTCGTCGGCGTCGCCGGGCTGGGCGTGGCCGTCTTCGTCGGCTTGGGCCGCCTGCGCACCGCAGGGTCGGGCAGCGCGCGCGGGCCGGGGACCTCGATCAAACGGATCTGACAGGCAGGGACGCACCGGGGGGATCATGATCGCGGGGGAGAACGGCGGCCGCCGTCGCATTGCGGGCAACGGGTTCCGCACGGTACCGACCGATCCGGCGCGCTCGGGCGTGTCGAAGACGATCCGCGACGAGACCTCCCCCATCGATCACGCGCTCGCTCCGAGGACGGGCCGCCACATCGGGCGCTTCGAGCCGGCGCCGCGAGGAACCAGGACGATCATGCAACGTAACGACGCAACGACGGGCGCCGACTCTTCGACGAACGCAGCGAGCCGACGCGATGCGCCGGGTGAGTCGTACGGGCGACTCCGGACGACGATATACCGCGTCCGCGGGCTAGAAGTCTTTAACCCACGACGCTACCCCTCGCCCGAAATCCTTGAGGCCGGTTGGAATCGGTTCGCCGGGGTCGCCCCGCGTTCGGGGCTGCGTCGGAAGTTCCCAGGGTGCGGTGCTCCCGACATGAACACGGCTCCGCGCATCCGCGCGGACCGTCCCCGCCGTGCAGCGGGTTCGGTCCGGGGCGCGTTCGTCCTCGCCGCGATCGTGCTGGCGCTGCTCGTGGCGCCGTCGCTCGATGCCAGCGCGTTCACCGGACCGGTGAGCGCGAGCGGGCTCGGGGGCGTCGCTCCGTGGTCGGCGCATCCGATCGCGAGGGCCGCACCGGCCGGCGTCTCCTCCCACGTCACCCCGACCGGCGTCGCCGCCGGCAGCGCGCGGCCCTCGGCGCTGCGGGCGATGGACGCGACGGACAACTACACCTGTTCCAAGGTCAACGCCACCGTCTGCGTCTCGGTCCAGAACGGTTCCTACCAGGTCGTCCCGTCGCTCGGGAACCTGACCAGCTCGGTCAAACCCGAGCCGAACGCCACGATCGCGTTCTGGGTCAAGTCGGAGTTCAAGCTCGACTGGAGCACCCCGACGCCCGCGCCGACCGGCGACAGCCCGCACACCCCGATCCGGATCAACGTCACCGGCACCTTGTGGAACGGCGACAACTGGACCAGCCAGTACGACGGCACCGTCTACCACGCCAACCAGGGCGACCCGTTCTGGAGCGGTCCGACGGCGAGCACGAACAAGAGCTACCCGTACTGGTACAGCGTCGTGATCAAGAACAACACCAACGGCGTGCCGAACTTCTTCCCCGGCGAGTACGTCACCTGGTGGATCTACCTCGTCCACCGCACGAGCTCGGGGCTGTACACGAACGTCACGGAGAGTCCCCACTTCCACTACCTCATCGCCGAGGCGTGGGCCTACTCGCCCTACAAGGGCTCGGCCCAGTACGGAGGCTCCAACGCGAGCTCCCTCGACCTGCAGCTCTACCAGAACCCGCTCGTCCCCAACTGGAACGACACCGTCAAGCTCACGCTCCAGACGACACCCGCCGACGCGGTGGTCAACGCCTACATCGGCAACGCTTCCGCGATCATCACCGAGACGCTCCCGAACGGCGAGGTGCTCGCCAACAACTCGATCTACTTCGACGTGACCGTCAGCGGGGTGATCGGCGCGGTCACCACACCCGCGCTCATCGTCCCGGCGAAGTACTCCCAGATCGCCGGCGCGACGGTCCGGATCACCATCGTCGCCTTCGATTCGATCAGCACGATCCACTACCAGCGGGACATGATCTCGCTCCCCCCGATCCTCTACTCGGTCGGCGGGAACGGGAGCTTCTTGTCCGGTTCGTTCCAGAACGACGTCTCCGTCACCTCCAACCCGGCGACCGTCGGCGCCGGGATCGAGCCCGGGCTGCTGCCCAGCACCAACGTCACCGTGGTCGTGACGAGCAAGAACTCGGCGACCGCGCTCCAGAGCGCCGAGATCCGCTACCTGTTCCAGCTGCCCGCGCTCCACGAGTCGATCGGCGGGCTGCTGTTCATGACGCGGCTCAACTCGACGAACTTCATGATCCAGTTACCGCAGGTCCCTGTCGGGGGCTACTTCAATTTCAGCGTACTCGTCTGGGACTACCAGAACACGCTCGAGGTCTCGCCCCAGTACGGGTTCTCGATCCTGCCGTTCGACCAGGTGATCCCGAGCGTCGCTCCCAGCCTGACGTTCGTCTGGCTCTACGTCTTCGACAACGGGACCGGCACCTGGGTGGACAACGCGACGGTCACGATCCTCGGTAGCGGAGGCTTCGTCGACATCCAGACGCGCACGGCCTTCGGCGTCGCGTACCCGAACTCGACCGGGCAGCTGTTCACGCCGTTGCTGCTGCCCTCGAACGTGTCGTACCAGATCACCATCAATGACCCGCAGTTCGTCCCGGCGGGCCACCTCATCCCGTACGGACCGGTGGAGCTCAACCTGACCCTGCGCAACCCGATGACCGCGGTGCAGACGCTCCGCCAGACGGCCTTCTACACGATCGTCCAATCGGGCAACCAGCTCTACTTCTGGCTCAACTCCACGCCGCCCGGGCCGACCTACTCGCCCGCCCCGCAGGTGACGGCCACGGCCCTCGGCGGGCTCATCGGGCTCATCGCGGCCGTCGGCGCGGCGCTCCCGCTCATCTGGTGGTGGAACGACATCGCCCGCCGCCGCAAGGAGCAGGAAAAGAAGGTGACGCTGTGAGGACGATGCGATCCGTGCTCCTGTTGGGACTGGCCGCGCTCCTGTTGACGACGTTGCCCGCGGCCGCGCTGGCCCAGCCCGCGACGACCGCGGCGGCGCCGCGCGGCATCGGCGGTGACGTCGCGCTCCACGGATTCCCCTCGGCGGTGCCGCCCGCCGTCTCGCACTCCACCCGTACCGTTCTGGACCCCACCGCTACTGCCGCGTCGGGCCGCACGACCGCTCCCGCCCGGACCGCCGCATCCGCGGCGTCCAGCACCGCCCGGGCACCCACGGCCCTGCCCGCCGGGGTCAAGCCCGGTTGGAGCTCGCCGCTGTTCTTCAACGACATCAACATCTCCTTCAGCATCCCGTTCGTCGGGGCGATCCCCTTCTCGACGGTCCCGGCGACCAACCAGATCCCCGAGTACGCCACGGGCTTCTGGATGAACATCTCAACGATCGACCACGTCCCGCTGCTCTACGCGAACGTGACGATCTGGGGCTCGGAGTGGCCGGTACAGAACTACTCGGCCCAGATCCCCGGCTACGGCCCGAACCCGACGACGACCCGGCCGATGTGGATCAACCCGCAGAAGAACTACAGCGCCTCGTTCTTCTTCGATGACGACCGCTACTTCTGGCCGGGCGACACGGTCAACTTCAACGTCTCGGTCCAGGGATTGAACTCGATCCCGGCGCAGATCTTCTCGGCGTCGGGCGCCAACGAGCTTCCCGAGTACTGCTACACCGGTACCTGCGACGAGGCGACGTGGATCTTCTTCGTGCAGGGACCGTGGGTCTCACCGGACTTCGCATCCAGCGTCCAGATCCACACCACCCCCGACGTGCTCACCACGCCGCCGAACTCCCCCAACCGCGACCAGAAGCTCCAGATCAGCCTGACCGACATCGCCCCGCCGGGGCTGGTCGTAGGGACGATCCCCGCCGCGCAGCTCTACTGGACCTACTACACGAACCGCAGCGGCCTGTTGTTCGGCAGCACCGGCAGCGAGTACTTCGGCCCGGCCAACGCCACGACCGTGACCCTGAACTATCCGATCGGGCCGTACCCGAACGATTCGGTCGAGTTCAACGTCACCGCCTGGCTACCCTGGCAGGGCGGGGCCATCGACCGCATCTACAGCCCCAACTACTGGCTGAACTGGTCGAGCGCCGGCGGCTGGAACAACGCCCACGGCGGACTGCTCTCCAACCTCATCCTCACCACCGTGCCGCAGGTGTTGCCGCCGGCTTCGGGCACCATTCCGGCCGGGCAACCGGTCAACGTCACCCTCCACGAGCCGCTGCAGAACGTCACGATCTCGAGCGCGCAGGTCAACTTCGTCTTCCACGACGGCTTGGGGAGCCGCTCCGGCGTGCTCCCGATGCAGCAGTACAACCCCAACACCACCTACGTCATGATCCCGGGGCTGCCGCCGGGCGCGTCGCTGACGTGGTTCGCCAGCGCCAAGGACCTGTTCGGCAATCCGGTCTTCAGCCAGAACTTCACCTACTCGGCGACGCACTCGCCGCCGGGGATCTTCACGCCCGGACGATCGATCTTCTTCTTCGAGGCGCTGGACGTGGCCGGCACGGGACTGGTGCCCGCGCTGCAGTACACGATCTCGAACGCCTCCTGGCAGGAGAGCTCCTACGGCACGCCGCTCGGCTTCGGGGCGGCGAGCGTGCCGGGGACGACGCAGCTGTTGACGCTCGGGTTCGGTCCGTACCTGTTGAGCGTCAGCGCGTTCAATCGTAGCTGGTCGACCACCGTCGTCGTCTCCAACCAGACGCCCTTCACCGTCACGTTCTACGTCGCGAGCGGCCCGGTCGAGGAGAGCTCGACCTCGGCGCTGCCGGCCGTGCCCGTGCCCGCGCTCGTCGGCCTCGCGGCCGCCGCGGTCTCGGTGCCGTTCGTCGCGATGTGGTTCGCCGAACGCCGCAAGCGCATCGAGGAAGAGCAGCGCCGCATCACCCTGTAGGAAGATCCACCGGAGGAAAGGAAGAGAGCCATGAGCGGAGACGTGATCCCCCCCAAGCGTACGACCCCGGCGACGAGCCCGCAGGCCCCGCCCGCGAGCCCCGCCTCTAAGGCCGCGGCCGCACCGGCCACGCCGGCCGCCCGCCCGGCGGCCTCGGCGCCACCGGCCGGCGCCGTCGCCCCCACCACGCCCCGCCCGGCCGCTCCGGTCCGTCCCGCGGCCGCCACCGGAACGAAGGCGATCCAACCGGCCCGTCGGCCGGCCACCGCCGTCCGTCCGGCAGGCGCCCGCCCACCGGCGCGCCAGGGGGCCCGCCGCCCGCCCGCCAAGGGCGGCCTGATCCCGTCCTCCGGTCGGCCCGGCCGGCGGACGTTCCTCGCGCTCTTGGTCGCCGGGGTGATCCTGTTCGCCACCGGCGCCGGTCTCTACATCGCCTGGCAGGACAACTACATCGGCACGACCCACACCCAGACCGCCGCGCAGTTCCTGACGAGCTCCGGCGCGCAGATCTGGTCGGGCAATCCGGCCGTCCACGTCGTGGAACTGAGCAAGAACTCGGTCTCGGTCGGGGACCAGGTCTACATCAAGGACAACGTCTCGAACATCCAGTACAACTCCACCACCGACATCACCACGCTGACGTTCTACTCGATCTCGAGCGAGCCGGCCAACGAGCGCCAGACCCAGTCGCCGATCGCGGCGGCGCTCTTCGGCACCATCCAGGGCAAGATCGGCTGGCTGTCGGTCAACCAGCAGGTGCTGATGACCTTCACCGTCGTCAAGAGCGACCTCCCCGGAGGGATCTACAGCTCGCTGTCCTACCTCACGCTCGATGCCGCCGCCGACGCCACGCACGCCTCGATCTCCCCGGGCGGGCCGACCGGCCCCGGCGCCGTCGCCATCGGCCAGCAGTACCTCCAGCCGGTACCGAACTGGAGCTACGACGGGCTGTTCCTGTTCATGGCCATCCTCGGCGCGGTGCTCGTCATCGCGAGCGTCCTCTGGGGCATCCCGCTCGAGCGGTGGGTGCGCCAGCAGACCAAGGACCCGCGCAACCTCGTCGTGGGCCTGATGGGCGCCGCGGCGGCCTTCGGGGGGTTCCTGTTCCCCTTCTACCCGTGGCCGTACGTCGTCTTCGTCATCGTCCCGGCCGTGATGCTCATCGCCTGGAAGTACCCGCAGCTCGCGCTGCTCGTGCTCACGCTGCTTGTCGTGCCCGAGGTCGCCTACCAGAGCGGTGCGCTCGGGCTCGTGTTCCTGTTCGCAGCGCTCCCGATCCTCTACGCGGGGCTCGTGGACTGGCGGTTCGCGCTCGGGAGCCTGCTGATGCTGTTCCTGGCGCCGGTAGGACTGTCGTTCGCGGTCCCGGTGTTCATGGCGCTGATCTTCTCGCTCTACCTCGGTCTGGCCGTCGCCGTCGCCGGCGGGCTGCTCATCAGCCTGTTCGTCACGCTCGGCAACCTGCCGCTGTTCGGCTACCTGGTCGGACCCGGCGGGAGCGGTGCCCACACGCTGGTCGCCGGCCACTCGGCGGCGCTGTTGCCCTCGCTGCCGATCCCCTACTTCACGCTGAACTCGATCGGGAGCGCCTACGCCAACCTGCTCAACCCGGACTTCACCGTCCTGGGCCAGGGCACCGGAGGCATCGGACAGCTCGCCATCCCGCTCGCGCAGATCGGCGCCTGGTGCTTCGCCGCCTGGTTCGTCACCTACTCGCTGAAGGACCGCGAGCACCAGACCAGCATGAACGTCTACCGCTCCTCGGTCGTCGCCGGGGCGGTCCTCACCGGCGTCACCGTCGTCGGGATGATGGCGTTCAATTACACCAGCCTCTGGATCGTCGCGGCGGTCCTGTTCGTCCCGGCGATGATCACGGCGGTCGCCGGCTCGCTCGTGCTCCGCGACGTCTTCGAGAGCTACTTCACGAGCCGTCTCGGTGCGACGAGCGTCGGTACGCGGGTCGCCGAGATGAAGGGGCTGCAGAAGACCACCTTCGAGATGGTCGGCGGTCTCCACGACGTGAAGGCCGACATCAAGGAGTCGATGATCATCCCGCTGATGCGCAAGGACGTCACCACGCGCTTCCGGCTCGAGCCGCCCAAGGGGCTCCTGCTGTTCGGCCCGCCCGGCTGCGGCAAGACCATGCTGATGAAGGCGCTGGCCAGCGAGCTCGGCGTCGAGATGATCTCGATCAAGTGCTCGGATTTGATGAGCAAGTGGTACGGCGAGTCCGAGAACCGGGTCGCCGACCTGTTGCGCACCGCCCGCGAGCGCGCGCCGTGCATCCTGTTCATGGATGAGATCGACGCGGTCGCCAAGCGCCGCGACATGTACACCGCCGACGATGTCACGCCCCGTATCCTGTCGATCCTGCTGTCGGAGATGGACGGTATCGACAAGAGCGCGGGCGTCATCGTCATCGGCTCGACCAACAAGCCCGACCTGATCGACCCGGCGCTGATGCGTCCGGGCCGGCTCGACAAGATCATCTACGTGCCGCCGCCGGACTTCAACGAGCGGATGGAGATCGCCCACGTCCACCTCGCCGGACGGCCCGTCGCGGGGGACATCGATCTCGCCGAGATCGCCAAGAAGACCGAGCGGTTCAGCGGCGCCGACCTGGCCAACCTCGTGCGTGAGGCCGCGACGATCGCGGTCCGGCGCTCGATGATGACCGGCGTCGACAGCAAGATCGCGATGGACGACTTCCAGCAGGTCATGCCCCGGATCAAGCCGTCGATCTCGCTCCGGATGATCAGCGACTACGAGACGATGAAGCTCGATTACGAGCGCAAGATGCACCAGACCCAGCGCATGGAGCGCAAGATCGTGGTGCACTGGGACGATGTCGGCGGCCTGACCGACATCAAGCAGGCGATCCGGGAGTACGTCGAGCTCCCGCTCACCCGCCCCGAGCTGATGGAGAGCTACAAGATCAAGAGCGGCCGGGGCATCCTGCTGTTCGGTCCACCGGGCTGCGGCAAGACCCACGTGATGCGCGCCGCCGCCAACGAGCTCAACGTCCCGATGCAGATCGTCAGCGGGCCGGAACTGGTCAGCGCGCTCGCCGGGCAGTCGGAGGCGGCCGTCCGTGACGTGCTCTACCGGGCGCGTGAGAACGCCCCGTCGATCGTCTTCTTCGATGAGATCGACGCGCTCGCTTCCAAGGACTCGATGCGAACGCCCGAGGTCTCGCGGGCGGTCAGCCAGTTCCTGACGGAGATGGACGGGCTGCGCCCCAAGGACAAGGTGATCATCATCGCGACGACGAACCGTCCGCAGACGCTCGACCCGGCGCTGTTGCGTCCGGGCCGGTTCGACAAGATCTTCTACGTGCCACCGCCGGACATCCAGGCACGCCAGGACATCTTCCGGATCCACCTCAAGGGGGTCCCCGTCGAGGGGGCCGTCGACTTCGGTGACCTGGCCCGTCGGACCGACGGGTTCAGCGGCGCCGATATCGCCAACTGCGTGGACGAGGCCAAGCTCATCGCGCTGCGCGAGCAGCTGGTGACCGAGGTCGCCGCCTCGCCGAGCGCAGGGGCGGTCGGGGGGCTCTTCTCCACGGGCGCCGTGGCGCCGGGCAAGCCCGAGCCGAAGGCGAACGTCGTCGGTATCCGAATGGACAACCTCGTGGCCGCGGTGACGAAGACCAAGTCCTCGATCACCCCCGAGACGCTCGCGTGGGCCGAGGAGTTCATCCGCACGTATGGGACGCGGAACTGACGGTAACCGGGGGGGCATCGGGCGAACGGGAGCGGGGGAGCACCCCCGCCACGGGGCGCAACGGTATCCCTTCCCGCGGCTCCGGAATGCCCTACGCCGATCGAGCCGCTGGCCGGGGGTCCGCCCGGCCCGAACCTGGGACCGACGGGTCTCGCCGCCCGGCTCGACGCCTCGAGCTGGCTGGCGCTGCTCATCCTGGGCGTGCTGCTCTTCCTCGGAGGGATCTACCTGGGGCTCGGGGTCTCGGGCAAGGTCCCCTCGGCGATCGGCCATTCCGGTCCGATCCTGGTCCTGCCGTTCGTCCTCACGGTGGCCGGGGGCGCGCTCGCCGTCTACGCCTACGAGGCGTGGTACGAGAACACCGAGGGGCCCGGGGGCAAGCGTCGACGGAGCGAGGGGCTCAAGGATATGCCCAGCTTCGAGATATTCCACCCCCCTCGAGAGCGGGGCCCGTAGGGATGGGGCGTGAAAGGGCGATGCGACGGGCTCCGGCGAACAGCCGCGGGCATCTCCGCCGGCTCGCCCTCCCGCTCGCGCTGCTCACCGTCCTGCTCGTCTCCTCGTTCACCGTCGGGTCGCTCGTTTCAACGGCCCCTGCGCGGGGCGCACCGCTAGGCCTGCACTCCTCCGTGGCGGGCCATGCGGCCCCGCCGGTCCGGGCCCCGGTCCACCCCTCGGCGATCAGTTGCACCAACTACCCGCCCGAGTCCTTCGCCGTCGCCGCCAGCTACGACCTGGCCTACCCGTTCCCCTCCTACGGTCACCAGACGCCGTGCCTGATCCTGGACGGGGCCAGCGGGCAGCCGTTCCACGACGAGATCCACGCGACCTACTCCTCCGCGGTCGCGGGCTCCGCGCTCCGCTGGACGATCCCCGTCACCCTCCCGGACGACATTGCGCCGGGGACGCAATCGCTCTACACCGACTTCTACGTCGGAGAGGTCGTCACGGGCGACCCGAACTCCTGGGACCGCCAGTCGTACTTCCAGATCGCCTTCACGCCCGACCTGCGCATCAACAGCTACTACGCGGTCGCTCGGCTGCTCTCGCTCCACGGCAATGTGAGCCCCTCGTCGTGCCAAGGCCAATCGCTCACCTGGAACGGCAACTACTCGTGCGAGTACGACCTGTTCAACGCCAGCAACGGCACGCCCATCGCGGCCGGCCTGAACGGCGGGGTGCCGATCCAGGTGACGTTCGTCGGCTCCCAGCTCGTCGGGACCTCGCTCACCGTATACGTCAACGACTCTGCGCAGGCGATCTCGGCCTCGATCACGCTCAACACGACGACGACCGGGATCGGGCCGTTCCGGCCGGCGTTCAGCGCCGCGTGTCCGGACCAGTGCATCCTGAACTGGACGTTCCCGTTCGGGATCGGCTTCGGGGCCGACCTCTGTTACTACGGGGGCTGCAGTAGCTACTCCCAGTCGGCCCTCAACGCCACGACCCCCGCCACGATCGGCCCGGCGCTCTTCTACACGGGCGGTGCCTACACCGGTGAGTATCGGATCCTGGCGCCGGAATCGGCCAGCGGGGCCTGCTCGCTCGCCAAGAACCAGCAAGGAAACCCGGTCGTGGTGCCGTGTCCGACCGGACCGATCTATGGCTACTATCCGGTACTGTCCTTCAACGGCACCGAGCTGAACCTAGGGACCGAGTACAGCTACACGACCGAGGACTTCGGCGGCGCCCAGCGCGAGTTCCAGGCGGTCGGGGGGCTGACCGATGATATCCCGTTCTGGCTCGACCAACTCGTCAACAGCTCGCGCGCCGGATTCTTGGACCCCGGCGCCACGCTCAACGTGACGGTCCGCGCCCAGGTGCTGGGAACGGTACCATCAGGGGCGGTCTATCTCTGGTATACGCTCCCCAACGGCTCGGTCGACAACCTCTCCATGAACCGCTGGGGCGGAGGTCCTTCCAACGCGCATTACAGCCTGACCATCCCCGGCTCGGGCGGTAACGGCATCATCTCCTACCGGGTCTGGGCGACCGACACCGCCGGCGCCACCATCGCCGACCCTTCGCCCTACGAGCGGGCGCTGACCGTTCAGCGGACCGGGATCCCGCGGTTCACCGTCCACTTCTCGGTCAACGCCGGCGACTGCGGCGGGATCCTCTACAACGGCACCCTGTTCCAGAACAACACCTTCGGGACCTTCCTCGCCGGGAACTACTCGATCCAGGCCGTCGAGTGCTATCCGTGGGTGTTCGGCTACTTCGCCTCCACCCGCGGGATCACAACGCCGAACAACTACGCCGGCTTCTCTCTGTTGACGGCGAACGGGACGGTCACCGGCGACTGGTTCTACATCCGCCCCAACGATACCCTGACCGTCCAGAGCTCGACCGGCTGCGGCACGATCGTCGTCAATGGCACCTCCAGCAGCTCGACGGCGACGCTATCGCTGTTGGACTGGAAGAACTACTCGATCTCGGCCCGGCCGTGCTCGCTGTTCAGCTTCTCGGGCTGGTCGGTGTCGAACGCCCACAACCTGAGCATCTTGGGTGACGTGCTCACCCTCAAGGGCAACGGGACGCTGACGGCGAACTTCATCGGCACCAGCTCGAGCGCGCTGTTGGAGTTCCTGACGCTCCCGAGCACCTGCGGCGGAGTCCTCCTCCGCGGGGTCGGCTACACCAACAACGAGTCGGTCGCGCTGGCGACGGGTACGCCGTACCCCATCGAACAGGACCCGTGCGCGCACTACGGCTTCTCCAGCTTCACCACCACTTCGGGCGTCACCGTCTCGGGCGGCGAGATCACCATCACCAACCCGGGCTCGGTCACCGAGAACATGTACTCGCTGACCGAGCTGACGCTGCACACCAATCCGACGTTCTGCGGCGATATCCTGCTCGACGGCAAGGTCTACCGCGATGCGACGGTACTGAACCTCTCGCCGAACTCGACGCACTCGATCTACGCCCAGGCCTGCGCCGGCTACTACTTCACGGGCTTCCTGACCACGGGCGCCGGTGTCCATCTCGCCGGCAACAACCTGACGCTCAACGGCTCCGGTACGATCACCGCGGAGTTCCAGAAGGGCACCCACCCCAAGGAGTACGTCGGCTTCCTGACCAACCCCACCGATTGCGGGGAGGTCGTCTTCGGCTCGGTCCCCTACTTCGATAGCCAGTACACCAACGCCTCGCCGTTGACCTCGTGGACCGTCTCGGCGATCGCCTGCCAGGGGTTCGGGTTCGTCGGCTGGCAGACCTCGGGAGGGATCACCATCTGGGGGTCCACGGCCTACGTCAACGGCAGCGGCTCGATCGACGCGATCTTCCACAACCTCGCGCCGTTGTACCTCTACACCCAGCCGAGCGGCTGCGGCAACATCACCGTCAACGGCCGCACCTTCTCCAACGGGGCGATCGTCTACCTGCCCATCAACCACGCCGTGCCCATCTCGGCGGTCGCCTGCCCCGGCTACGGCTTCGCGGCCTGGCACAACACCTCCGACGCGTTGCTCGGCGGCGGCCGGGTCAGCCTCCAGGGCACCTCGGTGGTCACGGCGGTCTTCGTTCTGCTCCACTACGCGATCCTCTTCCTCGTCTCTCCCGCGACCTGCGGGGGCATCCAGTTCGGCCCCGAGGAGCTGTTCAACAACACCACGCGCTTCCTGACCGACGGGCTCTACCCGATCGCCTCCCAGCCGTGCGCGGGCGACTTCCTGGAGAGCTGGAACGTCACCGGCGAGCTCAACGTCGTCGGGGGCAACCTTTCCGTCGGCGGCGCCGGGACGGTCATGGCGGTCTACGGTCCGACCCCGCCGAGCCTGTCGCTGAGCGCACCGGTGAGCACCTACGCCAATGCGGCCGTCGAGTTCGTCGCCGCCATCGCCGTGCCCGTGCCGCCGTACACCTACACCTACGACTGGACCTTCGGCGACGGGACGTCGGCGACCACGCCGGCGAACTTCACGAGCCACCAGTACGCCCACCCGGGGCTCTACCACGTCCACGTCCTCGTCCACGACCCGTACGGGCGGATCGCCTCGGCGAACGCCACCGTGCAGGTCACGACCGCGCCGTTGCTGTCGGGCTTCACCTTCACCCTGATCGACGGCGTCCTCGTCGGCGTCGTCCTGGCCGTGCTTGTCGCCGTGGTCCTCGCCTCCCGCTGGGGACGGGGGGGCCGGACGACGACGAGCTCGGGCACCTCGATCCGCAGCTGGAGCCCGCCGCCCTCCGGGGAGGACGGCGCCGCGATTCCAAATGTTGATGACCCCGACGCGCTACCCCTCGATGCTCCGCCCGCGGAGCCTTCGAACTTTGAGGAAACGGTATGAAAGACCCTAGTGGGAGCCGTGCCGCGACGTCGCCGAACAGCCCCTCCGCGAGCACGGGCGTTCTCCGCTCGGCCGCCCGCCGGGCGATGCTCCCGGGGATCGTGGCGCTGGCGCTCCTGGTCGCCGTCCCGACGCTCGCGTTCGCGTCACCAGCCCCGGGCCTGGCCGCTCCCCACCTCGCGCTCCCGGCGCCCGGCTCCGGCCTTGCGCGCGGCCCCGTCGGCGCGCCGCTCGGTGCCAGCCACGGGCTGAGCGCGGTGCCCTCGCTCGGATCGGACCGTATCGTACCTTCCGCCGCGCTGCGTGGCTCCTCCACCCTCCCCGCGGGCATGCTCCGTCAGGCGGTCGCGCTCTCCTCCGCCCACGCCGCCGACCCGCGCCCTCAGGTCGGGCCCAACGAGAACAACCTCGCCGCGAGCTTCGGGCTCGAGACGGGGATCGCCACCACCGGCAAGAGCAGCCTCGCCGACGTCCTTGAGTCGATCTATCCGATCGCCAACGGCACGGCTCCCCCCAGCTGGACGGGAACGGGACTGACCCCCTCCGCCTCCTACTTCCAGGACGGTCTCGAGCAGGTCGTGACCTCCACGGACAACGGCTCGAGCTGGTCGGGCTCTCCGGCGCTCCTCCCGATCAATACGAGCTGGGCCGCGCCCAGCACCGGGTGCACGAGCACGAGCCCGCTCAGCTGCGGCTCGGTCAACGAAGGCCCGGCCACGATCGCCTCGAACTCCGCCGGTGACGTGGTCGTGGCGACCGAGTATTCCCAGCCGTGCTTCTACCTCGGTCTTCCGTTCGCGGCGTGCAACTCGACCGCCGCCGTGAACATCAACGCCAGCACCGGCGTCTCGATCTCCTTCTCGAGCGACGGGGGCGCGACGTTCACCCACACCTCGATGCTCTCGGCCTACCAGCCGGTCGCCTGGATCGACTACACCTCCTCGACCTGCGGCCCGCTGGCCATCTACCTCAACGGCAACTACACGTTCAACTACCCCAAGGTCAGCCTCGACCCGTCGAGCGGCCACGGGTTCGTCACGTGGACCGAGGCCTACAACAACTACGCGAACAACATCACGTGCAACACCACCGCACAGGCGTGGGAGTACGTCTCGACCTACACCGGCTACGTCTACACGTGGATCTCCACGACCAGCAACGGCGGGCTGACCTGGACGAATCCGGTCCTCGAGAACGACGTCCAGACCGGCTTCTCCGGGGGCGCGATCGGCCCGGCCTCGTCCGGCCGCACCACCCAGTACGCCTTCACCGAGGACTTCACCCACGGGAGCTCCTCGACGGGCATCCCGATCGCCATGACGACCTCGACCAACAACGGCTCGACCTGGTCCAAGCTCACGGACCTCCGGACGAGCATCGGCACGGTCGACAGCTTCTTCGTCCGCGGCATCCCGGCGACCGACGGGATCATGCCCTCCCACAACGAGCTCCAGGCGGCGGCCGACCCGACGCCCGGGTCCTCCAACGTCTACCTCGTCTGGGGCGACAACCGCTCGTTCTCCAGCAGCGGCGGTGACCCGTCGGTCGCCTTCGCCGCCTCCTCCAACGGCGGCACGCTCTGGAACACGAGCTACATCACGCCGGACTCCCCGTCGAACTGGCTGTACCTGGAACCGGAGATCACGGTGGACTCCACCGGCGCGGTCTGGGTGTCGTTCTACGGCTACAACATCTCCAACACCCCGACGACGGTCGTCAGCGAGATGATGGTCAGCTACGACCAGGGCGGGACCTGGTTCGGTCCGTTCGTCACGGCGAGCCAGCCCTCGATGCTGGGCGCCGCGACGGCGAACTCGTTCCAGGCCCCGATCGGCTCCTCCGCCGGGCTGACGAGCGATGCCTACGGCACCATCCCCGCCTGGGTGGACTGCCGCACGATCTACTGCAACTCCGCCGGAGCGACGATCAACTTCTACGAGCACGACATCTACACCGCCATCTACCACACCGTCAGCGCGAGCTCGAACGTCTCGTCGGTGACGATCCAGGCGAGCGTCTCGGAATCGACGCCGTTCAGCCTGGCGTTGCCCGCCATCGTCCCGATGGAGGTCGGCGGCCCGGTGACGCTCTCGGCGCCGAGCACGGAGCCGTTGAACGCGACGACCGTCTACGCCTTCTCCGGCTGGTCGGGCGCGATCGCCTCGGCGGCGAACCCGGCGTCGGGCAACTACTTCGGCGCGACCAACAGCCTGCGCGCGACCTACACCCCCCAACCCGGTGCGAGCATCGTCGGGAAGGTCACACCGAATATCCCGGGGCTTCAGGTGACGGTCGACGGAAACGCCGTGACGTTGTTCACCAGCGGCAACTCGGCGACCTACTCTTGGACGATCGCCACCGGCACGATCCACACGATCGTCGCCAAGGTCACCGGCACGTACGCCAACTACTGGCAGCAGAACACGTCGCAGGTCAACCCGAGGGCGTACTCGACGAACTACGTCAACTACACGCTGGCCAAGACCGGCGGCTGGGTCGCCGGCTCGGTCAACCTCAAGACCGCCTCGGTCACCCTCAACGGCACCCCGATCTCCGTCGACCCGACCGGCCACTTCAACGTCAGCCGGCTCTGGGGCACCTACTGGGTCGAGGGCACGCTCAACGGGTACGTCTCCTACGGCCCGACGCTCCTCACGGTCAGCCCCGGCCGGACGGCCACCGCCGCCGTCGTCCTGAACGGCGGGTCGATCACGGGCTCGGTCGCGTTCACCTCGGCGCCGCGGACCAACCCGCCGCTGACGGCGAACGTCTCGATCAACGGCGTGCCGCAGTCGGTCAACAGCCTGCGCTTCTCGCTCGGCAGTCTCGCCAACGGGACCTACACGGTCACCAGCGACGCGCCCGGCTACTCGTGGTTCTCCAAGACGGTGACCGTCGTGGCGGGCACGCCCGCGGTCAACGTCCAGGTCAACCTGACCAACGAGGGCTGGATCGTCGGGACCGTCAGCCCGGCGAGCGCGCTGTTGCAGGTCAACGGCAACTACATCACGAACGTCGACCACACGACCGGCGCGTTCAACGTCACCGAGCGGGCGACCACCGCCAAGTACGAGATCGAGGCGCTGGCGAGCGGCTACAACACCACCTACGCCAACGTGACGCTGACCCCGGGCAATGCCTCGGCCCCGATCACGCTCACGCTGCAGAAGGCGGTGCAGCAGCAGAACTGCACGGTGACCAACACCTGCGTGAACAACAACAAGCCCGACGGGGGCAACAACGGCAACAACAACCTGCTGCTCTATGCGGCGATCGGCGCGGTCATCGCCGTCGTTGCGGCGATCGCGATCGTCATGCTGCTGCGGCGGCGCGGCGGTAGCGGCCCGGCCGAGGACACGGGCGCGGCGCCGGCCCCCGAGGGCGGGACCGCGGCGCAGCAGCCATGGCAGGAGGAGAGCTACGACTCCGGCGGCTCCTCCGGCGGGGGTACTCAGTAGCGCCCGAGGCCACACGATCCGCCCGTAACGGGCGGCTCCGACCGAGGTCGGGGCCGCCCCTCTTCCCCATTTTTGGATTCCTGAACGTCGTGCGGCACACCACCGCTCCGTCGGTCGGCCCGAGCGCAACAGGCGGGAGGCGAGTTTCCGGCCGGGGGGCCCACGCGGCGGGCGGGGGTGGATCGAGCGCGGAAAATCGGCCGGAATTCTCGTCGGACCAGAGGTCCCGACAAAAGATAGATATGGGGCACCTTCCTGCGAACCCTGCCCGCAGTTGAAGGAGCTCTTCACCGTGGATTCTTTCTCGCCACTGGACCCCGCCGAGGGGGAGCCCTCGCCGCCGAGTGCGAAGGCGAGCCCCGCCGAGAACTCGACGCCCGTCCCCGAACGCATCCCCCCGGTCGGTGCGCCTCCGGCGTCCGCCCGGGGGGGCGCCGCGCTGACCGCCGCCGAGGTCTTCGACCAGGCGACGCGACCGTCGACCGACCTGTTCAAGGGCGACCGGGAGATCCTCCGAGAGTCGTACGTTCCCTCCCGGCTGCCGCATCGGGAGACCGAGCTGCGCAAGGTCGCCGAGGTGCTCGGCCCGGCGCTGCGAGGTTCGCTCCCGTCCAACCTGCTCATCTACGGCAAGATCGGGACCGGCAAGACCGCCGTCGTCCAAATGGTCCGCCAGGAGTTCCAGCGGCGCGCCGAGCTCCCCAAGCGCGTCACCTTCATCGCCGTCAATTGCGGCAACATCGACACGCCGTACTCCTTGCTCCAGACGATCGGCAATACCTTCGCCGCCCACGAGGAGGACCGGATCCCGACGGGGTGGTCGCTCGATCGCGTCCAGGCCGCCGTGCGCGAGCTCGTCGACGGCCGCGAGGGCACCGTGCTGCTCGTCCTCGACGAGATCGACCGTCTCGTGGCCCGCAGCGGCGACGGGCTGCTCTACACGCTGAGCCAGCTCAACACCGAGCTCAAGCGGGCTCGGCTGTGCCTCATCGGCATCTCGAACGACCTCAAGTTCACCAACAACCTCGACGCGCGGGTCCGCAGCCGGCTCAACGAGGAGAAGATCCTGTTCCCGCCCTACGGGGCGGTCCAGCTCGAGGACATCCTCCGCGACCGGGCCCGCGAGGTGTTCCGCGAGGGGGTCATCGACCCGATGGTCATCGAGCGGTGCGCCGCCTACGCCGCGCTGGAGAACGGCGACGCCCGCCGCGCGCTCGCGCTGCTGAGGCTCGCCGCAGAGATGGCCGAGCGCGACCGGGCCAAGCGCATCACCGTCGACCACGTGGTCAAGGCCAAGAGCCGACTCGAGCTCGACATCATCGTCGAGTGCTGCCGGACGCTCCCCTCGCACTGCAAGGTGCTCCTCTACGCGATCCTCCAGGCCTACGAGCGCCGCCGCGGGGCGGTGGCGACGGGGGAGATCTACGACGGCTACTGCCGGCTCTGCCAGCGACTCGGGCTCCAGCCGCTGCATGCCCGCAGCATCTCGAACTACCTCTCCGAGCTCGAGACGCTGGGGCTGATCCGGGCGACCATCGTCTCCCGGGGCCGGGGCGGGCGCACCCGCGAGATCCTGGTCGAGGTGCCCATCTCCGAGACGATCCCGGCGCTCGCGGAGGACCCTCTGCTCGCGAGCCTGCAGCGCCCGCGCGGGCTCAACCAGACGATCCTGACGAACTTCGACAACCCCAACCGCGGGCTGTCCTGAGCCGTCGGACCCGACTCAGACCGACCCTTCCGCGTGGGCCGTCTCGGCGACCGCCGCTGCGGGCACGTCGGCGAGCGCCCGGCGCCGCGCGCGTTCGCGCTTGAGCTCGCGCAAATCGCGGTCGAGCTCGCGCATCTCCCGGGTGACGCGCCGTAGGCGCACCTTGGCCATCGCCTCGAGCGTGGCGATCTCCGCCTCCAAGGTCTCGTCGTTGCCCCGGAAGGTGCTCACGGCGCCTCGGTCGGCACGTCGATCTGGGCCTTCTGCAGCTTGTTCGAGTAGTCGACGAAGACGGTCTTGATCTCGGTGAACTCCTCGATGGCGACCGAGCCGGCCTCGCGCCCGCCGTTGCCGGTGTTCTTGACCCCTCCGAACGGGAGCTGGATCTCGGCGCCGATGGTCGGGGCGTTGATGTAGGTGATCCCGGCCTCGAGGTCGGTGACCGCGCGGAACGCGCGGTTGACGTCCCGGGTGTAGATCGACGACGACAGGCCGTACTGGACGTCGTTAGCGACCCGGACGGCCTCGTCGTAGTCGGCGACCTTGAGGACCGAGAGGACGGGCCCGAAGATCTCCTCCTTGGAGATCCGGGTCCCGTGGCGGGTCTCGAAGATCGTCGGGGCGATGTAGTGGCCCCGGTCGAACGCCCCGCCGGTGAGCTTCTCCCCGCCGAGAACGAGCTGGGCGCCCTCCTGCCGGCCAATGGCGATGTACTCCAGGACCTTCTTCTCCTGGTCGGCGGAGGCGACCGGGCCCATGTCGGAGCGGGCGTCGAGGGGGTCGCCGACGCGGAAGGTGCGCACCCGGTCGACGAGCATCTTCAGGAACCGGTCGTAGATCGGCGCGTGGAGGATCAACCGGCTCGTCGCCGTGCAGCGCTGCCCGGCGGTGCCGAACGCCCCGAAGAGCACGCCCTCGAGGGCCAGGTCGAGGTTGGCGTCCTCCATCACGATCATCGGGTTCTTTCCGCCGAGCTCGAGGTGGACCATCTTCAGCTGCTTGGCCGCCTCGGTGTAGACGGTCCGGCCGGTCTCGACCCCGCCGGTGAAGGAGATGGCGCGGATCCGGGGGTCGTTGAAGAGCACGTCGCCGACGACCGCACCGGATCCCGTGACCAGGTTGAGGACGCCCGCGGGCACCCCCGCCTCCTCGTAGGCCCGGACGATCTCGGCGGCGCAGCGCGCGGTGTTCGAGGCCGGCTTGAAGACCACCGTGTTGCCCGTCACCAGGGCGGCGGCGATCTTCCAATTGGGGATCGCCGTGGGGAAGTTCCACGGCGTGATGCAGGCGACGACGCCCTTGGGTTGGCGCACCGTCAGGCAGAACTTGGAGTGGAGCTCGGAGGGGACCGTCTCCCCCTGGAGCCGGCGTCCCTCGCCGGCCATGTACTCGACGAAATCGATCGACTCCTGCACGTCTCCCCGGCCCTCGGGAAGGACCTTGCCCATCTCCGTCGAGACGAGGCGGCCGAGCTCGTCCTTGCGCCGCTTGAGCACGAGCGCGGTCCGCAGCAGGACCTCGGCGCGGTAGGGCGCCGGCGTGTCCCGCCATGCGGGGAAGGCCGCCTCGGCGGCGCCGATGGCGGCCCGCACGTCCTCCGGCCGGGCGGAGACGAAGGAACCGACCGTCTCTCCGTTCGCGGGGTTGGTCGTCGTGAAGCGCTTGGCTCCGGGCGGCGTGATCCACTTCCCGCCGATGAACAGCCCGTACTCGTCCGCCGCCATGTGAGCAACCCCAACGACGGAGCGCGCGACACGCGCCGGCCACAAAAGGGTGTGCCCGGCCCGCCGGTCCGGCGATTCCGGTGACCGCAATGTTATTCCCCCGACCTCGGTCGGTCCCCCGATGGACAACCACCTTCGGGCCGAGGTGACGCTCAGCGGGCCCCTCGAGCACGGCTCGGCGTTCCTCACCGAACTCCTCCCCCAGCTCGCCGAGGAGACCCTGGCCCGGACCATCGGCAAGCGCGGCCAAGGCAAGCTCGTCGAGTGGGACCTGACCGGCGACCGGCTGAGCCTGGTGCTGGAGTCGGACGGTGCTCGACCGCACCAAAGCCTGCTCGCGATCCTCCGCCGGCTCGGGGAGGAGATGGGACGACGGGAGAAGGTCGGAGTCCGCGGGCTCCGGGTCCCGCTCTACCGTCTCCGGTTCCCCCTCGAGAACGCGCCCGACGGACCCGTCTCGCTACCGCTGCCGCATACGCTCCACACCGAGGGGACGATCGCGACCCTCGAGCTCACCGACCTCACCGAGGAGGCCGTCCGCGACAACTGGGTGGATCGGGCGGTGGCGCTCGTCCAGGAGAAGGTCCGCAAGCAGAGCTATCGGGGCAAGGAACAGTTCTGGTCGCTCCTCAACGCCAGCCCGCGGCGGGAGCTGACCTTCCGCACGGACCCGACCGAGGCGATGATCGCCCGTAATTGGGTCCGCAGCGGCCCGACCAAGGGCAAGTGGTTCCTCGGGCCTCAGGCGGCCCATCTCCTGAGGACGATGGAGCGCATCGCCCGCGAGGAGGTGCTCGGTCCTCTCGGTTTCGTCGAGGTCGTCCAGCCCCACCACGACTCCTTCGACATCCTGCTCAAGACCGGACACCTCGAGGGACTCCCGGGCGAGTTCTACTACGTCACCGAGCCCAAGACCCGCGACCCGGCCGCATGGGAGCGGTTCACCGACCTCGTCAAGATCACCCACCAGGTCCCCGCGGCCGAGCTCGCCGGCCTCGTCAGCCCGCCGAGCGCGGTCTCCTGCTACGCCCAATGCCCGACGATCTACTGGTGGCTGTCGGGGCGCACGCTCGCGACCGAGACGCTCCCGTTGAAGGTGTACGACCGGGCGGCCGTGTCCAACCGCTACGAGAGCGGGGGCCGCCACGGGCTCGAGCGGGTCGACGAGTTCCACCGCATCGAACCGGTCTACGTCGGATACCCCGACCAGTTGCTCAAGCTGCGGGAGCGACTGCTCGAACGCTACGCCTACGTCTTCGACACCATCCTCGAGCTCGAGTGGCGAACGGCCTGGGTCACACCGTTCTACATGCAGCAGGCCGGAGGCGTCGGCGTCGAGGACGCCACGGAGCGGATCAAGGGCACGATCGATTTCGAGGCGTACCTACCCTACCGCGGGACCCGGGAGGACTCGGAGTGGCTCGAGTTCCAGAACCTCTCGATCGTGGGGGACAAGTACACGCGGGCGTTCACCATCAAGACCCAGAAGGGCGAGCTCTGGTCCGGTTGCTCCGGGATCGGGCTCGAGCGCTGGTTGACCGCCTTCCTCGCCCAGCGCGGTCTCGACCCCGAGGGCTGGCCCGCACGGTTCCGTTCCTACGCCGGTGCGTTGCCGGCGGAGATCGGATACCTGTAGCGCCGCGCGTTCCGGGGGCCGGCGAGCCGGGCGTTCGGGTCGGAAATGGGGGAGCAGCGGACCCTCGAGGAGTTCCTCGCCGCGGGCGAGCCGCTCGCTGCCCCCATCGCGAGGCGGAGACCGGACCGGCCGCCGGCGCTGCCCGGGGTCTGGCAGGTCGATGGGGAGTGGATCGTCCACCCCCTCGTGGTCCCGCGGACGATCCGCGCGCTACCCTTCCAGCTGGACCTCGCGCGCGTCGGACTCGCCGAGGATTTGCTGGTGGTCCTCCCCACGGGTATGGGCAAGACGGTCATCGCCGCGCTCGTCGTGGCGGAGCGGATCCGGGCGGACACGGGCAAGGTCCTCTTCCTGGCCCCGACCCGCCCGCTGGTCGAGCAGCACGCGGAGTCGTTCGAGCGTTGGCTCGTGGACCTGCGCACCGCCCGATTCGCCGGTACGGTCGGTTCACCGATCCGTCAAGGTTCCTGGGAGGAGGCGGAGGCGGTCTTCGCCACCCCCCAGATCATCGCGAACGATGTCCGCGCCGGCCGCTACGCGCTCGCCGACGTCGGTACGCTGATCGTCGACGAGGCGCACCGCACCGTCGGGAAGTACGCCTACGTCGGGATCGCCGAACGGTATCGGGCGGAACGACCGGTCGGCGGACGCGTCCTCGCGTTGACGGCCTCGCCCGGAGGGGAGGAAGGGAGGATCGAGGGGGTCGTCGCCGCGCTGGGGGTCGAGCGCGTCGAGGCCCGCCAGCGCTCCGATGAGGGGGTCCGGGAGTTCGTCCAGCCGGTCACGGTCGAGCACCGATGGGTCCGGCTCTCGCCGGCGGCGCGGCACGTCCAGGACCTCGTGCTGGAGGCGCTCCACGAGGAGGGCCACAAGCTCCAGAAGATGGGATACCTCCGCACGAAGCCGCTCCGATCGCTCTCGATGAAGGACCTGCTCGCGCTCCGCGGGGAGATCTTCGCTCGGCCCGGTCCGATGGTCCGGAAGTTCGGGCCGCTGTACCATCAGATGCTGATGATGCACCTCCATCACGCCCTCGAACGGCTGGAAACCCAGGGGGTGGGCCCGTTCCTCCAGTACCTCGACCGGGTGAACGCGAAACCGAAGCCGGGCAAGGCCGACCGGGCGTTGCCGAAGATCCCACAACTGGTCGCCGCGCGGTCCGAGGCCGAGCTCGCCCTGGGGGAGCGCGGCGAGGTCTCTCATCCGAAGCTCGACGTCCTCGCCGAGCTCGTCGACGAGGAAATCGGCCGACCCCGCGACCGCCCTCCCCGCATCCTCGTTTTCGCCCAGTACCGGGACACGATCCAGGAGATCCAGGACTCGCTCGAGGCCAAGGGCCACCGCGTGGGCCGGTTCGTCGGTCAGGCGACCCGGGACGCGGGCGATCGCGGCATGAAGCAACGCGAACAATCCCAGGTCCTCGAGGGGTTCCGACAGGCGCGGTTCCCCGTGCTCGTGGCGAGCAGTGTCGCCGAGGAGGGGATCGATGTCCCGGACGTCGATCTCGTCGTGTTCTTCGAGGCGATCCCGAGCGAGATCCGGGCGATCCAGCGCCGTGGTAGGACCGGTCGCAGCTCGGTGGGCCGTGTCGTGGTCCTCCTGACCGAGGAGACCCGGGACGTCTCTTACCAGAGGGCCGAGGCGCGACGGGAGCAGGCCATGACGCGGGTCATCCGCCGGCTCTCCCGGCAAGGGCGGCTCCGAAAGAACGCCGATCCGACCGAGGTCTCGGGAACGGCCGGCTCGGCCTCGAACCCGTAATGTCCTGTGCTAGCACGGAAACCCCGGCGTGCCTCCGCTGCGGCGTCGCTAAATACCGACTCCCCGCTCGAACGCTCCCGCGGCGAATGGACCTGATCTCGATCGTCCAAGCGCATCTCGGGCTGGTGGTCTTCACCGCGATCTCGGCCGGGCTGATCGCCTACCTGGCCTACACGATGGTCCACCCCGACCGGTTCTGAGGGGGCGGGTCGGTGGATTCGAACTACATCTCGTGGGTCGACGTCCTCATCGTCCTGGGGGCCGCGCTGGCGGCCGGTCCCCCGCTGGGCAGCTACATCGCCCGGGTGTTCACGAACCGCCCGGCGTTCGGCGACCGGTTCTTCAATCCCATCGAGCGCGCCGTGTTCCGGATCCTCGGAGTCTCCCCCCGGGAGAACATGCGTCTGGAGGAGTACCTCGGGGGGCTCCTGCTGGTCAACCTGTTCGTCCTCGTGTGGATCTTCGTTATCCTGTTCGACCAGGGGCACTGGTTCCCGACCCCGCCCGGGTTCACTCCGATGACGTGGGACCTGGCGTTCCACAGCGCCGCGAGCTTCACGACCAACACCGACTACACGCACTTCTCCAACGAGTCGAGCATCACGCTCTGGGGCGGTCTGCTCGGGCTGATGCTGCCGTTCTTCACCTCGGCGGCGACCGGGCTCGCCGTCGGGGCCGCGATCGCCCGCGGGTTCACCCGCAAGGACGGCACCCTTGGGAACGTCTACGTCGACCTGATCCGATCCATCAGCCGCATCCTGCTCCCCCTGTCCATCCTGGGTGCCGTCGTCTACCTGTTCATGGGCGTCCCCGACACGCTCACCGCCTACGTCACCGCCCACCCGCCGGGCGGGACCAGCTTCCCGATCTTCCTCGGCCCGGTCGCCCCCTGGCAGTCGATCGAGCTGTTGGGGACGAACGGCGGAGGGTTCTACGGCGCCAACGCCGCCTCGCCGCTGGCTACGCCGACGGTGTTCGTCGCGCTGTTCGGCATGATCCTGATGATGCTGCTGGCGTTCGGATTCCTGTTCGCCTTCGGCTACATGATCCGGCGCCCCGCCGAGTCCTACCCCTACGTCGGGACGGCCGTCCTCGTGTTCGCGATCGCGCTCATCCTGTTCACCTGGTTCGAAAGCTCCGGCAATCTGCTGGCCGCGGGTTTCCGGTTCGACTATCCGGCCGATTCGAGCTTCCAGCTGACGAGCGTCTACACCAACACCGGCGCCACGAATCTGACCATCGGCTCGCTGCAGCCGGTCCCCCAGCTCGTGCTCCTGTTCGGCATGTTCACCCAGAGCACCCCGGGCGGCGACGGGACGGGGTTCGCGACGTTGTTCATCAACATGGTCATCGCCGTGTTCATCGGGGGTCTGATGGTCGGCCGGACCCCCGAGTACCTGGGCAAGAAGATCGGCCTCTCCCAGGTCCGATGGGCCGCCTTCGTCCTCCTCATCCACCCCGTCGTGATCCTCCTTCCGACGGCGGTCGCCTACCTCGGGGGGTACGCCACCTTCCCCGGCGGCCCCCCGGCGCCGTTCTGCTCGGCCAGCACGTGCGTGGCCGCGCACCACTTCACCGCGGTGCTGTACGAGTTCACGAGCGAAGCCGCGAACAACGGCTCGGGTTACTCGCCGATCAACGACGGGACGGTGTTCTTCAACGTCGTCGGTGCGCTGGTGATGCTCGTCGGTCGGTTCGCCCCCATCCTCGGGATGCTGGTCATCGCCTCCCGATTCGCCAACCAGGACGTCGTGGCCCCCGGCGCGGGCACGCTCCACACGGCGAGCGCGACGTTCACGATCTACCTCGTGCTGATTCTCGTCATCAGCACCGCGCTGCTGTTCCTACCGGTCATGGCGCTGGGGCCGCTGAGCCAGCTGGGGAGCTGAGGGTACGGTGGCGATCGAACCCGGCGCGCGGGTCCCGGCCATCCGCCAGTCCCACACCTCGCTGCGGCGCGTGGTCGCCGAGTCGTTCCGGCTGTTCGACCCCCGGCGGATGATCCGGCACCCGGTGATGTTCACCGTCTACGTGCTGTTCCTCTTCGTGCTGGTCTACACCGTCATACCGGGCTGGTTCCCGGATATCGCCCGCGGCTACGACCCGCTCTACTCGTTCGCCATCGTCGTCATCCTGTTCCTGACGTTGTGGTTCGCCAACCTCAGCGAAGCGATCGCCGAGGCGCGCGGCAAGGCGCAGGCCGACAGCCTGCGCGAGATCAAGACCGGCGTGCAGGCCCGTCAGGTCCTGCCGGACGGTCGGGTCCAGTGGGCGCCCGCCGACTCGCTGCGCATCGGCGACCTCTACCAGGTCTCCGCCGGGGAGACCGTCCCCATCGACGGCGATGTCGTCCAGGGCGCCGCCCAGATCGACGAGTCGATGATGACCGGGGAGAGCGAGCCGGTCCTGCGCGAGAGCGGCGGCGACAAGACCAGCGTGCTCGGGGGGACCAAGGTCGTTCAGGGCACCGTCCGCGTCCGGGTGACCGCGGCGGTGGGGCAGACCTTCATCGACCAGCTCATCCGGCTCGTGGAGGGGGCCAATCGCTCCAAGACACCGAACGAGCTCGCCCTCGACGTCATCCTCGCCTCGCTCACCATCGCGTTCCTCATCGTGATCGTCTCGTTCCTGTTCCTCGCCGAGTTCTTCGCGTTCCTCTCGCCCGCCGTCGTCAACATCGGTACCCTCATCGCCCTCCTCGTCTGCCTGATGCCGACGACGATCGGGGCCCTGCTGCCGGCGATCGGCATCTCCGGGCTCAACCGGGTGGCCAAGGCCAACGTCATCGCCAAGTCCGGCAAGGCGGTGGAAGCCGCCGGCGACCTCGACGTATTGATCCTGGACAAGACCGGGACGATCACCGTCGGCAACCGGCTGGCCGTCCAGTTCGTCGCCGCGCCCGGCGTGGAGATGGCCGAGTTGTTGGAGGGGGCGCTGATCGCCTCCAGCCTCGACGACACCAGCGAGGGCCGGTCGATACTCCGCCTCGCCACACGGCGCGGTGCCACGGCCCCCAAGCTCGAGCCGGGCAGCTTCCGGGTCGTGCCGTTCACCCCCGAGCGCAAGATGAGCGGGATCGTCCTCAACGACGGCCGGGAGTTCTACAAGGGCGCGGTCAGCGCCGTCGCCGCCCAGGTCGGGAGCGTCCCCGATGCGGTGACGGAGGCCGCTGCGGCCGCCTCGCGCCAGGGGATGACGCCGCTCGCGCTCATCGTGGGCAAGCGTGTGCTCGGCATCGTCGTGCTCAAGGACGTGATCAAGCCCGGCATCCGCGACCGGATCCACGAGCTCCGGACGATGGGGATCCGGACGATCATGGCCACCGGGGACAACCGGCTCACCGCCGCCGCGATCGCACGCGAGAGCGGCGTCGACGAGTTCCTCGCCGAGGTCCGTCCCCAGACCAAGCTCGCCGTCATCGAGCGCGAGAAGGCCGCCGGCCGGCTCGTCGCCATGAGCGGCGACGGGACCAACGACGCACCGGCGCTCGCCCAGGCCGACGTCGGCCTCGCCATGAACAGCGGCACCGGGGCGGCCAAGGAGGCCGGCAACATGGTCGACCTCGACAACGACCCGACCAAGCTCATCGAGATCGTCTCCATCGGTAAGCAGCTGCTCATCACCCGCGGGGGGCTGACGACGTTCTCGATCACCAACGACGTGGCGAAGTACTTCGCCATCATCCCCGCGATATTCGTCACCGCCGCCGGGGTCGCCGTCGGCGGCGTGGGGCTGCTGAACATCATGGCCCTCACCTCGCCCAAACTCGCGATCCTCTCCACCCTGTTGTTCAACGCCCTGATCATCCCGTTCCTGATCCCGCTCGCGTTGGGCGGCGTTTGGTTCCGGCCACGCAACGCCATCGACCTGCTGCGCCGCAACCTGATGATCTACGGGCTCGGGGGCCTGCTCAGCGCGTTCGTGGGGATCAAGCTCCTCTACCTCGCCCTCCAGTACCTCAGTGCCACCTCCTGGTTGACCCCGGTCTACCAGTTCCTCCTCGCGCACTTACCGGGGGTGCTGCTCTGATCGACGCCCCCCCCGACCCGCGGGAGATCACCCAGGCTCCCGCGCCGGTCGCGACGTGGCCGGGCCCGGTGGCCGCACCGACCCAGACCCCCCCGCGCTCACCTCCACGCCGGAGGGTTCCTTTCGGGCTGGGCCGGCATCTGCGCGCCTCCGTCGCGTTCCTGTTCCTGACGATTCTGACGGTCTCGCTGGCCTACCCGATCGCACTCGTGGGGTTCGGCGAACTGGTCGACCCGAGCGCCGCCAACGGCTCCCTGACCTACTACGCCAACGGCACCGTTAATGGCTCGAGCCTCCTGCCCCCGAACACCACCGCGACCCACGGAGGCGTGGCGTTCGGGTCCTCCCCGGCCGCTCCGGTGACGTCGACGCTGGGGTGGACGGCGCCCGCGCGCGGGGCCGAGCCGGACGCGCTGTCCTCCGACCACGAGCGCCTTTCTGCGAGCGGTGGCTGGGCTCCACGTATCGGGGCCGAGGCGCGGGCCGGGACCACCGGCATGGGTGATTGAGCGTGTATCATCGAATTCTGATCCCCGTCACGGCACCCGGCGAGGTCGAGCCGCTGATCCGCTTCGGGGCCAACCTCCTCGACACCGACGGGGAGATCCGTGTCCTGCACGTGATCCCGACGAGCTCACTACCGGAGGTGACCCGCAAGTGGCGCGCGTCGGTCAACCTCGTGCTGCCGGCGCACGAGACCGGGGCGGCGCTGGACGTCCGGGTCGACCCCGAGGTCCGCGTCGCCCCCGACGTGGCGAGCGAGCTGCTGGAGAGTGCGGAGACCCACGGCGTCGACGCCATCCTGATGACGATCAGCGGGGACAAGCGCAGCCGCAACCCGTTCGTCGGCCGGACCGCGAGCGCGGTGCTCCATCACGCCGCCTCCGACGCGCTCATCGTCAACCGGCTCGCCCTGACGGGCGAGCGGGTCCCCCGACTGCTCCTCCCGACGTTCTCCGAGACCGCTCCGCCCAAGGCGCTCGCGCTTGCCGAGGAGATCGCCGTCCGCGGAGGCGGGATCCCCATCATCCAGCTGGCGCTCGGCTCGCGCCCGTCGCCCGGCGAGCCGAACCCGGCGCCGCAGCTCTCCCCGCGGGGCCTGCCGCTCGAGACCCGGAGGTCGTTCTTCTCCGAGTCGATCCTCGGGCGGAACCGCCGCCTTCCGGAGATCATCCTCCGGGAGGCGGCCCGGGAGCGGTACGGTCTCCTCATCGTGGGGGAGGAAGCCGGACTGTCGATGCGCCCGTTGCTCAGTCGATCGTTCGTCGAGCAGCTCTTCCGCACGGCGCCCTGCCCGGTGCTCGCCGTCCGGGGCTAGACCGCCGCCGTCCATGGCCGAGCTGTGGTTCATCGGCTGGGGACTGGACGATGAGACGGGGTTGTCCTCCCGGGCCCGGGCGGTCCTTCGTAGTTCGTCGGTGATCCTGGCCGAGGAGTACACGAGCCAGATCTCCGCTTCCGGCCTGGACCGGCTGTCCGCGGAGCTCGGGCGCCCGATCCTCCGGCTGACCCGCGCCGAGCTGGAGTCCGAGGCACCGGTACGGGCCGCGCTGGAGACGCACCCCCGGGTCGCCCTGTTGATCGGGGGAGACCCCTTCGTCGCGACCACCCATGTGGCGCTTCGTCTGTCGGTCGAGACCTGGGGTCACACCTGGTGCTACCTGCCCAACGCCACGGTTCTGACCGCCGTCCCGTCGTTGCTGGGGCTGATGCACTATCGGTTCGGCCGGACGGTATCGCTGCCGTTCCCGGCACCGAACTTCGCCCCGCGATCACCCCTCGCGGCGATCGCCCGCAACCTCGGCGAGGGACTGCACACGTTGGTGCTGTTGGACCTGCGTCCGGAGGAGGGGCGCTACATGCCACCTGCCGACGCGCTAAGGATGCTGTCCGCTCCGGGGGACCCACCTCCCCCGCTGACGGCCGGGACCCTCGCCGCCGTGGTGGCGCGCGCCGGGACGGACCAGGCGGCGGCCTGGTACGGACCGTGGGAGGAGCTCGTCGGTCGGGACTTCGGCCCGCCGCTCCATGCGGTGGTCGTCCCCGCGCCCGAGCTCCACTTCGAGGAAGCGGCGGCGATCGAACGGTTCCGGGTGGGCGCAGTTCCGCGAAAGAAGGGCTAAGCCGGCCGTGGCGGTCCGGCCCGGGCGCTGGCTCCGACCGCCTCGGCGAACTCCTTGACCCGGAACGGCCGGCGCAGCGTGGCGTCGGGGCACCGCTCCGCGGACGCGGCGGGCACCGGCTGGGCAGCGACCAGGACGGTGCGGATCGAGGGGATGATCTGGCGGGCCGACTGGATCAACGACTCGGTCGAGCCGTCGGACAGGTGGTCATCGACCACCAGCAGCAGCGGGTTGTGGATACGGAGCAGGTCGGCCCCCTGGGCCTCCCCGTCCGCTTCCCCTAGGACCCGGAAGTGATGGAGGCGAAGCAGTCCGCGCAGGAGTACACGGATCTCCTCATCGCCGGCGACGACGACAGCGGTCGTAGGAGGAGGGCCGGCTTCCATCTACCTCGCGGCCGGCGTCGTGGGAATCCCCATGCCGGCTCCTCCCCCTCGGCCTACCGCGGAAACGGCGCGACCGCGGGGGAGGGACCCGTCCGGCTCAGGGTCACGGCGCTCGACCTTGTCCGGAAGATGTGGGAATCGAGTATATCTACCGCACCACGGGCCAGATGGGGGCCTTTCGCCCCGGTGGTCGAGGGTTTCCACGTCAGCGGAGCGGGCCGGCAACCCCGGCGGCCTGGAGCAGCTGGGATAGGGCCGGACCATAGCCCTCCGGGGGGCCCTCGAGCAGCGACCGGGCGTGATCGGCGAGGGTCTCGCCGAACCGCCGCTCGGTGTCGGAGAACTGCCAGCCGTGCGGGCCCGCCCGCCCGAGCGCGACGAGCAGACCCCAGGCCAGCCCCCGCTCCTTGCCCTCCCGGGGGAGGGTCTGCTCGACCCGCCGCTCGGCCGCCTCGATCCCCCCGACCCGGAAAGTGCGGGCGACGGAGTCGACGAACGCGGCCTCGGGTGACATCTGGGAGTAGGTCGGAAGCGCGCTCAGCTTGGCCCGCTCGTCGGCGTGCTGGGCCGCCCGGCGGAGGAGCTCGGAGACGCGCCCCGGGGCGGCCCGTGCCTCCTGGACGATCCGGCGGGCCTCCGCGGGGTCCGACTCGATCGCCGCCACGATCTCCTCGGCGTGGTCCTTCCAGAGCCGCTCGAGCGCCTGGCTCGCCGTCGCATCGGGGATCTCGAAGAGCCCCCGCACCGGGGGGAGCACCTCGGTCAGGGCCGTCCGCTCGACCCCGTTGGGGTGGAGCGCGTCGATGAAGGCGGCGGTGTCGTCGCCGTAGCAGACCCCCGCCGCGACGCGTAACGTGCGGCCCGTACGCCCGACGTACGGCTCGGTCTCGCGGACGTACTCCTGCACGAACTCCTTGTCGGCGATGCGCCCGGCCAGGTAGCGGTGCATCAGGCTGCGGGAGACCTCCGGCAGGTTCTTGTGCGGGCAGTCCGGGCCCCCGCGGCAATCGACGTTGAGGTCGGCGGAGACCGCGAAGGCGTCCTCGGCCTTCGGCTGGGCGATCCCGGCGGCCAACGCGCCGAGCAGCTGGGCATCCTCCTTGGCGCACCGACCGCAAATGCGGAAGCTGCGACCCGCGGAGGTCCACTCGACCCCGATCCAGGGCACGGGGTCGTGGTGGTTGAGATGCGGGCAGAGGAAGCTCGCGGAATCCCCGGTGGAATGCTCGAACCGGTAGGGGAGGTCCTCGTCCTGCTTGCGCAGGAACTCGCCGGGAGGGTTCGACTCCTTCCCGGTGCACAGCAGCCGCTCGGGCAGGGCGTAGAAGTAGAACCCCTTCTTCGCCAGCCCCAGATACCCCAGGATCAGCTTGCGGGGGTCATCGTGCTGCTGCACCGCGATCTGGAACTCGGGTGGGGCACGCGCGAGCGGTGCGTAGGCGACCTCGGCGCCCCCGAGCCGGACCGGTAGCAACGGCGGAAGTTCCGGCTCGAGGTAGAAGCGCAGGAAGCCCGCGTAGGCCCGGGGGAACGGGTCGCCCCAGCGGGTGTAGTGATCGAGCCGCTTGGTGTCGTCCTTCCAGCCCCGGACCTCCTCGAGCTCCTCTTTGAGCCGGTCGAACGGCTCGCGGGGGCAGCCTTTGGTCAGGTCCGGCAGGAGCGGCTCGGTCGAGCGTCGGAGCGCCTCGGCCCGCTTGAGCAATCCCTCCTCTCGGCCGCCGGAGGCGCGACGGAATCGGGCCATCGGACCGGGGACCTGCCGACCCATTAAAAGGCGGCGCCGAGGGCGAGCCGGGAAGGTCGGCCCCGCGCCCGGAGTCTATCGGGAGCAGAGCCGGAGGAAGTTCTCGAAGAGCTTGCGCCCGCCTTCGGTGTGTTCGACCTCGGGATGGAACTGGACGCCGAATCGCGGTCGCGCCGGGTCGACCATGACCTGGACCGGACAGCTCTCGCTGCGCGCGATGCGACGCCAGCCCGGGGGGAGTTGGGTGACCTGGTCGTTGTGGTTCTCCCAGACGCTGAGCTCGGAGGGCAGACCCTCGAGGAGGGGGTGCCCGGTCTCCTCGATCTGGACCGAGACCCGCCCGAACTCGGGGGAGGCCGAATGGCCGACCGTCCCCCCGAAGTGTCGGGCGAGGTACTGGTGCCCGACGCAGATCCCGAGGACGGGAGCCTCCAGGGCATCGATCCACTCGCCGACCCGACCGAGCACGTCGCTCCCTTCCAGGCTCAGGGCGCCGCCGCTCAGGACCACGCCGTCGACGCCGGCGAGCGCCTCGGGCGGTACCGTATTGGGCAGGATCGTTGAATCCACGTCCAGGTCCCTCAGGACACGCCACTCGCGGTGGGTCCACTGGCCGCCGTTGTCGATCACCGGGATCTTCATGGTCGCCGCTCGGAGGGCGAAGGCGTATCCGGGTCCGCAGCGTCGGCGTCGGGTCGGGTTCGGTCGTCGCGCCGGTCCGCGGGGCCGTCGGGCCGCTCGCGGAGCTCCCGGCGGAGCTCGCTGACCTCCTCGCGCATCCGGAGCATCTCCTGCTCGAACGGGGTGAACCCCCGGGCCGAGTACACCTGGCTCGAGAGGTAGAAGCCGACGAACACCGCGCCGACGAGCGCCAAGATGGTGATGAGCACGAGCGAGAAGATGAACGTCAAAGGGGAGAGATAGGCGAGCTCGAGCGGCACCCGGAACAGGTGGGTGATCTCGGCGAGCTCGAGCACCACCAGGACCGCGATGACGGCGACCCAGAACAGGGTCCACCGGTTGCGGTTCACATCCCTCCGGTGGTGCGCTCGAGGAGCGGCAGCGATTCGGGCAACTGCGTCACGGCCAGCGTCGGCGTCCCGGGGTCCAAGTTCGCCAGCAAGGACTGGAGGGCGACGGTCGAGCCGGAGGCGTTGAAGGCGTAGACCCCGAGGTAGAGCGCACTCGCGCCGGAGGCGTCGACGATTTCCGCCGAGACGTTCACGGCCACCGGATCGGCGGTCGAGCTCAAGGCGACCGTCACCGAGTTGGACAGGTTGTTCCACAGGCTCCAGTTCAGACCGGCACCATCGCGGGGGACCGGCCAGGGCAACCGCGTCGCGAGAGCGAGCGACAACCGGTCGTACCGCGTGAGGGTGACACCCTCGACCGTGAACCGGAACGCGTGGGTGTGATTGCCGGTGGGGACCCAATCGACGACGAGGACCGCCTCCGTGGCGGGCGATCCGGCCGGGGTGCTCAAGAGGCTGGGGGTCGCAAGGAGCAGAAGCACCAGCAGCACCGCGATCCCGATGAAGGGCCACTGGAACGGGCCGGCCGCAGCGATCTCGTCGCTCATCCGCCCTCCGCGCGCCAGCCACGGTAGAGCGTGTGGGCGACCCCGAGGTGGTCCAGCACCTTCCCGGCGACGAAGTCGGTGACGTCCTCGACCCGTTGCGGACGCAGGTAGTAGGCCGGCTCCGGGGGGAGGACCACGACCCCGAGCTCCGACAGGGAGGTCAGGTGGCGGAGCAGGATGGTCGACAGCGGCGTCTCCCGCGGGACGATCACGATGCGGCGGTGCTCCTTGAGGTGGACGTGGGCGGCCCGCGTGAGCAGTGTGTCGGTCAAGCCCAGGGCGACCCGGGCCACGGTGTTGGTCGAACAGGGGACGATCGCCATGCCCCGTGTCGGGCGGGACCCCGACGCGACGGCGGCGGTGAGGTCGTCGTCGCGATAGACATCGGTGGCCCACCGCTCCAGGGACGACGCCTCGATCCCCGCCTCCTCCTTCAGGACGGTCGCGCCACCGGCGGAGACCACGAGGGCGACCTCGGTCCCGGCGGCGTGCAGCGACTCCAGCACCCGCACCGCGATGGGGGCGCCGCTCGCACCCGAGATTCCGAGGACGACTGGCCCGGTGTCGGACAGGTTCGCTCCGCCGCCGGGTCGAGCCCCGGGGGAGCGAAAACGGTTGGGGCCGGTACCGCAACCGCCGGTTCGAGGCCCGGGGCGGCCGGTCGAGCGCTCCGGCGGGGGGGGCTCCAACCTCAAATCGGCCACGCCCTGCTCGGGACCACCCCCGCATGACGACCCCGAGCACCCGGGCCACCCTCATCGGGGCCGGGCACACCCGGTTCGGCGCGCTCGCCGAGGGGCCGCGGGCGCTGCTCCAGCAGGCCACGCGAGCGGCGATCGCGAGCGTGGACCGGGGGATCGAGGGTCCGCAGGTCGAGGAGGCCTATCTCGGGAGCTTGGGCTTCTCGGGCTGGCAGCTCGGGAATTCTTCGACGGTTCTGGCCGAGGAGCTCGGCCGACCGGGCCTACCGGTCTCGCACGTGGAGAACGCCTGCGCTTCCGCCGGCTTCGCCCTCCATGCGGGAGTGCGGGCGATCGAGAGCGGGCAGAGGGAGGTCGTCCTCGTGGCCGGTCTCGAGAAGATGACCGATTCACCCTCCCGACGGCGGCGGTACTGGCTCGGGGTCAGTGGAGATACGGAATGGGAGCGGCTCGCCGGCCTGACGTTCGCCGGTGTCTACGCGCTCCTCGCCGACCGGCACCGCCAGGAGTTCGGCACCCCTCCGGAGGCCCTGGCCGAGGTGGCCGTGAAGAACCACCACAACGCGCTCGCCAACCCGAACGCGCACTTCCGCAAGGAGATCACCCGGGAACAGGTGCTCCGGGCGCCCCGCGTCGCCGACCCCCTCGGCTTGTTCGACTGCTGCCCCGTCAGTGACGGGGCGGCGGCGCTGCTCCTCGCCTCGACCTCGGTCGCGAAGCGGTTCACCGACACACCGGTCGCGGTCGTGGGCACGGGAGCGGGGTCGGACTACCTTGCGGTGCAGGAGCGCGGATCCCTCACCAGCCTCGCGGCCACCCGTCGGGCCGCCGACGAGGCGTTCCGACGCGCCCCGTTCACGCGGGAGCGTGTCGACCTCGTCGAGGCGCACGACTGCTTCACCATCGCCGAGTTGCTCGCCCTCGAGGACCTCGGATTCGCTCCCCCCGGCGGTGCCGCGGCCATGACGCTGGATGGGTCGACCCGGATCGGGGGGCGACTTCCCGTGAACCCGGACGGTGGGTTGAAGGCCAAGGGCCACCCGATCGGGGCCACGGGGGCCAGCCAGGCCTACGAGGCCTTCGTCCAGCTTCGGGGGAGCGCGGGCGCGCGCCAGGTCCAGGGCGCCGAGCGCGCGTTGGCCCACAACGTCGGTGGCTCCGGTGCCAGTTGCGCGGTCACGCTGTTCGAGGCTTCGTGAACGCGTCCCGCCCTGCGGCGGCCGCCATCTACTTCGCTCGCCCGCCCGGGGGCGAAGCGACCTCCCCGATCGGCCCGGACGAGGATGTCTTCACCCTCGTCGCGGCCGCGGGAGAGCTTCTCGAGCGTGAGGCCGGATCCATGCCGGTCGACGTGATCGAAGCGGTGGGCCCGTTCCGCACCGAGCATCTCGAGACGATCGCGATCGCCTTCGGCGTCCCGGGAGCCAAGGTCGTCCCGCGAGCCACGCCGGCCGCGGTCGAAGCGGACGGGTCGAGCCTCGAATCTCCCGGGCGCGGGAGTCGGGTCGTCGTGGCCTCCTCGCTCGACGCAGACAGTGGGACTGGTACGGTGGCGGGCGCGGTCGCCGTCCGTTGGGCACCCCCACCCGCCCGGGAAACTCCGGCTCATCGGCCGTCCACCCCGCCCGCAGCTCACCCTCTCGCGCGGAGGATCGGTGCGTCGGGATCGACGGTCGCTTCGGTTTTCGATCTGGCCACCACCGCGCACCGGAGCGTGGCGGCCCACGGTGGGGCACCCGTCGGTCCCCTTTCCGCCGCGACGTGGGACGATGACGCGCTCCGAGGGGAGCTCTCCGAGGGAGCCTATGTGCCCCACGCACGCTATCTGGAGAATCTCCCCAGCCGCTGGCGGTTCGCGGCCGACCGATGCGGTCGATGCGCGTCGGTCACCTTCCCGCGCCGGGAGCGATGCCGCAAGTGCGGCGCGACGGAGGGGCTCATCGCCTTCGAGCTCCCTCGAAATGGGGGGACCGTGGAGGCCGTGACGACGGTCCACGCCGGCGCTCAACCGACCGAGTTCGACTGGTTGTTGGGCGGAGGCGGCGCCTATGACGTGGCGCTCGTTCGCATCCACCCCGAGGCCCGCGTGACGTTGCAGGCGGTCGGACACGCTCCCGGGTCGCTGCGGTCGGGGGCGCAGGTCGACACCGTGCTCCGACGGCTCTACCCGTTCGAAGGCACGTGGCGCTACGGGCGCAAGGCGGTCCCGGCGGGGTTCACGACGGCGGAGTGACGGGCGTCCCGGGCTCCCAGGCCGAGCCGGTCCAGCTCTCGTACACCTTACGTTGCAGCGGTGAGGCCGACGGGTCGGGGACGATCACGTACTTCGACGGCGGGGCCTTGCCGGCGGTGACTTGTATGGCTCGCAGCACCCCGCGCCGGAAGAGGTCGACGCGAAACTCCTCGCCAGGGGCGATCCGACCGAGGGCGTCGGGGAACCCCTCGTGGAGCACGCGGGCGCCGTTGAGCGCGATGATCTCATCGCCCGGTGAAATGCCGGCTCGGCGGGCCGGGGTGTGGTCGAGGACCCCGCGGACCCGCACCCGACCCCCGTCGTTGACGTAATCGATCCCGAGATAGGCCGGGTCGGACCGTATCGGGTCCTCGGGTGGCGTGGGCGCCGGTTCGAACTTGAGCCCGGCGAGTCCGAAGTAATGGGCGAGGTCGACCTCGGTGGTCCCCCGAACGTAGCTATCGAAGAAGGGGCCCAGCTCGAGCCCGGTCGCCCGGTCGGCGACCTGGTAGAGCTCGCCCTCCGCCAGCCCCCGGTCGCGGCTCCCGAACTCCCTCCAGAGAAGTCGGAAGACCGTCTGGAGCGAACTCTTGGTCTCGGTGCGGGTGAGGATCTCCAGGTCGAGGCACATCGAGACGAGGTGGCCTTTGAGGTAGTAGTCGACGGACTGATTGGGGGTCTCCTCGTACTTGTTGTAGTAGTCGACCCACGCGGCGAAGGACGCCTCCTCGAGGCTCTGGTGCTCGCGGCCGGTATGGAGGAGCAGCCGGCGCGAGAGCTCGGCCAGGCCGATCAGGTACCGCTTCGGTGTGATCAGACCGGCCCGGCGCACGAGGAGGTGCGAGACGTAGTCGGTCGTCCCCTCCATCCACCACAGCTGGCGGGTGTACACTTCGGTCCGGTAGTCGAAGGGGATGAACGCCTTCGGCCGGATCCGCTTGACGTTGTAGAGGTGGAAGTACTCGTGGCTGACGAGCTCGAGGAAGCGCTGGTACTCCGACTCGGGGCGGAAGGAGTTCCGCTCCACCACGAGCGAGGTCGAGGCCCGGTGCTCCAACCCCCCGTCGCGCCGGTCCTTCAGGTGCACGAAGAAGGTGAACGAGTTCACCGGCGAGCCGTCGAAGTAGCGGATCTGAGCCTCGACGACCTTGCGGACGTCCTCCTCGATGCGATGGAGCTCGTAGTTGCCCGGCCCGCCGCAGAAGACGAGCCGGTGAGGGATGCCCGAGGCCCGGAGCTCGAGCTCGACGGGGGTCCCGCAGTCGATGGGAGTGTCGACGAGCTCCTCGAAATCTGGTGCCCGATACCGGACGGGGTGGTCGACGACCTTCGGGAGCTCGGCGTAGCTCTTCCAGCCGGCCGGCAGGTGCAGCTCGACCTCGACCGGCTCGGCCTCGCGGCCGTCGACCCAGGGAAAGCAGCGGGTCGCATTGAGGAACAGGTGCTCGTCGGTGGCGTCGAGGCCGTCATCGACCATGTCGTGGCCGTAGACGGTGTAGCGGACCTCGATCTCGGAGGCGCCCTCGGCGTGGACCCGCCAGCGATTCTTCGTGGTTCGCTCGAGGCGGAGCTCGCGACCGGAGGGATCGCGGGCGGCGATCCGTTCCACCTCGCGCGAGGAGTCCCGGATCTCGTAGGCGCCCGGCGCCCAGACCGGGAGGACCAGGTCGACGGTCGGTCCGCCGACGCCCCGCACGGTGAGCGCGATCTGGATGCGATGGGTCAGCGGTTCGAAACCGGAGACCGAGTAGAGGATCTTCGCTGCTTCGGCCACGTCCGTCCGCCTCGGCGGCCTCGCCGCCGTTGACGCTTAACGATTGCCGGAACTGTTCAGGCGAATCCGGGCAGCTCGCGCTGCCGGTCGGTGTCCTCGCGCTTGCGGTAGGGTTCCGCGCCGATGCCCATGTGGATCGCGAGGTTGCGGAAGGTTTGCATCAGCTGCTCGAGCGATTGGGCGAGCTGACGCTGCTCATCGCGCATCGCGGCGAGCTCGCGGCGGATCGTCTCCAACTCGGCTCGAACGTAGCGGGATTCCTCGGACTCGGGCATGGACCGTCGCAGGACAGAACGCCCGGTCGGATATGCGATGCGGCGGGTCGCTACCCGGGAGGCGCGCCGCCCGTCCCCGGGCCGAACGGGGTGTCCGCTCGGCCACGGTCACGGAACGGCACCCACCGCCGCTCGGCAGGGGAGAAGTCGACCCGCTGGAGTTCCACCTCGAACGTCTTCAGCATCTCTCCCGGGGCCGGGCGGACAAGGAATTCGTAGACGTAGATCCCGAAGTTCATGAATTCGGAAACGCGCGCGAGAAGATCCGGGAGGTTCTCCCGGGGAACGACGACGCGGATCGAGGACTCCCCGAGCTGGCGCGAGAAGTCGTCCAGGTCGAAGGGCCGGTCGAGCGTAATGAGCCCCTGCGGCGCGGGGGGAGGAGACGCGGATGCGTCGGCGGTGGGGACGGTCGGGGGCCCAGCGGGCGGCGCGACCGGCGCTGCGGCGACGGGCTGGGCCGCGGGGGGACCGCGGACCGAGAGCGCCGGATCTTTCTTCGGGTAGGCGGCGAGCACCGGGGAGGCGTCGCGCCCCACGAACCCGCGACGGACCGCGGCACGGGCGTGCGGGCGCGCTGTGGCCCGGCGCTTGGACCTCCGTGGCGTCGGACGGGTCGGCTTGCGCGTCACCGGGCGATTACGGCCGCGTCGCGCCATGGATCACCGGACCCGTAGCCGGACGGAGCCATAAGGGCCCCTCCGGGCGCGCAGGGGCGTGGTAGCGTTATGCGCATTGTCGCTCACCAAGCCATGCGAATCCACCTCACGGTAGGTCGTTATTGTCGTGCGCTACGCGACAACGGGATTATCTACCAATGGGATTCTGAGTCGCTCCAATGGATCGGCCCCTGCGGGGGACCGAGACGTTGGGAACCAAACAATGCCAGCGCGAGTAATGAAGGAATTCCAGGCCCCGCGCGGACTTCCCCGCAAGACCGCCTCGGTCTGTCCCGAGTGCATCAAGGTCATACCGGCCGTCGTCCGCGAGAAGGACGGGCGGGTCATCATGGAGAAGAGCTGCCGCAGCCACGGCTACTTCTGGGACATCATCTCCAACGATGTCGACTTCTACCTCCGGATGGAGGTCTACGCCCACGACGGGGTCGGCTACGAGAACCCCTACTACGAGAAGTTCCGCGGTTGCCCGACGACCTGCGGGATGTGCACGCACCACAAGAGCCACACCGGGCTCGCCCTGATCGATCTGACCAACCGCTGCAACCTGAAGTGCCCGGTCTGCTTCGCGAACGCCAACGCCGCCGGCTACGTCTACGAGCCGACGCGCGAGCAGATCTACTTCATGCTCAAGACGCTCCGTGAGCAGAAGCCGGTCGGCACCGTCGCCGTCCAGTTCTCCGGTGGGGAGCCGACGCTCTCGCCGCTGTTCGTCGACTCGTGCTCGATGGCGCGCGACCTCGGATTCAAGCAGATCCAGGTCGCCACGAACGGGATCCGGTTCGCCAATGAGGCGGGATTCGCCCAGCAGTCCCGCAACGCCGGGTTGCACACTCTGTACCTGCAGTTCGACGGCCTTGACGACGAGATCTACCGGAAGGTCCGGGGCGTCCCGCTGCTCAAGGTCAAGCAGAAGGCCATCCAGGCCGCACGGGAGACCCACTCCTCGCCCGAGGAGCTCGCCGCGGGCAAGCCCGACAAGCCGCTCAGCGTCGTGCTCGTCCCGACGCTCGTCGGCGGGTTCAACGAGAAGGAGATCTGGCCCACGGTCAAGTTCGCCATCGACAACATCGATGTCGTCCGCGGGGTCAACTTCCAGCCGGTCGCGCTCACCGCCCGTATCCCCGACCGGGACCGCTTCCAAATGCGGTTCACCCAGTCGGACCTGGTGCGGATCCTGTGCACCGACGGGCCGTTCGAGAAGTCGGACTTCTTCCCCGTCCCGAGCGTCGCGCCGATCAGCGAGCTCGTCAGCATCATCCACGGCGAGGAGAAGATGACCCTCACCACGCACCCCGGGTGCGGATGCGCGACGTTCGCGTTCATCAACCAGGACGGCTCGAAGATCACGCCGCTGCCCCGGTTCATGGACGTCGACGGGTTCTTCGAGAACGTCGAGCAGCTCATCGAGCGCTACCGGGACGCCCGGTTCGCTCGGGTCCGCACGGCGGTCGCGGGCGCTAAGCTGGTGCACGACGTGGCGAAGTTCTTCGACTTCTCCAAGGCGCCGGAGGGGCTGAACGAGAAGAACTGCGTCAAGGTCATCGCAGGGATCTTCACCGAGGGCAACAAGGAGGCCATCGCGAAGTTCACCTGGCGGACGCTCTACATCGGGAACATGCACTTCCAGGACGCCTACGACTACGATATCCAGCGCCTGATGCGTTGCGATATCCACTACGCGGTGCCCGACGGGCGGGTCATCCCGTTCTGCTCGTACAACTCCGGTCCGATCTACCGGACGGAGGTCGAGCGGAAGTTCTCGATCCCGATCCCCGACTGGCAGAAGGCGAAGGCCCAGTCCGGTCTGACGCTCAAGACCATCGAGACGATGGGCGTCAACGGCGAGGTCATCGTCGACCCCGAGTACTACAAGATCCGGGCGCTCAAGGGCGCGCCGGGCATGAGCTCGTAGTCGCGCCGGCTGCGTCGAACCGAAGGCGGCCCGTACCGGGCCGCCTCACCCATTCCCCCGATCAGAACGTCGACGGGCGGGCGAGCTGGTAGAGGGCCGCACCCGGGCGCCGCCAGGCGAGGCTCGCAGGTGCCCGATCCTTGACCCGGGCGGCCTGTCGCTGGTCCACTTCCTTCCAGAGCGCTGCGGCGAACGCGGTCGTCTCGGAGTCGGGGATCGCCTCGGGCCATGGCTCGCGGGCGAGCCAGAGCCGGACCGCCTCGATGTGCTTGCAGGTCCCCAGGTCTCGGTGGGCGAAGTCGGTGCAATCGCAGGCCACCTCCCGATCCAGGTGCGGGCCCGCGGGGAGATACACCCGGTACTCGCTCCCGTGGAGGGGGTTGCCGACCCGGAGCAGCGGGAAGGGTGCCCGCGGGTCGGGACGGACCTCCAGCAGCTCGTCGTGGGCGCGTTCGCGTCGTTGTTGAGCGAGCCGCTCGCGCTCGGAGGCGCTCGGACCGGGGCGAGGGCCACTTCGGACGGAACGTCGAACGACCATAGACGACGGCACCCGCACTACGGGTCTATGGCACGTATTATGACCCGGGGTGCTGAGGTCGTCGCCACCGGCGGGGGCGGTCCCCGCGCCCCCAGACCCCGCCGTCGCAACATCGAAGGAGGCCCGGCATGGCGGACACGACCACCTTCTTCATCGATCTGTTCATCCTCCTCGCCGCGGCCGTCGTCGCCGGCGAGGCCGCGCGGCGGCTGGGCCAGGCCGCGCTCGTCGGCCAGCTGCTGGTCGGGGTGATCCTCGGTCCGTCGCTCCTCGGTCCGTTCGACGGGCTCTCGACGCTGACGCCGCAGCTGGGGGCGCTGCAGTTCCTGGCGACGGTGTTCATCCTGTTCATGGCCGGGCTCGACGTCGTCCCCGGCCAGATCTACCGGATGGGCGCCTCCACGATCATGATGGGGGTCGCGATCTTCGCGGTCCCGTTCGCGCTGATCTCCGTCGTCGCGAAGATCTTCTACCCGGGCCCGGATGCGCTGTTCCCGCTCTTCCTCGGGCTCACCCTGTCGATCACGGCGCTCCCCGTGATGGGGATCATGCTGATCGAGTTCGGGATCCTCAAGACCACGCTCGGCAACCTGCTGATCAATACCGCGCTCGTCAACGAGCTCGCCGCGGTCACGGTCTTCGCCGTCCTCCTCCAGCTGTTCAGCGGCACCGGCACCGCCACGCTGGCGGTCGTCGTGGCCGCGCTGTCGGTGGGCGTGTTCCTCGGGGCGATGCTCTCCATCCACAGCCTGCTGACGGTCCTCAGCCAGAACCGGTGGTGGGTCGCCACGCGCCAGCAGCTGGCCGGACGGTGGCGCTCGAAGGAGGCCGGTTTCGCCATCCTGATGGTCGGCCTGATCGGCGCCTCGCTGTTCAGCCAGTACATGGGGCTGACGTTCGTGGTCGGCGCCTTCTACGCCGGGATCCTCGTCACGAAGGAGAGCGCGGGGACCGAGCACCACCGCACGATCAGCGGCGTGTTCGAGGCGATGACCTGGGGGTTCTTCATTCCCCTGTTCTTCGCCTTCGTCGGGGTCCAGATGAACCTGCGGCTCCTCGGCAGCGTCGAGGGGCTCACGATCTTCGGGGCCCTCCTGGCGACGGCGGTGGTCGCCAAGTTGGGCACCGGGTTCTCGGTCGCGCGGTTCTTCGGCTGGCCCCGCTCCGACGCGCTGGCGATCGGACACCTCGTCTCGAGCCGGGGGGCCGTCGAGCTCGCCATGGCGGTCATCCTCCTGTCCGATGGGGTGTTCACGACCCGGGTGTTCACGATCGTGGCGGGCGTGGGCCTCGTCACCACCATCATCGCCCCGATCGCCGCGACCTCGGTCTGGGAGTCGGCCGCCCGGGACCGCAAGCAGTACCATGTCCGGATCAGCCGGCGTAGGGACGAGGCGCTCGCAAGCGCCCGGCCGCTCGAGTCGTCGCTCTCCTTCGGGATCCTCGAGGACGAATCCGGGTCGATCTACGTCGGCACCGACGTCCGACCCCCCAAAGGCGCCCCGCCCCGACCGTCCGACCCCGACCCGGGGGCGGCCGAGCCGGAGGACGAGCCGTCCGAGCCCGGGCCGCCGCCGCTGCCGACCCGTCGTCCGCCGTGAGCTCCGTCGCGGGCGCGGTCCTTCGACTACTCGAGCGGCCGCAGGGCCCGCCGCGCGAGCACGATGGCGATCGTGATCAGGACCACAGTCCAGCCGAGCAACCCGAGCAGGTAGATCTCCGGAGGGTAGGGGTAGGCCGAGCTCCCGAACAGATTCTCGCGCATGGTGTTGACCGCCAGCGAGACCGGGTTGTAGGAGGAGACCGTCCGCAGCCAGTCGGGCATCGAGCCCCACGGGTAGAGCGCGTCCGAGGTGAGCAGGATCGGCAGGTTGAACGCGTTCACCGCCGCGAAGTAGGTCTGGGGAACGTCGATCAGGATCCCGAGGGTCAGGAAGAGCGTCGCGAACATCAGCGACAGCAGCAGGATCGCCAGGATCACCTCCACGACGCTCACGACGCCGATCGAGGCGGTGACGTCGAGGCCACTGAGCCCGGGGACGTGGGCGAAGAGGAGCGCGAGACCGACGACCATGAAGGCGAGCCCGATGGGCTGCGCCGAGCCCGCCACGAGCCGAGCCCCGAAGACCGCCGCGCTCGGCGCCGGGCTCCCGCGGACCCGCTTGAACACGCCGAAGAGCTTGTCGAAGATCACGTTCGCGCCGATGAACAGCGTGGCGGTGACGGCGGTGAACCCGACCATCCCCACGGCGAAGTACGAGTAGTAGTTCGGCGCGCCGCGGAAGTACGCCTGGTTGAACGCCGCCACCGCGGCCGGGCTCGGGTGCGACTGGAACGCGGCCGGATTGAGGTTGAACCCCTGGCCGAACAGGACGAGGTAGAGGATGGGCAGCAGCAACGAGGTGATGATCGCCTGCGGATTCCGGCTGAGCTTGAGGAACTCCCGACGGGTCAGGGCGAGGAACTCGCCGATCATCAGCGCCGACCCCCCATCTGGCCACGGATGTTCTGCATGAACACGGCCCGGTCCGTCGCGCTGGGACCTTCCTCCTCCCGGAACTCCCGGCCGGTGAACTCCAGGAAGACCTCGTCGAGGCTGGGCCGCTTGACCGAGACCCCGACGATGCCCGCGCCGGCCGTCGAGCACGCCTGGACCGCGAGCGGCACGAGCGTCTCACCGCTGGCGCACTTCACCCGGTAGGTCGAGTCCTGCTTCTGCACCGCGGTGACCCCGGCGATCGCCCGGATCGTCTCGCTCACGTCGGGCGCGCCGCCGGCGACGCGGAGGGTGACGACGTCGCCCCCGAGCTTGTTCTTCAGTTCGTCCGGCGAGCCGGTCGCCACGATCTTGCCATGGTCGATGATCGCGATCCGGTCGCACATGCTGTCGGCCTCGTCGAGGTAGTGGGTCGTGACGAACACCGTCAGCCCCGTCCGGGAACGGAGCTGACCGATGAAGCGCCAGAAACCGGCGCGTCCCTGCGGGTCGAGGCCTAGCGTCGGTTCGTCGAGGAAGAGGATCTTCGGCTGGTGGACCAACCCGGCCGCGAGCTCGAGCCGGCGGCGCATCCCCCCGGAGTAGGTCTTCGCCAGCCGGTCGGCGGCATCGGTCAGCTGCATCTCATCGATCAGCGCCTGGGCGCGGGCGCGGCCGTCGGCCCGGGAGATCCCGAAGGTCCCGGCGGCGACCTCGAGGTTCTCCCGCCCGGTCAGGTCCTGGTCGGCCGTGGCCTCCTGGAAGATCACCCCGATCCGACGCTTGACCTCCTCCGGCCGGGCGAGCAGGTCCAGGCCATCGATCGTCGCGCGGCCGGAGGTGGGGCGCAGGCTCGCCGTGAGCATCGAGACGGTCGTGGTCTTGCCTGCGCCGTTCGGGCCGAGGAATCCGAACGCCTCCCCCGGGCGAACGTTGAAGGAGATCCCGTCGACCGCCTTGATCGTGCCATTGTAGCTCTTGACCAGCGACTCGGCGACGATGGCGTCCGACATCACGCGCCTCCCGGCGGGCTCCGTCCGCCGCCCCGTGCGGTCTCGGAGAGACGGGAGAGGCGGGTGCCTAGGGACTGGAGCCGGTCGGCAACTCCTCGGATGTCATCCGTCCGCGTCGTCCTCAGGTCCTCGAGGTAGGAGACCAGGCCGGTCAGCTCATCGACGGTGCCGTTCAGGTCGCGGGAGCCCCGCGCGAAGGGGAAGCCCATCTCCTCGCGGGCCTGCGGAGAGAGCGTGTACCGGCCGTCGGTCTGCTTCTGGATCACTCCGTCCTTCTCGAGCTCCTCGAGCAAAGGGTAGACCGAGCCGGGCGAGGGGCGCCACCAGCCCTGGCTCATCTGTTCCATGCTGTCCATGATCTCCGCCCCGTTGCGCGGCTTCTCCCGAAGGATGAATACCACCCAGTGCCGCAGTCCACGCCGCTTCCCCCAGCCCCACGATCCCATCCACATAGGCTCGAAATGCCGATATCGGATATTCGATATAACCTCGACGCACCGTGAGGGCGCTCCGAACGTGCGTCGCTCGACGCGGACACCGTCGAACGGCCCGTCGCGCACCGTTATGGGTGCCAACCCTTCCCCGGCGACGTGGGCGGTGCGGGAGAGCCGAGCCCGGCCCAGCTCCGCGCCACCCGAATCGCTCAGGCCGTCGTGATGGTCGGCCTACTGCTGACGCTCCTGGGGTTCGCCCTGCTCAGCTACGAAGTACCGGCGAACGGGATCGGCGTCGGCCAGCTCCTCCCACTGCTGGGTACGGGCATGATCGCGTTGTGGATCGGCGGGATCCTCCTCGGCAATGCGTTGCGACCGTTCGGGCGGCGGGGCCGGTGAGCGGCCACCGGCCCCGGTGGCGCCTCGTCACCTTCGACATCGACGGCACCCTGACCCGGGGCCACGGCTGGCGGTTCCTCGCCGAACGGGTGGGTCGGGTACCGGAGTACGAGTCCACGAACCGCGAGTACTTCGCCGGGAAGCGGGGCGAGGACGAGCATTTGGCCGACCTCCTGCGCCTCGCCGACGGGCTGACGATCCCTCAGCTCGACGAGATCCTCGCCGCGACGCCCAAGATCGACGGGATCGCCCCCGCGATCTCCACCTGGCATGGCGAGGGTACCTCTGTCGCCCTTCTCACCCACAATCCGTGGTACGTCTGCGAGTGGTACGCCCGAACCTTCGGCTTCGATGGCTTCGCCGGCACGCCGGTGCCCCCCGCCGAGAACGGCCGCCTCCGCCTCCACGGTGGGGTACACGCCGACAAACTGCTCGGTCTCCAGGAGCTGGTGCACCGGTTCGGGGTCGTTCCGGCCGAGGTGGTTCACGTCGGGGACGGGAAGGCCGACGCCCGGGTCTTCCCTCACGTCGGCGCAGGGGTGGCCCTCAACGCCGACTCCGACGAGGTCCGCCGGGCCGCTACGCTGGCGCTGAAGATGTCGAGCCTGCGGGAGCTTCCCCAGGCCGTGGACGCCCTCCCATAGGCCGCCCGCCGGTCCCAGATTCCTTCCGAGAGTGAGATTCCTTATAGCCGGAACCCCTCCTCGGGGGTGCGGACGTGCCGGCCGAGTACGTCGTCCTCAAGGCGGTCCATCCGACCTACCTGAACCTCCAGATGCCCACGGAGGTCGGCGAGGTCATCCAGTACGACCCCGCCGAACTGCGCGAACTGCACGCCCCGGCGCGGGGGATCGCCTTCCTGACGCGCGGAGCGGGGGTGGTTCGGGTGGTCCCATCGTTCCGCGCGGGAGCGCTCCTGCCGCTGGAGACCGTCCGGAACCGCTACCTGGCCACTGCGCACCTCAGCGATAAGCTGGTGTTCAACCTCCCCGAGGCCGTGGTCCTCCACCTCGGATTGAAGGTGCAGACCCGGTCGCCCCGCGACACCCGGTTCACCGACGATGGACTGGTCTGGTTCCTCCCCGCGCCCGAGTACTACGAGTACCGGGCCCGTCAAAGGAGCGGGAAGGGCTGGCACGGGCCGACCTCGGGGGTGCTGGCCCACGTCTACCTCGCCCGGTCGGTGATCCCCTGGGCGTCCGAGCTCGAGGAGATCGAGCGCCGGATCGACGCCGAGGAGTGGCGGCCCCAGCTCGAATCGCCCGGCCGGACCTCCCGCTGGCGAAAGGCATCGGCCGGGTAACCCGGGCGTTCCGCGCGGGGACGTCCGCAGAATGCGCGGCGAGCGCGCGCCGAAGCCCGCTCGTTGGCGTCGCGGACTGCCCATCCGGCGGGGCGGTAGCGGCAGGTACGGCGTGTCGGTTTTACGTCGAGGGGTCTCCCATCTTTTAAATAGGCCTTCCCGGCATCTTAGTTGTCGATGGAGCGGCGCGGGAAGACCCCATTGACTCCGGGCTCGTTCAAGCCGTACACACTGCGGAACCCCGTCCCGATCCGCACCGAGGCGGACATCCAGACCACGCGGTCGGGTCTGCCGGTGGACGAGTCGCTCCAGCTGGCCGGTCCGGTCGACCACGACTCGCTGGCCAAGGCGATCCGGCGGTCGGTCGGGCACGACGGGATGCGGGCCGAGGACGCCCGGTCCATCGCCGCCCACGTCCTGAACTTCTTCGGGTTCAACGAGAGGATCATCGACAACGTCCTGGAACCCGACGACCGCGACACGTTCTACATGCTCGAGGACACGGGCATCCTGGAGACCGAGCGGGACGAGACCACGCTCTACGATGGTAGGGAGTGGCGTATCCACTATTGGATGTTCCGCAAGGACCGCATCTTCGAGCTCGCGACCGCCGAGAGCAAGGCGATGGCCGAGGCCGGGGAGATCGACGTCGTCTACTCCTCGAACTCGGGCCGTTCCGGGGCGTTCCCGTTCACGGCCCGCCCGGACGCCGCCCACCCGGCCGAGCAGCAGGCGCTCTACCACGACCTCGGCGACGAGATCTGGCTGGAGCGCCGGCGCCCCCAGCCGCCGGCCGCTGGCCCCGCCCCGAAGGCCGCCCGTCCCAAGGGCTCGGCGTCCAAGGCGTAGGGGCGGGCGCGGCGGGCCTGCGGCCCGAAGGGTCCGAGTTATCTTCGGCGAGCCTCCCGGCCCGGGGTGCGCCGGTTCCTGATCCTCGCCCATCGGGTTCCGGTCGGCGGGGCCTTCACGCTGAACGATCTCGCGGGGGGGGCGGGCCGCATGGACGAGATCGCGCGGTGCGTCTCGACGGGGCTGACCGTGTCGAACGACCTGCGGCGGGACACCGAACTCACCATCTTGTTCGTGGCTTCGGGACCGCCCGCGAGCCGCCGAATCCAGGTCGACGGGAGCCGCGTGCGTTACCTGAACCCGGACGAGCGTTCGACGGCGGCCCTGCTGAAGAACGCGCTGGTCCGCTCGATCCCAATGGAGCACGACGTCGAATCCTCCCCCGGGCTGGTGGTCGGTCCCGTGCTCCCGGACGAGGCCCTGAGGGAGTTCCTCGCGCGGCCGGGTGCGTTCTGGCTGGAGGAAAGAGGGCGGCCGCTGCGGGAGCACCCGGTCCCACCCGACGGCTTCGCCGCCGTCCTATCGGACCCCACCGACCCGACCGCGGGGGAACTTGCCCTGCTCGAAGGCTCGGGGGTCCCGCGCGTCTCGGCGGGGCCTCGATCGCTCCGCAGCTCCCAGGTCATCGATGTCGTCCACAACGAGTTCGACCTACGGGCGGGACGCTCCGCCGGGGCCTGAGCTCGGCCCGGTCCGCTCGATCCGGACTTACAACGCCGCCGCGAGCGCGTCCCGGAGGGTGGTGGGCCGCAGTCCCCCGACCACGGCGGTCAGGCGGACCACCTCGCGGGGCTCGGGCCGGGTCCGGGTCCCGACGAGCATGCGCTTGGGCTCTCCGAGCCGGCGTCGCATCGCCTTCCACACGCGGTCGACGGTGCGCAGCGACAGGTTCGAGCCGCCCTCGACGTGGACCAGCGCCGAGGGGGCGTCGGAGAGCTCGAAGTCGAGCAGCGTCTCGCTCAGCGCCTGGTGGACCAGTCGCTCGGGCTCGCTGACGTGCTCCTCGCTGAGCAGCAGCGTCGAGGTCCCGGAGTCCTTCAGGTGCCATTTCAGGCTCGCCAGGTCGACGTTGAGCTGGGAGGGGTGCTCGACCATGTCGACGAGCCCCGAGACCAGGCTATGGAGGTAGGCGTTCCGGACGTGGAGCACCTGCCGAAGGGGCAGCGCCTCGAACTTGCGGAGCTTCTCATTCGCCAGAGCGAGCAATAGACCGCCCATGCGCTCGAGCTCGTCGAGCGCCTCGGCGGTGTTGTGGCGGCGATCCGGATTGCTTTCGAGCTCGATGTGGAACGGCAGGAACGCCACCGGAACGGCGAGCGTCGAGGTGTCGCGGAGCTCCCGGACGAGGAACGGTAGCAGCGCGCTGCCGGTGCCGCCGCCGAGACCGGCGAGCAGGAAGACGATCTCGAATCGCCGGAGCCGTCGAACCAGCTCCTCGCTGGACTCTTCGGCCGCCGCGAGGACGACGCTGCGGTCCCCCCCGCTCCCACGACCGCGCATCTGGCGTTGCCCCAGGAGGATGCGGTCGGGGATCTCTAAGGAGCGGAGCGCCGCGGCGTCGGTGTTGATCGCGATCGAAGGGACGTTGGGCAGGCCCTGGGTGACGAGGTCGTGGACCGCCTCGCAGCCGGCGCCGCCGAGCCCGACGATGCCGACGGTGTTCGCGGCCCCCAGCCGTGCCCAGTGCTCGATCGCCTCGGTGTCGGGGTCCATCGCGTCCGGCTGCCGACCTAGGGGGGCGGTACCCCCTCGACGGCGACGGTGGCGGCCTCTCCTTCGCGTCGAGGCCTCGTACTGGTGGTGGTGGTTTGCTCGAGACGCACCCGGATGTACTCCCGGACCGCCGACCGGACGGCGTCGTCGATGGAGACGGAGCCGCCCTCCCGGACGAACTCCTCGAGCTGGTGGTTATCCTGGCGCGAGAGGTCGACGACGACTTTCTTGATGTTCGGGGGTGGGAGGTTCATCTCGATGTACCGCTCGAGCCCCTCGCGGATCGTGTCGGAGATTGTGGCCGTCCCCTTGGCGGTCTGGATCTCCTTGAGCTTCTCGAGGAGATCCTGCGGGATTCGTACGGTGACCCGCTCCGACGTCTCGGCCATTTTCGTCAGACAATGATGGTTTGTTTGTCAGACAGATAGCATATGGTCGGGCGGTATTTCAACGTTCGCTGCCGGGGGTCCGTCCCGATCAAAGGGTTTGTGCGCCGACGGTGGGCTCAGCTGGGCGATTCGGCGGACGCCCCGACCGGCGGGGCCAAAGGCGTCGCATCGGAGGGGGGCGGAGTGGACGGGTCGAATCGGAACTTCCCGATGACCGGAGTGAGGAGCAGTCCCGCGCCGACCACCGCCATACCCGCCCCGGACCCGAGGAAGGCGACAGGTATGCCCGCGGAGAAGGTCACGACTCCTCCCACGTATTGCCCGGCCGGAACGAACGCGTAGCTTCCGACCTCATCGGCGGCGAAGACGCGGCCGAGGAGCTTGTTGGGGACGGTGGCCTGCACCCCCGCGACGAACCCGGTTTGGATCATCCCGGGGAACATCCCGAACAGGAACATGTCGGTCAGGGCGACCACCGCCGAGTGCGTGAGGGCAAATCCGGCCACCGAGACCCCCATGAGCAACGTCATCAATCCGATGAATCGCCCGAGGTGGCGCTCGAACGGGATCCGGTTGATCACCAAGGCGCCGGTGCCCGCGCCCAATGTTCCGACCGCGTACAGGTACCCCAGGAAGGCCGGGGATTGGTCGAGGAAGAACGCGGAGTAGGCGGCCAGTTCTACGAACGCCACGGCAGAGAGGAAGTTGATTGCGAGCGCCGCGATCGTCACACCGAGGAGCTCGCGCCGGATGCCCAGGTAGCGATACCCCTCTTTGGCGTCGGTCAGGAACGTCCGCTCGCGCTTGCGCGCGCCGGCGGCCGCCTCCGGGCCGAGCCGGATCAGGAAGTAGAGCGAGAAGGCGAGGAGGATGATGGGAACGAGCAAGGCGGTCACCGCCCCCTGTTCGAGGACGAGCAGGCCGGTCCCCACCTGGACGCCGGCGCTGATCGCCACCGTCACAGCATAGAGCAGGCCATTGGCCGTTCCGAGCTGCCGGGTCTCGACGAGCTTGGGCAGGGCGGAGTTGAACGTCGGGCGGAAGATGGTGACCGCCGCCGTCAGCGACGCCCACAGGGGGATCACCAGGAGCAGCCAGAGCGGCACGGTGAACCCCGCCGGCCCCACGATGGCGAATGCGGCCGTCGGGTCCTGCCAGAGCACCGCGGCGATGGCGATGGAGGCGCCGAGGGCGACGATGCTGACCAGCTTCAGCAGCCACCGGCGGTCGTAGCGGTCGGCGAGGGTCCCGGAGACGACGGCAGCGCCCAAGGTCGGGACCGTGGCCGATAGGCCCAGGATCGCGAGCGCGAGCGAGGAGTAGGACTGTCCGCCCCCACCGTAGGTGAGCGCGACCTGGGATTGGAGGACGATCAGGATGGTCGTGGGTGCCGAGAAGGAAAAGGCCCCTGCGAGGAGGAGGTAGGTGTAGGACCGGCGACCGAGCAGCTCACGGTAGCGGTTCAGAGCCCGGCCTCCGCCCGCGTAACGGGCGTGTGGGGGATTAAACTTCGGGAAACGGCGGCGTGGCGACGCACCGCCCGGCCGTTCGGCCCGGAGGGCGGGCCACGGCGCCCCATCGGGCGCGCGGCCGCGCGAGGATCGGGCGGGACGCCGACCGGACGGGTTGAATTACTCGACCGCGTCCTCCCGGCGGATCGGAGTGCGGCTCATCACCCAGGACCCGAAGACCGGCTACCTACGGCTGCGGTTGGAGACGCCCAGCGACCTGTGGCGGATCGCCCGCATCGTTCGCGTGGGAGACCTCGTGGGGGCCTCGACGACTCGGAGGGACCCCGACGCTCCGAGCGATTCGAAGGCGGCCGAGCGAGAGCGCCGCCGGGTCTGGCTCGTGGTGCGGGCCGAGCAGGTCGAATTCCACGGGTTCAACTCCCCCCGGGTCCGGGTGACCGGGCCGATCGTCGAGGGGCCGTTCGACCAGGGGCGCCACCATACGCTCGACCTCGTCGAGGGGGCCGAGCTCTCGGTCCAGAAGACCGACCTGAGCGCGGGGGAGCGGTCCCTCCTCGAAGAGGGGATGCACGCCGCGGGGGAGTCACGGCTGCTCGTGGCGGCGGTCGACTGGGGGGAATCGTCGATCGTCCGATTGCGGGGCCGGATGGTCGAGCCGGTCGCGGAGGTGAACCGCACGCTGCCGGGCAAGCGCTACGGTGGAGAAGGGGCCGAGAAGGAGCGGGGCAAGTATCGGGACGAGGTCGCGGCGCTCCTGGCCCGGGAAGGCGTCGATTCCACCGCGGTGGTCGTCGCCGGCCCGGGATTCTTCAAGGAGGAGCTCGCCGAGGCGCTCCTCGAACTGGCGCCGGGCCTGAAATCGAAGTTGAAGCTCCTCTCCGTCGCCGAGAGCGGGGGTGCGGGCGTGCAGGAACTCCTGCGCTCGGGGCGCGCCAGCGAGGTGCTCCGGGGTAGCGTCGCGGCCGAGGAGGCCGACCTGGTCGAGCAGCTCGTCACCGCCTTGGGGGGGGCCAAGCGGGCGGCGGTGGGGCCCCGGGAGGTCGAGGAGGCGCTGGGGGTGGGAGCGGTCGAAACGCTCCTCGTCAGCGAGGAACGGCTGACCGAGCCGGCCATCGTCCGGCTCCTGGACCTGGCCCGGACCGCCGCGGCGCGGGTGTTCGTCGTCGGAGCGGGCGGACCGGCGGGAAAGCGGTTGGCCGCCCTCGGTCACGTCGGGGCGCTGCTGCGGTTCGACTGGGCGCCGACGAGCAGCGACCGACCGAGGCGTCCGGCGACCGGTCGAACCGCCGCCGGGTCAGGCCAGCCGCCATAAGCCGGCGGACCCAGCGGGGGCGACGATGGGCGACGCGGTCCGCACCGAGCGGCTCTCCAAGACCTTCCGTTCCGAGCGGAGGTCGACCATCGCGCTCGACGGCGTGAGCCTCTCGATTCCCGCCGGGATCGTCTACGGACTCATCGGTCGCAACGGCGCCGGCAAGACGACGTTCATCCGGATCACCTCGACGCAGCTGATGCCCACCTCTGGGTCGGTCACGGTGTTGGGCTACGATGCCGTCGCCGACCCGCGGCCGGTGCGGGCCCGGATCGCGGTCATCCCCCAGGAGTCGCGGCCGCTCTACTTCCTGAACGTCTTCGAGCTGGTCTACCTCTACCTCAAGCTCCGCGGCATGGACGCGGTCGAATCGCGCCGCCGGACCAACGCCGTGCTCGACGAGCTCGACCTGAAGTCGCGCTCCAACACCCTCGTCAGCCGTCTCAGCGGCGGGATGCGCCGGCGGGCGATGGTCGCGATGGTCCTCGCCTCCGATGCGGAGGTACTCTACCTCGATGAGCCGACGACCGGGCTCGACCCGCTGGCCCGCCGCGAGGTCTGGAGCGCGATCCAGCGGGCGAGCCGCGAGAAGCGAACGGTGCTGTTGACGACCCACTACCTCGACGAGGCGGAGGCGCTGAGCGCCCGGTTGGCGCTCGTGGAAAGCGGCCATGTGGTGCTCGAAGGGACCCCCGGGGAGATCCGGTCGCGGATCCCGCGTCCGTACCGCGTGACCGTCTCCGGCGCGGTGGGTCGGAGCGAGCTCGAGCCGTACGGGGACGTCTCCGAGATCACCGGCGGCCACCTCGTCTTCGCCCGGGAGCGCGAGGCGCGGGAGCTGACGATGTTCGCCCTGCAGAAGGGGATCCCGGTCTCGATGGCCCCCGCCTCGCTGGAGGACGTCTTTCTCCAGGTCGTGGGACGACCGATCAGCGAGGGCGCCGAGGAGACCGAGGGGGAAGACGCCGCGTGAGCGAACGCCACCGACTGCGCTCGCTGTGGACGCTGACGTTCATGAACGGCATCGTGCCGATGCGCACGCAGCCGTTGTACCTGATCAACACGATCGCCTCCCCGCTCGCGTTCCTGTTCTTCATCCTGGTCGTCTCCCAGGGTCGGCTCCTCCTCTACGGCATCGCCGGCGGGCTCGTGCTCACGATGCTCTCCATCGGCACCTCGCTCCAGACCGACATGACCCACTACAAGCAGGACCTGAAGTTCCAGGACCTGGTCGTCGCCTCCCCGGTCGAAGCGCCGATCTATGTCGCGGGGATGGCGCTCAGCGAGTTCGTCTACGCCCTGCCCGGCCTGGCCGTGTTCGTCTTCCTCTGGGTCGGACACTCTGGCTGGCCGGCTCCCTGGGACGGGTTGACCGCCATCGGCGACCTCGTGGTGGTCTGGGCGTTCGCCTCGGCGCTGGGGTTCACGCTGGCGACCTACTTCGAGGACATCCGCGAGACGTTCGTCTTCTCGCCCCTGATCTCGCTCGGGCTCTCGGTGCTCCCCCCCGTGTACTATTCCGCCGGGATCCTGCCGACGTGGGCCCAGCCCCTCGTATATCTCTCACCGACGACCTACGCCGCGGACCTGCTCCACCAGGCGCTCCACCTGACGCTGCTCGGGCCCTACCTGCTTCCGGCATGGGTCGATTGGCTCGCGATCCTGGGCTGGGCCGTCGGGTTGTTCCTCCTCGCGGCGTTCAAGGCCCGGTGGCGCGAGCCGTAGCGATCGCCGCGAGCGCGCTGCCGGGGGGGACGCTAGGGGGAGCGCCACCGTCCGGAATACCTCCATAGGTTGCCCGCCATCTACGGAGCCGGTCGCAGTTTATCGAGGTAAATCGCGTGCTCGGCCCGGCGTACGGGCTCGGCCCGGAAAAAATGAGAGAGCGCTTATGTACGAGGCGAGTGGTCGGCGCCTTCGAATGTTATCGGTCTCGGACCGGCGTGCTTTTGCCGTGTCGTCCGACCGCCTCCAGAGCTGCCTGTCGTGCGGCAAGCCGCTCGTGACGCTGCCCAACGACCGGCGCGGCGGCGTCTGCTTCGATTGCCTCTCGCTCCTCGGGCCCGAGGCCACCCCGTGTCCCGAGTGTGGGGCGGAAATCGCCCCCCCGCAGCGGACGATCGGCTGCCCACGGTGCGGCTGGTCGCCGCTGCGGGACTAAAATTCCAGCGCCGGCAAGCTTATTTCGGGACCCCCGTCCGAGCGTACGGGCGTGCCGAGGTGGCTCAGTCCGGTACGGCGCGAGTCTGGAAAGCTCGTGGCGATTTTCGCCTCGGGAGTTCAAAGGTCTCGTCGGTGCATCCGGCGGGGCGGAAACTCTCCCCCTCGGCGCTCCCTTGCCCGGAGCTCGAGGTCGGCTCGTGAGCGTCGCGCCGCGCCGGTCGACGCCCGCGTTCCTGCAGGTCGACGCCATCCTCGGCCGGCTCGGGGGGACCCAGGCGCTGACCGAGGTCTGTCGGTACCTCCGCGGTGAGTTCCCCCACTACCGCTGGATCGGTATCTACCGACTCGACGGGGAGACGTTGGTCCTGGACGGATGGGACGGCGAGCAACCGACCGAACACACCCGGATCCCCCTCGACCGGGGCATCTGCGGAATGGCGGCGCGCGAGAACCGCACGGTCATCGTCGACGATGTCTCGGCCGACCCGGCCTACCTGCAGTGCTTCTTGGACACCCGCTCGGAGATCGTCGTGCCGATCCGCGACGGCGACCGGGTGCTCGGGGAGATCGACATCGATGGGCGCGAGGTCGGCGCCTACGACCGTACCGACGAGGCGTTCCTCACTGGGGTGGCCGAGCGGCTCCGCCCGCTGTTGAGGCCCGCGGTGAGCGCGGCAGGATCGACCTCGTCGCCGCCAGCCGGCGGCGCATCTCCGCCCTCGCCTCCCTGAGGAGGCCCCCGTTCGACGCGTGCGGGACCGCGGCGTGCGGGTGCGCCCGACGGCGGGAGACCTCCTCGGCCAACCGCCGGAGCGCGCGGGTGAGCTCGTCGACCACGGTCAGGTTGGCCGCGAGCGCGGTGCGCGAGAGCGGGTTCAGGTCGATCGCGATGACCCGCTTGCCGGCGCGCCGCAGGGCGGCGGTCCGATCCCCGTCCTCGAGAGGAACGATGCAGACATCGCAGATCGCGATCCCCCGACGGTCGATCCGTGCGCGGTCCGAAGGTAGACCCGCAAGTCGCGCGGTGGGCCGGACCCCGAGCACCTCCGTTACGCCCGCGGCGCGCAGCGCACGCGCTACTCGCTCGGCACGGCCTGGGGTCCGATGGAAGAGATTGACCTCGACCCTGAGGCTCGGAAGCCGCCGGGCGAGCTCGGCGACCTCGCCCGATGCGAGGGCGGCGACGTTACCGTTCACCGACACGACCGGAAGGCGTGCGCGGACCAGCCATGCGGCGGCGATGCGGATCGCTCGGGCCGCCGAGGCGGTCGTCCTTTCCCCGAGCAGGTAGTCGAACGCCTCGGCCCGACCGTGGGCGATGAGCCCTTCGGGCACGACGAGGCCGAAGCGGGCCGCGCGCGCGAGCCCCGCGCGTGTGCGCAGGCTTCCGAAGCGGGGATGGCCGGGCGCGATGCGGGTCATCCTGCCGCAGCGGGTCCGTTCAGCCGCCGGTGGTCTGCGGCGCCTCGGGCTTCTTGTCGACCTCGCGGGCACCGGTCTCGTTGGGAGTGATGCCCAGCTGGGATTCGATGGCGGACAACCGGTGCTCCAGGGGGAGGAATGCCTGCTCCAGCGTGCGCACGAGGACCAGCTTCAGGCTCTCTTCGAGCGCGACGATGTCCCTCCCCAGGTCGGAGAGCCGGCGGGCGTTGTCGTTGAGGAGCAGCCGGGTCTGGGCGGCGAGGCGGAAGGTGTCGTCGACCCCCTTGACCAGCTGCTTGGAACCTTGCGCGAAGGTCTCGAGCGACTCGCCGATCGGCGACCATCGCCGGTCGAGGCTGTCGGTGACGGACTTGCCGAGCACTCCGGTCATCTTCTCCGAGGCCTGGCCGAGTCCGGATTCGATCCGCTCGCCGACGAGCTGGTCGAGGCTCTCGAGCCGGCTCTTCAGCGAACCTTCCAGTGCGGAGTTCGATTCCTCGATCCGCCGGATGCGGTCCTCGACGCCGTCGATGCGGGAGATGAGGTTGGCGTAGGCCGACCCGATGAGCGTGTCGGTGTGGGCGGTCTCCACCTCGCTCGCCCTCAGGAGCAGGTGGAGGACCCAATGCTCGCGCCCCTTTGCTTCCGCGAGCGGGCTCTTGTCCAGCCGGTCGCGGTAGTCCCGGCTCTCGGAGAGCTGCTGCAGCTCCTTGAGAATCTCGAGCCGAAGGGCGGAGGAGCCTGCGGCCGCGACCGGGCGGTCCGCCATACGCTGTACAACTCGGCTCGGTGCTCATAAATTGTCCGACGGGGGCTCGGGGGGGTTATCCAGCGAAACGGGCACCGACGAGCCCCATTCGACCCGGCGACCCGAACCGAGGCTGGTGTAGGCCCGGAGGACGACACCCGATAGTGCGGCGCGACGCAGCGCGTCGGCGAACTCCGGGTCCATCGCGCCGTTGGGGGCGAATCGCCGGACATCCGGACGTTGGATCAGGAAGAGTACGCCGGCCCGGATCCCGCGGCGTGCGGCGTGTCGAAGATGCTCCAGGTGCCGGGTGCCACGCACCGTGGGCGCATCGGGAAAGGAGGCGTACTCCCCGATCCTCAGGTTCGAACTCTTGACCTCGACGAGCGCCCGCATCCCCCCCCGGGTCCCCGGTACCCCGAAATCGAATCGCGAGCCTCCCCAGCTCCGTTCGGACCTCCACGGCCCCGGCCCGAACTCGCGGAGACGTCCGCTGAGGAGACCTCGTCCGACCATCCGGTTCGCGACCCGGCTGTCGACCGAGACCCGCATGCCGTGGTGCTCCACCGCCACCAGGTCGTATTGGGTCGAGCGCCCCGGGGCGTCGGCGCGGACGACCCACCCTCGCGTCGCGCCGGGAACGAGTAGTTCCGTCATCCGCCCCGGATTCGGGACGTGCGCGGCGACCGGTCTCCCATTGAGGTCGACTTGCGCGAGGTAGCGATTCGGCCGCGCCAGAAATCGGACCGGGAGAAGCGGACCGTCGTACTCGAACGCGTCGACGGCGGACATCTCCACTTGCCGGACCGCGATCGCCCGGCGGCTCGAGGCCCCGGTCAGTTCTCGAACCCGGGGCCGAGCAGTTCGCGGGCGATGAGGAGCCGTCGGATCTCGCTCGTCCCGGCCCCGATCTCGAGCAGCTTGGCGTCGCGGGCGAGGCGCTCGAGCGGGAGTTCCCGCATGTAGCCGTATCCGCCGTGGACCTGGATCGCCTCGAGGGCGACGCGTGTCGAGGCCTCCGAAGCAAAAGTGAGTGCCGCGGCGCTCGCCCGCGCGGACCGCTTGTCGCCCGTCACGGCGACGAGGGCGCGGTAGGAGAGCCAGCGGGACGCCTCGAGGAGGGTGTACATGTTGGCGAGCTTCTCTTGGATGAGCTCGAACGTACCAATCTTCTTACCGAACTGCTCGCGCTCGCGGGAGTATCGCACCGAAAGATCGAGGCACTCGGCGATGATCCCGACCGGGATAGCGGCGAGGACCGCGCGCTCCACGTTCAGCCCGCTCATCATGACGGCCACCCCATCGTTCTCCGCACCGACCAGCCGGTCGGCCGGGATGCGGCAGTCTTGGAAGGCGAGCTCGCCGGTCGGTGAGCCGCGCATCCCCATCTTGTCGAGCTTGCGGCTGACGGTGAAACCGCGGTCCTCCTTGCGGACGAGGAAGGCGCTGATCCCCTTCGAGGGTGGACCGGCCCGGGTACGGGCGTAGACAAGGAGAGTATCGGCCACGGGTCCGTTGGTGATGAACTGCTTGGAGCCGTTGAGCACGTAGTCGTTTCCGGCGCGTTCGGCCCGGGTCCGGATCCCCACGGCATCGGAGCCCGCGTCGGGCTCGGTAAGCGCGAGCGCCCCGACCCGCGTCCCCTGGGCGAGGGAGGGGAGGAACTCCCGGAGCTGATCCGGGCGCCCGTTGCGCGCGAGGTTGTCCGCGCACAGGTTCGAGTGCGCTCCCACGGAGAGCGCCAGGGCCGGGCTGACCCGCGCGATCTCCTCCAAGATCGCGTATTGGGCGAGGTAGGACTCACCCAGTCCGCCATACTCGGTGGGGATCGTCGGACCGAGGAACCCCTGCTCGCCCATACGGCGGAACAGCTCCACCGGGAAGTACTCCTCCCGATCCATCCTTTCGGCGACCGGCTGGACCTCGCGACGCGCGAACTTCTGAGCCGCCTCGCGAAGCGCGGCGACCTCCGGCGGGAGCTCGAGGTCCATGTCCGACCGACGCGGTACGTCCCTTAAGAGTTCGGCCGGCGGGAGATCCGCCGACGGGCGCGGGAGGGCGTGCCCCCGTCCGACGCCCCGCGCCGATCGGACCGTCGGGACCGAACCCGGAGACCGAGATGGGTCCGCCATTCGGTCCGGGGAGCCGGGAAATCTTCGCGGTAGTGCGTCCCACGGCTCTCCTCCCGGGCGAGCGCGGATTCGGTGATGAGCAGCGCCGTCAGGACCGTATTCGCAATCGGCGACGGCAATCGTGCCGGATCCGCCGGTTCGACCGCGCCGAACAGCCGCGAAAGCTGGCGACGAGCGCGACGGAGCCCGGGGCCCGTCCGTACGATCCCGACCTCGGTCCATAGGATCTCGCGGACTGTGGCGAGCGCGTCCCGAGGCGGGGACCGGCCTCGTCCCGCCTCCAGGTCAAAATCGATCACCCGCCGCGGGGTCGGAGGGCCTCCGGGGGCCGGGTGAAGGACCTGGCGGACGACGCGTTCACCAAAGACCATCCCCTCGAGGAGCGAATTGCTCGCCAGGCGGTTCGCCCCGTGCACCCCGGTCGCGGCGACCTCACCGCACGCGAGGAGCCCGGGCAGGCTCGTCCGACCCTCGTGGTCGGTGCCGACGCCCCCGACCATGAAGTGGGCCGCGGGCGTCACCGGGATCAGGTCGCGCGATGGGTCGAGCGCGTACTCCGCGAGGAAGCGCGAGATGCTCGGGAACCGGGCGAAGAGCCGGTCGCGGGGGATCCCCGTGGCGTCTAAGAACACCGAGCGGGAGCCCGTGCGGTCGAGCTCCTGCTGGATCGCCCGGCTGACCACGTCCCGGGGGGCCATCTCGGCCTCGGGGTGGTATCTCGGCATGAACCGCTCGCCAAGCCCATTGCGGAGGAGCGCCCCTTCACCGCGGAGCGCCTCGGTGAGGAGGTGGCGGGGGGCGCCCTCGCGGTAGAACACCGTCGGGTGGAATTGCATGAACTCCAGATCGAGCAGGAGTGCGCCGGCCCGTCCCGCGATCGCGACGCCTTCGCCGGTGGCCACGGTCGGGTTCGAACTCTCCCGGAAGAGGCTCCCGGCGCCCCCCGTGGCGAGCACGAGCGGATGGGCGTCGACGACTTCCCCCTCGGCCTCGCTGTCGCGAGCAAGCGTGGCGCGCACGGTCCCGTCCTCTGACGCCTCGATCCGGCGGAGGCTCGTGCGCTCGCGCGCTTCGATCCCGCGTTCGAGCGCGCGGCGCTGCAGCGTCTCCTCGACCCGAAGACCCGTGGTGTCACCGCCGGCGTGCAAGATGCGCGCTCTCGAGTGCGCGGCCTCACGGCCGAGCGCCACCTGCCCTTCGACGGTGTCGAACGGCACCCCGAAGCGGACCAGGTCCGCGATCCGGCGGGGAGCCTCGGTGACCAGGATTCTCGCCGCCTCCGGGTCGACGAGCCCCGCCCCGGCGCGCAGGGTGTCGCGGAAGTGATACTCGGCGGAGTCGTCCGGGCCGACCGCCGCGGCGATCCCTCCCTGCGCGTATCGGGTATTCGACTCTTCGAGCGTCGCCTTGGTCACGACGGTCGGCTGGAGACCCAGTTCCTGGCACCGAAGCGCGACGTAGAGCCCGGCGATACCGCTCCCGATGATGAGCGGGCGGAGGGCGACGGGCACCTCCGGTCGAGCGCACCGTGGATATTGGCCTAGGGGGGCCGGAAACGGTTAGGGCGAGACCCGAGTCGTCGGCCGGATCAGCGTGATGGACGACGCCAAGCTCCTGGCCACGGTCCGGCTCGAGTCCGCCCCCGAGTTGGGGGAAGAACTCGTCGGGCGGCTGGAGGGGATCCGCCGCGCGCCGCTCGTCAGCGTCACCGAGCTCAGCGACCCGCGGCCGGCGTACTTCGCTAGGGTCCACCCGTTGCCGCCCTCGCCCGAGCGGGCCGCCCGGATGGCCGCTGGTCTGCGACGCCACGAGCTCGCTGAACGTCTCCTCGCCGACCCGTCCTCGCGCGAGCTGAGGGTCCACTGGCAGGGGATCGTCGGTCGTATCGACGTCGTCTCCGACCGCCCGACCGAGATCAAGTCGAGCTCGACGATACCGCCGGCCGAGCGGATCGCGGTCGACCGTCCCCAATACCTGGACCAGCTCGGAATGTACTGCGCCGCGCTCGACCGGCCGGACGGTCGCTTGGTCGTGATCGGTGAGGAGGGACCGGACGGGCCGACGGTCTCGGTGCTCGAGTGCCGATTCGACCGACTGGATGGTATTCGGGCGCGTATGTCTCGGTCCGCGGGCGCATTCCGGGAGGCGTTGGGTGCCCGGGATCCCGCGCGGCTTCCTCGTTGCGGCTGGTTCGGTCGCGGCTGCGAATACCAGCTCGCCGGCGTCTGCGGGTGCCTAGGTACGGAAGCTCTCGAACCCGAACCGGTGCACGAACTGGTTGACGGGGTTCGGGCCGAGGAGGAGTACGGCCGGAAGATCTCCGCGCGATTTCGCGCGTTCTCCGACGCATCCGAGGAAGATCGACCGGCCCGACTTCGGGACCTCCTCTACCCGCGACGGGCCTACTTCGACCGACGGGCCGCTGCGCACGGCATCCCCACGCGCGGACGCCCGGAGCCGGCGCGCTCCTCCGAGCCCTCGCTCTATGCCGAACTACTCGAAGCGTTGTCCGTAGGGCCCGCGGGGGAGTTCGATCGACGGGCGGTAGAGCCACCCGCTCCCGAAGAGCCGCTCCCCACATTTCGAGGCGGTCCCTTGCTCCTGAAGACCTCACGGATACGTCGGCCCGTCGCGACCCACGACCTGATCGTGCGCCAACCGCACTACTTCACCGAGCTCGGGATGCGTTGTGCTGCGCTAGGCCGCGCCGACGGCTGGCTGGTGATCGGGTACGAGTTCGCAGCCGCCGCCGACGACCCGGTCCGGACCTATCGGGTCCACTTCGAGCCGATCGGCCTCTGGCGATACGCGCTCGGAACACGACGCCGCCAACTCGAAGATGCCCTCCTGCGGAGCGATCCCTCCGCGCTTCCTCCGTGCCCGGAATGGATGTTCGAGAACTGCCCGCACGCTCCCGGGTGCGGGGATGATTCCGCGCCTCCGGGCCCGGACGCTCCCCCCCGACGGGAAGTGGGAAGCGCGGTGGGCCGGCAGGACAAGGAACACGCGACTTCACCCCTACCCGACCATGCGCCCGGCGAGCGGAGTTCCTCGACGAGCAGTTCCCTTTAGCGTCCGAGCCGACGGATCGACATAGTCGACCTCCTTGTCGATGACTCGCTGACGAAGCGGTTCGGAATCCTCCCGCCGTGGCGCTGGGGCGTTGCTATCGGCGCCACCGGTAGACGTAGGAGCGCGCCTCGGGCGCGAATTGCATCGAGGCGTACAGTGCGCGTGCGGGGGCGTTGGAATCGGTCACCCACAACCGGGCCCGAGCGTGGCCGAGGGCCACGAGGGCCCGCAGCGCCCGTGCGAGGAGGAAGCGGCCCAACCCGCTCCTCCGGTGACCGGGGTCCACCGCCAGGTCGACGATGACGCCGACGCGAGGAGACTCCTCGACGACCAGAACGAATCCCGCCGGAACGCCGTCCTCGTCGGCCAGTGCGACGGAGGCCTCCTCGAGGAAGCGTCCGAGATGCCCGGCGAAGATCGCCTCGATCAGCCGCTGGTTTCCCTCGAGGGTATCGGCCACGAATTCAGCGTCGGGGCTCCCCCGGAACGCTTCCCAGTCGAGCCGGCCGAGCGCACCGAGCGCGAGGGTACGCGGAGTGCGCAGGACAAGGCCGGGTGGTATCGCCGGGACCTCCTGCGGGTGGTCGAGCTCGAGCGTGCGGGTGAGCGCGAGGCGGCGGATCGCCTCGAAGCCGGGTCGGCCCGCGATGATGGGAACGAGGGCGTCCTCCTCCTCGGGGGAGAGTCCAGTGAGTCCGATATCGATGCGGTCGACCTCCGGCGGGGCGAGGGCGGCGATGGCCTCGAGCAGCTCCCGCCCCAGCTCCACCCGACCGTCCGCGCCGACGACGTGCGCGTGGCCGTACCCCCGTTGGGGCCGGAGGGAGAGCATCCCGAGCGCCTCGACGTCCCGCCCGCGTCGCAGGGTGACGCCTTCGACCCGTCCGGCACGGAGGTCCGCGACCGCCTCTTCCGGCCAGCCCGCATCGAGGATCTCGCCCCGGGCCAGCAGCGCCTTGCGCAGGCCGGCCGTCAGTTCCAGCAGCGTTACGGCGTCGGTCCGCCGGGCCGGCTGCCGCTCGACCGGGTCGGCCACGGTTCGGGGCTCAGATCTTCGCCAGATCCCGGACGAGGATCTGTGCGATGTCGGGGGCGACCGAGACCTTCTCGGCGGGGTTGTCGAGGGTGTCGGTCGAGTAGATGTGGTTCGTCACGGCCTTGATCCGTTCGAACGCGTCCTTCAGGAACAGACCGTGGGTGCAGGCGGCCGAGATCGTCGCGACCTTCTGCCGGGCGAGCAGGCGAGCCGCCTCGACGATCGTGCCGCCGGTGGAGATTACGTCGTCGACGATGACGACCTGTTTGCCGGCGAGGTCGGTCGTGCTCGCGGCGGGCATCGTCAGCTCCACGTGCTCGCTGTCGATCCGTTTCTTCTCGAGAGCGATCCACGGCAGCCCGAGGATCTGCGCCATGCGCTTGACCCGCTCGGTACCGCCCTTGTCGGGGGAGACGAGCACGTCGACGGTCCGCTCGCGGAGCAGGCGGGCGATCGCCGGGATCCCGCTCGCCTCGAACGCGGGCTTGTGGAACTGCTGGAGCGTCGTCGGCGAGTGGATGTCCACCGTCACCACCGCATCGGCGGCGAGCTCGACCTGGTGGGCCAGCGCACGCGAGCTCAGCGGCTCGCCCGGGAAGAACGAGCGATCCTGCCGGGCGTACCCGAAGTAGGGGATGACCACGAACAGACGACGGGCGCCCGCCTCGCGCACCGCATCCTCGAGCAGGATCAGCTCGAGGAGGTTCTCGTCCGTGCGGGTCGTCTGCACGAGGACGACATCCTCCCCCTCGAGACGCCCCCCGACCCGAAGGTACAGCTCGCCGTCGGGGAATCGCTTCAGGAACGGGATGGCGAACGGGGCATTGCCCAACTCCCGCGAGATCCGCTCGGCGAGCGCGGTCGACGCCGTTCCCCCGATGACGTGCACGGAAGCCCCCTACGACGAGGGATTTCGGCCGCGAGAAAAGGGTTCGCCTCGCGCTCGACCGGCTCGGGCCGATCCCCGCACCGGAGCGGCGCGGCGACGCTCAGAGCGAGTCGCTGGATGAGTCCCGCGCGGACCGAGAACCCGAGGACCGGCGAACCGAGGGTCGCGGGCGCCCCCCGGACTTGCCCCGGTGACGCCGGAGCAGCTTCTCCTTCGGGATCGGCTTGACCTGCTTGCCCTTGGGCCCCGCAGGAGTATCGTCGTCGTCCTCGCCGGCCTCGTCGTCGTGTCGATGGAACCAACCACGGAACCGCCCGCCGAGGCTCTCGCCCGGCGGCTCCTCCGGGTCCTCCTCCCCGCCGGAGGAACCGCCACGGCGCAGCGCCAGATGCAGCCCCAGCGCGGCGAGGAGGATCGCGGCGAGGGTGACGCCCATCAATTGCCAGGACTGGGGTGGCACCATCGAGGACTGGCCCTCGAGGAGGAGCTTGATCGCTCCGAACCACGGGATCATCCCCCGCGCGACACCCAGGACCCAGCCCGGCTGAACGAGAGCGCTGATCGCGTTGAACTGGTCCGGCTCGCCCTGGGCCGGAGTGCCGGGGATGTAGTTGTTGTCGCCCATCGTGATGAACCCGGAGGCGGTTCCCAGGCCCCCGAGCGGGATGGACACGGTAGCCGACTGCCAGCCGACGTTGAACAGAATGATGCTCGTGGTCAGGTGGAGTGAACCGCAACCCGATGGGACTCCGGTGATCCGGTAGTACGGATGCGACGACGACGTGCAGGTAAGACCGCCGAGCGATGGTGCGTTCCAACTGCCGTCGGTGTTGTACTCGAGGTAGATGATCGCCCGATGGATGACCGGGGAAACGCCGGTATCGTCGTCCGGATGGTAGAGGATCACGTCGCCGTACTCCCCGTAGGTCGAGTACCCGTTCTGCTCGCCGTCGACGTAGGTGGTGATCAGGCCCGGGTCGATCTTCTGGGCGAGGACGAGGTCGCCCGTATTGATCAGACCGAGATGGTCGTCGGTGCCATGCTGCATGCTCATCGACTCGACGACGTAGACCGGCGGCCAGTTCTGGGTGTAAGCGTACAGTCCAACGATCAAGAGCACGACGATGGCCAGGGCCACCAAGGGCTCGAACCAGAGACTGTCGCGGGCGCGCCAATACACCGGCCGCTTGCCGGTGGGCCCGGGCTCCTCGTCGTCGTCCTCCTCGCCCTCCCCCTCGTCCGCTCCCTTCCATGCCCGGACGGGGGCGTGACCGGTCCCCCGGCTGGAGGGAGACCGACGGTGGCGTGGGGGTGGTGAACTCTCGTCCTCGCCCTCGGCTTCGGGGGCTTCCTCCTCCTCGTCGTCGGAGAAAGTGGGGCGACGTGCCATGGCGGTCGCGCGAGCTTCGCGGGTAGGGATAACACTTCGGCTCGAGGCGGTCCGGTGCCCGCGGCGGAGGCACCGGATCGCGTGGAAGTGCGCTAGGTGGGCGCGGCGTCGCGGGCCGGATCGCCCTCCAGATACCCGACGATCGGCCGGATGACCAGGATCGCCACGGCGAAGAGCGGCACCAGGGAGAGATCGGCGTACGGCCAGTTCAGCCCGGCTGCCTCCCCGGTCCAGAAGACGGCGAAGGCGAACAACATCGAGGTCGCCCCCAGCTTGAGCCAAGGGACCTTGATCTTCCGGATTTGGCCATGGAGCGCCAGCGCCGCGGCGACGAGGATCCCACCCGCCACCAACGCACCGATCACGGCGGACGGCGCCTGCCCGGCGCCGGCGATCGACAGGAGCACGATGACCGTCTCGATGGACTCCACGACTCCGACGGTGAAGCCGGTCCCGAACTGGCTGATCTGCTCGCTCCGGCCCGTCGGGGCCGCAGCGCCGGCGCCCGCCGGAGACGGGTGCCAGAGCTTTCGGTAGGACCGCCGGGTGCTCCGGAACAGGAATACGGCGAACCCGTACAGCACGGCCGCCGACCCGAGCAAGAGCCATTGACTCTGGATGTCGAGCAGGACGGCTCCGGCGCCGACCGAAATCGCGGCGACCAACGCGGTCCCCGCGATGGCCCCCCCGGCCGCATGGCGGATGGTCTCCGACTCGCCCCGGAGCGCGAAGACGAGCGCGACGACCTCGGTCATCTCTAGCAGCGTGATGATGAAGGCGAGGAGCAGAGCTCCTGCGCTGAGAGAGACCACGTCGGTCGGTACCGAGGGAATCGCTTAACCTCTGCCGGGAACCTGGCGGAGCGGGGGCGAGCGAACGCCGCGGTGGGACATTTCGTTCCCGATCTCCGACGGGATGGCGACGTTCCCGGGCGACCCACCGGTGCGGGTGAGCCGGGTCCGCACGATCGGATCGGGGTCCCCCTACAACCTCTCCCAGCTCCAGATCGGGTCGCACACGGGCACGCACGTGGACCCCCCCATCCACTTCCTGGAAGGTGGAGCAGCGATCGACCAGGTGGACCTCGATCAGCTCAACGGCCCGGTCGAGGTGGTAAGGGTCCCTGCGAGCGCCGGCTCGATCGGTCGGGACGAGGCACGGTCGGTCCCTGAAGGCGTGGAACGCGTACTCTTCCGGACCCGAAACTCCGACCGTTGGACCGCGTCGGACCGGTTCTTCGGCGACTACGTCGCCGTCAACCCGGAGGGAGCGGACGAGATGGTCGAGCGGGGTGTCCGACTGGTGGGCCTCGATGCGCTCTCCGTCGAGCTCGATCCGACCGGCACGTTTCCGGTGCACCACCGCCTGCTGGGTGCCGGTTGCCTCATCCTCGAAGGTGTACTGCTCGGCGCCGTGGCTCCGGGCCGGTACGAACTGCAGTGTTTCCCGCTACGGATCGCCGGGGGCGATGGTGGACCTTGCCGCGCCGTGCTGCAGCGCGACCGGGCCACGGAAGGCGCGGAACCCTGAGCCGACGCTCAGTCCCGCTCGTCCGGCGGGAGGAGATCGGGGATGCCGTCGGCGATGGGGTAGGTCTCCCGGCACTTCGCGCACGTGAGCGTGCCCTCGACGATCTCGCTGCCATCGTGTTTGGTGGTCGAGAGGGCGAGGTCTCCGTGGCAAACGGGGCAGCACAGGATCTCCATCAGTCCGGGCTTCACCGCGCACCCCCGTCCTCGACGATGCCGTAGCCGATCAGCCGCCAGGCGTTCAGCCGGCGGGAGATGGCGACCCGGGAACCGGCGAAGACCGTGACCGGCCGTCCGAGGTTCAGTTCGATCTCGTCGCCCCGGGCGCTCGTGACCTTCCCGGGGGCGATGGTGGTGCCCACCGTCACCGCGAGGATCTCGCTCGTGTGCACCTTCTCGACCTTGACCTCACGTTGGGCGCCGACGACGCGATCGAGAAGCGTCGCCTTCACGCGCATGCGCTGGGTCACCGGTGGAAGCGTCCCCGGCGTTCCGATCAGACGGCCGTTGAGCGCGTCCGACTTCGTCAGCGACGGGTCGAGCGTCGTGCCGATCGCGGCCAGACCGCCGGGCCGGAGCTCGTCGAGCGTCAGTCCCCCCGAGACGAGCGTGGTGACCTTCGTCCGGATCGCCTCGGCGTGGGCCGAGGTCGGCCCCGATATCCCGGGGCGGATCTCGATCTCCTCGCCGATCTTCAGCCGGCCCTGCAGCAGCGATCCACCGAGCACGCCCCCCTGTAGGTCGGCGGGCCGCGTCCCCGGGCGGTTGATGTCGAAGGAGCGCGCGACGTACATCAGCGGTGCCTTCGACGGGTCCCGCGGCGGGGTGGGGATCGTCTCCTCCATCGTCTCGATGAGCGCGTCGATGTTCACGCGGTGATTGGCGGAGATGGGGACGATGGGTGCCTTCTCGAGGGCGGTCCCCTTCAGGAACGTCCGGATCTGCTCGTAGTTCTGCTCGGCCTGCTCATCGCTCAAAAGGTCGATCTTGTTCTGGACGACGACGACCTTGCGTACGCCGATGATGTCGAGCGCGTAGAGGTGCTCGCGGGTCTGGGGCTGCGGAGCGGGCTCGTTGGCCGCCACGAGCAGTAGCGCCCCATCCATCAGGGCCGCGCCCGAGAGCATCGTGGCCATGAGCGTCTCGTGGCCGGGAGCGTCGACGAAGGAGACCGCGCGCAGGAACTTCGCCGGCTCGCCGCACTGCGGGCATTTGGCCTCAGTCGAGTAGTGCCCGTTCGGGCAACGGAAGAACGCGGCGTCGGCGTAGCCGAGCTTGATCGAGATGCCGCGCTTGAGCTCCTCGGAGTGGCGATCGGTCCACTCCCCGGTGAGCGCCTGGGTCAGGGTCGTCTTGCCGTGGTCGACGTGGCCGACCAGGCCGATGTTCACTTCGGGCTGACGGGGCGCCTTCATGCCGAGCCGAGGAGCTCCGCCAGGGGTTTGGAGCCCTTCTGCTCGACGGTGAGGTTGATCTGCACCGTATCCTCGCTGATCGCCCCACCGCGGAAGGTGCGACGCCGTCGCATCCCCCGGCGCGGCGCGTCAAAGCCGAAACCTTGCCCGACGAAGAGCCGGAGTTGCCGGCTCCCGGGGAGGTCGGCCCGAAGGGCAAAGCCGCTGCGGTCGGTACCGCCCGTGATCTTGAGGGTGTACCCGGTCAGCCCGAGGAGCTCACCCCCGAGCGACTCCCCGATGCGCTTGCCCAGGAAACCGGCGGCCTGCGGCTCCGCGACGCTCTTGGCGTACGAGGAGGGGCCGTCGGAGACGACGAGCTTGAACTCGACCATGCAGGGAAAGCAGGGCGCCCAGTTGGGTGCGGTTTAAAAAGGTTCCCGAGAAAAATATCGTCGGCCGGCGCTCCACCGCCGGTGCGTGCGGACCCTTATCAACCGGGCCCGGGGTCGATGGGTCGAGCACCACGATGTACTCGCAGGACGCCGGCCTCGCGCTCGCCGGGATCCTCGTGGCGGGGCTGGCGTACGCGGCGTGGACGGACTGGCGTACGCGCGAGGTCCCGGATTCGGTCTGGCAGGCGATGGCCGTGCTCGGGGCGGTGGTGGGACCGTTCGCCCTCGGCACCGCTTCCCTCCCGGCCCTCGCATTGTGGGTCGTGGTCGCGGCCTTCGTTCTGCAGCATCTGTTCCCGTGGGACCGGCGTTGGGTCGACTCCGATTCTCCCCTGCCGGGGTATCTCGAGCTGGGTGCCTACGTCGGGACGTTCGCCCTCCTGGCCCTCGGCGGATGGCGGTATGGGATCGGACCCGGAGGCCTTCCCATCGCGGTGATCGCGGTCTTTGTGACCGTGCTCCTGGCCCGCGCCCTCTTCGAAGTGGGGGTGCTCTACGGGGGCGCTGACGCCAAGGCGCTGATGGTGGCCGGGCTGCTGGTCCCCCTCTTCCCCAACCCCTTGCTCCGCATCTCCACCTCGGCCTCCCAGGTGCTCGGGGTGTACCCCTTCTCGCTCGACCTGCTGATGGACGCCGCCCTCCTGGCCATCGCCATCCCGCTCGCCCTGGCGGTTTACAACGCCCGACGGGGAGACTTCGAGTTCCCCCGCGCGTTCACCAGCTACCGGATCCCCGTCGACCGTCTTCCCGATTCGTTCGTCTGGCTGAGAGATCCCCTCACGAACGACGACGTCGAGGAGGCCCCGACCTCCGAGGAGGACCGCGTCCTCCGCGAGCGCCAGCGGGACCGTCTGAAGGCCGAGGGGGCGACCGAGGTTTGGGTGACCCCACAGTTGCCCTTCGTGGTGCTGTTGTGGGGGGGTGCCGTCGTGGCGCTGCTCGCGGGGAATCTTCTGTTCGACCTCCTCGCCCTCGCCTGAGCCGGGGCAAGCTTTACCTCGGACCGTACTAGCGGAGCCCGACGGCCATGGCACGGGCGAAGCCGACCTCTCCGATCCGCGTCCTCATCGCCAAGCCCGGACTCGACGGTCACGACCGGGGCGCCAAGGTGGTGGCGCGTGCGCTGCGCGACGCCGGTATGGAGGTCATCTATGCCGGGCTCCGCCAGACCCCGGAGGCGATCGTCGAGAGCGCGATCGAGGAGGATGTCGACCTCATCGGGCTCTCCATTCTCTCCGGTGCGCACATGGTGCTGTTCCCCCGTGTGATCAAACTCCTCAAACTGCGCAAGGCCGGCGACATCCCGGTCTTCGCCGGTGGGATCATCCCGGACGACGACGCCCGACGATTGCGCAAGATCGGTGTCCGGGCGATCTTCGGTCCGGGCGCCTCCCTCGAGGAGATCGTGACGACGGCCCGGTCCATCGCCCGCGCCCACGCATGAGCCGTCCAGCCAAGGTCCCCGCGGCGGCCGACCGTATCCTCCGCCGCGACCGCCGCGCCCTCGCGCGGGCGATCTCCCAGGTCGAGAACCACGACCCCGCCGTCGACCCCGTCCTGCGCGCGCTCTATCCGCGGACGGGTCGGGCCCGGGTCGTCGGACTGACCGGGCCGCTGGGCGTGGGCAAGTCCTCCCTCGTCAATTCCCTGCTTCGGCACCTGCGGGGCGAGGGACGCCGCGTGGGCGTGATCGGGATCGACCCATCGAGCCCGTTCTCCGGCGGCTCGGTCCTGGGGGACCGCATCCGTATCGACCGTGCCGGCGACGACGAGGGGCTGTTCTTCCGCTCGATGGCAAGCCGCGGCCACTCCGGTGGCATCGCCGGCGCGACGCGGGACGTCGTGCGCTTGCTCGACGCGTTCGGCATGGAGATCGTGCTCGTCGAGACCGTGGGCAGCGGCCAGGTCGATGTGGACATACGCCGGGTGGCCTCAACGAACGTCGTGGTCCTCGTCCCGCATCTGGGCGACGAGGTCCAGAGCCTCAAGGCCGGGCTGTTCGAGATCGCCGACGTCTTCTGCATCAACAAGGCCGATCTCCCCGGAGCCGACGGCGCCGCCCGCTACCTGAACGAGCTCGTCCAGCTGGGCGTCCGTCCCGGCGCGTGGAGCCCGCTCGTGGTGCAAACCTCGACCGTCGCGGACCAGGGGATCGTCGAACTCTGGAAGGCCGTGACCGCCCACGAAACGTTCCTCGATGCCGGGTCTCGGCGCGAAGAATCGGAGCGCCAGCGGGTCCGCTCCGAGATCCTCGAGCTGGTCCGGGAACGGGTCGGAGAGCGGGTCGAGCCGCTGCTGGCCAGCGACCCGCAGGTCGGGCGGCTGCTCGAGGACGTCGTCGGTCGCAAGGTCGACCCGCGTACGGCCGCCGACCGCGTCTACGCGCAGCTCCGCCGCGTCCTGTAGCGCAGGTCCGATGAACGTGGACTGGGAGGCGATCGCCCTCCTCGTCGGCCTGATCATCGTGGTACTGTACTTCGTATTCGGGTCGTTCGCGTGCGGCGCGGGCTACCAGCCGACGTTCCGGCCCGTCGTCGCCCGGATGCTCGAGCTGGCTCGCGTCGGGCCCGACGACACGGTCTACGACCTCGGCGCCGGCACCGGCGCGATCCTGTTTCGGGCCGCGCGGGAGCGGGGCGCGCGTGTCGTCGGGGTCGAGATCGAGCCGGTGCGGGTGCTCCTGTTGCGCCTGCGTCGATGGTTCGGCGGTCCCCGCGACCGGGTCGACATCCGCTGGGGGAACCTGTACGAGACGGACCTGCGGGCCGCGAGCGTGGTCGCGCTCTTCCTTTGGCCGGAGGCGATGCGTCGCTTGCGCCCCCGCCTCGAATCGGACCTCCGGTCCGGCGCCCGCGTGGTCACCCATTGGCACGAAGTGCCCGGCTGGACGCCGGTCGCCACGGACACCGACCTGCGGGTCTACCTGTACGTGAGGGGCCCGTCCGAGCCGATGCGGGCTACGGGTGGTGGCTGAACCACAGGCCGAGACCGACCGCGATCACCGCGAGCGCCAGGGCAGCTCCGATGTACCATCCCTTTTGGCTGCCCGGCTCCGCATCGACCGGCCAGTTGGATGCGGTCCGGGCGGCGGTCCCCGTCATGCCGACCTCCCCGCCCACGCCGGTGCTCCGATGTGCACACCGCTCGCGCCCGCGATCGGGTCGACCCGAGGCGTGACCGGAGACACGGACAGCGCGGAGGTGGTGACGTTGAACGACCCCCATTCCCCGACCGCCGCGTGATTGCCGACCTCGGAGACGTAGCGGTACTGACCGGCGGTCGTCGCGTGGAACGTGAAGTTGGTCGTTCCCCCGGCTCCGAGACCGGAGAAACGCGTGGAATCGGACCAGCCGGCCCCGGGGAACACGGGTGCCTGGTCGGTGGGCCCCGTTCCGGCGATGAGTTCCCAACTGTCGAGGGCGCTCGCGTCGTGGGCCACCTGGAATTCCATCACCACGGTGCTGCCCACGGCGACGGCGAAGCAGGGTCCGGGGCTCGACCCGTTGAACGTGAAGGTGCCCTTGGGGCCCGCGACGATCTGGAAGTGGAAGGAGCCGAGCGCTCCGTGCCCCTGGCAGGCGGTCAGCGGCGGGGGGGCCGGGGGGGACCCGTGCTCGGTGCCGACGATGCCGGCTCCGAGCTGCCCGGTGAAACCGAAGTACCCCACGACCGCCGTCATGATCGCCCCGACCGCGAAGACCACGACGACGAAACGCATCCGGGAGTCACCGGCGGTCGCGGCGAGTGGCGGCGGCGCCTGCATGGGCGGCGCAGCGAGCGGCACTCCCGTTTTGAAGCCCATGTACGAATCCGGTAGGCGCGCCGGCGGTGCCCACTGGACGAACGATTTATCGGTCGGAACACGTCCCGGGCTCGATGGCGTTCTCGTCGGGCCAGAAGTATCTCGCCGAGTTCGTGGGGACCTTCGCTCTGCTCCTCGTGGGCGGGGGATCGGCGGTCTTCACGCTACCGCTGCTGGAGACGTTCTTCCCCGGCTCTCCCCCCATCGACGTGCTGGGCCGGATCCTGGTCGTCTCGTTCTGCTTCGGCTTCGTCCTGATGGCGCTCGCCTACGCCTTCGGAGATATCTCCGGTGGTCACTTCAACCCCGCCGTGACGATCTCGATGCTCGTCAACGGCCGCATGCCGGCCCGGGATGTCGTTCCCTACCTGGTCGCCCAGATCGTCGGGGGCATCGTCGGGATCGGCATCATCTTCGCCATCGTCTCCGGTGGTCCCGCATCGTTCTCTACCGCCGCCCAGGGCGCCGCACTGGGCTCTCAGTGCTACAGCGGATCCGGTGCGCCCGGAGGGTGCGGATTTTCCCTCGGAGCGGTGTTCCTGCTCGAGCTCGCGATCACCTTCGCCTTCGTGCTGGTGATCCAGTTGGTCACGCGGCCGGACAGCTCGGCCAAGAACCTCGCCCCGGTCGCCATCGGGACGGCACTGCTCGTCACCAACCTGCTGGCGATCCCGATCGACGGGGCGTCGCTGAACCCGGTGCGCTCGTTCTCCCCGGCGTTGCTCTCGCTCTACTGGAGCTCGGACCACTGGGCGATCGCCGAGTCCTGGCTCTTCTGGGTGGCGCCGATCTTGGGAGGCGTCCTCGCGGCCGTGGTCGAGCGGGCGCTGCGCGACTGAGGGCGAGATCGACCCCAGGCCCGTGCGGCAGGCTCGGACCTCTGAGCCCCGATCGCCACGGGTCGGGGCGGCTCGGCGAGGCGGGGCCTAGTCCTTCGCGGCCGAGGCGTCCGCGTGGGTGTGGTGGTGCGCCGCGGCGGTCGTTTCCTCGGACTTGCCGGTCTTGGCGTGCGGGGCGGGCTTCTTTCCCTCCCCGGGGGACCCGTCCTTGGCGGACGGGGTGACGTATTCCTCGACGACCTGGATCGTATGCGGCTTGAGCTGGGAGCGGATGCGTTCGATCACACGCGGCTTGGTCGCGAACCACGAGAGGTCGAACTTGGAGCGTTCGGGGATCTTGATCGTGATCTCCTTGCCCTTGACCTCGATGTGGAACTCCTTGCCGCGTCCGTAGTTGATCTCGAGCAGCCCGCGCACCTGGTCGACGGGGTCGTGGATGACCTTGCGCACCTCGAACGTGGCCCGGATCTTTCGGCCGGAGAAGGCGGGATTGAAATCCACCCGAACCCGCGCCGCGGTCAGACTGACGACGCGCCCCCGACGGCCGTTGATCGTCAGAACCGTACCGATGTTGAGGTCGGCGTCCTCGCGCCGCATCTCGGGCAGTCGCGAGACCTCGTGCATGGAGAACAGCTCGATCAGCTTGGGGTCCCGCTCACCGAACGCCTCGGACGGGGGGAACTCCTTGGTGAACTCGTGGCCGACCTTCGCACCGACCAGCGCGTTCTCGATCCCCGAGGGGAAGAACTCGCCGCCGACGAGATGGGGGCGCGCGCCAAAGGTGTGGCCCTCGGGAGCCTTCCAATTGCTCTTGGAGGCGGCGGATTCGCGCGTCGTGTCGATGAGCTCGGGCTCGCCACCGGGGACCTCGCTCCAGAGTTCGTAGTCGAGGTCGACGAGCTCGCCGTTGGTCACAGTGCCGGACCCCGAGGATTCGGAACCGGTCTCGGCGGGGGACATGGGCGCGCCGAACCGGATAGCCACTTAGGCTTTACCGTCGGTGCGCGACCGGCCTCGGAGACCGTAGTGCAGGAGTCCTCGAAAGGCTCCGTACAGTGTGGCCCATCTCCGGGGGATCTCGAGCACCCGGTAGCGCATCCCGGGATACTTCGGTTCGAGTCCCCATCCCTGGACCGTCAGCGCCAAGGCCAGTACACCGAGGACGACCGCTCCGGCGCCGAGCACGAGCCAGCCCCATAGACGCAGGAAGGGGGGCGCGAGCAGGAGCGCTCCGACCACCAAGAGGAACGGTCCGAGCAGGTAGGGAGCGACACGCCATGGGGTCGCCTCGTAGGTGGTGCCCTTGCGTCGCCAGACCACGTAGCCGCCTTCGGCGTAGATGCGCTGCTTGCGCAGCAGTCCCCAGGTCGTGATGTCCGAGAAGTCGTGATCGACCGATGCCTCGGGTACGTACACTCCCTTCCAACCGTGCTCCAAGGCGCGGACGGCGACCTCCTGGTCCTCGCTCGCCGCGCGCCGGTAGAGCGTCGTATCCAGGAGACCGACGTCCCGGAACACCTGCGCGCGCCACGCGGAATTCCCCATCGGGAGCGCGTGGACGTTCCGACGCGCCACGACATCGTAGAACCGACGGAGGTAGCCGTCGTAGTATCGTGCGCCCACGCTCCGGAGGGACCGGGGCTCTGCCGGCGTCGGCCCGCCGGTGAAACCGACCTTGGGATCGGAGAACGGTTTCAGCAACTCGCGCAGCCAGCCCGTCGGAGCGACCTCGTCGGCGTCGAGGAACGCGATGAACTCGCCCTTCGCGGCGAGGAGCGCGATGTTGCGGCTCTCGGGGATGTTGCCCGGTGCGGGGAGGTGCCGGATGCGGCGGTCCCGGGCGTTGAACCCCGCGGTGATGCGTTCGACCTCGTCGGTCCCCCCCCCGTCGTCGACGAGCACCTCGTCGGCGGGTCGATCCTGGTGCAGGAGGCTCTCGAGGGTCCGCGCGACCCGCGGGTCCTTGAGCACGGTGATCACGACCGTGACCGTGCCGGGAACCGGGACCGGCCAAGTCGCCGGCGAGGACATCAGATCCCGACTTCGGCCCGGACGAGAGGGATCGCTCGGTCGACCGCCTCGGCGGAGTTGAACCGCGGCTTCCAACCGAGTGCGCGGATCCTCTCGGTGGCGAGGAACTGCTGGGGAACGTCGCCCACCCAGCCCCGCGGGCCGCCCGTCGTCTCGATGCGCGCCTTCACCCCCAGGGCCGCGACCACCTTCTGGGCGATCTCCATCGCCGAGATCTGGTCGTTGGAACCCAGATTGAAGATCTCGATCGGGCCGCCCGACCGCTCGCTCGCGAGGAGCATGCCATCGACGCAGTCCTGGGTCCAGAGGTAGCTCTTGCGTTGGCGACCGTCCCCGAGCACCTCGAGGCGCTTCGGGTCCTTCTCGATCTTCTTCAGGAAGTCGAAGATGATGCCGTGGGTCATGCCCGGACCGATGATGTTCGCGAACCGGAACACGCAGCTGCGCATCCCGTAGGAGTGACAGAAGGCGCTCACGAGCCCCTCGGCGCCGAGCTTCCCCGCCGCATACTGCGACTGCGGCAGCAGCGGGCCGTACTCCTCGGGCGTCGGGAACTTTTCGGGGAATCCGTAGACCACGCTCGAGGACGAGAAGCGGATGCGCTGGATGCCCGCGGCCCGGGCGGCCTCGAGAGCGTTGAACGTCGCCATGGTGCCTTGCTCGAGGTCGAGGCGGGGGTTCTCGGTCCCGCGGCGGATGTCGGGATTGGCGGCCAGGTGCCAGAGCTCGGTCGCGCCGCGGAAGGCCGGGGCGAGCAGGTCGGCGTGCAACAGGTCGCCCTTGACGAACCGGAATCCGGGGTGGGCATGGACCGCGCTCAGATTCTCGAGCCGGCCGGACGACAGGTTATCGATCACCGTGACCGACACGCCGCGCTGCAGGAGCGAGGCGACGAGCACGCCGCCGATGGCCCCCGCCCCTCCGGTGACCACCGCACGGCCCGGAGGAGTCGCGGAGGCCATGAGAGGGGCCCGATTCGGGCAAGCCTATTTAAGCGGACACAAGCCTAATCGAATCCTGCACTCCGAGGGAAACTCGGCGGTGGATTGACAACATGAGAACCTACGTCCGCATGATCTTCGACTCCGAAGGCGCCGGGCCCGCCGAGGTGCTCCGCGTGATGAAAGAGATGGGATTCGAGGAGTCGATGGGCATGCACGATTTCGTCTACAAGTGGAAGGACCGGGCCTCCTTCGATGAGGTGCTCCAGCTGATCACCAATCTGCATCAACGCCTGAAGGGGTCGCGGGTCAACTACGAGATCACGACGATCTCGTAAGCGTCATCGGACCCCGGGCGGCGGGCCGAATGGAACCAACCGATCCGGGCGGACTTGAGCGTGGGATCCTGCTCCACCTGCTGGACCACCGGGGCCACCAGGTCCGTTTCGAGGCCGACCAGTGGACCACGGAGTTCGGCATCCTCCGGTCGTTCCCCGCCGTCGATCCGGCGGTGGTCCGGCAATCGCTGAGGAATCTCGAGATGGCGCGTTGGATCTACCGGCGCGTCCAGTACGTCATCGGCTACAGCGAACCCAAGCTCGTCTATTCGCTCACCCCCAGCGGGCACCGCAAGGCCTCCGACGTCAAGCGCGAGGAGGAGGACGGCGTCATCGCCGTGCCGGCCGGTGCGGTCGTGGAGGCCACCGAGGCGTCCTCGCCGTCGTTCTTCAATCTCCGGGGCGTGCTCACGACCGACCGCCGGGACATGGACGTGTGAGCGCCGAAGCGCCCGCGGGACCGACCTTGCTGGGCCGGTCCGTCCGCCTACGCCCCCCGGCGCGCGCCGAGTTCCAACTGCTCTTCGACTGGTACACCGACCCCGAGCTCGTCGCACCCTTCGACCGGTTCTTCGTCGACACCTACGACAGTATGGAGCAGTCGATCCGGGACGCGCCGGGCGACCTGCGCTCCCTCGCGCCGCGACTGGTCATCGAGACCGCCGCCGACCACCATGTGATCGGGACGGTCGGTTACTACCTCGCCCATCCGGTGCTCACGCTCCTCGACGTCTGGTACATGCTCGGGGTCCCCGCGGAACGCGGCAAGGGCTACGGCAGCGAGGCGGTCGCGCTCCTCGTCGACCACCTCTTCGCCACGCAGGAGATCGATCGGGTGGGAGCCACCTGCGATGTCGAGAACGTGCCCTCGGCCAAGCTGCTCGAGCGCCTCGGGTTCGCCCGTGAGGGCACGTTGCACTCGGCGCTGCACCACCACACACGCTGGCACGACGTCTACATCTACGGGGTCACGCGGTCGGCGTGGCGGTCGCGGGCGGTCCGAGGGTGAAGTTCAGCTCGTAGGCTCCGTCGGACACCGGCCGGCCGTTGACCAGGTCGAACGCCCCGATCTCAGAGGTATTGCGCACGTGCGTACCCCCGCACGGGCAGCGGTCGGCCGACTCGATCTCGATCACCCGGACCGGATCGATCTGGGGCGCCAGCGGTACCAGCCCGGATCGCGCCCCGGGCTCTCGATCATACTCCGCCCGCGGCACGAATCGGATGTGGACCGGTTCGGCGGCGGCGATGTGCCGTGCCATATCGGCCCTGAGGTCGTCCAGGGAGGGACGGGTGGGCCACGCCGCCTCGAGCTCGAGGGTTCCCCGCTCGGCGCCGATGGTGGCCTTGCGCGTACGCAGGCCGGTCATTGCGAACGCCCGGGCGCTCAGCAGATGTTGCGCGGAGTGCGACCTCATATGGGCGTAGCGGCGGGTCCAATCGATCCGCCCCTCCAACTCGTCGCCCACCCGCGGCAAGGTCGGGGATCGGGGCCGTCCAAGTCGATGAACGATGGCCGGCCCGACCTTCGCCACGTCGGCCACCTTCCAACTCGCCCCGTGCTCCCCGTGGAGCTCGCCGCGGTCCGCCGGCTGCCCGCCGCCCACGGCGTAGAAGTAGGTCCGGTCGAGGACGATCCCTCCCGGAGGCAACGCGACGACCCTGGCCTTGAACGTCCGTTCGTACGCCGACTCCATGCTCGCGAGATAGGCGAGTTCGGTCACCGTTCCGGAGCGACGAACACCGACGGATAGGCCTGCCGCACACCGCCGTCGGCGTAATCTATATGGACGGGGGGCTTGTCCCGCGCCGAGGTTGCTCACATGTTCAAAGCCCGCGTCAAGATGGAGGTGCTCCGCGAGGCGGTGGAGGTCATCTCTACCCTCGTCTCCGAGGTCAAGCTCTCCGTCTCCAAGGACGGCATCGAGGTCAAGGCCGTCGACCCCTCGCACGTCGCCATGCTCGTCCTCAAGCTCAAGAACACCGTCTTCGAGGAGTTCACCGGCGAGCCCACGGAGATCGGCGTCGACGTTGAGAAGATCAAGGAGGTGCTGCGGCTGTCCAAGCCCGGTGACCTCATCGACCTTCAGTACGACGGCGGCAAGAACCGGCTCGTTGTCAGCGTCGGCAAGGTCACCCGACACATGTCCGTCGTCGACCCGGCCGGTATCACCGACCCAAAGGTCCCCAACGTCAACCCTCCGGCGATGGTCGCGGTCAAGATGGACGAGCTCCGCCAAGGGATCCGCGGCAGCGAGAGCATCAGCGACCACGTCACCCTGATCCTCGAGCCCAACGGCTTTACGATGCACTCGGAGGGCGAAACGGACCGCGTCGACCTCCACATCCCGAAGGACGGGAGCGGCGGGCTGTCGAAGCTCGAGGTCAAGGAGTCGGTGCGGAGCATGTACCCCCTCGATTTCTTCTCGAGCATGGTGAAGTCGATCACCTCTTCCGACGAAGCGACGCTCCACGTGGGCAACGAATACCCGCTGAAGATCGAGTTCAGCCTCGCCGGTGGGCGGGGCGAGGGGCGCTTCCTGTTGGCCCCGCGCGTGGAAGAGGACTGAGCCCCGCGATCGCCCGATCAGGGCTCTTCCGGCAGCCCTCGGGGTCGCCACTCCCTACCGCCGACTGAACCCGTAGCCAACGAAGTGGGGGTGGCGGGAAGCGACCCTAGGCCCTCGCAGAGGGCGCGTGCTCGAGCGGTCCTACGCTACCCTGCACCTCGCGCTCTCGACCCGAGCCCGGGGCCGACACCGGCATCCACCTCTTCCCCAGATTGCGGTAGCGCCCCGGCACCGGAATTGAAACACCCCCAACGGTTTTCGTGTTAAGACTCCCCCACTTTACGTCGAGAAAACCTGAGAATTTCGGGTCTTTGGCGCTTTAAATACCCCGACCGAGGCGGGGGCCGCAAATCGACCCCGAACTCCCGTGCGCCTGGGAGGGGGGTTGAAGGGGGGAAGAGCGGACGGCAAACGCGCGCATGCCTGGAGGCGGCCCAACAAGTGCGAGGGGCCCATGCCCTCAGCTCACGTAAATCGACTTCAATTGGGCGTGATTTCCAAAACTTCCCACGTTGACCGACGCCAACGCGGACCCCCCTTGTGAGGGGACGTACGTGCCGACAAAATCGTCGACCCATGTTTCAACGGTGTAGGTCCCTGCCTTGAAAGTGGCGTCAATGTAGATTCTTGGATGTGAAACCCGGTGCATTAGCTGCCCTCTTGCTCCCATTCCAGCACAGGGTGGGCCCCCAGTCCAGTCCTTATTGGAGATGTATTTCACCCCAGCACTATCGACGAGCTGCCCATCAATCTCGACCCCGGCGCACGCTGCGGGCCAAGCAGATGCATTCAAGGGACTGACAGATACGTTGACCGTCCAAGAGATGGACCAGTTGATCTCGACGTGGTAAGCACCTACCGGGACGTAAAATGTCGCTCCGATGAACTCGACGAGAGCAGTCGCATTCGCGACGGTGTAGCGACAACCCGGATTCTGGGATACCGCACGCTGCTCAAGCGTCGCGTTGCCACTTGTGAGGTTGAACATCAGGTTTCGCGATTGAATCGCCTTGTGTCCGCAGCCTCCTAGAAGAGTCTGATTTGAGGATGACCACTTGCCATGATATGGCGGAGATACAGAAAATGACCCACCTGAAGCCGGTGCTAGGCCGGAAAGCAAGAGGATGGTGGCAACACCAAGGATCGTAACTGCGGTTACGAACCGCAGCGACTGTATCTCGATTGGTCTCGACATGAGGGAGGTGTCCAATCAAGCGTCAGGACTACAAACTGCTCTCGGTAGGAGGACGCGTAGAGGTCTGCCCAGAAGAGAGGGTCCGGCTAGGAGAAAGTGATTGACTTCAGGAACCAGCCGTTTAACCCGGTGTCGCAGTCGAGCGAGATACTCGCTCTAGTGTCCCGTAACAGATAGACGTTGTATTTTGCGGACCTTCCGCAGGATCTCGTCGGCGCTCTTGGTCCACACCAGGGGCATCGCCGATCGATTGTGCACCTCGACGTACTCCTCCACCGCCTGCTGCAGCGCCCGGACGCTCGAGAAGCTCCCTCGCCGCACTCTCCTCGTCGTGAGCTTTGAGAACCATCCCTCGACGGCGTTCAGCCAAGAGGCGTGGGTCGGTGTGAGGTGAAGGTGGAAGCGGGGGTGCCGATGCATCCACCGCTGCACTTCCTCGGTCAGGTGGGCGCTGAGGTTGTCCACGATCACGTGGACCTCGAACTCCGGGTCCGCCTGTCGGTCGAGCGTCGAGAGGAAGGCAAGGAACTCCTGGTGCCGATGCCGGTGGTGGAACTCCACCGTCACATCACCGGTGAGGATCTCGAGGGCGGCATACAGGTCGATGGTCCCGTTCCGCTTGTACTCGTGCGGTCGACCCTCAGGGAAGTTCTTCCGGACGGGCAGGATGGTCTGGGTCCGTTCGAGCGCCTGCATCTGGGGTTTCTCGTCGACGCTGAACACGAGGGCGTTCTCGGGAGGATTGACGTAGAGCCCCACGACATCGAACAGCTTCTCCTCGAACTTCGGGTCGGGGCTCAGCTCGAAGGACTGGGTCCGGAAGGGCTGGAGGCGACGGGCCTTCCAGACCCGGTGCACGGTCATGTGACTGACGCCGAGATGGTCGCCGAGGGTGCGGGTGGACCAGTGGCTCTCGCCCGGGGGTGTCACGCGGAGGGTGGTGTCGACGATCTTCTTCTCGAGGGAGGCACCGATGGAGGGGGCCCCGGGTCGTGGGGCATCCTGGCGGATGCCCTCGATCCTGAGCAGGGCGAACCGGGACCTCCATTTCCCGACGGTGATGGAGTTGATCCCGAGCTCTTCGACGATCTCCTTGTTCGTCTTCCCATCGGCCGCGCAGAGTACGATCTGGGAGCGGGACACGAGCCGATGCGGGGTGGAACGACCTCGGGACCACTGGTCGAGCTGTCGACGTTCCTCGGGAGCGAGAATGATTGGAGGGGCCACTCGCATGATGGGACATGGGCGCCCCGGATATAAGCGTATGTGATTCAGTTACGGGACACTAG
>DASYYY010000019.1:0-20469 GCA_035933635.1 Thermoplasmata archaeon | reverse complement strand
CTGCTTGATCGTGCCTTTGGCGAGGACGGAGCGGTGCCAGTCGGACAGACTGAGGTCGAAACCGGTCCATTCCCCGTTGCGCAGCGAGAGTCGGACGTGACCGGTCACGGAGTTGAGATGAAAGGTGGAGGCGTCGGCGATGAGGAAGGGTGTACGACAGTAGGGTACCGAGGAGGACCGCCCCTTCCGAACTCGCCGCCGGTGGCCCTTGTCGAGGGAAACCGCCGTATCCATGGCGGCACGGGCGTGGGTGCCGTTGACCCGATACTCCCGAGCGAGAGTCTGGCTGAACTTGGTGAGGGAACCAAGGGCAGTGAGATTCTTCTCGAGCGCCTCGCGGACGCCTCGGTTGACCATGAGCCGAAAGTCGTCCAGGAGGGAGAGAACGGGGATGGGGAGTGGAGCTCGGAATGAGCAGACCAGCCCCCGTCGCACCGACATTCATGAAGGAGCGTCGATGGCGTTGCATCAAGGTGGACCGGTCAACGAACGGTGAACAGTGGCGGAGGTCGCTCTGTGAACGGAGTACTTGACCTGAGGGAGACGCCGGTTCGGTTTTGATTCAAAGCTTCCGGGGGGAGAGGATATAAGCGGCGGCCCGGCTGGGAGCCGCTACCCGTATGGCTACGGACGAGGAGATTCCTCGGGACTGGAAGTGGGCGTTCCCGCTCGCGATCGTGGGCGGGATCATCCTCATCCTCTTCTGGTTCTGGGCGGCCCCGACCTACATCGGCCTCGCCGTCGTGGGCGTAGCGCTGTTCGCGGTCCTCGGGCTGATCCTGCTCGGGCTGTCCTACGACGGGCCGAAATCGAAGCTGTACGGGCTGAAGCCGATCACCTCGCGGATGCCGGCGATCGCGCAGCCGGTCGGCCACGTCCACTTCCGGCGCAAGATCTTCTGGGTCACTGCGGTCCTGTTGATGTACTTCCTGCTGACGAACGTCTTCCTCTACGGCGTCGACCAGGCGACGGTCATCGACCTCTTCCAGAGCTACCGCGCCATCCTCGCCGGCGCCCAAGGGACGCTGATGCACCTCGGGATCGGCCCCATCGTCACCGGGTCGATCATCATGCAACTGTTCACCGGGGCGAAGATCATCAACCTCGACCTCACCGACGACGAGGACAAGGGGATGTACCAGGGCTCGCAGAAGGTCATCGTCATCGCGATGATCTTCGTGGAGGCGATCCCGCAGGTCTTCGGGTACCTCACCCCCTCCTCCTCACTCGTCAGCGGCCTCGGCGCAGCGAGCCCCGGCAACGGGCTCATCCTCGCGGACTCGATCATCATCGCCCAGCTCGTCTTCGGCAGCTACCTCGTCTTCCTGATGGACGAGGTGGTGAGCAAGTGGGGGATCGGCAGCGGCATCTCGCTGTTCATCGCCGCGGGCGTCAGCCAGCAGATCATCCAGGGGACGCTCAATTGGCTACCGCAACAGCCGGGCGTCGCCGTCAGCGCGACCAACCCGCCATCGGGGACGATCCCCAAGGCGATCTACTTCTTCACCCACTACAACGCGAGCCAGCTTGCGGGCGGGGGATGGGAGCAGATCCTGCTCCATGCGCCGAATCCCGTCATCGCCCTCGTCGGCACCGCCGCGATCTTCTTCCTCGTGGCCTGGACCGAGTCGACCCGGATCGAGCTGCCGCTGTCGCACGCCGAGGCGCGGGGCGCCCGGGGGCGCTACCCGCTGCGTCTGATCTACGCCAGCAACATCCCGGTGATCCTGATGGCGGCGTTGCTCGCCAATGTCTCGATGTTCTCGATCCTGCTGTGGTCGAACCCGACGCTGGCCCACTTCCCGCTGCTCGGGCACCAGTGGTGGATCGGGTCGTATCCCGCTTCGGCGGCGCAGGCGCAGCTGATGGGGGTCTCCCAGACGACCCCTCTTACCGGAGGTGCCTACTATCTCTCGACCGTCCAAGGTCTCGAACAGTGGCTGTTGCCGCTGCTCAATCCCCAGCAGTACGGTAGCCTGCTCGTCCAGCACGCCTGGTGGCAGGACCTCGCCCACGTCGCGATCTACTTCTCGGTCATGGTCCTCGGCTCGATCCTCTTCGCGAAGTTCTGGATCCAGACGACCAACATGGGTCCGGAAGCCGTCGCGCGCCAGATCGAGGCGAGCGGGATGCAGATCCCCGGCTTCCGTCGGGAGCCGAGGGTCTTGCGCCGCGTCCTGGCGCGTTACATCCCCGTGATCACGGTGATCAGCGGGGCCGCGGTCGGTGCGCTCGCCGCCGGCGCCGACCTGATCGGCACGGTCGGCAATGCCAGCGGCACGGGCGTGCTGCTGACGGTGGGCATCATCATCAACCTGTACGAGGCGATGGGCCGCGAGCAGCTGATGGAGATGAACCCGCTGCTCCGCCGGTTCCTCGGGGGCGAATAGTCCGTGAGCGCGGAGGCGGGTAAGCCGCTTCCGAGCGCCACCCCCGCCGACGACGCCGCGGAGGAGGCCGAGGAGCAGGAGATCGAGGCCGAGATCGACGACGAAGAGGCCCATCCGCGGCCCCCCCCGCCGGGGTTCAAGTTCTCGACGTTCCTCTACACGTTCCTCTTTCTCCTCGGCATCCTGATGATCTTCGACCAGTCGACGCGCTACGGCGTCGCGATCGCCCTCGACCACGTGCTGAGCCCGTTGATCGGCTTCGGCGGCACCTACCCGCTGCTCACGATGTTCCTCGCCGCTGCGGTCGAGATGCTGCTCACGGCCGTGGCCTACAACTACACGACCGACTGGGTCAAGGCCGCGAAGGTCCAGAAGTGGTCGGCCGCCTTCCGCAAGGTGCAGATGGCCGCGCTCCGGTCGGGCAAGAAGGACCGGATCGATGCGCTCCAGAAGCACCAGGCCACGCTGGCCAAGCTCTCCACCGAGGTCTCGTTCGCCCAGCTCAAGGGGATGGCCATCACCTGGTTCCTCGTCATCGCGCTCTACACCTGGGTGTACCTGTTCCTCGCCGCGCCTCCCGCCTTCCACCCCGCGGTCGTTGCCATCTGCTCGTCGCCCACCTCGAGCCCCGCCGCCGCCTGCACCAAGGCCCTGGTCCCCATCGGCGGGTCCAACCTCAACCTGCTCGGCCCGCTCATCGGACCGCTCCAGGTCTGGTTCCTCGTCTTCTCGGTCTATACCGTGCCGTTGTCGCTCGTCTTCCGGCGGCTGTTCAAGCACTATTCGCTGCGCAAGTATGCGGAGAGCTCCGCGACGCCCCCCCCGAGCCCCCAGGGCGGCGTGCGGGAGACCGCGTGATCGATCGGGTCATCACCTTGGGCGGTCCCCCGGGCGGGGGCAAGACCACCGCGGCGACGACCCTCGCGCGGGAGTTGAACCTCGAACTGGTCAGCGCCGGGGAACGGTTCCGGGCGCTCGCCCAGCGTAAGGGGATGGAGCTCAACGAACTGTCCGCCTACGCGGAAGCACATCCCGAGGTCGACCGCGCCCTCGACGAGGAGATGCTCGGGCTGGCCCGGCCGGGACGGCTCCTCGAGGGACGGATCCAGGGGGCGCTGTGCCATCGACGCCACATCCCCGCGCACCGGTTGAGCGTGATCGCGACCCCCGAGGTGCGTGCGGCCCGGATCGCGCGCCGCGACCACGTGCTCTTCCCCGCGGCCCTCGCCGCGATGCAACGGCGCGAGGAAAGCGAGGCCCGTCGCTACCACGAGATCTACGGCATCGACCTCGTCACGGAGCGCCCGGACTTCTTCGTCGACTCGACCGCGCTCGCGCCCGCCGAGGTCGTCACCGCGCTGCGGGAATACCTCTCCCGGCTCGGGGTCTCCGATGTCGACTGAGCCGACCGCGGTCGTCGACCGTCCGCTGCCGGAGGACGTCGCCGAACGGATCCGCCGCGGCGCCTTCCTGCTCGTGGACAAGCCGCGGGGGCCGAGCTCGCACCAGGTCACCGCCTGGGCGCGCGACCTCCTCCGGGTGCCCCTCGCCGGTCATGCCGGCACTCTCGACCCGCACGTCTCCGGCGTCCTGTGGGTCGGCGTCGGTCCGTCACTGAAGCTGATCCCGCTGATGCTGGAGTTTCCCAAGCGGTACACCTCGATCGTGACGCTGCACGCGCCGGTCCGCGACGAGGACCTCCGCCGGGTCATCGGCGAGTTCGTCGGGCCGATCTTCCAGACCCCGCCGGTCCGCTCGGCCGTCAAGCGCCGACGCCGGGTGCGGACCATCCATCGCCTCGAGCTCCTCGAGAGGGAAGGACCCGACCTGCTCCTCGATAGCGTGGTGGATTCGGGCACCTACCTGCGAAGCCTCGCCGTGGACCTCGGAGACGCCCTGGGGGTCGGGGGCCACCTCGCCGAGCTCCGCCGTACGGGGACGGGCCCGTTCACCGAGGCCGATGCGGTACCGCTCCAGCGGGTCGCCGATGCGGTGGCCGCCGCCGATGCCGGGTCGAGCGAGCCGCTGTTGCAACTGCTGCACCCCATGGTCAAGGTCTGGCGGGAGTTCCCGCGCGTCGTCCTCAAGCGGAGCGCCGCGGCCGCCGTCGCCCACGGGGCGGATCTGGCCCGAGGGGGGATCCGATCGGTCGAGGGTACCTTCACCACGGGGGCCCCCGTCGTCCTCGTCGACGAGCGCGGAGAGCTCGTCGCCCTCGGCCAGGCGCTGCGGGATTCCGATCATCTGGCTGGGCCGGGCTGGGCCATCGACGCGACCCGCGTGGTGGCGGACGCGCAGCAGTACCCACCCTCCTGGCGCGCGCGAGCTCCCACCGCCGGTGTGCCCGAGGCCACGAAGTAGGGGCGGCCGCTCCGGTCGCGTCGGAGCGCGAGCTTAGTCGGGAACTCCCGCGGTTACGGGGGCGGTGGGGCCCCACCGCGCCCGACGGCTCGCCTCCGATGCTCGACCACGAGGAGGACGGCGACGACCACGCCCGAGGCACCGACGGCGAGGAGCGACCAGTCCCATGAATTCGTCACAGAACCGACGGGGTTCGGAGGCACTATCACGGCCGCCACCCCCGAAGCAGTCCCCGAGTGTCCACCGCTGTCGACGACGGTGACGGAGTAGGTCCAGTTGCCCGCGATGGTCGGCGTGCAATCGATGTTGGGTCGGTCGGCCGGCGTGCATCCCGGCGGGAGGTTCGTCCACTCGAACGACCGATACGCTCCGGTCCCGCCCGAGGCAAAGGCCACGAAGGTCCCGGGAGCGCCTACTGCCCAATTTATCGGACGCACGAGGACCGTCACGATCACCGGGGCGAGCTCCGTCGGAGTCGCATTGACGAGGATCACCTGCTGCCAATGAAGCGAGGTCCCCGCCGAGTCGTTTCCCCAGAGCTGGGCAAGGTACGCTCCGGGCGATAGGTAGGTGTGGTTGACGTCGACACCGGTCGCGGAGCCACCGTCCCCGAACAGCCACGCGACCGTGACGGGCGCGTCGCCCCCGATGACGGTCACGGTGAAGTTCACCTGAAGCGGGGCCGCCCCCGACGAGGGCGATGCTCCCGCCCGGAGTTGGAGCGTCGTCCATCCGAGCACCTGCAGCAGATACAGCGACTGGCCCGGCCGCAGGAAGAAGCCGGCGGTTTCCGCTCCGTATGGGGGGGAGTAGACCCGGAGCGACACCGGCCCGATGGCGACGTTGGTGAAGTTCGCAAAGCCCACACGGTCCGTGCGTGACGGGTTCCCACCCACGTCGACCTCGGCGTCCGCGAGGGGCGTTCCGTTCGCGAGCACCACCTGAACGCTGACATTGCCGGTGCCGGGATCGTGGACCGGGGTCTGGGCGAAGTAGGTCTGGAGGGTCCCGTTCGCGTCGTCACCGCCCCAAACGACCGCCAGGCTCCCCCATGGGGTGAACCGGACGCCGATGGAATCTCCGGTCCAGAAGCCGGATCCGCGCCCGACCACCCCCTGCGAGACGGCGACCGGCGCGTTCCAGTTCAACCCGCCGTCCGGGCTCGTCGCAGCGTAGACCCCCCAGGAGGCGTTCGCCGCCCCCATTCGGGTGTCGAGCCACGCCACCGCCAGGTCGCCGGTCGCTGCATCGACCGTGATCGCCGGCGCCTGGAAGATCGTTCCGGGAGGCACCGCTCCGGACAGTCGCTCAGGAGCGCTCCAGCTCAGCCCGAGGTCGGTCGAACGAACGAGTTGCAGTCCGGAGGCATTGACGTACACCACGTCGAGCGAGGTGGAGGGTCCCCAGGCGAGGTCCCATTCGAGTCCGGCCTTGCCCCAGGGCGGGTCGATCGCCCGGCCGCACGCCGTTGGTAGGGAGGCGGGGGACCGATTCCAGCTGAGCCCACCGTCGCGCGAGAGCACGATCCGACAGGCGAAGGAGGTGTTGGTGTACGCCGCCGCGAGGAGGGTATCGTTGTACGCGGCGAGGGCCGTCGGGACATAGCTGTCGTTGGCGAGCCGGGCGGGCGGCTGAAAGCCGCTCCCGTTCGGGGCCCGGACGAAGAACAGGTCCGGCGCATCGACTCCGGTGGGGACGTCGGCCAGCTGGAGCAAGGTCCCGTTCGGGGTGGATGCGAGCCACTCACGATCGACGTAACTGCGGGCCTGCCCGCAGGGCAACGTCTCGAGGGGGGCACGGGCGAGCGAACCATTGTCCACGATCGGCGTGACGCTCAGGGCCGAACTGTAGAACCCGCATAGGGTCGGTTGGGACTGGTAACCCACCCAGAAGGTACCGTTCCGGCTGTCTGCGGCGACCGCGACGTCGGACTCGAACATGAGCCCCGACGTAGGGATCCCGGGGCCGAAGGTGGGGAGCTCCGCCGCGGTCGAGAACGATCGCCCTCCGTCGACGGAGTACGCGTAGCCGTTCGTCGAAGGCTGGAGGGGATCGGTCGGGCCGCTCCAATCCATCCAGCTGGCGAGAATGGTCCCATAGCTATTGATCGCGAGGTCGGGGCTCCCGCCCGGATGTCCGCCGCTTATCTCGAGTCCGGCGAGTGCGGGCGCATCCGGGCCGATGCTTGTCGAACGCCCGTGGGATACGATCACCGGCCGAGGGGGATGGGCGGCGCCGCCCGGTCGCACCGGCACGCCGCAGAGGATGACGGTGAGAACGAGGGCGAGCGCGACGATGCCGACCCGCTGGAGGCTACGGTCCATCCTCGGAGTTAGTTCAACTATATCAGATGACGATATAGAGTCGTCCTTCGGCGTATCGCGCGCGGGGTTCCATCCCATCCCGCCGGGAGGGCAGAAGATGCTCGTTCCGCTCGGGGGTGCTCACAACTAGGTCGTGACCGTCACGAGCGTCTCGGTGCTCTTGATCCCACTGACCTTGCGGACCTTGTGGACGACGATGTCGAGCGCTTGGTTGATGTGAGCCGCCTCGACTTTGACGATGAGGTCGAAGGGCCCGGTCACGGCCTGGACCTCGGTGACCCCGGTGATCCCCTCGATGCGCTTCATGACCTCCTCGAGCCGACCGACGTCGGTCTCCACGAGAAGGTACAACGTCTCCGTCGCGATGCCCCCGCGACCGCCACGCGCCGGCGAGGAGATGAACGTAACGAATCGCTGATTCGGAGACGCCGGGCCGAGGCCTTATAGAGAGTCTTCCCCCCTCGGCGGTGTGGTCTTCACCTTCCGCGACTCGCTGACGGGGAAGGTCCTCCCGCTCGCCGCCCCCGCCCACCGGCCGCTCACGATGTACATCTGCGGGCCGACCGTCTACGACGCCTCCCACGTCGGCCACGGGCGCACCTACCTCTACTTCGATACCCTGCGCCGGGCGCTCCACGACCGCGGTGTCGTCACCCGGGTGGTCCGGAACATCACCGACTACGAGGACAAGGTCACCTGGCGCGCGGAGGCGCTGGGCGTCACCTGGCGGCAACTCGCCCGGACCGAGGAGCGGCGCTTCCGCGAGGACCTGGGGCGGCTCCGGATCCTCCCGGTCGACGTCGAGCCCCGGGCCAGCCAGTTCGTCCCGCAGATGATCTCCGTCGGACGACGGCTCGAGCGGACCGGCCGGGTCGAGCGCCGCGACGACACCTGGGTCTACCGTCCTCCCCCCCCGTCCGGGCGCAACTTCGCCGAGGGGGACGACTTCAAACGCCACGTGGTCCCCGAGCCCGGCCACCCGGTCGGGGATGTCGAGGCGCAGGCTCGCGAGATCGTGGTCTGGCATCGACAGGAATCGCCGAACGCGACCTGGCCGAGCCCCTGGGGCCGGGGAGCCCCCGGTTGGCACCTGGAATGTTACGCAATGGCGCGCCAGTACCTCGGCATCCCGGTGGACTTCCACGGAGGGGGGACCGACCTCATCTTCCCGCACCACTATGCAGAGAACGAGATCGCCCTGGCCCTCGACGGAGATCTGTTCGCCCGCCGGTTCCTGCACACCGGGTTCGTCACCCAACTGCACCGCAAGATGTCCAAGTCGCGGGGGAACTTGGTCCCGCTCCGGGCCGCCCTCGACGAATTCGGCGCCTGTGCGCTGCGCTGGTACCTCCTGACCCCACCGTACAACGCCCGGCTCGAGTGGAGCGCGGCGGAGGCCCGACGTTCGATGGGCGAATGGGAGGAGGTACGGCTCCGGCTACGGGAGGTCACCCAACCCGGTGCCGGGGGCAACCTCGCCGCCAAGCGGCTGGAGGGCCTCGCCGACCGGGTTCGCGATTGCATCGAAGACGGTTTTGGGGTCAGTGCCGCGCTCGACGAGATCCGCTGCTACGCCGCCGAGGTCGGAGCGGCGGGTTCGAGTCACCTTCAGCGCGGGGAGGCTTCCCGGGGACGCCGATCGGTACGCCGCATCGAGGCCCTGCTCGGGCTCAACATCCTGTCCTGAGCGGCTGGGGGGCTGGCCGCGCTGCGGCTAGAGGCCTCGCCGGTCGACGATCAAGCTGAGGCCGTTCCCGCCGCCCATGCAGAGGGTGGCGAGACCCAACTGGCCCTTGGTGCGGAGCAGCTCGTGTACGAGGGTCACGACGATCCGGGTCCCGCTCGCGCCGATCGGGTGCCCCAGCGCGATCGCGCCGCCGTGCACATTGAACTGATCCTCGGTGAACCCGAACGCGCGTTGGACGGCGATCGAAGCGGAGGCGAACGCCTCGTTGTGCTCGACTCGGTCGAGTTCCTTCGGAGCGATCCCGACACGCTTCAGGTGGGCGCGCACGGTCGGGATGGGGGCTTCCATCACATCGGCGGGGTCGACGCCGCCCACCTGGCTGCTGTGGATCCAGGCCAGGGGTGTCAGCGAGCGGCTGGCCACCGCGGCTTCACTCGCGAGGACGATGGCCGCCGCACCGTCGGAGAGCTGCGAGGAGTTCCCCGCGGTCAGCAGGCCGTCCTTCGAGAACGACGGCTTCAGCGTCGAGAGCGACTCGACCGTCGAGTCGCCCCGCGGTCCCTCGTCGGAGCCGAGCCCCTCGCGGGTGGCGGTCAGGGAGGGCGGAATCGGGACGGACTCGGTGGCGAAGTATCCCTTGGTGATGGCCTCCGCGGCTCTCTGATGACTGCGCGCGCCGAACCGGTCGAGGTCGTTGCGGGTCAGCCCGAGCTTGCGTGCGATCCTCTCACCAGTGAAGCCCATGTGCTCGTGCTCGCCGTAGGCGTCGACCAGAGCGTCGCGAAGCATCGCGTCGTCCAGCGGTTCCCCGCCGTAGCGCATCCCCCAGCGAGCCTTTGGGCTAACGAGGAAGGGCGCCGAGTCCATGCTCTCCATTCCTCCGGCGAGAACGAGGTCGAACTCTCCTGCCCGTATCTCGGCGGTGGCGAGGTGGAGCGCCTTCATGCTCGAGCCGCAGACCATGTTGATGGTGACGGCGCCCGAGGAATCCGGGATTCCGGCACCCCGGAGTACCTGACGCGCGGGGTTCTGCCCGGTTCCCGCCTGGATGCAGTGACCGAATACGACCTCGGGGATGTCGGCCGGCGCCACACGTGCCCGCCGCAGCGCTTCCCCGGCGACGAACGTACCGAGGGTGGTGGCCGGAGTCATCCGGAGCTTCCCTCCGAATTTGCCGATCGGCGTGCGCACCGCGCCGACGATGGCGACGCGCGAGCCCCCCGGGCCGGTCACGCCCGAGGATGCGGCGCCGTCCAGAAAACCGTTGGGGTGTTAAGACTCCCCCAACTTCCGTCGAGAAATCTTGCGAAAACGCTCCCTTCGGCCCTTATATACCCCGCCAAGGGAGCCGCTTCGAAATCGCCCAGGACCTGATCTCGAATCGCAGACCCCCACTCTCCGTCGAGAAGAGGTGCGAAACGGTTACGGGCTTACGTAATGAACGTTCGAATCGGCGAGGTCCGGCAAGGACGGACTGAATGCCGAACGAACGGTCGATTAGGGCTTAGCCAGTAGATCGAAGCTACTTCCGCCCTTCCTGAGATACCCGAAGTATGATCTGATCACGTCGCGACTTGTCTCAAATGCGGGGGCCACGAGTGGCTGAGCCATCACCCCCTTCGATGGATCGATGGTGTAGTGAGCGACGTCGTAGTCATTTCGTGCCATTCGAATGGGCTTGGCCTTCTTGTCGTAGTAGTCTGAAGGTAGCGAAAGGGCTGCGCATCGCGCCGCCGGGTCGTCCCCTTTTGTCGTGTCCCCCAGGATGGTCGAAACTGCCTTCCAGAGACTCAGCAAGATGTCTGAGATTGTGAGGCCCAAGTGATCTAGAAGTCCGCTTGCTGTGGTGTCCACTTGGCGCATCAAAAGTTGGGCATGCTGATGGTACTTCACCGCCTTGTCTACCGTCTTATCTGCGGTGGACCAGGCTTGCACAGCCGCGTCCAGCTCTTGGGAGACTTGGACGAGGTCCCAAAAAGTCGTCTCAAATTTCGCGGTTCCCGGGTAGTTGAGCACGTCGGTTCCATCTATCTCCCGCAGCTTGATGCGCTCGAAAGTCACGAGCACTCCGAGCCCCAAAGAGAGCATCCGAAGCAGCTTCTCAACAGCATGTCTGCTGGTAGCCTGTGCAGTCGTGAAGTCGGCCCCTTCGAAGGTCAGTGTTAGAAAGTTGTCCGATTGCGAACACGTGATCTTGTCGAGTTGGAATTGTTTTCTGATCGCCTCTTGAGTTGGGCGATACTCGGACATATCTCCCCATCCGACCTGGACGAACGTGGAAGCGTCGTAGTAGTCGGCTTGGAGCGCCCTGGGCCTGCCCGGTTGGGCGCCTCGAGCTACTTTCTGGTCGCCATCAGGGAGCCCGAAGATTGAGGGTGGCTCCAACCGGAACAGAGCTTCGTAGCGCGGCATGCGGGCGGGACTAGCTGGGGCCCCCTAAGACGTCAGAGGGGAACACAATTTCCCGCTTGTGGGCGCGCCCGTCTACAGTACTCGGTCGGATGTCGCCCCCAAGAGCGGGCTGAAACTCCGAGAAGCTAGGAGCTTGCGAGTGGGAGGCTGCCGAAGCATGGGCTCCCCCGGTAACGCCAGCCGTTCAGGACGAATCTTCGAGGGTCGAGCCTATGAATCGTTCCATCGACCGGTTTAGCCGACGCATGCGAATCGCGATGTAGAAGAAGGGCGGCTGAAAAGCGAGAGCGACCACCACCAACCAAACCCTGATGGTGTCCACCGTCACGCCGTGCGTCAGCGCTGTGTAGAGCGCGACCATTCCTGCGATGAATCCGAATAGGACTTGGATGAGGAGGACCAGCATGAGTGTGTTAAGGTGATACTCGTACCCATAATGCTCAGCGGCTTTCTCGTTAGGTTTCTCGGAATTTGTCGCCGGTGAAGAGATGCGCCACAAGGGGACGAAGTGCTCAGTCTCCCGCCTCTTCCGGAATCTGTGCAAGAGGGCAGCGCCTCCGACCAAAATATCGACGAGAAGCGCGATCGGTACGAGTGCGAGGGTAAGTTCGGACCAGAAATCCATTCGGGCCAAAACCGCCCAAGTGAACCTTAAAGGATTCCTTGGCGTGGGGCGGCCGTGTGGCAAGCCGCCCAGCCCCTGAGCGTTAGCCCAAGGTCTGAACGAATTGTGTCCCCGCCGCCCCGAGCGGACCTATGAAGGTCCTCTATTTGGGGGGCCCCGGTCCGGTAAATATCCGTCTCACGAAAGACGGAATCCAGATCGGGGACGCAACCCCGACCCCGCCTCCCGAGTTCGAATACGACACGATCCTGGTCGGGAACTGCAAAGGATTCGTCAGCTTCCCTGCGCTTAAGCAGCTGGGCAAGTGGGGCGTTTCGGTCGGGCTCATGGGCCAAGGGGGGACGGCCCTCTCGACGTTCGTACCATGGGCTCGGAATGATGCTCCGCTACGGTTGGCCCAGATGCGGGTCGCGGTCGACCCGGCGCTTCGTGTCAAGGCAGCCCGTGCCTTTGTCGAGGCGAAGGTAGGCAAATCTGCTCCAAAGGAGATTCGTTCGGTTGATGGACTCAGGTATTGGGAGGGCAAGGAAGCCGCTCCCTACTGGAAAGCCCTCGGGATAAACCGAATCTCAAAATTCTCGTACGCCCTCAACCGACGTGCGACGAACACGGTTAATGCCGCCATCAACGCCGCCCATGGGGTCGAGTGTGTGCGGCATCGAGCTATCATCGCCAAGATTGGGCTCGACCCAACCGTGGGCTTCCTTCATAACGCGCTCCGGGACAAGGAGGCATTCCTCTACGACTCCCAAGAGTTGACCCGTGCCGTCGTCGACAAGGCGGCAATTGAATGGCACCGGACCGCCCCCGAGTCGTCGTTCATCCGGGACGACGAATGGACCTACCGCCTCGCCGGACCCGCCATGCGGGAGCTGGCCTTGAAGGTGGGCGCGGCAATGAGCCGGGAGGTTCCCTACTCGGGGATGCGCTGTCCGGTCGATGGCGTACTCGCCCGGGAGCTACGGAAGTTTGGGGCTTGGTGTGAGAAGCCCTCCCAGGTGCTCTCGCTCTATACCTTCCCCTCGTGATCTCGTCGAAGTCGGGTGGGGTTCCTATGACGGGGCGTTCGTTCAGTGCCTCGAATCGAAGGAGTTCCGCAGGGAAATCCAAGGCAAAGAGGTTCGATTCGAGGTTTATCGTCCGGTCGTCCTCGGGGTCGTTCGGGTCGTCGAAGACCCCGATCTCCTCGACGTTGTGCTGAGCGAGGGCTTGGAATAGATGCGTTACCGCCTTGCTCGGTACGAGGCAAGTCGACCCCCTCGCAGCGCGAAGTAGTTCGACGGTCAGCAGCGGCTTGCCCCGTTTGCGGAGCTTGGGGGCCTTCCCGACTTCTTCAATGATTGCAATGCCTGACTGGTAATGCGTGACGGTCGCCCCCACAAACTTGAGTTCAAACTCGCCGGGGCCGGTCCCAGTAGGCGTCCAGGGCTTTCCGGGTACGAACCGAAGAGAATCGGTATTGATGGAGACGATGATCCCGCCGTCCGCCTCGATGCGGTCCCATTCCTCCCAGACCTTGACCCGGGTTCGACCAGAAATCTCGGCGGCAAGCGGCCAGCATGTCAGAGGAGTTTCACCATGTCTCGACTCCGCCAAACACCCATAGAGCGAGTTGATTATCGTCTTGAAGAGCATGAGCTCTACCCGCGCCCGCGGGTCCGTCTCCGCCTTCGGCTTGAGGGTGGTGCATTTGTCGAGGAGATGTTCGACTTCAGGGAACTGAGGGACGTATTCTCCGAAGTACTCTTCCGCAAGGAGCACTTTCACCTCCCGTCGGCTCCGGTTGAAGTATTCGAGCTCGGCCTTGCTGGCAGTGTACGGTCGCAGGGCTCCGTTTGAATCGGGGCATGTGACCCGGACCCGACCTCGCTTCTTCCCTCGGAGCCTTGCATCGAGGGGCAATCGCCCATCATAATCGATGAGAATCTGATAGGCCCCGAGCAGCGCATCGGGATGATACACCCTCGACATTCTCCGGGTCAGAACGTCCATCCGGGGAACCTTCCGGAGCGAGTCCCCGTAAGCCTTCGTGATATCAACCTCGGTCACATTCTCGACCCGCCCGAGAATTCGGGTGAGAAAGAGGCCGCCCCGGTACGAGGATCGGAAGATCGAACGACGGTGGAGCTTCTTCGTCTCCAAGAGTTCCGGGTGTAGTACCTCGGCCCACGCCTTGGAGACGGAAGCCTTCGAGTTGAACCGCGATGGATAGAATCCAAGGTTTTCCTGTAGGGTCGAGACCAGGAGTTTGCCCAATCGGAGGGCAAGCTGCGCATCGCGACGGCAGTACCGGATTACATCATCACGGTGGGCAGCGTAGTATCCTCGCTCGTTCCCGAGTCGTGCCCGATCCACGTCGGGAAGCTTCCCTAAGCCGAGAAAGACCTGGGACACTTCATCGAGGGGAAGTGTATGGTCATTGTCGGCGAAGAACCCGGAGATATCGAAGAAGTGCTTCACATGGTGCGACCCCCGCCGCCGGATGCTGAAGGATTTGTTCCCAAGCAGGGCCAATGTGTACGGACCAACGACGATGAACGGCTCCCCTCGGCGCATCCGGTGGGCGACCGGCTTGAAGAGGACGTCCCGGTCGTAAGTCAAGTTGTAGAAGAAATTGGTAGGCCGACTTTCGTGCCACAACCAATCCCACAATCGGAATGGTCCGTCCTTCGACTTCCGGTACTCGTGTCCGTGTCGGGGAGAGCAGATCAGGAGGAGATCGCCCTTGCATGCCTCGGTGTCGAACCCCTGTATCCGAGGCGGGTTTCTGGTGTGATATCTTGCCCTCTTCAAGAGCCCTCTACGAATACCTCGCGAAACTTCTCCTCCCGAGTCGCGCGATACATCACGCCGGCGTCGTGCGCCTTTTGGGCGTCGTACGATGGCTCGAAGAGTCCAAGGAGCCGGAACTCCTCTTTCGTCGCTTCGGTCTTGAGCCGCATCTCGCGGCGAGCTTCACGCCGTTCGGTTCGGGCCTTCCGACCGAGGGCAGACTGGACCCGGTGGACTTCGCTGGAGGTTGTCGGTTCTTGCCCCGACAAGTCCCCCCACCCTCTGGCCCACCTCCGCTCGATCTCTTCAGCTGAGAGCTTGACCAAGAAGTTGAACGTCTCCCGGATTTCCCTCGCGGAGGTACCGCGGCGGAGCCTCTGTTTGATGAATGGCCGTCGAATATCTTCAGACGGCATCGGGGCCCGGTCCCCCGACCGCCATCACTCGGTCGGCGGGCTCAAGGCCCCGAACCCCAATCGGCTCGGGGCGGATTACGCCTTCGAGGTGATGGGCTCGAAGTGGAACTGCATCGCTGTAGTCAAGGTCGAGCGTCGAGCCCTCTTCGTAATCGTCGTGAGGGCTCATGTCGAGCCTCTGAGGACTCCCTGAGAAGGGGGCACTGGCGAGTTTCCCACGGTCCCCGGGGCCTTCCGGCGCTCCCAATCGGCCCGTCGGCAGGTCTCAGAGGCCAGGCCGACGGCAAGTCCAATCTCCTTCCACGGCCGCTTCAGATAGTGGAGGATGACGATCTGTTGGAGGACCTCTGGTGTCAGACGCCGGGGTCGACCCCCTGGGTGGGCCAAGTCTCAGGCCCCCCGGAGGATTTCGGAGCGGCGCGCGAGGAAGATCGCCCGGTACGCCGTGGATCCCTTCGGGCACAGGTCTGCCTTCTTGACCAACGCCTCGCGACAGTCCGGACAAGTACGTGTGTGTCGCTCGAACCGAGCGACCGCTACGCCGAAGTCGTGGGTGAGGAAGGGGGGCAATGCTCAGTCCCCCTCGTCAGCCGTCTGGGCAGCGTACTCGCTCGACGAGATGTTTGGACCTTCATCGAGAGCTCCAGAAAGGTGGGCCAGGGAACGAGTTGGGCTTGGGCGGAACCGACGGACATGAGTGGGAGGACCGCATGCATATCCAAGGCGAGCCCCGATCTGGTCGCGTTCATCTACCGACCCGGTGCCGAGGGACGTCGACCCCTCTCGGAACGATTCAAGCAACGAATCAAAATCCGAAATCGTCGTCAGAACCGATTCGCAAAGGGCAATCATCGCCTTGCAATCGTCGATCTCGGCTCGGACGTACCTCGCCGCCTCAGCCGCCAAAGGCTCATCCGGGTGCAGTCTGGCAAGGTGTTCTTCCGCGCCTCGGACGCGACGCTTGCAGAAGCGCAGTCGTTCCACCATACCTGCAAGGGCGAGTTCGAGCGTCCTGGCACAAACAGTCCGAGACCAGCGACCCTCCCCTCCGAAGAGGATCGTATCGTCAGACAGGCTGGGGTCGACCCCGATACTGAGCCAACCTCGAACCTCGCCTTGTTCTTCCTTGCGAAAATCACACCTCTGGATGGTCCGCTCTAGGCCAGTCTCGGGGTCACGGAGGACTTCCGGTCTGGAGAAGTACCTCCACGTCCGTTCGAGTTGCTTCCGCTTGTTAGACGAGACGGGAAGTCCCTTAGGTGACACGGGGGACGCGCTCCCCCGTTGACGTGACCCACGACACGTCGACGGGCTCGACACGCCCCCCGTTCCGGCAAGGCCGGTTCAGGAGCGCCTTCTTCCGCGTGGGTGCGGACATTCGGAGAGTGAAACCGTCGGTCAGGGAAAAAGGATGTGGGGTTCCAAAGCCACCCCTAGATACTGACGGTAGGACCGCATTCATTCTGATGATTGGTATATGAACGTGCCCCGGCGAGTTTCCCACGCTCACCCCCCTCCGGAAAGCATCACGAACTCCTTTCCCAAGGGGGAAGACTTTGCTGATTTCCGGGCCGAGACAACTTGGCCCCTAGGGACCACCCACCGACCTTCGCACTCGGGTGAGCTACACCGAAACCGTCGATTGCCCCGATCTTGAACGAGCGTACCGCACTCCGGGCAATGGGACGAGAAGTTCCACGGGTCCTTCCCGGATAGGAGCTGGGGGCCGATATCCATGAAGGGCAAGAGCGGGAACCGTCGGTTCGAAGTCACGTGGAGGTGCGTCTCTGCCGGGCAGCCGTCTTCCTCCGCCAGCTCCGACTCGGGATCGGGTTGCTCCGATTCGACCTCGACGGGCTCTGGAGTCGGCGAAGATACAGTGTCCGCCCCCTCGCGTTCGGCATTGTCGAGTTGAGGCTGATGGTCCTGCGCGTCTTGGCGAGTGAACTTGAGAGTCACCGCCGTCCCCCCTTGGCAAGCCGGTCGACCACCGACCGCTGGACGTATCCGATGAAGCCGTGCTCCTTGCAATCGAACCGGTAGGCTTTGGCCTTGGAACTTGGATTCGGGTTCCCCGGGGGTAGGGGTTCGTCCCCCACGGGACATGAAATGGTGAATCTCGGCATCTCTGCCTTGCTTGCAAGGGCCCCTCTTGCAAGGGGTTCACCTCATTCGGGTGGGATATACTATGCGAGCGGAGCCCATTCAAGCAAAGGCCGGGTTACAGAGTTCTTCCGCCCCGGTTCGAGTCTGGTTTAAGAGTTGGGCCGGGGTCTCGGTCCAGGATGGGGCCTCGCTTTCCGCCGTTGAATCCCAAGCACCACGGGCAGGGCCTCTCAACGGCGATGTAGCCGGAGGCACCGCCTAGGTCGGGACGTATCGGAACGACTGAGGAGCATGCGAGTTTCCGAACAGCGTCGTCAGGGGCAAGCGCGCTCGGAACCTGCGTGCTGACCGAATCCACAGGACGACCACCTTGCAAGCGCCTGCGAGGTATCGTCGAAATTCGGAACGAGTTATCCCTAGCCATCGGCCGAACCTCCTCCATGCGGACGCCCGCGATGTTACGACAACCGCCTGGACATCGAACCAGCCGGTCACCCGACCTACAGGATTCGTCTCATAAATCAGTACTCGCCGTATCGGGACCGAGGGCCTCGTGCGCCTCAGTTCGGCGCGCTTCGTCCCATTGTAAATTGCCTCAGCAAACCGCGGCCGGAGTGGGAGGACTACATCTCGACGCGACGCGCCCCGCATAACCTGCGGTAGGTTTCGTCTGGGACCTCTATAATGCTCTGTGGGGGACTCGAAACGCCCTCACCGAGAGCTGTTCCAGTGGGCTCCCGAGCGGTTACGGCGCCGGCGTCCCAGAAGAGTAGGGCCAAAACCGTCTCCGAGCAGAGCTCCTCCAACACTTGCTTCGGAAGGACGGTGCGGTTTCCTACGAGGTCAACCACTTCCTCTTGAGTCCGACAAACCCGGACCTCCTCGGCGGCCCCGAGATGGGTGACTCTCCGGACGTCTTGAGATCGGTAGAAGAGCAGAAGATCCCCAGGACGTACCCGACGTGTGGGCGAGTGACATAAGTACGCTTTCTTGATGGCATTACCCGCGGGCGACAGCCGATGTAGAGCATCGCCGCCCCCGTAGTACTCCAGTTTTCTCTGCGCCGCGTCCGGGTCAAACTCAGGAAAGAGCCGGAAGTGCCACTCCGGTCGGACTGGCACCAGGAACTTCCTTACGCCCGGCCCGTCAAGGAGCGCGGGGAAGTATCGGAAACTTTCGCTGATCGATGGACTGGCAGGCTGCGCTGCCGGGGTCGTCAGAGGCTTCGCCAGCACGACCTCGCCCAATAGCGTCTGGCCCGCGGGTCGGAATCCGAATGACGAAAACAATGCGACCAGGTCTTGGTGCTTCGGGAAGACAGTGGCAAAGCACTCCGGTAGCGAGTTGCGCCACCCGTAGCCGAAGGCGTACGCTAGTAGCCGCTCGCTCAACCGCAGCCCACGGAGGTTTTCCCCCACCTTGAAGGAACAAATTTTGAGTCGCTGTGACCGAGGAAGCTCGCCAATCGGTTCGTCTTCCTCCTTCAGGATGCAAATCGCTCCGAGTCGCTCCTGACCATCCCGGACGACCGCGCAGTATCTTCCTCCCCGAGCCTTCTCGGCAAACCAGTGATCGAATCCGTCGTAGTCGAACCGGAATGAGTCGAAAAACGAGTCGGCCAAATCGACCGTGTGCATGGGTACGACCTTCAGGTATTCGGGGGACGGGGGCTCCGCTCGCCCGAACACGCCAGCAAAGTATCGGGTCGCGGCGACAAGGTCGAGAGCACGGTCCCCTAAACCGACGAAAGTCGCCCGGGCCAGCAACCCTTTGTCTTCAGTGACCAGAAAATTGACGGCGTTCGAACGGAGAGCCCAAAGCAGATGGGTGTCCCGGGCATCATGGCTGCCCTTCCCTTCGTGAGTCTGTAGTTTGAACTCCGAGCTAGGCTCGGAGGGGCTTTCGAGAATTGGGTAGGTGGCGAGCTTCCCGAGTATCACTCGGCGACGATCAGCGTCGGAATCGCCTTCGAGTTCGGCTTGAACGATGGAATGGACTCCTATCCAGACACCGTTTTCGCCGAGAATCCTGAATAGTCCGGCAAGCTCCTCGGGAGGCGTCTCGTAGTCCTCTCTCGGGATGATCAGGTTCGTATCGAGGAGAACCCGCACGCACCTCAATCGGGTTGGTCACCTAAAGACACTTCGACGGATACCGGTCCCTGCGAGCTGCGTGCCGCGGTTAGCAGGGAAATTCGTTCGTGAGATTAAGACCCTGACGGTGATGACCGGAGTTATCGCAGTACAGTACGAGGTCCTGTTAAGGCGAACTAAGATCGGATGACTCCGACCCCGTCCCGAGATCGCGTTAGGCTCTCGATCCGCCAGCCTTTGCTCGAAGAAGTTTGATGTATGCCTGGAGCATGTGGCGGCTCCTACCCGGAGCAAGAAGTTGCGCTTTCGCCCTCACGATCTTCGAATCCCCGGTCCCGCCAATAGAAGCCGGTTGGCTGCGGCCGTACTTACGGCGCTTGTCGCCCTCCTCATGCTCTCGGGTGGTGCTTCTGCTGGTTCAGTGACTATCGCGCCGCCGTTCCGAGGGACCGTCTCGCTTCATCAGCATCTTCAGCTCGGGCCGTGCGCTCAGTTGTCTGCCAAGAACACCTCGCTCAATCTTTCGACCGGGAAGGCAGGTTTTGCAGCAAGCGGTACAACCTATCAGTGCGTGAAGTACCCTCGACCAACGAGCTGGTATGGCAATGCCCTTGCAAGTATTCGGCTTCGGGCACCAGCGGGAGCGACCTCCGCCGCTGTGCGATGGGACTTCGGACTTGCGGGAAACACGACTCTCAATTGGACGCCCCGATCCTGCCCGGTAACCCACCACTACTCGCCTCCAGGACAGAATGGTCAGTACGGGGAGAACTGGACGTCAGGCGGGTGCGGATTGAGCACGTACTTTTCGATTCAGGTTCTGGGCATCATCAAGGACGCGACTACGGGGCAGACTATCCCGTCGGGGTCGTCGCAAGGAATACTCTCGTGGGGCGGCTATTGGTATAACTTCACTTCGATCTACTACGGATGCTTCGGGAACGCCTCCAAGCCCGTTTCCTGCTGGAGCTCAAACAGCTCTACTCAGAGCTACAAGCCACCAGTCATCTTCAACAACAGCACCTCCGGAGTCAGCTGGTTCAACATGACCACGGGCAGTACGTTCAATTCCTCGCACAGGTATGTGCTCCAACTCCAGTTCTACGACGATGTGGACTTTGAAGTCGGCGGTTTGAAGCATGCTAGTGTCCCGTAACTGAATCACATACGCTTATATCCGGGGCGCCCATGTCCCATCATGCGAGTGGCCCCTCCAATCATTCTCGCTCCCGAGGAACGTCGACAGCTCGACCAGTGGTCCCGAGGTCGTTCCACCCCGCATC
>DASYYY010000028.1:0-19635 GCA_035933635.1 Thermoplasmata archaeon | reverse complement strand
CACGTCATATGACGTGAGTCTACAGGCGGAGGCGGGGCCTGTCAAGGGCGGGCGTAACCCCGCCACCTCCGGACCCCCGGGGCCCTGGCGCAACCCCGCCACCCCCGTAACCCCGCAAGAGAATGGCCCGGGTACCATTCCCGGGCCATTCTCCGCGCCATTCCCCTATTGTTCTAGGTTGCGTTTCAGTGCGTTTAGCAGCTCGTCCTCTTTCGCGGGCGTGAGGTAGAGGCCCGGCCAGGCCCAGCCCTCGAGCGCGTGGACGCGGTTGGACGTCCATGCCTCGAGCTGCTGGGCGCCCAGGGCGAGCAGCGCGACCGGGGCGACGACGACGATCGCCGCGGCCCGGGCGGTGTAGTAGACGGCGCGGCGCCAGCGCGGACCGCGCCACTGGTCGCGGTACTTGCGCCAGTGGGCGGCGTCGGCCCGCCAATTCACGGCCAGTCACCTCCCTCTAGCGGCGGTTGTCCCCATAGTCTGACCAGCTCGAGCGCCTCGGGCGTGCTGATGCTGATGGTTGTATGTTTGCGGGTCGCCATCAGCGACAGCGCCAAGTCGAGCGCGTCCGCAAAATGGGCGCGGCGATGCGTTACCGGGTCGATGGTGACGTTGGGCCAGTAGGCCCGGACTGTGTAGATCACCCGTACTCCCAGGAGGTGTGCCCGATCTCGAGCTGACCGGTCCCGGTCGTCTCGATCGCGCGGCACAGCTCGTCTAGCTGGTCGGTCGCGGCGTCGTCGCTGGGCGCCCAGATGGTCAGCTCGGCCGACGATAGGCCGGGCATACCCTCCGGGGCGACGACGTCGACGGCCGCGGTGTACTCGACCAGGCCGGCCGGGCGCGGCATCTCTTCCTGAGTCATGGACCCGCCCGCGGTCCGCCGGTAGCGTTTCACGATTGCGGCCAGCGTGAATCGTAGCGGGCGGAGATATCCCAGACGCCGTGAACATTGGCCGCGTATTGCGTCGCCGCGCACAAGGCGGTAATTCCGGGTCCGGGAGAAATTACCTCATGCGGCGCGCCGGTCCAGTCCGCGCACCATATATCATAATCGCGTCCGAGGATTAGGGCCCCGGTCGCCTCACGTATTCCGGGAATGGCCGACCGGGATACGTAAATGGTCGGCCACTCGGCCCGGGCGTGCTTTTCATGCGCCCACTCGGCCGCCTGCTGGGCGGTGTAGGCGCCTCGCTCGGAGTCGGCCACATGCGCCGACAGCGCCTCCGGCGACCCGGGTATGACGCTGATACGTACCCGGTTGACCTGGGGAAACAGTGCCCATTGGTCCGGGGTCCAGGCGTAGCGGCCGTCGACGTACCCGGCCGCCAGGATGCAAGAGCCTAGCTGGGCCCGGGCGATCTGCGGGTTTTTCACGTCGGCGCCGCCTATGCAATCGAACATAGGCGCCGGTACCGCTGTGGTGGTCATTCTTCTCCGTCCCTAGGCGCATATGCGGCGAGTTCTCCGCGGCGCCCTGGCTTTATTCCGGCCGCGGCGGCGCCGCGGATAAAAGCTTGGAATGTGGCGATGCGCTCGGCGTCGGTCCGCGGGACCGGGCGCCACCGTAGCGCGTTGATGACCCAAGGGGCCGGCGCGCGGCCGGGCGGGATGCCCAGCCACGCGCCGATCTGCTCCACGGTCACTGGTCGAACCTCGTCCGGATCTCCGCGGCCCGGGCGTCGTAGTCGTCGGTCAGCTCCGCGGCCGCGGCGAGCGTTTGCGCGTACAGCTCGGAGCAGCCTCGGTTGTACTCGTCCCATAGGGCCGCGTCCTTGACGGTGAAGTCGGCCCGGGCGGCGTCGAGCTGGGCCCGGCGGTCCGCGTCGCGGTCCTCGGGCGGGTCCGGCCGCGCGGCCGTCTCGCTGGTCGTAGTGGTGTCAGTCGTGCTCATGTCCGCTCCATTTCGCTCTGACGATGACCAGTTCTAGGAATGAATCTAGGGTCGTTATCGCGTAGTGGTGGCTAGTCGAGTAGCCGCGCCGCGCCATGACCGCCCAGGGGAACCGGGGCGGGAGGCTATTCAGGACGTCGTACAGCTCGGTCGCCCGGCCGATTCCGTCCGTGATCCGCTGCGAGAGACTGTCGTCTCCGACGTCCGGGTAACCGACAAAGCAGCCGGTCAGCAGAACCGCGGCCGACCGGTTGAGATAACGCAGCTCGGTCACGGTGAACGATTGCCCGATGTTCTTTCCGGTCTGCTGCACAACCTGAACCGGGATCACCTCGGCCGCCCGTTCGCGGCCGACGATCTGAGCGGCGTTCTCGAGCTTGCCCGGGAGTTCGGTCATCGCCTCGGATAGCCGCTTGGCGATCGGGACGCCGCGGGAGAGGCTCTTGCAGCCGACCAGCCAGCCCATAGGCAGGCAGCCCTCTATGTCGAGCAGGTCGCGGGATCCGCGGAGCGGCGCCCGGTCCCAGGCCAGCCCACGCGCGGCCGCGTGGTCCGCGACTCTGCGCTCGAACTCGGTCCCTTGCTTCTTCGGTCGGTTAACCATCGTTCAGTCCGTTCTGTGTGAAGTTCAGATGGGGATACAGGCCGGCCAGGAGGCGGAGCAGCTCGAGCACGTCCGGGCCCGGGTCGTAGGTCCGCGGCCGCGGGTGCTGGATCACGGTCGGCCGCGGCCGCGCCGCGTCCCTGAGACGGCTTGTGCGGGCCGCGTTGGCTACCCGGCACCGGAGACAGGGATCCTCGCCGCGGGCCCGGTGGCGCTCGTAGGCGGCCCGGGTACCGCATGGTTTGAGCTTCCTAGCCACGACGGCCGCCGAGGTTCGCGCGGCGGAACAGCGCGGCCGCCGCTTCCGCCGCGGCGCCGGTCCGCGGACGCTGGTCGACGGCTTCCGGCATGACCTCTGGAATGGTGTCCCGGATCCCGGCCAGGGCCCGCCGGATCATGCCGACATCGTTAGTCCGGAGCGCGACGTCTGCGGTGATGTAGGCGGCGCGGAGCACGCCCGCCCACGCCCCGACCCGGGCGAGATGGTCGCCCGGGTCGGAGTCTTGGGCCGCGGGAGGCGGTTCAGAACGGCTCATCGTCGGCGTACTGCTTGTCCGGGTGAATCGCGCAATAGCCGATCCGGCAGGCGGCCGGATCTTTGACTAGCTCGGCGTGCTGGTACGCGGGTACGCCCGGCTGTACCTCCTGCTCGCTAAGCGCCACCTCGGCCGCCTCCATGCGCTGGGCGGCCAGATCCCACGCGCGCCGGGCGGCCGTAGATGCCTCGCGCGCCGTGTTCCATTCCGCGGCCGCCTTGTCGTAGTCGGCCCGGGTGTACTTCTGTCCGGTTTCGGTCGTCATTCGTTCTCATCTCCCGGAGGCGGTATCCGGTCGGATACCTGGTCGGCCCGGGCCCGGAGCTGGGCCCGGATGGTTGTTTCGTCGTGCGTGACCTTGCGGGCGGGCCGCTTCTTGGCCGCGGCCATGCGCGCGGCCGATACCTTGCGCGCGGCCGGGCGGGTCCGCTTGTCCACGACCGCCCACACGGCGCCGGTAATCGCGGCGCCGACCGCGATACCGGCGAGGTAGGCGGGAACCTGGCCGGCCAGGATGGCGACCAGGAGCATAAAGACGGCCAGCCCGGCGGCGGCGGCCCGGGCGTCGAGCTGGGCCCGGCCGCGGCGCCGCGCCGGTCGGCGGGCGGTCACGACTCGCCCCGGGTGACGGCGCGCATCGCGGCCGCATTCAGGTAGTCGTTGAAGCCGTCGTTGTACCGGCCGCGCGGCATGATGTGGGCCAGCGTGCGGATCCGGATCTGCGCCTCATAGGCGATCTGGAGGCAGAGCGACCGGTGCGCGCCGATCGCCAGGTATCGCGCGTAGACGGCGCCGCGCCGGGCGATGGTACGCCCGGCGGCGGCGCCGACCTTGCTCGGCTTGATTGGCGTCTCTGCGATGCAGTCGAATACGTCGAGCTGTCCGAAGAGGTGGCCTTGGCCGTTCACTGGACGGGCGCCGAGTCGTCGCTGTACTTGTGCGAGTCATGCCCGCAGGCGGGCCGGAATTGCGGCCGCCGGAGCGGTGTGGTCTCGCCCGGGTACCTGATGGCGACCGCCTCGGACCCGCACACGGAGCAGTATCCGCGGGAGTCGTCCTCGAGGTTGCGCAATTCTGCTTCGTCGGCCGCCTCGAGCAGCGCGGCCGCGAGAGCGCGGGCGCCGTCCGGGTCGAGTCCGTCGCTGGTGTGCGGGTGGCAGTTGGCCCGGGCGTCGATCGTTACGCAGTGGCGCCACTGGGCATCCATGCCGACGCTGACGCGGCATTCGTCGCCGTCGCTGTCGTCAATGCTGACGGGCGGAAACTCTCGGTACATGACTACCTCCGGTATTGGTTTGTCCGCACTCCCACTATAGCGGGGTTACGCCGGAGGTTTCAAGGCGTATGCTGCCGATTACTGCGGACAATTTCGGGAGGTAGCGTGTCGATTCTGTGGACTCTGGGCGGGCTTCTGGTGTGCTCTGGCCTGGTGACTATCTGGATGATTCTCCGCGGCGAGCTGCCCGAGGCGCCGCCGGATCTGCCGGAGTTGCTAGACACGCCGGCCAGGTCGAGTAATGAGCAGGTAAAAGATCTAGGGTCTGGCCGGCCGGGCGACGTACCCTACGGCGGGTGACCGTAGCGGGACTCTGTGGCGTACTGCCTGCCCGCGTTTCCGTGTTTCCCCTCGTCCGAGGCTGGCCCCGCTAGATGTAGCGAGGCGCCCGGCCGCACATAGGGCGGCCGGACGCCTCCACAGCGGTCGCCTCCGGGACGGATAACCAACCACTGCTGCGTGAACCGCCCGCCCTTGCGGACAACTACGGAGGTAGCTGTAGGGTTGGCGGCAGGAAACACGCGTATTCCACGGTATCGGACAAACCTCGGTAGAGGCTACGCGGTAGCACCCGGAGGTTTACTTTCGCTGGTCAAAACCGGTGCAAAGGGTGTCCGGTGTCCGGGTCTGGCTCTGCACTTGGCCGGACGTCAGTCCGGCGATAGGGGAACCTTCCCGGTTCCCCTATGACCCCTCCCGGCTACCGCGGCGCCTCCGGCGCCTTGGTGCCGAGTAGTTCGGGTACAGCTAGCAGATCACGACCCACTGACAACAGAACCGTTTATCGGAAGAGTTGACCGCGTACGCGCGAGATATACGGGGAGCTGGTACAGGTGGCGAGCTGGGACGAGGATCTGTCAGATTCCGTCAGATCGGATAGAGCAGGCGGCCGGGCCCGGGTCGGCGTCGTCGTCGGCCTGGTCGTCGTGCTGGTGATCCTGGCCGGAGTCGCCGCGGCCGTCGTCCCGTTGCCGTAGGCTTCCGGCGGGCCCGGGCCGGGACAACTGAATATCGGATGACAACGCAGCATGGATGCCCGTTATCCGAAGTCTCGAGGCACGCCGGCCCGGACCCGCTGACGTAACCGCGCCGCCCTACAGCTGTAGAGCTCGACTGGCATGATTGCGTCATGGCGCGCCGCTACCGGCGGGATCTGATAGGTCACTTCATCCGGAACCGCCAGCCAGCCCAGCAGATGTGTACTCACGCCTGCTGCCGCGGGTACCGGGTCCACCCGGCCAACATGCCGGTGATCCTGCCTAACCGGCTGCTCCGGTCCGCGTCCGAATCAGACCTGGCCAAGCACTACGACCGGGTAGCCGGTAGCGACTCCGACCAGGCCCAGCGCGCCGAGGCCCAGATCCTTCACGAGCTGGAGCGCCGCGACGAGGTAGACGCGGCCCGGCGGCGCCGCCGTACGGTGATCGCCGGAACCCGGGCCGCTCAGCGCATGGAGCACGAAGCAGAGCGGGAGCGCGTCTACCAGGCGGCCGACGACTACACCCGCGGAAACTGGGTGAACCGTAAGGGCCAGGCCCGCGGCATCAACGCCGACGAGATACTGACCGGCCGGGAGGCGGTGTTTCAGCGGTACGCCTCCGAAGAGGCCCGGGCGTACTTCCGCGAGCACGCCCGGCCGACCGCCGCCTACTTCCGCGGCCGGGACACCCGGATCGCCTACAGCGACCAGGGCACCCGCCGCCGCTCCGCCCGCCCGTCCGAGCACTGGATTAACCGCCCGGTAGGTCGGCGCCGCGGCGCCGCGTAGCTTTGCCCCAGGGCCGCGGACAGGAGTCGTCGCACTCATACGGCGCGTGTGATGCCCGGTGGAACAGATCGGCAATCAGCACCAGGGCGACGCCCGCGGCCGCGGTCGAGTAAGCATCCTTAACCACCTCGACGGGCGTCCGCCGGAGGCGCGGCCAGATTCGCATACCCCGAATCTAGCCGTGCAGATGGGCGATCACGTAGAACAGCGGTACCTCTATGCAGGCCAGAGCGGCGATCACCGTACCGATCAGCCAACGCCGCGTCGACACCCGGTTACGGGTCTCCTGGTCGTGCTGCCAGGCGTGATCGCGGCGGAACGAGTCAAGGTCGAGTTTCAGCGCGGCCAGATCCTTGACGACCTCCGCGACCTGAACCGCCAGGGCGCCGATCCCGCCGGTCCCGCGGTCGATCGCGTCCAGCCGGACCGCGGTCGTCTGTACCGCGTCGCGGAGCATGGCGAACTCTTCCCGCGATACGCCGTCATTCATTCCAGTCCCGCCGGTCCGGCGGGAGGTACCCGGGCGTCCGGTCGCCGTCGCGGCCGCGGGCCCGCCGCTCCGCGAACGCTCGCGCCTTCTTGCCTCCGGGGTGCGTCCGGATCCGGAACGCCCGCCCGGCCGGGATGACGCCGACCGCCGGAACGCGGCGGCCGACCTCGAGCTGTATCGCCCGCGGCCGCGGCGCGCGCCGGTTGGCCGCGTGAACCGCCCGCACGAACCCGCGGGCCCACCTCGAGCGCGCGACGCCGGAGGGTACGTCGTCCGGTCCCGCAATATCGACCCCGTACAGCGCGAGCAGCTCCGCCCGCTGGCCCTCGGAATAGTCCGCGATGCGTGATGACACCCACTTGCCCCGAGCGCTCACAGCGCGTCTCAGGACCGCGGCCGCGGCCGCGTCCCAGACCTCAGACACCGGATCCCGGGCGTAGGGCATCACAGCGCCTCATGCGTCCAGACTTACAACGCCGTTGGCGCCCGGAATGGTGATCGTGTCGCCAACAGCGACGCCGGTCGTCGGCCCGACGAACGTCAGCACCCCGGCCGACGACATCGACAGCCACACCGGAACCGGCGGCGATGGCGTCTGGTCAAACGCCAAGATGTCCTGTGCGTTCGTCGGCCGGTATCGGGCCGCTAGCGCGGTCGTGATCGCCTGGAGTCCGGTAAACCCGGTCGGCACCTTGAGACGGCCGATCCACTGCATCGAGTTATAGGGCGCGGCGATCAGCCGGAACCGGCATGTCGGCGTCCCGGGCGCCGTCCAGCTATTCGCAAACGTCGGCGTGTTCCACACCTCCGCGGCCCCGGCGACATTGGCCGCAATCGGACTCGAGGCGAGCTGGCCGGCGCCACCGCGGTACAGCGTCGTATCCGTGCTCGCGGCGCCCGATCCGAAGTTGATCGATGACGTCGCCATGTCGAACCGGAACCGCTCGCTAGTGTCCGCGGCCGCCTGGATGCCGAGCGCGCGGTCTGTAGCCAGCGCGGTGATGAGCTGCACCAGCGCCTTACCGCCGTTGCTGATGGAGTTGGAGACCGTCAGCGCGTTTAGGTTGGTCAGCGCGGCCGCCACGTCGAGACTGTCCACGGTCGCGCCGCCGGTCACCGCCAGCCCGGCCAGCGCCGACAGCAGGGCGCCGACGCCGACCGCGCCGGTTAGCGTGCTGGCCCCGGTCACGTCGAGCGTGTCGGTCGTCGTCCCGCCGGTTACCGCCAGGCCGGCCAGGGCCGACAGGAGCGCGTGAACGCCGACCGCGCCGGTTAGCGTGCTCGCCCCGCTCACGCTCAGGGTGTCGGTCGTCGTGCCTCCGGTGACGGCCAGGCCGGTCAGGGCCGACAGGAGCGCGTGGACGCCGACCGCGCCGGTTAGCGTGCTCGCCCCGGTGACGTCGAGCGTGTCGGTCGTCGTGCCTCCGGTGACGGCCAGGCCCGCGGTCGCCTCGAGTATCAGGGCGATGGCGACGAGGGTGTCTTGGATGCTGACCTGGTTGTTGCTGCCGGTCTGAAGGGTGATGCCCGGGCCGCCGGTCGGCTCAGTCCATATGTTGTTCTGAATGACGCCGAGCGCCCGCCACGGTCCCGCCTCGGTCCCGGCGGTGTAGAACGTCATCGCCCCGTCGAAGAGCTGGACCGCTCCGGCGGGCGGGCCGCCGGGAAAGTACGCGGTAACGCCCGGGAGGTATACGTTCCCCTTGGCGTCGGTCCCGCCGGGGAATCCGGCGATAGATGCGATCATGCTTCCGAACGTCGGAGGCGTCGTGCTGTAGAACAGCGCCGCGCCGCCGATCACCTCCGCGCCGCGGATCGTCACGTTATTGAACTCCGCGGATCCGTCCTGGTTGATCGTCCACCCGGACACGCCCGCGGCGTAGTTGGGCGAGCGGAGGAACGCCAGGCGGAGGAACTGTGAGAACTCCTCGGTATCGGGTTTCAGTGCCATAGGTAGTTCTCTCCTTCGATGACGGCCGACGCGACCGACCCGGGTACGCCGCCGGTAAACGCGACGGTCAGATCCTCGCCCGCGTCCATCTCGATATCGCCGCGCATCGTGACCTGATTCCCCAGCCACGACCCGCCCTCGGACCGGCCCGCCTGCTGATTCTGCCCGAGGTAGGCGACAACTTGCGGGTACGGCGGCGCGGTCTGCGCCTGCGACGTCGAGGCAACCAGGGTGTGAATCAGCCAGCGATGATTGGCGGAGAACACCTCGAACATGACCGACCCGTTGCCGTTGCCGTCGAGCGTGACCGACTTGCGACGCCGGAGAGGCCCCATCTCCGCCCAGCCCATCGCACGCCTACCGGGTACCGTCGTGCAGCTCGCGGCGGAAGTCGGCCACGGCGCCGCCGTGCGGATCGGGCGGCGGCGCCGGGATGACCAGATCCGGCCCGTTGGAATCCAGCCACGCCAGGAGCGCGAACACGGCCAGCCCGAGCGCGGCCGCGGCCGCGGCCAAAGTGAGCAGGGCCCGGGCCATCAGTACCACCCGAACTGGACTTCATGCGCCCACGCGGCCGCGGGCGACCCGTACACGGATTTGATGTAGCCGAGGCCCCACCTGATCTGCCAGAGCGCAACGCCGGAGTTGGCCGCCCGCGCTTCCGCGTCGGTCAGCCCGTACTCTGCGCCGTACTCGTTGGTCCCGTTCGCGGCCGCGGTTCCGGCGCCGCCGTGCCCGAGCGCCTGGGCGATGCCGTACGCGCCGCTTGTGGTGTTGCGGGCGTTCGGATTCCAGTTGCTCTCCCGGGTCCATAGCAGGATGAGAGGCGGCATCTGGGACGCGGCCCAGCCGTACCGGGATAGGAGCAGGCGGGCGATGTGCTGGGGCGCGCCGCCCGGTTCCGGGCCGGTAGGCGGCGGCCCGCCGGGCGACGTCTGCGCCTGGTGCTGCTGCTGCTTGACCTGCTGCGAGAGTGATTGTTCGTAGGCGGTAAGGACCGCGGTCGCGGTCGTCGCCGTCTCGTTCGGCGGGACGCCCTTCCCTTGCAACACCGACTTGATCGGGTAGGACGGCCAGACGGCCGGGCCCGCTCCGCGCCAGTACTTGATGCCAAACCAGATCAGGTAGGCGCCGAAGCCGACCAGCAGGAGCGGTACGACCGGCGCGTCTCCGAGCGGCGTCGACACCGACCCGCCGGAGCGGCCGCGTCCGAGGCGGACCCGGATCCGCCGGTTCTGCCCGCGGCCCTCGTCCTCGTCCAGCTCGAGCGACTCGCCGTCGTCGTCGTCGTCGGCCTGGCCGATAACCTCGGGCGCCGCCTCGCTCATACCGGCACCGGAACCGCGGACGGTATCAGGTCCGCCTTACGCAGCCACATGAGGATCCCGGCGACCAGCATTACCAGCCCGAGCGTGATCCAGCCGAGCGAGATCCACATATACAGGTCTGTGATGTGGGCGATGAAGTCGCCTATCCAGTGGCCCAGCTCTATCAGGCCGGACAGTCCCGGGATGAGCGCGGCGACGTCCACCGACCCGGTACCGAAGAACCCTTGCTCGCCCTTGTAGGCGTTAACCGCCTCTTGCCGGGTCTGGTACCACTGGACGAAGCCCTTTTCGATGTCCGCGACCTTTTCGGTCCCGTTCTGAGCGACAACGATCTGCCCCGAGCTGGGCATCAGACCGTATTGCGGGTAATGCTGCGGGACGCCGCCGCCGTTGGGCCCGGGCCCGGCCGTAAGGTCTGGTGTTGTCACTGGTCACGCCTCCCTAGTCCGCTGTAGGGACAGCGCGCGAGCTGCGGTCCGCGCTTCCCCTGATTCTATTGCGCCCGGGCCATTTGCGGCGGTTTACCCGCTGGTGCCGGAGAACTCTTCTATCACGGATACTTTCAAGGTTGCCGTACCAGAGTCGGCTATCGCGTAAATGTGCCCCTTGGTATGGATGCGGAGATAGTTGCCCATGCTGGCCGGGAGCGCGGCGCCGCCGTTCACGGCGTCGGTCTCGGTCGCCCCGATCCGGATGATGGTCGACGTCTCGTTCAGCAGGAGCACCGACGCCCGGGCCGGGACGGCGCCACAGAGGCGGGCGGGCGTCGACCCGGGCGCCGGGACGATGGTCGAGTGCGGCGCGGCGACCTCGGTTTCTCCGTGACCGGGCCCGGGCACCATGTAGACCGGTACCGCGTCGGTCACCTCCGGCTCTCGCGCGGCGGTCTGCGGCGGCCCGACCAGGCCGGAGGGTGTCGTAAACCCTGCCTCCGGCCGCTCGTCCGGTACGCCGTGGTCGAGTAGCGACCCGTCCGCGAACAGCTCCGCCGCCGGTTCGAGCGCCGGAGGCGTCGCCCTGGTCTCCGGATTGATGATGTGGACGGCGCCGCCGGGAATGTCGCGGTCGTCCAGCCCGAGCGCCCGCCCGGCCGGAGAGTTGGGCGCCGGGCCCGCCGGTCCGCGCTTTGGCCGGTTGCTATGCCTGCTCATAAGAACCACCTCCCGCGGCGTAGGCGCGGCCGCGGCGTATCGCGTCGTTGAAGTCGGCCAGGAACAGCCACAGGATCGCCAGCGCCGCGGCGAACAGCAACAGCGCCTTGACGCCGACGACCGGCCAGGCCATCGCGGTGACCGACCCGGCCATGATGAGGGTAACGACGGTCCCTTTCGTCTTGGACCGCTCGAGCACCCGCATAGACTCCGGCCCGGTCTCGATGCCCCCGGACGCCTTGTCGTATGCCGTGCTGGGCGACGGCAGGAAGCCGCTTAGAACCTGGGGAACCTCGGCCAGCATCATCCCGGCCAGGCCCGCAAACGCCAGCCATAGCGCGCCGTCAGCCACCCGAACCGCCGCCGCGCTGGGCGCCGCCGCGGGCCCGGGACAGGAGCATCTGAAACGCCATCGCTACCCCGATCATCAGCATGAAGCCGAGACCAGACCAGAAGCCGAACTTGATATCTGACTTGATTCCGCCGGGCATGTTCCTACTTCTCTCAGGTGATGATGGGCGGTACCGAGGCGGGCCCGGACCCGGGCGAGATCCCGCCGCGGGCGGAGTCGATCGCCCCGGTGTAGGCGGGTATCGCGTTGTACGCGGCGACGACGAAGAACAGCCACGCCAGGCCGCGGGCGACCTCTTCGGTCCGGCCGCGGTCCATCAGCGCGACGACGAAGATAACGAACAGGCCGGCCAAGATTCCCTGTAGGGTGACGGCCGGTTCGTTGCGGGCCCAGCGCGCGATGACGTACAGCAGTACCGCGAGCATCATCACCGTCGACGCCCTCACAGCAGGCCCAGCTTCCGCAGGATCGCCCGCCCGATCGGATGCTGCCGGGCGAGCTGCTCGAGCTGCTCCGCGAGCTGCTCGAGGCGCCGGAGGCGGGCGTCTAGCGTCGGTTCCTGGTCAGACACGGACGACCCTCACATTCCCCAGACGCCGACCGCCGCGGCCGCCGCCGCCAGGGCGCCGGGTGTTCCGGGCGGGCTTCTGCTTCTGTACCGAGCTGGGCCGCGTCCCGCCCGGCGGTGACCCGATGCCGTCGATCGCAAGTTGGGTATCGGCGTGCATCCGGTCCGATTGCGGTTCGTCGTGGAGATACGTCCATATCGACGTCGACGCCTCTTCCGGTGCTACGCCTTCCCCGATGAGGTAGTTAATCGCGGCCGCCTCCCAGCCGACAGCGGTTTTCCATTCCGGGCCGCCCTGGTACGACTGGTAGATCGCCGCGGCGCCGCCCGCCTGGTCGGCAAAGCCGACGCCGCGCCCGGCGAACGGGTCGCCGCGGCGGCCGTCCCGGTCCCGGCCGCGGCCGCCGCCGCGGTGACGGCCGCGGCCGCTCAGGTCACCCGCGGCCGCCAGGTCCGGCGACGCGGCGACCGCCGGAGACTGGACCGGGCCGCCCGCGGCCATCGTCGCGCCTGCGCTCGAGGCGGTCCCGCCCGCGGTCATCGTCGGGAACGGCTGGGCGGCCGCGTCGGACGCGGCGACCTGGCCCGGGTCCATCCCGCCGAACGCGCCGTCTCCGGCGGCCATCAGGGCGCCGGGCAGCTCGCCGCCGCCTGGTGTGTTCGGAGTCGGGAGGCGGCCGCCGGGTAGGCGGCCGGGACTAGGGCGCTGGTGGTGCCTATTCCCGGGGCCGGGCCGCGGGCCCGGGCGGTGACGGCGGCCGCGGCCGTCGTCGTCTCCGCCGCCGCCGCGGCCGCCGCCGCCGCCGGTTACGAGGAGCGTCGTCGCGCCCTGCTGGGTACTGCTACCCGCGGCGTTTTGACCGCCGCCGCCCTGACCTTTTTTTGACTGGCTGGCCTTCGCCCCGGGCCCGTAATGCGTGTACCAGTAGTAGATTCCGAAGCCGATCGCCGCCCACGCCCAGACCGGCATGGGCCCGAGCTTGCGCGTCAGGAATCCGAACGTGTCCGATGACCGGCCCGAGCTGCTCGAGCTGCTCGAGCTGGGCGGCGGAGTGTCCGCCATCGTTACCGCCTTCCCGGGCGGGCAAACAGGGCCCGCCGCTTATCCACGGCGCCGCCTGGTGTTTGCCCGCCCGGAGGTACGCCGTCCCGGCGGCGGTCCCGGCGAGCGGTAAATCATGTCCGGCGCCGTTTCGCCTTGCTCTGGCGCGACGTCGTAGTACTGCGCCGTCCAGCGACCCGGCCGCTCGAATCGCGTCGGGCGGTGCCGCGGGCCGCGGGCCCGGGCGATGCCGTAGGCGCCCTCGCCCTCGCCCATGTCCATTAGCTGATCTTCCAGCGCGCCGAAGTACCGTTCGCCGTCGAGGATGGCGCCGCGTAGGTGGACGTCGCCGCGGTACCAGTGCGGTACCGCGTGAACCTTGAGCGGTATCGGCCGCTGGACCGCATAGCCGTCCTGATCCGGGACCGCGACGTACCGCGAGTCAACGATGACCGTCGTCGGCACCCCGCCGACGACCGCGCCCGCGTCGTTGTCGAAACCCGCGGACCGGTCACGCGCCGGGCGGCCGCCCAGCTTGCCGGGGTTGGGCGCGGCCAGGTATGCCCGCGTCATGCCGGGTGCGGCCAGGCGGCCGCGGTAGTAGATCGTATTGCGCTGCTTCTGGTCGCCTGGTGGCTTCCGGTTGATCGGCGGAGACCAGCGGTTCTCAAGATTGAACTCGTCCTCGGACAAGTCCGGGCGGCCGCGGGCGTACGGCTGCTGCGGCATACCCGAGCGGCGGCGCCGCGGCAGACGGCGCCACTGCTGCTGGATCTCCGATGGCGAGTACTGGAGCGTCCCGCGGGCGCCCTCCGGCGCCTCTTGCGTGTGCGTGGGCGGCGCCGCCGGAGTGGACCCGGGAAAGCCGCCCTCACCGTAGGGCCCGCGCGGCATGTCGTACCCGCCGACGCCGGGCAGCACGGCACCCGGCCGCCGCGGCGACGGCCGCCGGAGTCCTCCGCGCCGCGGGTAATGCTGCGCGGGCACCGGTTACCCCTCCGGAGCTGGGCTAGGTGGTCCCGGGTACGGCGCGTCGGCAGACGGAGGAACAGCGTCCGCCGGGCTCTCCGCGTCCGTACCCGGGACCGCGGCCGCCTCCGGGGTCGCTGCCTGGACAGGCGAGGCGGCCGGCGCCTGCTGTGGCGCCGCGGTGTGATCGCCCAGCAGGTCATCTATCGCGGTGTGAACCGCGTTCTTCTCGACCTGGCCGGCGAGCTTGCCCGCCTGGTCGGTCAGCCAGTGGAGAATCTCGGCCAGCGACACGCGCCTAACCCCTCTCGGCCGTCGACAGGGCGCCGGTAAAGGCGTGACCGGTCGCGGTGACGTCGCTCGCGGTGTTCTTCTTGGTCAGGATCACGGCCACGATTGCGATAAGCAGGATCCCGCCGAAGATGTCCCAAACGTCCTTGACCCTCACGGGCTCAGCCTCCGACCTTGCTCTGCACGCTCGAGGCGGTCGACTTGACCCACGCGGCGAGGAACACGCCGAGCAGGAACGCGACCAGGCCCGAGAGCGTGAACATTCCCTTGATGGTTCGCATGAGGCGCCGCCTTACCGGGCCCCGCCGCGGCCGCTGATGGAGATGTCAGCGAACACGAGGCGGAGCACCAGGAGCAGCACCAGGACGCCGAGCAGCAGGAAGCCGAACGACGTCGTAATCGGCAGGCTTGAGAGGTGGGAGAGTCCGAAGCTGGACCCGTTGTCGTTGTTCACCAGGTCACCCGTCTCCGAAGATGTCGCCGCGCGGGAGAACTTCGCACTTGAGAATCGTCAGCTTGAAAACCGCCGATCCCCAGTTGGCCGCGCGTAGCAGGTAGTCCTCCGACTCGATCGTCGGGAGGTAGAACGCCGCCTCTTCGACGGAGTTGTCTCGCTCGTTCACGCAGTACTGGTACGGCCAGACGCCGATATTCTGGCCGTTGGCGACGTCCGCGCGGCCGATGACCGCGCCGTTAGGCACGGCGCCGCCGTACCCCCAGACCTCGAAGATGTCTTGTTCCCAGAGCGCCAGAGGCAGGTTGTCCTTGACGTCCTCGTCAAGAACGATCTGTACCGGGTCGGCCCAGCCGTTCGTGTCGATGCGGGCCCCGGCGGAGTTCTTCGAGATGAAGATGAGTTCCCGGACGTAGTTGCCCAGCTTGCGAACGCGGGCGTCGAACGCGCCCGGGACCATCGTCACGGTCTGCTCTGTCCACCGCTGGAGGGTGTTCATGTTCGGAGGCGTCGTGTCGACGGGCTTCCCGTCGAGCGTCTCCGGAGGCTGGTCGTACGCCTCGAGGATCGGCGTGATCTTGAATGTGGGCGATGTGGTCGGCGCCACTGACCAGACCGTAGCGGCCGGGTTGATGCCCAGCTCGAGCGTGAACGGCGCGGCCGCGTCCTTGTTCGGCAGGGCGCCGAGCGCGTCGCGTAGGTCCAGCTCGAAGGGGATCCGGAGCACGAACGAGAACGTCGGCGCCGACCCGCCCACGCTCGAGAAGTTGACCGACGACCGCGGGTCCGAGAACTGCCGGTAGAAGCCGAGTTTGTCGATCATGCTTGCGTGAAAACCGCTGGTGACGGAGTACATCGTCTGCCCGTTGGGCTGCTTCACCCGGACATAGGAGATGACGTTTTCCGGCCCGTCCGCGGTGAACGCGACGGAGGTACCGGCCCCGGCCGCGGTCGTCTGCACCAGGAGCGTAATCGACCTCATGTAGTCGTACGCCTTGATGTCGATGGGCCCGACGTCCTGGGCGCCTGCCTGGATCGTCAGCCCGGACTGAACCTCGAATGTGTAACGCCCGCGGCCGGAGCCGCGGACGAAAGAGACAGATTGCTCGCGCGGGCGGGCGTTGCCGCCGCCTCCGCCGCCGTGCTTCACGTTCTGAACCGGGGCGGTGTGTGGTGCTGCTGCCAAGTGCTTGCGTCCTTACGAAATCAGGCCCGACACGGCGGCCGGGACGTGCCAGTTGTTCCGCCGCGCCTCGAGGTTCAGCCACAGAAAAACGGCCTTCCACAGAACGAGGTACGCGCCGAACAAGAGGAACTCGAAAAATCCGATATGAAAGTGATCCATCAGGCGTTACGCCTTCCGACTCGACGGTTTATCCAGTGCCGCTCATGGGCTGGGGCGGGCGGCCGGTCCGGCTTGGTCTCCGGTTCCGGCGGCGGCGGCGGCGGTTGCGACAGCTCGCCCATGCGCGCGACCAGCGCGGCATTCAGCGCGGTCTGTGACTCCATGAACCGCTCGAGCTGTCCGCGGTCCGCGGCCGTCTGCTCCGCGGCCATGCCCGCCGCGTCGGCGTGCTGGCCCGCCTCCGCGGCGACGGCCGCGGCCGCCGTAGCGACCTCCGCGGCCGCCCGGGACTCTTCCGCGTGCCCTTCCGCCTGCCCGGCCAGGACCGCCGAGGCGCCCGCGGCGGCCGACGCCTGCCCGGCCGCCTCTTCGCCTACGGACGGCGCGTCGCCGCCGGACGCGACAGCGACCGCGGGCGCCGGGCCCTGGTCGCCGTCGTCGTCAGCCACGGAACCGGCCGATCAGATCCGGCCACTCGATGACGCCGCGGACCACCAGGAGACCAATCAGCGCCACCAGCGCGGCCGCCAAGCCGACCAGAAGCACCGATTGCGCGCGCTGATTCGACGCGATAGCGGCCAGGTCCGCGCGGGTTACCGCGTCCTCTTCTGCCACGAAACGACGCCTCCCGCCCGAGCTTTAGGGACTCGGGCGGGCAGGAACCGCGCGCCAAAGGTGCCGCCGGGATGCTGGGCCGGGCGAGATCCAAGCGCGTAACTCCCGCCCGCCCAGCACACAGAGCGTACCGCAGGTCACAGCTTGGGCGCCTTGCTGCGGTACATCACGCCGTCTCGCGTGTTCTCGGCTAGGAACTGGAAGCGCTCGAGGTGCTGGACGTACCCGCGGCGGAGCGACCCGGACGGCCCGAGGAGCTGGAGATTCCGCGGGTCGGTCTCCCGGAACCAAAACAGCCACGTCGGCTGGTCGGTCAGCTCCACCATGCGATTACCGGCGCCGCGCTGGGCGCTGATGACCTGGGGAGAGAACGCCGACCGGGCGTTAAGCAGGTTTTGCTTCGCGTCCAGCTCCATCCCCAGGATCCGCACCAGGTACCAGAAGTCATCCCAGACGACGCACACTCCGCCCGACGACCAGGCGTCATCCAGCGCGGCGCCGAACGCGGTCCGCTGCACGTCCCGCGCGGCCCGGCGGTCCCGGGCGTCCGGCCAGACCAGGCGCCGCGGCATCTCTTCCCAGCTAGGCGTACGCTTCCGGACCCGGCCGACCTTGGGCGGGTACTCGTACAAACGGGTGAACCCGCCCACCGACGCAAACCGGTCTAGCGTCTCATCCTCGGACTTGATGCCCAGATAGGCGACGTAGCTGCGGAGTTGCAAGAGGTGCCATATCAGGTTGGTTTTGCCCTGCTCAGTCGGCCCGATCGTCCCCACATGCTGCTGCTGGCCCCACTGGAAAACCCGCCGGTAAAACGTGTCCCACGGTATGACCGGGGCGTAATAGTCCGGCGGCGGCGCCGGGACGTCGTACTTAGCCACGCCGCCGGGCCCGCGACCGGTTCCGTGGTTGCTGCCTCCGATACGCCGCGGGCGGTACCGGCGGGCCGCCGTTGTCCATCTGAGCGGCGACCCGGGCCGCCTCCCGCATGACGTCCGGCGGGACGTTGCCGAGCTTCGCGGCGATCGTCGCGGCGTTGTCGTCGGCCAGGCCCCGGAGCTGCTCGAGATCCTCCGGTGTCAGGTCGCCCGGCAGCGAGTCCTCGTCCACCTCCATCCAGCTTGCGGCGAGCTTGCCGATTGGGAGGAACCGCATAACGGCGGGCTTCATCAGCAGGGCGACGCCGATCGGAGAGTGAGCGAGGAAAACCTCAGTCCACGCGCCGCCCTCGAGGAGTTTCAGCACCCGGGCCCGGATGCGCGGGTTTGTGCGGCACAGGTTTTCCCATGCCTCGCCCACGGTCAGATCCGGTTCATCGCCCTCCGGGACCGGTTCAGCGGTCGCGCTTTCAATGAAAGCGGCGCCCAGCTCCGGATCGAACGCGCGGACAAACTTGCCCGCCTTGCGGTACACGCGGTTTATCCGCTTGGCCACGGTGCCGCCCGCGGGCATCGGAGGCGCCTTGAAGTCGGCCGCCGGGCCCTTCCCGCGGCGCCGCCGCTTGCCCTCGTCCGGCGGCCGGTCGGCGTCCCTGGGCAGCTCCGGGCCCTGCTCGAGCTGCTCCGCGTCCGGCGGTATCCGCGGCCGCCCGGGCGCCTTCTTCGGGCGGACCTCGCCGGTTTTGCGGTCGGTTGTGTACCCGTAGGGCGCGTCGCCGGTAGCGTCCGGGGCGTCCGGAGGCGCCGGATCGTCGGGCATATCGGGCCCGTAGTAGTCGTCGTCTGCTAGGTTTTGCGCCGCTTCCGGCGGGGTTTGTACTGTCATGGGCGAACCTTAGCGCGTACCCTGGGGAGTGCGGAGCGGTCCGCCGATGGCGCGGCGTCCTGGGCTCTGGACGCCCGCGGTTATTCCCCCCGACCCCCGGTGTCTCCGCACCCGGGGCGCCGTGCCGGGCAATTGCGGACCGCCAGAGCACGGAAACGCGGTGTGCTATGGACGACATCAAGGCGCCGCCCGAGGCGCCGGAGGCGCCACGGTTGCGCCTGGGGAAGCACGAAAACTGGTTGCCGCTCGAGCTGGTACAAGTCGTTATCGACCTGCTGTACGAGCGCGAACGGGCCCACTTGTCCGCCCTGCTGGGCGAGGCAGCGACCGGCGAGGCGCCCAAAACGGCGCGACCGTCGCGGGCCAGGCCATGACCAGGCAGCCGACGCGCGACCAGAGCGCGCGGGAAGAGGAACGCCTACGACCGCCCGGAGTGTCAATGGTCGAGGCGCTGGGCGAGCACGCAAACGAGCTTGTCGGGTCCGCTCCGGGCGTCACCTGGGCGGAGCAGGCCGCCGCCGCGGCCGCGGCCGACAGCGACGTCTGTATCGGCTGCGCCCGGCCGGCCTACCTCGAGGGAGGCGTAGTTACGTTCACGGTCGAGATATCCGCGCGGCCGTCCGATGGCGGGTTTGCGATCCGGCCGCGCGTCGCCGGACCGCTGTCGATCGGCCATTCGTGCTGGATGACACCGCCCGCGGGCATCCTCCGGTCGGCCGCGGAGTTCCCCTGGCGCACTCCGGCGCCCGCCAATTACGGCTGCCTGGTGCTCTGCACTGAGCCGATCGCATGGCCGAAGCGGTACCGCCGGACCGCGGGCAACGGCCGCCGCCGCCGGATCACGCTTTGCCCGGGGTGCCACGGTACGACACACGTTTACCTCGTCCCGGACGACGTAACACCCTACGCAAAGTCGATGATGGGCGCCGCGGGCGTCGAGTACGGCGCGTAAACCGGCCACAAACCCCCCGCAAACCTGCGGGACGGCGCGCAAAACGACGGGAGGTGAGGCGTAAGGACCGGGCAACCAGGGAACACAACTAGGCGCAGAACCGCCACCTTCGGAGTCCGCGGAGGTGGCGGTTTTGCGTCCCGAGCTTACCCGAACGGCGCCGCGACCGGGCCCCGAACGGCCAGGAGTGGCGGGGTTACGACACGGAACCGGCGGTCGGAGGTGGCGGGTTTGCGCCCGGACCTGGCACCCCTCCCCCGCCTCGGCTATACTGCGTCATATGACGCA
>DASYYY010000022.1:0-205669 GCA_035933635.1 Thermoplasmata archaeon | reverse complement strand
CCAACCCTTCCGAACTCGCCGCCGGTGGCCCTTGTCGAGGGAAACCGCCGTATCCATGGCGGTGCGGGCGTGGGCGCCGTTCACCCGATACTCGCGGGCGAGGGACTGCCCGAACTTGTTCAGCGAGCCGAGGGCGGTGAGTTTCTTTTCGAGTGCCTCACGGACCCCTCGATTGACCATAAGCCGAAAGTCGTCCAGGAGGGAGAGCACGGGGAGGGGGAGCGTAGTGTGGAACGAGCAGACCAGCCCCCGCCGCACGGCCATTCGGGGGAGACGGTCGGCCGAGGTGCATCAAGATGGACCGGTCAACGAACGGTGAACAGTGGCGGAGGTCGCTCTGTGAAAGGAGTACTTGACCTGAGGGAGACACCGATTCGATTTTGATTCAAAGCTCTCCACGTCAGCATCCTTATACCGGACCCGCTATCGTTTCGGCGGCGATACACAGTGAGTTCACTTACTGCCGGAGCGGTCCGCGAATATCTCGCCGGGATCGAGGGAGGAACACCCCCCACCAATGGGGCGCCCCTATTCGACGAGCTGGTCAAGCGGGGGGCCCTGTCCGGAACCCGTACGGCACCGGAGATGACGGACGTCGGCCGCCACGTGCTCCGAGAGCTGAAGATCCGTGCGTACCGCGTCGACGCCCTGCCGCTCGACCGGGTCTCCGACGAGATGGGCAACGCGCTCAAGGAGATGGATGACGTCGCCAAGGTCGCCGAGTTCTTCCTCGCCGACCTCGGCCCGGTGACCCCCCCGGACGCGCTCCCGTACCTCCGGATGAGCGCGGCGGGTCTCGCGAACCGCCGGACGAGCCCCGAGGAGCTCGCCGAGACCTTCCGCAACACCTGGGGAATGGTCGAGGTCATGGAGGGCGACGCGCGCGACCGCCTGTTCGCCGCGGACCTCCTGGTCCGCTCGCCGGTGCCGGCCAGCCGCCTCTACGCCGGCATGATGCACAGCATGGAGATGCTCCGTGCTCCCGGGGGTGCCGTGCGCCATCCCGTCTCCACGTCGGCCCTCCTCCACCTCTATCCCACGCCGGCGCCGCAGGGCAAGCTCGCCGAGTGGAAGCAGTGGCGACCCCATGTGCACTCCGACGAGACGGCCGCAATCCTCGCGGGCGCGCATTCCCTGGACGCTCTGCACCGGCTGGAGACGCTGCGCACGGCCATCGCCCGTTCCACCCGGGCGACACCGGACGCCGAGCACGCGGCCGCATTCCTGTTGCTGTCGGCGGCCGACCCGGCGGAGACGCTCGACCGGATGTTCGTCCTCGCCTCGTTGCTGGAGGGCCGGCTTCCGACGCCCCTCGTCGCGAGTTCGTTGCTGGTCACCCGGCACTCCCTGTCCCCCGAGGAGCTCCTCGACTGGGTCGACAAGGCCGTGGCCATCGTCGAGAGCCGGAACCTGGCCCCGACGGCCGCCGAGGTCACCGCCATCGCCATCGCCCTCGTGCACGGCCTCGCGTCCGACCGTTTCGGCCCGGGCGCTCCGGCGGCCGCGGCGGTCACCGGGACGGAGTTCGCCGCCGATGTGCTCGGTCTCCTCGCGCTCCACGCGTGGATCTACCGGCCCACGATCGAAGCGGGCGGCACCGTCGAGCCGCTGGGGCCGGGTGCCACGGTCCCGGCCAGTGGTTCGTAGACGCGCATTCCGTCGGTGGGGACCCAACGGGTCCGCCGGCGGCCCATGCCCCTCGGCGAGCTCTGGCACGAGCGGAATCTACATGAATCGTCCCCGGGCTCCGGAGACCGATGAGCGAGTACGCCGGCTTCGACGACCCGTTCGAGGAGGAGGACACCGGCCACGTCTCGATCCCCTACGTGATCCTGGCCTCCATCCTGTGCGGCGTGGGGATCTTCCTCACCCTCGCGTGGGTGATCACCTTCTCCTGGCCGCTCTTCCTCGGTGTCTTCGTCACCACCGGCGGGTTCCTCCTCCTGTTCGATCGGCGCGCGGGCCTCGATCGGGCGGAGTGATCCCGACGCGACGCCCCGTCGCGGGAATCCCGGGGTGGTGGCCGTGACCGGCGCCCCTGGACCGGTAATCGTCAAGCTGGGTGGGAGCGTCATCACCCGCAAGCGGGGCCCGCCCCGGGTGCGGCGCAAGGTGCTCCACCGGCTGGCGGTCGAGCTCGCGGCCACGACCCCCGGGGGGTTGATCGTCCTCCATGGCGCCGGCTCGTTCGGTCATCCGGGGGCGGTGCGCTGGCACCTCGCCGACCCACCCACGGCCCGCTCCGACCGCGGCCGTCGGCGTGGGGCGGCGCTCGTTTCGGCCGAGGTGCGGCGGCTGCACGGCTACGTGCTCGCCGAACTGCTCGACGCCGGGATCCCGGCCTGGTCGGTGCCCCCGGCGGCCCTGGCCACCAATCGGGAGGGGGAGTCGATCCGTTTCGATGCCGGTCCCTTCCAGGCAGCCCTCGCCTCGGGCATGTGCCCGGTGAGTTTCGGGGACGTGGTACCGGACGAGAGCTGGGGGCACTCGATCCTCTCGGCGGATACCATCGCCCTGTCGTTGGGCCGCCAGCTCGGTGCGGCACGCGTGATCTTCGTCAGCGATGTCGAGGGCGTTCTCCGCCGTGCACCCGGCGCACCTGGGCGGCCCGAAGTCTTCCCTCGCATCGACGCGACGGTCGCCGCCACGCTCGTCCCGAGTCCGGGGGTGCCCGACGTCACCGGAGGGATCCGGGGGAAGGCCCGGACGATGATCGCCCTCGGCGAGCTCGGCGTTCGCACAGGTCTTATTAGCGGACTTCGGCATGGCGCGCTCTCGCGCGCGGTCGAGGGGGAGACGGTCTACGGCAGCTGGTCCGGACCCGGGCCGACGTGAGGCCGGGACCGCCGATGCCGCGGCCGGTCAGTTGACCCACCGCAAGGCCGAGCACGTACAGGTCGTCCTGGGCCAGCCCGTGGAGGGACGCTACCGCTACTGGAACGATATCCAGCTCTACCACAACGCCCTCCCCGAGGTCGACTTCGACGAGGTCGACGCCTCGGTCGAGCTCCTGGGTAAGAAGCTGCGTGCACCGCTCGTGATCACCGGGATGACCGGAGGGTACCCCCAGGCGGCGCTCATCAACAGCAACCTCGCGCGCGCCGCAGCCGAGGTGGGCATCGCGATGGGCGTCGGCAGCGAGCGGGCGGCGATCGTCAAGGGGCAGTACCCCGAGAGCTACTCGTGCGTGGCGCGCTACGACGTCCCGCTCAAGTTCGCCAACATCGGCGCCCCGCAGATCATCCCCCAGGCCCCGGGCTCGAGCGTCGTGGGGGTCGAGCAGGCCCGGGCGGCGATGGAGCTCATCGGGGCCGATGTGCTCGCGATCCACCTCAATTTCCTTCAGGAGATGGTCCAGCCCGAGGGGGATCGCCGCGCGCGCGGCTGCCTCGAGCAGATCGGGCGGCTCGCCCGTGAGCTGCCGGTCCTGGCCAAGGAGACCGGCGCCGGGCTCAGCCGCGACGTCGGCGAGCGACTGAAGCGCCAGAAGGTCCGGGCGTTCGATGTGAGCGGCACGGGCGGCACCTCCTTCGCCGCGGTCGAGCACCATCGGGCCAAGGCCCAGGGCGCCCGCCGGGAGGCCCGGGTCGGCGAGACGTTCTGGGACTGGGGCGTCCCTTCCCCCGTGTCGGTCCGGGAGCTGGTTCCCCTCGGCCTGCCCGTGATCGCGAGCGGAGGGGTCCGCTCTGGTCTCGACGTGGCGCGTGCGATCGCGCTGGGTGCGACGGCGGCCGGAACGGCGGGCGGGGTCCTCCGCGCCGCGTCGACGGGGTACGACGAGACGCGCGCGGAGCTCGAGCAGCTCGTGTACGAGTTCAAGGTCGCGATGTTCCTGAGCGGCGCGCGGACCGTCGACGAGCTGCGCAAGACCCGCTATGTGATCACGGGCGAGACGCGCCAATGGCTCGCTCCGTAGTCGACCCCGGCGTCGCGGGGCCGTTGCTCCCGCTCGCCGCCCTCGAACCCGCCCGCGGGGGGGCCTCACCGGGAGGACCGACGCCCACGGTGCGGCGCAAGCCCACCCGGACGCTCTCCGGGGTCGCCGTGGTGGCGGTGATGACCTCGCCCGCGGCCTGCCCGCACGGCCGGTGCACCTACTGCCCGGGGGGAGTGGACCATCGCTCGCCCCAGAGCTACACGGGGGAGGAGCCGTCGGCGATGCGCGGGGCGCAGTACGGCTACGATGCGCGCCGCATCACCGAGGAGCGGCTCCGGACGCTCGAGGAGCTCGGGCACCCGACCTCGAAGGTCGAGGTGATCGTCCAAGGCGGGACCTTCCCCGCCCGGCCCGGTCCGTACCGCGAGACGGTGTTCCGCGGGATCTTCGAGGGGTTGAACGGGACCACGGACAGTTCGTTGGCCGACGCGCAGCGGCGCAACGAGCTCGCCTCCCGGCGGTGCGTCGGACTCACGGTCGAGACCCGGCCCGATTGGTGCGACGGACGGATCCTCCCGTCGCTCCTGGACAGCGGCGTGACCCGGGTGGAGATGGGCGTGGAATGTCTCCGCGACGACGTCCTCTTCGCCATCGGGCGGGCCCACGGGACCGACGAGGTGATCCGGGCCACCCGGGAAGCGCGCGATCGCGGACTGAAGGTCTGCTACCATCTGATGCCGGGACTTCCGGGGATGGACCCGGCCAAGGACCTCGAGGATTTTGCTCGGCTCTGGAGCGATCCGGATCTTCGCCCGGACATGCTGAAGATCTATCCGACGCTCGTGCTCCCCGACACGGAGCTCTACCGCTCTTGGACCGGCGGCGACTACGAACCCTACGACGCCGAGACGGCGGCCGACCTGATCGCGCGGGCGAAGTGCATACTACCGCCGTGGGTACGGATCCAGCGGATCCAGCGCGACATCCCCGCCCGGCTGATCGCGGCGGGGGTTCGGGTGGGCAATCTGCGCCAGCTCGCCCTCGCGCGGCTCACGGCGATGGGGCGCCGCTGCCCGTGCCTGCGGTGCCGAGAGGTCGGCCGCCGCGCGGTGCCCGCTCTGGACTCGCTCGAGCTCGTGGTACGGGAGTACGCCGCGGCGCACGGGTCGGAAACGTTCCTGTCGTACGAAGACCCCGCCTCCGACGCCGTCGCGGGGTTCCTTCGGCTACGCTTCCCCTCCGACCGAACCGACGGCGGCCTCCACGCCCCGGTCATCCGCGAGCTCAAGGTCCTCGGCGCGGAGCTCGCGCTGGGCGGCCACCCAGATCGGCCGGTCCAGATGCAGCACCGCGGGCTCGGCCGGCGGCTCGTCGAGGAGGCCGCCCGGCGTTCCCTCGAGCGCGGCGACGACTCGCTGTACGTGCTGAGCGCGGTCGGGACGCGGGAGTACTACCGCCGGCTCGGATTCCAGCCGTCCGGGCCGTGGATGGAGCGCTCCCTGCGTCGAGCCGTTGGCTCTTGACGCCCGGCGTAAGAGCGGGAAGATTTATCCCGCCCACCGACTCCCGCGCACCCGAGTGGCATAGATGGTCCGGAACATCCAGGTCGAGCCGCTGCGCGCCGTGCACATCGAGGACCAGAAGGTCGAGCTGGTCGAGCGCAAGGGGATCGGCCACCCGGACTCCGTCGCCGACGGGGTCGCCGAGAGCGTCAGTCGGGCGCTGAGCCGGCTCTACCTCGACGAGTACGGCAAGATCCTCCATCACAACACCGACGAGACCCAGATCGTCGGCGGGGGCTCGGAGCCGAAGTTCGGCGGGGGCAAGATCACCACCCCGATCTACATGCTCCTCGTGGGAAGGGCCACCACCGAGGTCAACGGCGAGAAGCTGCCGTTCCGCCAAGTGGCCGTTGACGCGGCCAAGGCCTACGTCAAGTCCATCGCGGCGCACCTCAACCCCGAGACCCAGGTCGACTTCGACTGCAAGATCGGCCAGGGATCGGTCGACCTGCGGGGCGTCTTCGACCAGAAGTCGGTCCTCGCCAACGACACGAGCTTCGGGGTCGGCTTCGCCCCGTACTCCGACACGGAACGGGTCGTGCTCGAGAGCGAGAAGTTCCTGACGACCAAGCTGAAGAAGAAGGTCCCCGCCCTGGGCGAGGACGTCAAGGTCATGGGATTCCGACGGGGCGACGGCATCCACCTCACCGTCGCCGCCGCCCTCGTCGACTCCGAGCTGAAGAACGGCAAGGAGTACGCCCGGGTCTGCGAGGAGATCCACGACAAGCTCGCGGCCCACGTCGCCCAGCTCACCCCGAAGAAGGTGCAGATCGACGTCAACACCGCCGACGATCCCGAGCTCGGCCGGTACTACCTGACCGTGACCGGTCTCTCGATGGAGGCCGGCGACGACGGCTCCGTGGGCCGGGGCAACCGCGCCAACGGCCTCATCACCCCCAACCGGCCGATGAGCCTGGAAGCGACCGCCGGCAAGAACCCCGTCAACCACGTGGGCAAGATCTACAATCTGCTCAGCCACCAGATCGCCCACGACATCGTCAAGGAGGCCGGCGGCAACGTCCGTGAGGTCCACGTTCGCATCCTTTCTCAGATCGGTAAGCCGGTCGACGAACCCCAGGTAGCCAGCATCCAATTGCTGCCCGCCGACGGCGTCGCACTGGCCCAGGTCGAGGCGATCGCCAACCAAGTCGCTCAGCGGTGGTTCGACGACATCCCGTCGATCCCCCAGCGGCTGCTCACGGGGAAACTGAGCGTCTTCTAGTCGTCCGCCGGCGGCGGGGGCCATCCCGGGCACCCCGATCGAGCCCCCGCGGCCGGTCCGACACCCCGTTCCTATCGGCCCCGTCGCGGTCGGCTCTCGAACCGGGGGGGAGGGGCACGGTCCGCGCCGTCGCCCGGCCGGACGCTTCTAAATAGGGGGTGCCACCATTTTTTGCTGAGGCCCGAGCCCGGCCCTCCCCTTCTTCCATGCCCCCGGACACGAACACGACCATCGAGATCGTCGCGCTCATCGCCTTCTGCGTGGCGGTCCTCGGCTCGGTCTACCTGCTGCACCGCTCCCGCACTCGGGCGCGCGATGCGCGGCTCAAGCTGGAGTCGACCCAATCCGACGACGAGCGGGCGTTCAACCAGATCCGGATCGCCTCGGCGGGCGCCGACCACCTCCAGCGCGAGGGGTACGATGTCGGGCCGATCCAGGCGGTGCTCGCCCAGGCCCGCGACGAAGACCAGCGAGGACACCATGGCGAGGCACTACGCCTCGTCGAGACCGCTCGGCGACAACTCGTCACGCTGCGTACGAACGGCCACCCGGTGTCTGCGACCGCTGCCTTTCCTGCTCCGCGAGCTCCTCCGCCCAGCCCCGTTCACCCACGGGCCGCGGCCCGGTCCGAGACGTCCAGCGCTCCGCCGTTCGCCGCCCCCCGGGCCGAAGCATTGACCCTGGCCGCGGGAACCTCGGCGTCCGAGGACGAGGACACACCACCGCGCGCCAAGCTGCCGGCCCACCAGGTCGAGGCCCGGTTCGCGCTCACGGAGCTCGGTCGTGATCTGGCCAAGAGCGGCGTCGGCTCGGAGGCGCGGCGACTGGCCGAGGAGTCGAGGCGCGAGGCGAACGACGCCTACGGCCAGGGCCGCTTCGCCGACGCCTGGCGACTCGCCCTTCGAGGTCGGCGCCAGCTCGGCGTGCTGATCGAGGGCGTCGGCGGACCCGCGCCGTCGCGCGCGGCCGCGCTGGCTCCCGCCACTCCGACTCCGGCCTCGACATCGGCCATCGTCTGCCCCAGCTGCGGGGCCCCGTCCCGTGAGGGTGATCAGTTTTGTCGGTCGTGCGGAGCCGCGCTCGAGGACGCGGCGTGCCCGCGCTGCGGGGCCCACGTCGACCCGGGGGACCGCTTCTGTCCGGCGTGTGGCGGCCCCACCGCGGGCTAGGACGCGAGCGCCGCCCGATCGGGTCGTCCGGCCCCGGGGGAGGAGAATGCGGCGAGGCTGCCCGCCGGAAACTCCGCGGAGCGGTCGTACTCCTCGAGCTTGCGCTGGGTCCGTTCCTCGTGGAGGAGCGCGCTCGCGGTGAGCCAGCGGGGTAGGGGGATCGCGAACTCCGCCGAGATCGCCTCGTACAGCTCGCGTCGGTCGGAGTACCGCACCGGCTTCGTCTGGAGCGCCGCTCGGACGTGCTCGCGCACGTTCCAGACCCCCAGCGGAAGCACCTCGCCGGGGTGGACCTCCCGGAGCACGAGGACGCCGGCCTGGCGTTGCATCTTCAACAGTGCCTCGGAGGTGGCGAGCCGGGCGGCGTAGTAGCAGCCGCCGATCGCCGCGTAGCTCTTGCGACCCCGGAACCCCTCGTGGTCGCCCATCACGACGACGTCGACGGTGTTGGGATTCCAGAAGGTGTTCGGGTACCACGCCTCGATCGACTCGTACCGATAGCTTCCGGGGAGGAAGATCAGCAGCCAGCGGTTGTCTAGGGCCGTGAGCCGAAACACCGTGATCTCCGAGAGCTCCGGGAGGCTGCGGACCCGCAGGAGGTTGGCGCGGCCGAGCAAGTCGTCGACCGCGGTGATGCTCCACCGTGTGGGAACGAACCGTCGGTGCCCGCGACGCCCCAGGGTCCCGGCGCTGAAGGCGCGCTGGATCCGGCTCACCGGCACCGAGCGACCGTACAGCTCTTCGACCCCGACCCGCGCCGTCGCGTCGGTGTCGGAATAGAGCCGGTCGACTCGGGCATCGACCCGTCGGACGTCGATGCGCATGTGGTCGAGCGGGGCGGAAGGGCCGAACGGCGGCGCCGTGTCCGAGAGCGCGATGCGCCCTCGGGGCGGCCGACGGAAGGTCGCTTCGGCTTCCGCGCTGCCCTCGGCCCGGGCGAGCAGCTGAAGGTCCTCGACCGCCCGCTGGGGCTTCTCGGCGTCAGTGACCCGGATCTGCTGGGTCCCGCGCACCAGGCTCGTCCGGAATCCGACGAGTTCGGCGACCGGTCGGCCCACCCACGCTTCGGGCGTGTCCAGGAGCAAGGTGTCGCCGTGCTGAGGCGTCAGGAGCGGACCGACGGCGACCTTGGGGTAGCCGTAGCGACCGATGAACACCGAAGGGGGGCTCGAGCCGTCGAGCTCCTTGCCCTCGATCAGCGGGATGGTCTTCATCAGGGCGTCGTGCCGCACCAGGATCGGACAGACCGGCTTGCCACAGAGCATCTGCGCGGCCCGGCAACGCAGGCACATCGTCGGGTCGTTCTCGAGTCCGGGGATCGACCACGCGATCTGGTCGTGGGACCGGATTCCGGGGAACGGCGGGGGTCGGCCGCTCACCCTCTCCGAACGGGCCAGGAGATAGTTAGGGTAGGCGGACTCGTCGAAACGGTTCGACGGGAAGGGTTTCCGACGCGGAAATCGTCGCACGTCTCATATAGCGCAAGCGGGGTGGCCGCCGCGCGCCCGGCCGTCCAGGGACTGTGGGGTAGCTTGGTCCATCCTTCGGGGTTCGGGACTCCGAGACGCCAGTTCGAATCTGGCCAGTCCCACTTGCCGGCCGGGCGAGCGGCGAGGGTCTCCGCTCGGATCAGAACGATCGGACCAGCGCGTTGAGCTCGGCGCCGGCACCCTTGAGGAACGGGCCGCCGTGGTGGCAGAGGATCGATTCCGCCCCCAGGGCGGCGACGCGACGGGCCGAGATCTGGGCTGTGAGCGTGTGCTGAGTGTATTCCGGTACCGTCAGTCCCAGTTTCGGTATTCCCATGAAGAGGTCTCCGCAGAAGGCGACCTTCGTGCTCGGGGAGTAGTAGGTCGCCGAACCGGGCGTGTGGCCCGGGGTGTGGTAGGCCACGAGGTCGCCCCCGAACGGGAGCTCGTCGCCGTCCTTGAAGGTGTTCGAGACCTTCGTCGGGTGCTCGGGCGGATGCCCGGGACCATCGTATCGGGGGTTCCCGGCGATGTAGGGGGCTTCGACCCAGTGGGCGTAGGTCTTCGCGTGCGTCAGCTGGGCGAGCCGTTCCAGCGTGCCGGTGTGATCGTTGTGCAGGTGGGTGATGAGGATCTGCTTGACGTCGGTCGGCGGTACGCCGATCTTCTTGAGGTAGGCGACGATCGCGTTGTAGGCGCTCGGTAGACCGGTGTCGACGAGGGTCCAACCTCGGGTGCGGTCCTCGACCAGGTAGACGTGGGTCGTGAAATCCGGCGATGGGTCGACGCCTTCGACCTGATGCACTCCGGGCAGGATCTCGCTCATGGCCGCCTCGTCGGGGGCAGGCGGCCGGCCTTTACCTTCTTTGGCTGGGACGATTCCCGTAAACGTCCGCCGCCTCCGACGGGACCACCCCGGGCCGCCGTCGGGGTGACGCGAACCGCGATCTTCGGCGCTGGCCGGAGCGCCCCGGTTTCGAAGGCCAGGTACTCATTGCCGTCGGGGTCGCAGAACCGAATCGTCTGCCCGCCCCACGGTTGGGGCTTCGGCGGTTCGGTCACCTCGGCGCCGGCGTGACGGAGCCTCAGCTCGAGCGCGGTGACGCTGTCGGTCTGGAACACGATCCCCGTCGCCCGCCCGATCCGGGCCCGCGCCTCGGAGAAGTACGGTTCGCCCCATTCCGGTCGGGGGCTGACGAGGGAGAGCCCCGCCGTACCCCTCCCCAACGAGAGCTCGACGAACCCCGTGTCGGAATCGTCCTCGCGGACCTTCAGGCCCAGGACCTCCCGATACCACTCGAGCGCCGCGGGTTGGTCCTGGACGACAACGGCCACCCGGTGGAGCGCCGTGAGACGCCCGGAACCGAGGGCAGGGGCGGGCTCGAGGTTCACCCCGCCGCCGAACCGCTGCGGGTCCCACTCGCTGACACGGTACTCGGGCGGATCGCCGTCGCGCCAGGGGTCGGTGCGCAGGATGCGCTCTGCCTCCTCGCGCCCTTCGGCCCGGAAGATCAGGCAGTGGCCGGCGGGGTCGGTCAGGTCGCCCTCCGCGACCAGCCGACCGACCCGCTCCAGGTTCTGGACGAACGCCCGGCCCACCTTGCGTTCGGCGCGCGAGATCGGTCCGGGCTCTAGAGCCCGGACCGTCCGCAGATACAGACGCTTGGGCTTGGGTCCGGGGCGCCGCTCGTGCATCCAGGGGGGATACGGCCTGTGGTACAAATCCTGACGATTCCCGTCGAGAGGTGGAAAGGTGGAATTAAATACGGCCAAATCCGCTGAACGACCATGCAACGCCGAACCGCCACCCGAGTCCTCGCGCTGACCGTCCTGCTGCTGGCCTCCTCGGGGGTGTTCGTGGCCCACGCTTCGACGAGCGTCTCCGGCTCCACCTCCCACGCCAGCGTCGCGGTGCACCCCTCGGCCTCCGACCGCGTCTATACGACGAGCCGTTACGGTGGCTACGACGCCGACTTCGGCCCCGGCCTGTCCAACGGCCGCATCTTCTTCTACGCCTACGACCCGACCGACAAGTACGCCCAAGTGACCCTGGTCGATCCCAACTCCAGCCGTGACGGGGTCGCGAACCCCGCCATGACCTGGAACGTCTCGTTCTCCGCCTCCAGCGGCTACACCAACTACAGCTACCAGTGGAACGGCTCCTACGAGATCCCCTTCGCGCTCGTCCACGGCGGCTGGTGGAACCTGACGATCCGCGGCTCGACCGCGGGCAACTACAGCTTCCTGTTCCGCGTCGACACCTACGACGCCTACCTCAACCCCGATGCCTACGTCTACCTGCCCGGCCACCCGGCCAACGTATCCTACCTGGTCCGGGCCCGGGTCAACGGCGCGCCGTTCTCCTCGATCCAGTCGGTCGAGGCGTCGGCGACCTACACCAACACCGCGAGCAAGGTCGTCTCGGTCTTCTCGACCTCCTCGACGAGCTTCCCGGCGACCTGGGCGGGCTCGATCAAGTTCACGATGCCGACCGATGTGCTCGGCGTCGGCGTGCCGGCCGTCCGCGAGGTCCTGCTCCAGCTCTGGGTCAATCAGACCAGCGCCGGTGGAACGTGGTCGGTCTACACCTACTACTACCTCGAGGAAGGCACGCTCTACACCCAGACGCTCAGCCTCGCCGCCTGCCTGACCTGCGGGTCGACATCGACCTTCCAGTCCGGGCAGATCGCCTACCTGCAGCTCATCGAGGGGATCACCAACGGCCAGGCCTACCCGACGACCGCCCCGGCGGCCGGGCTCAACGTCCGGTTCACCTTCGAGGCGGCCGGGTCGATCGTCCCCGCCGTCCCGGGCAACCCCCCGCTGACGGGCACGACGAACTCCACCGGGGGCATCGCCATCCTGTTCATCGCCAACTCCACGGTCTTCTCCACGACCAAGGCCAACACCATCGTGATCAACGTCACCGACCCGGCCGACGTCCACAACTCGGCGAACTTCACCGGTGACTTCAACGTCCTGCCGGCGAGCCAGGGGATCGCCGTGGTCTCGGTCAAGCTCGACTCGTCCAACTACTACGGCGGCGACACCCTGACCGCCACCTGGACGATCGGGGGCACCACCGCCGCCGCCGCGACCGGTTGGCAGGTGGACAGCTACATCATCTACAACGACAACACCGGCGCCATCCTCGGGGTCGGGACGCTCAACACGACGGCCACGTCGGCCTCGTTCACCTGGCCGATCCCGGCGAGCTACGTCGGCGGCCTCGACGTCTACGTCTACGCCCACAACGCGACGAACTCGCAGGTGGGCACGGCCTACGCCGTCGTCACCGCCCCGTACATCCTGCTCTCCGCGAGCGAGTACGGCTACAACCCCGGTGACTCGATCACCATCTCCGTCACCACCGAGGGGCAGGTCTTCTCGGGCGCGACGCTCTACGGCAGCGTCACCGCCAGCACCGGCGGCTCGCTGTTCTCCGGCGTGGTCAGCGGCACGAGCTTCTCGGTCACGATCCCCAAGGTCGGCACCCCGAGCTACCTCTACGTCACCGTCGCGGCCCAGACCTCGACGGCCGGCGTGATCACCTCCTCGGAGGTCGAGCTCGAGGAGATCAGCGGCATCTCGATCAGTTCGTCGCTGCAGACCGCCTCGCACTACGACGACGGCAGCTACCAGCCCGGCGAGACCGTCCAGATCGCCTTCACGATCTCCGCCCACGGCAACGCGGTCTTGGGCAAGGCGTTCATCGTCGACGCCTACGCCGACACCACCCTCGGCTACCAGGGCAAGTCGGAGGTCGAGACGACCTCCACGAGCGGCACGTTGAGCTTCACGATCCCCTCGTCGGACTCGAACGGGGCCCAGCTGGTCTACGTCGAGGCGACGGTCGTCGGATGCGAGAGCGGCTGCTACAGCTACAGCAGCGTGTCGATCCCGGTCGAGTCCTCCCCGCCCGCGCTCGGCTACGAGCTCGGGACGGGCACGGGCGTGACCGTCGGCTGGGTCATCCTCCTGGTGCTCATCATCGTCGTCGCCATCGTCCTGCTCCTGAAGATGCGGGGCGGGCGGCGCACGGTCATGATGTCCCCGGTGGAGGCGACCGGCACCTCGTCGTCCTCACCCAGCTCGCCCTCCTCGGGCGGAGGCTCCGCGCCGAGCTCTCCGTCGAGCGGGGAGGCGAGCTCGGGCAGCCCACCGCTGCCGACCCCGCCCAGCCACTAGGGAACCCGATCGGGGCGCCGCGCCGTCAGGCGCCCCACTCCGCCGCGAGCGCCGCGACCGATCGGTGGACGAGCCCGGCGGCCAGCGCACCGAAGTCGAAGATCCCCAGCACCTCGTCGACCCCGGCCCGCTCGAACTCCCTCAGACGCTCGCGGACCGTCGCGGCCGATCCCAGGAGCGCGAACCCCGTGGCCTCCACCCCCGCCGCCGTCGCGACGTGGGGGTCGGCGTGGACCCGGGCCTGGTAGTTCGTGCTCTGCGTGGCGAGCCGCGCGTCCAGGTACCGCTGGAGCGCGGCGCGCGCCTCGGCGACCGCCGCTCCGGCGTAGAGGTGGAGCGCGACGGAGACCTCCGCCGTCACACCCGGCGGCAACGCCGCTCGGTACTCGCCGATCTCCTCGGCCAAGGCCGCGAGATCGGGCACCGTGGCGTAGGGGATCAGGGCGATCGAGAGCGAACGGCGGGCGAGATGGGGTAGCGCTTCCCGCCGTTGGACCGCCACGCGGATCGGCGGGTGCGGCACCTGCACGGGGCGCACGTTGAGCCGTATCTCGCCCGAGGAGCCGTGCGCGATCGGCTCGCCGCGCAGCCCGGCGAGCAGCCGCTCGAGATTCCGGTCGAACAGCTCCCGCTTGGATTCGGGGGCGATCCCGAACCCTTCGAACTCCAGCGGGATGTAGCCGCTGCCGACGCCGACCTCGAGCCGTCCACCGACGAGCCGATCGAGGAGGGCGTACTGCTCGGCGAGCTCGATCGGGGAATGGAACGGCAGGACGCTGACGAGGACGCCCAGCCGCAGCCGGCGCGTCCGCGCCCCCGCCGCCGCCAGCAGGACGGGGGGTGACGGGCATACCCCTCCGGGGTGGAAATGGTGCTCGGCGACCCATAGGGTCGATAGCCCGGCGGTATCACAGACCTCGGCGAGTTCGAGAACCTCGGCGAACCGGTCTCGGTGCCGCTCCGACTCGGGGTGGGCATCGACGATCGTGAACGCGCTGAGCCGCACGCCCGCCCCACCCGCGAGCCGTTGAAGCGGTTGTCCTCGCCCGTTTCCGCTATTCCCGCGCCACGCGTGCGGGGAACGATGCGCCTACCCGTGACGAAGGTACAGATCGGCTTCGCCGCCGGCCGCCTCCGTTGGTCCGAGGAATCCGTCGATCTGCCCGCACGCCTCTCCCCCGAGGCGTCGGAGGAGGTGCTCTGCGCACCCTCCGGTCGCGCTCGCGAGAGCGAGGCGATCGAGCTGCCGGCGCGGGGGGTCATCTTGCTTCAGGCTCCGGCAGTCGAGTATCCCGAACGTCCTGGCCCGGTTGTGGGCGGGGTGCCGGAGGGGCTTCTCCACGACGGGGACGAGGTCCGGGTCGACGCCGACCGCGGGGAGCTCGAGCTCCCCCGTGTCTGGGAGGTCCGGGTCGTCACGAGCTTCTTAGAGCGCACGGACGGACGCATCCTCCTGTTGCGCCGGTCGGAGAAGGTCGGGAGCTTCCGTGGTCGATGGGCCGCGGTCTCGGGTTTCCTGGAGAGCGACGACCCGCTCGACCAGGCGCTCACTGAGATCCGGGAGGAGACCTCCATCGCCGCCGACCAGGTCCGTCTGGCGCAGCGGGGCGCCGTACTCTACGCGCGCGATGGCGACCGGGTCTACCGGGTGCACCCCTTCCGGTTCACCGTCGGCGACCCGTCGGTGACGCTCGACTGGGAGCATACGGAGTCGACGTGGATCCGCCCGGAAGAGCTGGCCCGGTACGCGACCGTCCCCCGGCTGGACGAGACGTGGGCGTCCGTCGCCAGGCGCAGCTCCCCCGGTCGGAAGGAGGTCCGTCGGTCGGAACCGATATGAACGGGGCCACCCGGGTCCACTCCAGGGCTGGTAGATCAGCGGAAGATCGCCGGTTTTGCAAACCGGAGGCCTCGGGTTCAAATCCCGACCAGTCCATTTACTCCCGGTGCGACCGCGTCCCGGTCGGATCGCCAGCGAGTTGCAGTAACGGCCGAATACTCGGCGGGCCGTCGCCCGTAGGATGGCGGCTCGACGTTCGGGCGGGCGAACCGCTCCGAAGTCGGCCGGGCCGGTCGCTCGTCGACCCGCTCGGAGCGGCCCGTCCAAGGTGTTTCGACGCGGGGGCCTCTCGTACCTCGACATCCCGAGCAGCGATCCCCACGGATCCGCCCAGTTCTACCACGAGGTCTTCGGCTGGACCATCGGCGAACGGCCGGGCGCTTGGGCCTTCGAAGATGGCACCGGACACGTGATCGGCCATTTTGTGAACAACCGACCGATCGCCGGCGGAGCCGGAGTTCTGCCCTATGTCTTCGTCGGTAGCCTCGACGCGGCGCTTGCGCGCGCCGTGGCGGCCCACGGGACGATCCGGCGGGAGCCGTTTCCCGTCGGCGAGCTGTTGGTCGCGGTCGTCGAGGATCCCAGCGGCACCGCGGTCGGGATCTGGCAGCGGGGTCATCGCCGACACACTCCGAATCGGTAGCCGCCTTGGGCAGCTCGCGGGACGATTCCCTCCCGGTCCCCTCGTACCGAGTTCCCACCGGTCCATCGTTCAAGAGGTCGTGCGAGCCTCGTGACGGAACGCCCTGACGAGTCGTGAGGACGGCCATCGCCCGTACGCCCCACGACCTCAGCCGAACAGAGCGGCGGAGCGCCGCCGGGACTCGAGTATCGAAGCCCGGCTCGTGGGTCCCGGCGGCCGGGCGGGTCGACGATGGGCGAGCGTGAGGCTCGACAGGGACGGAGCTTGTTGTCAGCGTCATTCATGGAGGTTTAACTAGGAGCAATCGCACGCGCCCGTGCTTGGACCCGTCGGGGGTCCGCCGCACGATCCCCGACGGGGGGAGCTCAAACACATGGAAGAGAGAGCGAAGGTAAGCCGCCATTGGGAACGAAAGCAGATGCTCGCCCGCGCGGGGTTGGTGGGCTCGTTGGGGGCGATCCTGGTCGTCCTGAGCATGACCTTGAGCGGGGCGGCCGCGGTCGCGCCACCCTCGGTCACCGTCAAGGCGCCCTACCATGGCGCGGTCCAGCCCGGGGCGTACACCGGGATCTCCGGCTGCGGCCATGCCGGCTACGTCAAGACTCCCAACTTCAACCTGAAGACGGGAACCGGCGGCATGGGCGTCGGTACCGCCTCGGCGAAGGCCTGCGGGCCGGGCGTCGACCAGATCGGGTCCTACAACGAAGGCTACCTCGACCCCTCGCTCGAGATGGCGATCACCACCATCCTGCCGACGGGCAGCCACAGCGTCGCGACGAACTGGAAGCTCGCGTGGAACACGTCGGGCAGCTACCTGGTCACCAAGCCCTGCCCGGCGCCGAAGTCGTTCGTGCAGGAGTACAGTTACACGAGCCCCTCGTACGCGTACTGGGACAACTACACGGGAAAGGAGGCGATCTGCTACGCCGAGGCCGAGTTCTTCATCGACCTCGAGTCCGCCTACATCCAGGACCTGACCGCGGGCGGTCAGACCTACTCCAACAGCTGCCCGTCCAGCTACTGCTTCGTGCAGCTGAACTCGAGCAACGCCTACCGTGAGAACGACTCAGGTTGGGAGTTCTACAGCTACGTCACCTGGAACGGGACGGCCTACACCCGCACCCATGGTGTCTTCAGCCAGAACTACACCTTCTCGACGGCGCCGAGCTTCTCGGGCAGCGCCTCGAAGCTCTGGACGATGTACTTCAACGGCACGTTCAACCGCGCCCACAAGTACGCGATCGTGGTGGACTTCTACGGGTTCGCCTACGCCGACGTCTCCGGCTACGGCGCCGCCACCGCGAAGGTGGCCGTCAACACCCAGACCCTCGGCAACGGGCTGAGCCTCAGCTCGATCGTGACCACATAAGGTCGAGCACCCTCGGCGGGTCGCGGCCTCGCGACCCGTACCAACCGCTTCCCTCGTTTTCCCGCCCGTGTCGTTCCTTGGGGTGCCCGCCTCCCGAGGCCCGCGATACGCTAGGGCCAGCTCTCGATTCGGCCGCCTGACGAGGGCGGTACGGACCCGTGCGTATACTGAGGTTTAAGGAGTAGGAGCCCGTCCCGCGGCCTGCTTTCCCCGGTCGTGCCGCTTCGATCGGCCCGTCCGGAGGGGGATACCACGAACATGGAAGATGCGGGAAGAGGGATGGGTCGAATCGTCCGAAAGCGCTTCTGGACCGGTCTGGGGACCGTGAGCCTAGTGGGGACCGCCGTGCTGGTCCTGACGCTGGCCTCTGCGGCGAGTGGCGCCGTGGGCCCCCCGACGGTGACCAAGGTGGCGCCCTACAAGGGTGCGTTCACGGCCTACCAGAGCACGCAGGCCAGCCAGTGCGCCAAGGCGTCGTACAGCAAGCCGGTGGGATTCAGCTTCGCCACCGGTAAGGGCTCCTTCGGGGCGGGCACCGCCTCCGCCCATATCTGCGGCAAGTCGTTCGCCGGCGTCGGGCAGTACTTCGAAGCCGGGCTGAGCCCGCAACTGACCGTCGCCGTTTCGCTCGCGCTCCCGACCGGGTCGCACCACGTCAAGGCGAACTGGAACCTCGCGTGGAACGTCACAGGCAAGAACTCGTTCACGAGCTGCCCGGCGGCGAAGCCGTTCGCCAACTACTACAGCTACGTCAGCTCGACGTTCGCCTACTGGGACAACTACTCCGGAGTCGAGGCGGTGTGCACGTCGGAGATCTTCGCCGAGGTCCTGCTCTTCGAGGCGTACATCACCGACCTGACGAACGGGTCCAACTTCCTGGCGAGCATCTGCTCGTCGACGTTCTGCTTCCAGCAGCTGGCGTTCAACTCGACCTACACCACCAACGAGTCCGGGTACGAGTTCTACAACGACACGACCTGGTCGTCCTCTTCGGGGTACAGCTACAGCGCGGGCACCTTCAGCTTGAACTACACGCACTTCGGGCCGACGACGATGAACTTCGTCGGCGGCATGGCGCTCCCGCTCTACATCAACGGGACGTTCAACCGCGCCCACCACTACGCGATGATCATCGAGGCGCTCGGCGATGCGTTCGCCGACCTCGAGGGCTGGAACGCCGCGTCGTCCACGATCAACTGGAACATGGCGGGACCCTCCAACGGGATGGACCTCAGCAGCGTGGTCATCGCCTAGGCCGGCAGCCCCTCGGGCGGCAGCGCCTCGCGCGCGGCCGCCCGACCAACCTCTTCCTTCCTTTTCGACCCGTGGATCGGTTCGCCCCGAGCCCGGGAGCTCAGCCCGCGACCGACCACGCGGGGGCGTCGGGAAGTCGCGCTTCGACCTCGAAGTGGGCCATCGCACCGGCGAACTCCGCGGGCTCCTCGAACGGGACCAGGTGGGCGGCGTCGTCGACCCATGCCCAGGCCTTTCGGGGCGCGTCGAGCACCCGGAGGTACTCCCGCGCGAGCCAGGGGTCGCAGACGCGGTCGGAACGACCCGACAGGAAGTAGGTCGGGATCTTCAGCGCGGTGACCCGCCGGGGGAGGTCGGTCGAGCCGGCCTCCGGAACGAGCGTGCGCGCCGAGAAGCTCACCCCGCGCGACCAGCGCACGAGGTCGCCGAGCGTATACTCACGAAGGTGGGCGATCGATCTCCACGCCATCGAGCGCTCGACCCCGGGTCGGGCGACGCCGCCGAGACGAGCCACCCATCGTCGCGCGAGGCGGAACCCGCGGACCGACGCATAGGGCGGAGCCCCGATCGCCTCGAGTTCGCGGACCGCTCGCTCCATCGCGCGGCCTCGCGCCTCGGCGACGGCCCAGGCGTACATCCGCCGCTCAGACTCCTCGGCGTCGACGACCTGGCCGGCGCCGACATAGGCGAGATAGAGCTCGGGAGCCCGCTGGGCGGCGAGGATCCCCAGGATCGTCCCCCACGAATGCCCGACGAGGAGCAGCTTACGGCGTCCGTACTGTTCCAAGAGCATCCGGGAAACCTCGATCGTATCCGCGACGAGGCGGTCGACGGTCATCGATTCCAGCGGGATCTGGGGATCGTAGGAGAGGCCGGCGCCGCGCTGGTCCCAGTTCGCCACAAGGAATGCCCGTTCCAGCTCCTCCTGGACCTGACGCGCGTAGAGAATGGCCCCCTCCCCGGGACCGCCGTGGAGGAAGAGGAGCAACGGCCGCGTCGAGTCCTGCCCTCGAACGAGCACCCATTGCCGAACGCCCCCGATCTCCGCCGCCTGGAGCGAGGCGATGCTGCCCGGGACGGTCGAGCCATCCGGGTTCTGGAACCGCGGCGTGGACCGGCGAAGCATCGGGGTCGGACCAAGACCGGCCAGATATCGCTAGTCCGCCGGTCGACGCCGACGGCGCTCCACGAGGTGGTCGCCGGGTCGTCCGGTCACTCGATCGCCCCTACCGGGTCGGACCCGCCCCCTGCGGAGGGAGGCGGGCCCGCCGTTCCCTCTCGGTCCCTTAGTGGAACGTGCAGGTGACCGAGCCGGCCCCCTGGATGACGAGGTAGGTGGCGGCCATCGTCGTCGATCCGATCGCCAGGTTGGTGGAGCTCGAGGACTTCCAGCTGGTGAAGTTCGCGCTCGTCCCGTTGATCGCGTCCAGCGCGACGATGCTGCCCGCGAGGTACCAGTTCAGGCCGGAGGGCGAGATGCTGCCCCCGCTGGTCCCGGCGGTGTAGTAGTTGACCTTGAACTCCTCCTCGAAGACGATGTTCTCGACGTTCTGGAAGGGCACCTGGAGCGTCCCGCTCAGGCCGCCGTAGTTCCACGCCAGCGCGACCCACTGCGTAGTCGTCGTCGCATCGAACGGAGTGTCCGGGTACCACGAGTGCCCGCCGTAGCTGACGCTGTGGATCGTGATCGTCGAGGTGTTCGAGGCATAGACCGCGCCGTCGAACGTCAGCGACCAGAGGGTCCCCTTGGCCAGCCCCGACTCCGTGAAGGAGACCGTGGTGGTCGGGAGCACGAAGTTCGCCACGATCGTCCCCGGCCCGTTGACCACGGCGGTGGTCGCCGGCGAACTGGACTTGGCAAAGGGGAGCTTGGTGGTGCTCGCGGTCCACTTGGAGAAGACCCAGCCGTTGCCGCCGCCGCTCCAGATGGGCAGCTCGCTGCCCGCCGGATAGTACCCCGAGGCCGGACCGACGCCGCCCGCGCCGTACTGGGGGTTCGTGATGATCCCGACGTAGTACTCGGGGGTGTAGACGATGGTGTAGGCGAGCTGGCTCGGGACGTAGATGTAGCCCCCGGTGGAGGACGGGATGTAGATCACGCCGGAGGTGGACGAGGGGCTCGCCACCGCGCTGGCGGTCGACCAGTAGAAGTAGCCGCTGCCCAACCCGGTGAACTTGAGCGAGTTGGTCGTCCGAGTCACCGTCGAGGGGTACCAGGAGTTGTTGTAGCCGACGCCCCAGTTCGCGTTCGCGGGCAGGCCGGACTCGTAGATGGTCACCGTGCACGTCGTGCACGACGAGCCGGGGGAGAAGTGCGCCGTGAGTGTTCCCGGTCCCTTGATCGTGACGTTCGTCGAGGAGTTGGTCTTACCCCCGATCCCCAGGTTGGTCGAGCCCGCCGTCCACGAGGAGAACTGGTAGCTCGAGGTGCTGTAGGCGACGACGCTCAGGTTCGTCCCCGCGGTGTAGAACGCGGTGCCCGAAGGCGAGGTCGAGCCCGTCGAGCTCGGGGTGGCAACGACGCTGACCTGGTACTGCTTGACGAAGGAGATCGTCTGCATCGTCTGGCTCGGCACGTACATCCCGCCGCTGGCCGGCCAGGGGGCGTACTGCGCCGTCGTCCCGGAGGATACCGGGGCGACCGACCAGTACAGGTTGCCGACGACCGAGGTCGCGGCCTTGATCGTGCTCGTCGAAGAGACGTACGCCGTCCCGCCGGAGGTGACCGACCAAATGGTACCGGCCGGCAGACCGACCTCGGTGTAGGTGATCGGGTACTTCTCCGCCTTGAACTTGGCCGTGAGCGTTCCCGGCGCACCGATGGTGACGTTGGTCGAGGCGGCGGTCTTTGACCCGAGGATCAGCGACTTGCTCGAGGAGACCCACGTGGAGAACGTGTAGCCCGTGTAGGCGATCGCGCTGAGCGGGAAGGTCTCTCCGGCGACGAAGTAGGTCGTGCCGGGGTTGGTGTAGCCGCTGCCCGTCGGGTTGACCCCGATCGTCACGGCGTACTCCTTGGTGTAGACGATGTAGTGGCTGAGCTGCGCTGGGACCGAGATGTAACCGGTGTTCGAGCCGGCGTAGTATTGAATCCCCGTCGAGCCCGCGACGGCCTGGGCGGCCGAGAAGTAGTAGCTACCCCCCGAGACGCCGGTGATCGTGATCGTGGCCTTGGTTCCCGAGTACGTGACGCCATTGAAGTAGACGCTCCAGGACGACGATGCGGCGAGGCCGTGGGAGACGAACGACACCGAGTAGGTGGTCGTGGGCGGCGGCGCACCCGGGTGCGCGGCCGCGGCGCTCCCCAGGAGGAACAGTGTCGCGGCGATCAACGCCGTCCCGCCGACCAGCCAACTTCCGCGCCGCGACCCCAGACCGAACTTGCTCTCGTTCATTTTCAGACTGCGCGCGGACGCCGAAACCGTACCCGGGTGCGCCGAACGCCGAGACTTGCAGTAAGTACGTATACATAGCCGCTGTTTTCGCAGGCGCGAAGTTTAACTGCTGGTCTTCTGTTTCGCCGGCCGCGTGACGAAGAGTTCCGAGGGCGGTGTCCCGATCCGATCGGAGGAGATGGACGCGAGCCTTCGCGAGCTGCTCGCCCTGAACCGCTCCCTGCAGCCCACCGATCGCCGCCTGCTCGAGGCGCTGATGCTCCACCCGGCGGCCGCCCCCGCACGTCAGCTGGCCCGGCTCGCCCGGACGAACGTCCAGTCCGTCTACGTCGCTCTGGACCGGCTCGAGGCCCGCGGGCTGGTCCTGAGGGAACGGCGTTCGAGCGGAATGGTGTTCCGCGCGGCACACCCCACGGCGGTCATCCATGAGCTCTTGGCCGATGGTCGGCGGGCGACCGCGCTGGCCGAGCGCGTCGAGCTCCCGCTCCGGCGCCTCCACGAATCCGAGAGCGAACGCTCGAGCTCACCGGACGATTCCCGGGCGTTCGTCACCGGCTCGCTCACGGCGTGCCTGGGAACCCTCCTCACCCAACTCCGGACGGTGCGATCGGAGGTCTGGCTCGCCGGAAGCGAGTCACCGTGGTGCTCGGCTTCCACCGCGGTCGAACAGGAGCTCGCCAAGCTCCAACAGCGACTTCCGCCCGGGTCGGTCCGGGCGCTGGTTCCCCCGCCGGTCGATGACCCTGCGCGCGAGTCCGACCTCACCCGTCTGGCCCGAGTCGGCGTGGCGATCCGCTATACTCGGCTGTTCACCACGCCGATGCTCGTGCTCGATCGTCGGTGGATGTTCTTCCGGGCCTCGTCCGAGCCCAACGGTGCCACCGCCCCTCGGAACGCCTACGTACGCCTCGATGCCCCCGACCTGGCGGTCGACCTGGTTGCCGGATTCCTGGACAGCTGGGCCAAGGGGCCGGAGCCGCCCCGATCGGCCGCGCGGGTTCGACCCGCACGGACCGGCGCCCACCCGGACGGACTCCCAAACCGCATCGGGGCCCCCCTGCCGGCGAGCTGACCGGAGCCGGCGTCGGGGTCGGGCCGCGCACTTGGCGGGCGCCCCCTCCAACTGTTAAGTTCGCGACCCCGCCTGCCCGCACCCGTGACCCGGTTCATGTCGGGCCTCCGTTCCTCCTCCCCGGGGGGAACCCTCCGCTACCTCGAGGACGTTCTGCGCCGCATCTGGCGATTCCTCTTCGTGTTCATCGGCGTCTACCTCAGCGCCGGAGTCCTGTTCTTCCTGCTGGAGGGTGGTAAGGTATCCCTGTTCAATTCGTTGTACTGGTCGATCGTCACTCTCGGGACGGTGGGGTACGGTGACGTCGTCCCGACCAACGACGCGGCCAAGTTGCTGACCACGGGGGTCATCGCGACGCAGGTTTTTCTGCTCGCCTACCTCATCACCGTCATCACGACCGCGGTACAGGAGCAGGCACAGGACCGCGCGCTGGGCACCTACGGCACCCGGATGCGCGGGCACATCGTCGTGGCCGGTTACTCGGCCGTCGGCCGGGCGGCCGTGCGGGAGCTCCTGGTCCAGGACCAGAAGGTCGCCGTCGTCACCGATCGGGCCGAGGACGTCCCGAACATCCGCGCGCTGGCTGGCGAGGACCGACTGTTCGTCACTTACGGCTCCCCCGCCGACCTCGAGATCCTGCGCCGCGCCAACGCGCCGGAGGCGCACAGCGTGATCATCTGCACGCCCGACGACGCCACGAACATGATCGCCGCCCTGAACCTGAAGGCGAACGCCAACGGCGTCCGCATCGTCGTCTCCGTCGGGCGGCCCGAGCTACGGGAGACCCTTCGCGCGGCGGGCGTGACCTACGTCGCGAGTCCGTCGGACATGGGCGGACGGCTCTGCGCGAGCGCGGCGTTCGAGCCCGATGTCGCCCACGCGCTCGAAGACCTGACCGCGGCCGACGTTCGCTCCGACATCCAGGAGTACCAGCTCGGCCCGACCGGCCCGCTCGTCGGCAAGACCTTCGCCGAGGCCGACGCGATCGTCCGGTCCAATACGGGCTGCATCCTCATCGGCTACGCTCACCCCAGCGCCTCGGGGGATTACGAGACGATGGTCAACCCGCCGTTCGAGACCCGCCTCGCCCCCCGCGACGCGGTCATCCTGGTCGGGACGATCGCGAACACCGAGCGGTTCCACCAGTGGTTCGGCTCCGGCCAGGGCCGGTAGCGGCACCCGGTCGGCGTTCCTGTACCGGGTCCGCCCGGGAGAGTCGCCGGTGGGCCGCCTCACTTCTCGGGACTCCCCGACGGAGGGGGGGAGTCTTGGGCTTCACGAAACGGTCAGCTCAATCGGAGCCACCAGAGATCGTTGAACCCCTCTCCCCCGAACCCGTACGGGTACGGGCCCCCCTGCGTGAAGAGATCTCCGCCGGATCCGGGGACGTAGGCCATCAAGCCGCTGCACCGACCGATCGGGAGGTAGGTGGAGGAGCTGTTGACCGGGGTCCAGTGGCCGCCGGAGAAGGTCCACGCGGCGCGGGAGTACGCGGGGCCGTAGTAGCCGTTTGTTGCGGTGCACCCGCCGAAGACCACCACGGCGGCGATGTGGGCGTCGTAGGTGGACGCGGCGGCCACGAACGGTCGAGGCGCGCTGGCGGGCCGCAAGATCGACCAGTTGCCCCCGTGGAATTGCCAGCTGTCATTGAGTCCGAAGCACGACGGCGGCCGACAATCGGTCCCTCCGAAGAGCAGGAGATAGCGATCCGCGGAGTCGTAGACGAGGACGGCCGTTTCTCGTCCGGGCGGCGACGTCCCATGGCCGGGGACGAGCCGTGACCAGTGGCCGTGGACGTAGGTCCAAGTTTCGTTGAATTCCGGGCACCCGTGCTGCCCGATGCTGATGTTGCACGGAGTACCTCCGAAGAGCACGACGAAACCGTCCCTGGCATCGTAGGCGACGGCGGCCAACGCCCGGGGAGAGGGGGCGACGGGACCGGTCCGCTGGGTCCAATGCCCCGCCGCGAAACTCCAGGTCTGGTTCGGCTCTCCGGCGAAGAACAGCACATAGCCGTCCCCCGCATCGTAGGTCATCGATGGCCCGGCGGAGGCCCCGGGGGGACCGACGGTGAGGTTGCGAAGCCACGTCCAGGCGTGATGGGCGTAGGTCCACGTCTGGCCGTACAGACCCGGTGAGGTGGGGGAGAAGAACGCTCCCCAGAACACGACCTCCGCGTCCCGCCCGTCGTAGGTCATGACCGAGCCGTCCGCGGAGACCGGATACAGGCTCCCGCCGATCGGACTCCAGTTCCGGCCGACGAGCGCCCAGGTCGGTGTGCCGAGCAATAGGAGGTCCGCCACCGAGGGGTCCGGCGTGCAGACCGACATCAGGGTCGAGCGAGGCTCGCGGGGCAGGAGCATCTTCGTCCAAGAACCGTTGAACTTCCACGACCGGGCGGGAGTCTCGTTGATCCCCCCTCCGGGTTCGACCATCACGAGGACCCCCAACCGAGCGTCGTACGCCAGGCAGTCGGCGTGCGAGGACAGAGCGTTGACCGACGGAGGCGGGGTGGCGCTGAGCGGGCTCCATCGGCCCGAGCGGTAGGCCCACGTGATGGACCTGTTGTTCTGGTGCAGTGCCGTCCCCCCGATGAGCACCACCTCGCCCAAGGCGGCGTTGTACGCCATCAACGCGTCGTTACGGATGCCCGGGCCCGTTGGCCTGAAGGGAAGAAGCTTGGTCCACACACCCCCGGAAAATTTCCACGTGTCACCGAGGCCACCACCGTACAGGAGCAGGTAGCCGTCGGCCGCGTCGTAGCTGAGTGCGGCGTCCAGGCGGGAGGAGGGAGCGTGGGTGATCCCTGGGGAGAGCGACGTCCAATTTCCGCCGTGGAAGACCCACGTGATGTTCACGGGCGCCCCGCCGCCGAACGCGGTGGATTGACCGAACAGGACGACCTCCCGATCGGGAGGATCGTACGCCATGGCCGAGCCGTAATCTCCCGGAGGGCCGGTCGTGCGGAGCTCCGTCCACTTCCCGTGTCCGAACGTCCACGTCGGGAGGAAGGAGAGCTGGCCACAGAAACCACCTAGCAGGACCACGTACCCGTCCGCCGCATCGTAGGCCATGAGCGGAGGAGGGTCACCGGGGGTGAAGTTGAGGGAGGGGCTGACCTCGCTCCAGTGGGCCGCGGCCCCCGGACCTCCCCGGCTGCCGAGGGAACCGCGAGCCGCTTCGAGCTCGTACGCTGCGGGGTCGAGCGCGACCGGCCGGCCCGCGTGCGGCGGGCCGAGCACGGTCGAACCTTCGGGAGCAATCCCGGGGACGGTCGGGACTGCGATGAGCGCCGTAACACACACGGCCAATGCCGCCCAGATCCAACGGGACATGGTCGATCCTGTTCCGGCGACCTATCGCTCCCTACGACGTACCGTTGGATGCGGCTTGAACCTCCGCCGAAGCAGCTACCCGGTAGGCACCGGTGCGTGCGAATCCGAGCCTCGGCCTCGGTGGGTCTCGGTGGGGTTTACCCGATCTCCCCGGAACGCTCGAGCCGTGCGGGGCAGCGGGTCCTCCGGATCGGGCCGGGTTGCGGAGGCCTCGCCCTGGGCCGGGCGGTTCTCGAGGAGAAGTGGAGGAGTCGTTACACCCAAACCTTTTCCTCCGTGACGGGAGCGGGCGGGGCGTCATGCTCGAGGAGCTCGACCCGATCATCATCCAGGTGACGGTACCCCTGCCGCTCGCGATGATCCACGGCGCGTTCACCGATGGCGGCCGCGCGGTGAAGTGGATGTGCGACCACGCACGGATCGAGCCGGTGGTGGGCGGGGCCTACGAGCTCGAATGGACCGGCACGCCCGCATTCCGCAGTGCCGGAAAGGTCACCCGCATCACCCCGGAGCTCGACATCGGCTTCTCCTGGTTCGGCCCGTCCGAGTTCGACGCCCTGATGAACCGGCCCGAGCCGCTCACCAGCGTCTACGTGCGCCTGCAGGAGTCACCGGAAGGTATCGATGTCACGCTCGAGCACCAAGGTTGGGTGTCGGGACCACAGTGGGAGGAGGCCCGGTCCTGGCACTTCCAGCTCTGGGACGACCGCCTCCACCGCCTGAAGGACTACCTGCTCAAGGAAGCTTACGGGTGAGCCGGTGGTCCCGGTCCGGAGACCGGTTCGGTCGCCCCCGGCTCCGTCGGCGCGGCGGGCTTCGGTAGCCGGAGTCGTCCCATCGGGGGAAGCTCCTGCTCCTTGCGGGTCGCACGCCGGTAGAGCATCACCAGCGCCACGAGCACCAGGATAGCCAACGCGCCGCCCACAACATACGGGATGTCGTTCCCCCACCAGACCGTGGCCGGGGCGACCACCTGCACTGTCACCCGGGTCGCCCCCCAGTAACCGGGGCTCACCGCGGTCGCGATCAGCGTCACCGTGGCCGGCGCCCCGGGGGCGAGCACCACCGTCGTTGCCTCGCCCGAGCCGTCGGTGATGGTCGTGGTGGGGTCGATCCCCGCCGCCCCGCTGACCGAGAAGGTCACGAGGACCCCCGCGAGCGGCGTGCCGTTGGCCACGACCGCCCGTACGTCCACGGTGACGGTCCCGGAGGTCTCGACCCGCACCGACGAGGGTGCATCGAGGGTGACCTGCACGGCAGCGGTCACGACCACCGCTGCGATCGCAGAGCCGGCGAATCCGAAGATCGTGGAGTTCGCCCGGATCTGGTCAGTCTCCCGGGCCGAGGCGTTGGGGGCGATGAAGGTCGACGAGGAGTTGCCTTCGGGCCCGGTGACGAGCGCGGGGGGAAAGAACAGCCCTCCCATCGAATCGGTCAGGTAGACCGCCGCCATGGAGATGGCCAGCCCCGAACTGCTGAGCACCGTGATGGCGAGCGGCGTCGATCCCGCCGCGGGGAGCAGCCCGCTCCCTAGCGTGAGCGTCACGCGCACCGGTACCGGCCCGCCGGTCCAGACGTTCGTGCCGTTCGGGAGGGAGGCGATCGTCGGCCCGCTCTCGACCTCCCCGGGAGCGAGCGTCGGGTGCTGGGTCATCCCCTCGAGCCCCCACGGCCCGGCGATGCTTCCGGAGGTGCTGGCGGTGCCGTTGTGCGGAAGGTACCAGCCGTTCGGCCGCAGGACCGCGAAGGCGAGCGTGGCGGTCACGGAGGGCGGGGCGAAGGGGGTGCTCGCGTACGCCGCGATCTCGGTCAGGCTGACGCTGCGCGCCCAGGTCCCCGCCGCGAGCCCGAAGTCGTAGCTGGCCGTCGTCGCGTTGCCCCCCAACGGCCGACCGTCGAGGGTGAACTCCCAGACGGTCCCTGCGGTCCGAACGAGGGCGAACAGGTAGCCCGTCGACGGGTCGAGCGCGAAGCTCGGCCAGTACACGAGCCGAAGGCCCTGGTCGGTGGAGTTCGAGAACACCTCGAAGAACGGCACCGGGGCGATCGTGTTGTTGAGGAAGATCCCGAACACCGCGTCGTAGTTGCCGAGGACGACCGCCGTGGCGATCTGCAGCTGGGAGTTGTCCGGCATCGTCGGCGCCGAGTACGCCGTCAGGTTCGACTCGACCCCCGAGTAGGGGACGATCGCCGGGTCGGCCGCGTCGACCCGCAGCTCGGCGACCGCCCCGCCGGTCGAACCGGTGGCGGCACTGTGGACCGCCTCGGCCCTCACCGAATGCGGAGGAGGAGGCGGAGCGACCGGAGCGGAGCCCGTCGCCGCGGGCCCGCTCGACAGGAGAAGCACCACGACCATCCCGGCGAGCGCCACCGAACCTCCACGGTGGTCCCGGGAGGGATCGTCGCGCGACCACATCGTCCGGAATCTGTCCGAACTCGGCATAATGGTCGGGTATCGGAGCGAACGTTACCTCGGCGCGTACTTGGTGCACGCCGCGCCGCATCGGGCACATCCCCCGGTAGGTACCAGGGCGTAGGACCCGACGAACGGGCCGGCCACCGGCTCGACGACCATGTGCGTCGTGGCGAAGTGGCCGCAGACGCATACGTTCGGGCGGTGGGCGGGGCCGGCGGCCGTATGCGCCACGCGGGAGCACACCCTCGGCCGCCCAAGAAGTCACGGGGCGGCCGGCACGCTCATCGGGACCGGTCGATTCGGGGCGTCGATGGAGGTCGACGGCTGCCCGGTCCCCGAGGACCGGCTCTACGACCTCGAGCAGGGCACGTGGATCACGGCCGTTGACGACGCGGGGGTCTGCACTCTCGGCCTGACCTCGAGCCAGGTGGCCTTCGCCGGTGTCCTGACGTCCCTCAGCTTCCGCGAGCTCGAGGGAAGTCAAGCCGCGGGTACGAGCGTGGCCACCGTCGAGAGCGTCCGCTTCACCGGGCCGGTCCGGCTCCCCATCGAGGCGACCGTAGTGGAACGGAATCCGACCGTCGTGGCGCGACCGAAGTTGGTCAACGACTCGCCCTACGACCGTGGCTGGATCGTCCGCGTTCGACCTTCCACTCCGGTTCGACCGGGGGGAGCCTTGCGGTCGGCGCCGGAGATCGTCGAGGGCCTTCGCGAGCGGATCCGCGCCCTCCACATCCGGTGCTACGCGGCGTTCCCCGACCTCCAGCTCATTGAGCTCGGTACGGAGTGCTCGGCGACCCTCGCACGCCTGGACGACGAGCTGGCGGGCCGGGCCTCCGGGGAGGTCGTCCTGCTCGTCACCGACGACCCGACCAGCCCGATCGAGCTCGTTCGCTGGTCGGACCGAACCGGTCACACGCTGCTCATCCACCGGGTCGACGGTCACCTCCACGAGTTCCTCGTCCGCAAGGAACCGAACCCCGTGCCGCGACGGCGCGGTGCGACCGGTCGGATGGAGGCCCCCGCCACGAACGACGCGGCGGGGGCCGCGTCGCGGCGTTAGGGCTTCTCGATCGGGCTTCGGATCTGGTTGCCCCACTCAGTCCAGGACCCGTCGTAGTTGCGGACGTTGCGGTAGCCGAGCAGATAGCTCAGGACGAACCACGTGTGGCTGGACCGTTCGCCGATCCGGCAGTACGTGATGACCGGCTGCTGGCCGGTGATCCCCTTGCCGCCGTAGAGCGCCTTGAGCTCGGCCGGGGTCCTGAACGTGCCATCGTCGTTGACCGCCTGGCCCCAGGGGATGTTCGCCGCTCCGGGGATGTGACCGCCACGCTGGGCGTGTTCGTTCGGGTACTCCGGCGGCGCGGTCACCTCACCGGTGAACTCCTTGGGGCCGCGGACGTCGACGAGCCGGAGCTGGCCGGAGCGGACCTGGTCGAGCCCCTTGCGCACCTCGTCGTAGTAGGCGCGGAGCGCGTCGTTCGGAGGGCCGGCCGTGAACTGGGTCGGTGCGGGGGAGGGGGCGTCCTTGGTCAGAGGACGGTCCTCGGCGACCCACTTCTTGCGGCCGCCGTTGAGCAGCCGGACGTCCTGGAACCCGTAGTACTTGAACACCCAGAAGGCGAACGCGGCGAACCAGTTGTTGAAGTCCCCGTAGAGCACGAGGGTGGTGTTCGCCTCGACGCCGCTGCGGCGGAACAGCTGGGTGAGCTGCTCGCCCGACAGGATGTCCCGCCTTAGCCCGTCGTTAATGTCCTGCCGCCAGTCGAACAGCACCGCCCCCGGCAGGTGGCCCTGCTGGTAGTTGGCGACCGGGTCGTAGTCGACCTCGGCGATCCGGACGTGGGGGTCGTTCAGATGCTCGGCGAGCCAGGCGTTCTCCACCAGCGTCTCGGGGTGGGCATATCCTTCGGTCATGTGGGGCTCCTGGCGCCGGCCCGCATATCGACGATTATAGGTCAGGCGACATGTGCGGCCCCCACCGCGGGGCGCAGAATCCGCGCGTCTCGGAGGCGGTCCCCCCGGGCGCGTCGGCGACCCGGCAACGCCGGCCCCGCCTACCCGCGCCGACCGCGCTTGGGGAGCTGAACGTTGGAGACCTCGATGGTCTGGCCGTCGAACCCCAGCCGGGAGAGCTCGTCCCGGATCCGTCCGCGGTGGTCACCCTGGAGGTAGACCTCCCCCTCGACCACCGATCCTCCCGTCGCGAGTCGGTTCTTGAGCTGGCGGGTCGTCTCGGCGAGGTCGACACCGGGGGGGAACCCGGAGATCACCGTGGCGGGCTTGTTGTACCGTCGCGGCTCGACGCGGACCCGGATGCGCGCGCTCTCTCGATCGAGGGCAGACAGGATCTCGTCGAACTCTTCGTTCCCCATTGCAGCTGGATTCCTAACTCGCTACCGGCGCCCAAGTCGGTGGGCCGACCCAGCGTAGTCCCCGGCGGGTCTCCCGACGGATCGTACGCTCGTATTCGTCCCCAAGCGGCACCGGATGGACCCGGGAAGAACCGGGGGGCTCTTGATATTGACCCCCGCAGGGAAACCGGTCAGTCGCCTTCGCGCCACCGGTAGAGCCGCAGCGCGAGGATCGTACCGACCAGCGCCGAGAGCCCGAGCAGACCGGCATCGACGAGAAGGTCCGACGCGACCGCCCCCGGCAGGCCCATGGATCCTTGCACCAGGAGCGCGGCGTAGGTGGTGGGAAGGAACCGGGCCGCGTCCTGCCAGTAGGGCGGCAGCACGGTCAGCGGGTAGTACAACGGCGACAGCATCCCGATGATGGTGAAGCTCAGGTTGCCGACCGGCCAGATCTCCCGCTGGCTCTTCACCCGGCTCGACACGGCGATCCCGATGGCACTGAACAGTATCCAGAGGGTCAGGATGCAGCCGAGGAGCGCGAGCCAGCCGAGCGCCGGGACCGGAACCGTGATCGCCAAGAGCACCGCCAGTACGGCCAACGCCGGTGCCGCCGGGATCAGGTTCGACAGCGCGATCCCGAACAGGTAGCGGACCTTGTTCAGCGGGGAGGCGACGAACAGGTCCTGCATCCGCATCTCGATCCTCCAGGTGGCCGAGTCGCCGAGCACCCAGCTGCCGATGTTCTGGGTGGTGAACAGCATCGCCCCGACGACCTCGAGCGGGAAGTACGACGGGGGCGAGATCAGCCGCAGGAAGTACAGGAAGATGAACGGCAACAGGATCGGGGCGATGGCGGCGGCCGGGTTGCGACTGACCCACCGCCAGCCGATCAGCCCGAACGCCGGCAGCACCGCGCCGCCGGAGGTCGATCCTCGGGCCGCCACGGTCTCGGACATCGTTCAGCGCTCCCGGGCGGACCTACGGGCCCAGTATACGGCGAAGACGAACACGGCGATCGCCTCGATCGCGAGGACGATCGCACCGAACAGGAGCTCGCCGCCGGAGAGGCTGACCAGACCGCCCTGGGCCGCTTCGACGAGGGCGGCGGCCGAGCTCGTCGGGATCGCCAGCGCGATGGGGTGCCAGTAGCCGGGGAGGAACCGTATCGGGTAGAAGACCGGCGGGAGCACCCCGAACAGGTTGGTCAGGATGCTCGCGTACGGCCAGATGGCCCGGTTCTCCTTGAACAGGGTGCTGAAGACGTAGCCCATCGAGGAGGTGAACAGCCAGACGGCGGCCCCGGCCCCGAGGAGTGTGGCGGAGGCCAGCGGACCGAGCGGGGCGATCAGTTCCATCGCGACGACGAGCACCAGGATCGGCGGGAGGTAGGCGAGGAGCACCCCGGCGGACATCCCGACGAAGTACCCCTCGGCGGTGAGCGGGCTCGCGTGGTAGAGCTCGGTGAGCTTGTGGTCGATCCGGATGTACGCCGCCTCGTTCTGGACCCGCTGGCCCAGCATGAACAGCGAGTAGACGACCGCGCCGATCAGCGCGTAGGGCAGGATCGGCCGGTCCAGGATGTCGACGAAGATCAGCAGCACGACCTGCACGATCATCGAGGTCACGATGGCCAGCCCCTCGTGCAGCTGGACCCGGAACTCCGTCAGCGTGAACGCCCCGGTGCCTGTCCATCGGGGGCGCGCGAGCGCCATCGCTACGACTCCTCGTTGATCGAGTGCCCGACGATCCGCAGGAACGCTTCCTCGAGCGTCACGGGGCCGACGCTCGCGTTGAGATGCTCCTTCATCGCGAAGTTCAGCAGCTCGGGGACCTTCTCCGGACCGAGGATCACCGAGACCGACCCACCGTCCTCGATCAGCTCCCCGAAGCTCGCGAGCGTCTCGCGCACCCGCGCTCCCTCGGTGATCGAGACGCGGAGGCTCCCACCGACCTGCCGCTTGAGCCCCTCGGCGTCCCCCTCGAGAAGCACCTTGCCGCGCTCGACGATGGCGAGCCGCTGGGAAAGGTGCTCGGCTTCGTCGAGGTAGTGGGTGGTGAGCAGGATCGTCGACCCCCTCCGGGTCAGGCGACGGAAGGACTCCCAGACATCCCGGCGCGCGAACGGGTCCATCCCGATCGTCGGCTCGTCCAGGAACAGGAGCGGCGCCTCCGTGGCGATGACCGTCGCCACCATCGTCCGCTGGCGTTGCCCGCCCGAGAGCGTGGTCGAGAGACGGTCGGCCACCTCCCCGAGCCCCATCTGCCCGAGCGCCTCCTCGGTCCGGGACCGGGCGGTCGCGCGGTCGAACCCGCGGGCGCTGAGATAGGCGTAGACCTGCTCGCGGGGGGTCAAGTGGAAGAACGGTTTGCCCTCCTGCGGCACCACGGCCAGGTTGGGGCGAACCTCCTCCGGGCGGCGTATCGCGTCGATCCCGAACACCTCCACCGTGCCGGAGGTCGGAACCAGGAGGGTCGAAGCGATGCGCAGGAAGGTGGTCTTCCCGGCGCCGTTTCGACCGAGGAGCGCGAACCGTTCGCCCGGGTGGATGGTGAGCGAGACTCCCCGCAGGGCGTGGACCTGGGGACCCCCCCGGATGGAGTAGGTCTTGGTGAGCTCGCGGGCGACGAGCGCTTCCGCCGGCATGGACGCCGACCACCCGGGCGCTCGTATTTAAATCGCCGACTCGGGGGGCACCGTCCGGGGCTCACCCCCGACGACGGAACGCCCCGTCGCCGGTCTCGCTCAGACGTGTGGCGTCCAGCCGCTCGTCGCTCTCGGCCGCGTGCTCCTCGCCCAGCATCTCGCCCGCATCCCGGGTCTCGTCCGCCCAGCAGAATCGGGCGAAGAACGAGCCGACCCGGCGCGGCAGCCCCACGTAGTGGGCGAGCCGCTCGACGTCCCGTTTGGACAGCTCGCCGGTCGCGGCGAGCACGAGGAAGTACGCCGCGAACCCGAGCAGGATCGCCGGGAACAGGATGTAGAACCGGCTCGGGGAGATGTAGGCGTTGAGCCGCGAGACGACGAAGAAGCTCGCCGCGGCGCTGAGCACGATCGCCGCGATGGGCCGGGGCTGGACCCGGATGGCCAGTGCCCGCTCGACGAAGTAGACGTTCAGCGCGAACGAGGCGAGGGAAGAGGCGAGCACGGCGATGGCCGCGCCCATGAGCCCCTCGTTACCGAGCGGTGCGAACGGGGGCAGGACGAGGAACGCTACGCCGAGGAGCACGGCGACCTGGACGCCCGTCAGGTACAGGTCGAGCCGCTGGCGGCCGACGGAGGAGAGCGCGGTGAGGATGATCTGGCTGAGCGCCGCCGGGATGGCGGAAACGGCGAGGATCGCGAGAGGGACCGCCCCGGCGGCGTAGGTGGTCCCGACGAACAGCACGTTCAGCAGCGGAGTACGGTAGACGACCATCGCGATTGAGGCCGGCACCACGATCATCGCGGTGTACCGGAGGGCCGCCCACGTCCGACGACGCAACTGTTCGTACTCGCGGCGGACATGGAGGTTCGTCAGGTGGGGGAACAGCGGCATCGCCACCGCGGTCGGGAGCCCCAATAGGAGCACCCGGAACCCGTTCGCGGCCAGGAAGACCGCGACGGCCCCGCCGGAGAGCGTCGCGACGAAGAACGTCGGCGCGGTGGTCCAGAGATAACCGAGGACCAGGCCGCCCATCAGCGGCCAGGCGTAGACGAACATCTTGCGGACCTCGGGCACCTTGAACTCGTGCCAGAGCCGCACGACGGCCGGCGTCGAGTAGATCGCCGAGGCCGCCCCCCCGGCCAGGTAGGAGAAGGCGAGCCCCCAGAGTGCTTCGATGGGGGGCGGTCCGAGCAGCGCGACGGTGACGAGCCCGATGGTCTGGACCGCCGACTGCACCAGCAGCGGGAACTGGCTGCGCACCGAGTCGCCCCGCGCGACCCAAAGTTGGCTGTAGATCGTCCCGGGCGACCAGAGCAGCGGGGCGATCATGAACACCCCGAAGATCTCGATCTCCGTCCGGGACGGGATCGTCAACTGGCAGCCCGTGGCGGCCAAGCAGGTCGTCGCGCCCTGGGTGAAGTAGAAGAGCGGCGCCAAGAGGAACAGGCCGAGGCTGACGAGCACCACGAGGCTCAGCCGGACCCCGGCGTAGGTGGCGGTCAGCTCCTCGGGCTTGCGTCCGCGGGCGATGAAGTAGGTGTAGGCCGAGCCGATCCGCAGGTCGGCCATCCCGTTGACGGTCGAGGAGATCGTCAGGAACAGGCCGGCGACGCCGAGCGCCGTCAGCCCGATCTGCTCGTAGCCGATGTGGTGGGAGGTGAAGTAGTTCCCGATGAATCCGACGCCCTGGATGACGACGCCGATGACGAAGACGATGCTCGAGCTCAGCCCGAGCGGGCGCTCGTGGGTGAGCCCCCGGTCCACCGGGGAGATCACGTCCTCCGGTGGGATCTCGGCCACGAACGCTACCCGGTGAGGGTCAAACTCGGCCTCCCTTAACGCTCGGTGGCGACGCGGCGCGGGGCCGCCCCCGGGCCGGGGGTCGGGACGAACCTACCGGAAGCGGCGGACCGGCGGTGCCGGAGGGTCGAGCGGGCTCGGGTCGGTGCCGTTCGAGTCCGCGGCGCCGGCCGCCGCGCCCCCGCTCACGGAATGGTTGCCGAGCCGAAGCGCCAGATGGGCCGCCGCGATACTTCGTTCCGCGGCCGAGTCCTGGCCCCGGGCCAGGAACTGGCGAGCCTCCCCGGCGAACTCGCGGGCCAGGAGCAGCGACGGGTCCTCGTTCGACCGCTGCAGCAGCCGCGAGAGGTTCCGTAACCGACCCTCGGGCCCCGGCAGGCTCTTGGCGCCCATCGGGGAGCCCAGGTCGTCCACCGAGATATACGTATCCATACGTCGTGGTGCCCTCGAGGGCAGGGGTACGCGCTCGGTCCCGGGGGGGTCCGTGGTCGTCATCCGGTCGTCCCGTGGCGGAACGGGACTCAGGGGGGACGGTCGTGCGGGGCGTTGAGCGTTTCGGCCGCCCCCTCACCGCTCCACGACGCGACGGGGATGTACTCCTCGACGTAGAGGGCCGGTGGCTCCCGTCGGCGCCGGGCGAGCACCCACGCCGCACCAAGCCCCGCCGCCCCGAGCAGTCCCACGACCGCGAGTGCCACGGCCCAGCCGGCGTTCGCACTTCCCGGCCCGGCCCGTGCGAACGCCACGGTGAAGGTCGCGGACTCGTTGACCGGACCGACGAGGTGGATCGGCACGGCGGGGTTCGTGCCGGAATAGGCGTTACCGGCCCATCCGCCGAACGTGTAGCCCGGGCCGACCGGCCGGGCCGTGATCGTCACGGTACTGTCCGCCGCGAACCAGCCGCTCCCGGGCGCGACCGAGCCGCCGACGCCGCCGTCGACGTGGACCAGGAACTGCTCGGCGAAAGTGACCTGGACGACCCGATCGGTGCTGATCTCCAACGGGAGCACCGCCGACCCGCCCGGGGCGGGGGCGAAGCGATCGCCCAGCCCGACCACCACCGGCGCGACAGCTACCGTCGACGAGCCGTTGAGCCCGCCCAGTGTCAGGTTCGCGGTGGTGCCCGCGACACCCGAATCGCCGACGGAGAATCCCCAATCCGCACCGGGCGGTAAACCGGCCTCGAGGATCGTCAGGGTGTAGGTCTCGGGCACGCTCGCCGGAGCGAGGAGGAACAGCGCCGTCTCCGAGATCGGTCCGTCGACCCTCACGGAGGGAGCGGTCCCGGTTCCCGAATAGGCTCCCGGACCGGAGCCGTTCCAGGCTTCGAGCGCGTACCCCGGAGCCGGATGCGAGCGGAGCGCCACGGTCGCTCCGGAGTCCTCCCAGTAGGCCCCGGGGGCGGGGACGATCGAGCCCGGCCCCGAGGCCGCGAGCGTGACCAGGTACTGCGAGGTGAACGGGACGAGCACGGTCCCATTGCCCTGCACCGTCAGCTCGTCGCCGGAGCCCCCGACCGACGGGCCCGAGGCGGCTCCGGGCACGAAACGCTCGAGGGTGGAACGATTCGAGTAATCGACCGGCATGGCGAACGAATAGTTCCCCGGGACCACGTTCGGGATCGAGAGATTGCCCGAACCGGTCAGGAGCGTCCCATTGAACTCTACCGAGAACGGCTCATCGGCCGGTAGGAACTGCGGCTCGACCACGACCGTGTAGAGCGGCCCGGCGTTGCGCGCGAACGCCGCCAGCTCCACGATCGGGGCGTTGAGCGTGACGTTGGCCTCGGGGTTTCCGCCAGTGACCGAGCCCGCTCCGGAGCCGGTCCACCCGACGAAGTGGTAGCCCGGCATCGGATCGGCCAGAAGTTCGACCCGGCTCCCGGCCAGCCACCAGCTGCTCGGCGGCTCGGAGACGCTCCCGAGGCCGGCCACCGCCACCGAAAGCTGCACCGTCGGAGAGTAGAGCACCTGGGCGTACGCCGAGGTGTTCAACTCCACGGACAGTGGAGCGCTGCCGTTCACCCAGCCTCCGTCGGGCAGAACGAGCGGCTCGACGTGCACGGCCGTCGCCTCGAATCCGGTACCGTTCGTCCGGTACACCGGCTCGCCCCCGAAGGTGTGGGACCCGGCGCCGATCGTGAACACGCCCGTCGGGCCGCGCACGCCGAGCGCCACCCCATCCAGCAGCGGCGACCAGGCGGTACCCACCCCGAGGCCGGATTCCTGGAGGATGAGGGTATCGTTCGTCGGTCCGGTGGCCCTGGTGTAATTGACCGTCACCGCGGCCTGACCGGGCAAGGCGACGGGGGATTCCGGAACGCCCGAACCGACGAAGCGTGCCCCACCGACGTCGACGGACCACGGGGCGTAGTAGGTCTCCCCGAGGGTGACGTTCCCGCCCACGGCCAGGGCCGGACCGTTCGTGAAGTTCGCTCCGGGAGGACCGGCCGCCTCGGCCGGACCCCACGTCGACACCCCCCACGGGGTGCCCGCCGGCAGCCCGTGCTCGGCGAAGTCGATCGACGCGTTGGAGGCGACGCAGGTGTTCTGCGGTGTGTTGTAGTAGAAGAAGTAGCACCAGCCGAGGACCTCGAAGTTCGCCGTCTCGTTGACCGGCCCCTGCAGGACGAGCGCGCTCCGGTTGGAGGAGGTGTTCGCGCTCCCCGCCCCGCTACCGGTCCAGGAGAGGAACGAGAGGTTGGCCTCGTAGAAGATGCAGGCGGCGCCGGTGCAGTAGGTGGGGTTCGGCGTGACATCGAGCGGCACGACCGTGGCCGGGGGCAACCAGACCGACTCCACGCCGGGCGTGAGGTTGTAGTCGAGGTGGGCGCATTCGGGATCGTCCCACGTGATCGCCATCGTGCACCCGGCGCCGGGCGGTGCCTGCGGATAGCTCGGGTCGGAGACGAGGTTCAGCAGATAGCTCACCGAGAAGTTCTCGTCGACGGTCGTGCTGCTCCGGAACTGTTCGGGGGAGGGGATCGAGCCGGCGGCGGTGAACCGCGCGCCGTATCCGAACGACGGCATCGACAGGCCCCAGCCCATCCACGCGTTCGCGGGCACCCCGCCGATCGTCAGCGACGCGCCAGGACCGACGCGGTAGTTGCCGAGCAGGTCGACCGCCCAGCTCTTGCCCGCGGGGACGCCGGAGGCATGGAATGTGACGGTCACCCCGGCGCCGAGGTACGGCGTCGAGACCTCCACCTGCGCCGAGGCGCGCATCGGATGCGATCCCCACTCGCAGTCGGTGTAGGGGACCGTCGTCGAGTTCCACACCGGGCACGAGCCGTGGGTCCAGGCCAGGACGACGCGGTCGCCGTAGGCGAGCGTCGCGCTCGACATCCCGTCGGGAAGGTCGCCCGCGAAGAGGGTCGGCTCCCAGGCGAGATCGACCGGTGCCGACCAGGTCGACCCGTTGTCCCGGCTGGAGGTCGTCACCTCGACCGGCGCTCCGCAGGCCGTGGAGGCCACGGGGTAGGGCGCGAAGTAGGTCCCGCACACCGAATCGTTGACCACGAGCGCCTGGAGGACCACGGTGCCGGAGCTCCCGACGGCGAGGGAGGGCAGGAAGTGCTGGGAGACCCCCTGGTCGAAGTTCGCGAGCTCGGTGTCGTTGCCGACGTTGGCGATCGGTCCGACCTCGGCCACCGCCCACGACCGTCCGAGCACGGGGCCGTGGGCGACGAATACTTGGCTCTCGTTGTAGTCGAACTGGCAGGCGGACGGCGCGCTGGAGGCGACGGTGCAGGCGAGCCCGGGCACGAGCGCCGACCACGTGGCGAACACCTCGTTCGAGGCGGCCCCGTAGGCCAGTTGGGGGGCCGGGTCGAGCTCGTAGTACCAGTGCGGGTGCGGCGAGGCCGGTCCGCCGTAGATCGGGACCGAGGCCGCGACCGTGCGGACGTTGAACCGGGAGCCGTTGGCGATCACCGTCGCCACGACCACGTCGACATGGAAGGTCGTGTAGGTGTACCGGGCGGCACAGCAGGTCGCGGGCCCATAGGTCAGATTGGTGACATAGGCCAGCTCGATCTCACCGCTTGGAAGGGCCAGCACATCGGGATTCGTGGCGAAGTACGACCTCGGTCCGTCGCGCACGGGCAGGTCCCACGGCGACCCCCAGGTCGCCCCCCCGTCCGCCGAGACGACGAGGTGGACCTGGCCGGAGCCGCCCGCGACGACCTGGCCGGCCGAGCGCTCGATGTCCGGCTCGCTGGTGATGTTCGACCACGACAGGTAGATCGTCCGGCCCCAGGCGGTGATCGACGGATGCCAGGGGAGCCATCCTTCCAAGGGGACCGCGTTCGGGAACGCCGAGCCGTTGAGCACCGTCGGGGTCGTCCAGTGCGACCCGTTGTCGTAGCTCTCTTCGACGACCAGTTCCGAGGTCAGGACGTTGCTCTCGTAGATGCAGGAGCTCGAGGTCGAGCAGTCGCGGGTGGCGTAGAGGTCCGGAGCGAACCCGCTCGACAGGTTGTAGGCGACGTAGGCCAGGACGAAGGTGCCGTTGCCGAGGGACGTGAGCGTGGGCTGCCACGCCGAGGGGAACGCGGCCGCGTTCACGGTGTCGCACCGGGTCCCGCCCAGGTACTGCGGCGCGGCCCAGGTCACCCCATCGCGCGAGGTCGTGAATCCGATCAGCGTCTCGGTGTAGCGCCGATGCACCTTGCCGCACGAGGAGGCGTTGGTGAAGGCGGTGTACACGAGCCCGATCCGGCCCCGGCTGGTCAGGTTCAACTGCGGGCCCATCGTGTCGTTGACCGGATCGCAACTCCCCGATTGGGGCACCGTTCGGTAGCAGGATTGGATCCCGGTTCCCGGGAGCGGGACCGGGACGGTGTCGAAGAACCGGCCGGGCCCGGAGCTCGCCCCCGGGGCGGTGCCGGCCGCCGTGGTCGGGGTACGGGCCTGCCCCCAGTCGATCGCCCCCCCGGTGGCGGTTGCTTCCGAGGCGTGCGGGAGTCCCCGGACCAGGACGATCGAGCCCGCGTGCGGAGCCGGCGGCCATCCCACCGACGAGATCGCGAGGACGGCAGGAAGCGCGAGCGCGACGAGGACCGCCACGACCAGCGTTCGGCGGGTGAGCGGATGGAGCCCCGCGCCGGCCCACCCGCGGGCGGGGTTGCGACCCGAGGGCGAGGCGGGGGTGTCGCTCACGGCGGTCCCCCCTCGGCTTCCGGTTCGCCCGTCGCCCGGTCCCATTCGGCCTCGGGCGGGGACTCTCGGGCGCCGGCCGTGCCGCCCCGTCCGAAGCGACCCCGCGCGAGCACGACCCCGGCCCCGATCCCCGCGGCGAGTCCGGCGGAGCCGAGTCCGATCACGACCCGCGGATCGGTCCACGGGCTCGTCACGGGGACGACTCGCGGCGAGAGTGCCCGGAACTCCGCGATCTCCTCGATCGCCCCGGAAGGGTGGACGGTCGGCGCGGAATCGTTTCCCGTGTAGTTGCCCGGGCCGGAGCCGACCCATCCCAAGAAGACGGCCGATGGACCCGGCGTCGCGTTGAGGACCACCGCGCTCCCGAGCCCGTACCAGCCGGGGGCCGGAGTCGCCAAGCCCGGCCCGATCACCGCCACCCGCACCCACGCGGAACCGACGAAATCCAGCGGGTCGGAGCCGTTCTTCAGCGGGCGCAGCGGGAACTGCGGTGTGACCGGCACATACCGCACCAGACCATCCGGCGAGAGGGCATCGGACAGCCCGACCCGATAGGCCTGGCCGGCGACGAGTCCGGTGACGTTGATCGGTGCCCCGGTCGAGGAGTAGTTCGTGGTGCCGATCGTCAGGGTCCACGAGGTCCCGGCCGGGAAGGGCGTCCGAGGTGCGAAGACCGCCCAGACGAGCTCGGGGCCCGGGAGCACCTCACGCTCGAAGGAGGCCACCTCGGCGATCGGCGCGCCCATGACGACCCCCGGACCTCGGGCCGTACCGGTGTAGCTTCCGAGGCCGGTGCCGTTCCAACCCAGGAAGCGGTAGCCGTTGTCCGGGTAGGCGGCGAGCTCGACGGAGCTGTTGGCCGTGAACCAACCCGATCCCGTGCCGAACTGGGTCCCGGACGACGCCGAGACGGTGCCTCCCGTGCTGGAGGTCAGCTCCAGGTGGAACTCGGTCGCGAAGCTCAGGGTCAATGAGCCGCCCCCGCACGCGGCGTCCGGGTATCGCCCGGGAACGTAGCGGGTCAAGTTTCCCGTTGCACTGGAATAGGCATAGGGGACGGTGACGGCGTAGGTTCCGTCGACGGGGTCGCTCCGGCAGGAGTACAGCTCGGGGACGACGAGCTGGCTGCCCGTGCTCGAGTACCCGATCCCGTCCAGGTAGACGGTCCACAGGGTGCCGTTCGGCACGCCGCTCTCGTTGACCACGAGGTCGTACCGGTTCGCCGGGAGGGGAACGAAGCTCGCCGATTCGACGATCGGCCCATCGGCGGTGACGTTGGCGGTGAGTTCGTTGCCTGAGTAGGACCCCGGACCCGTGCCGGTCCATCCCCCCCAGGCGAACCCGTCCGCAGGATGTGCGGTGACCCGGAGTTGGGCGCCGGGGGCTTCCCAGGAGGTACCCGAGGTGGACAGGCTTCCGCCGATACTCCCCAGGAACTCGACCCCGTAGGCGGGGGTGTAGCTGACGGGGTAGGTCCCTCCGGGCCGCACCGTGAGCTCGGCGGGCAGCTCGCCCGGAGCGTACGATGCGTTCCCCCCGGCCGAGGAGACCACCGGGTAGGCGGTGAGCGGATAGTCACCCGGCCGAGTGGTGAGGTTGATCCACGCGGTGGCGGAACTGTAGACCGTCCCGTTGAACGCGAGCTGCCAGACGGTGCCCGGGGTGAGATTGAGCGCATGCAGGTGGACCGTCCCGGCCGGACGGGCCAGATCGACGTAGGCGAAGCTCAGGTTGACGACCGGATTGTACGGGACTACGACGGGGTTGCCCACGGAGGACGCGCCGAAGTATCCCCAGCCGGTTTGGTTGCCCGGGGCGGTGACGTCGGTCAGCCAGAAGGTGCCCCACCCCAGTCCCCCGATCGAGAGGTTCTCCCCCGGAGCGGCGGTGTAGCGCGTGCCGTTCAAGGTCAGCGAAAAGTTCGACCCGCTCGGCAGGTCGGTCGCCGAGAAGGTCACCGAGGAGTTCGCCGAGGTCGACAGCATGGTGAAGGTCTCGTTGAGGGCCGAGCCCATCGTCAGCGGGAACTTCGGGCCGTAGCCGGTGTAGCTGCCGTTGCCGGAACCGGTCCAGAGCGAGTTGACGTCGTCGGAGAAGGTGGACAGGACCCCGCTGCCGGAGGCTCCGCTGTTGACGGTGAACGAGGCACCGAGGGGAACGTACCAAACTCCCGGGCACCCCTCGTGGAGATAGGTGATCCGGCCGGACAGGGCCATGGTGATCGTCTCCAGGTAGTAGTTCGCCAGGATGTCGCCGGAGGTGGTGTTCGAGTCGTCGAGCAGGAAGTCGAAGTACGGGACGTCCGGCGGCTCGATCCGCAGGTCCAAACCCGCGAGCGTGACGGCGGTGAAGGCGTAGAGGTTCTGCGGGGAACGGTAGCTGACGATCCCCGGCATCACCTCCGCGACCCGCAGGATCTGGAAGCCGAGGGTCGGGTCGGACGCGGCGGGCTGGACGAACTCGCTGACGCCCCGCGGGACGCCGACGATCGTCAGGTTCCGCCCGGTGGTGCTGAAGAGGTTGCCGTCCACGACCACGGACCACCGCGCCCCGTCCGGAACTCCCGACTCGGCGACGGTGAGGTTGACCGTCGGGCCGCCCGTTTCGGGCCGCGCGATCGACAGGTTCGTCTCGACGAGGTAGGTCCCGGCCGAGCTGACGTCGCCCAGGGGCACCGTTTCGGCGACCACGGGCGCCCCCGAGGCATCGAACGAGACGGCGCCGCCCGTTCCGAGGTACTCGTAGTAGGCGGTCCCACCGCTGCCGTACTCGATCGAAAGCAGTCGAGGGAACCCCCAAGCCACCCCGTCGGGGGATTGCACGAGCCAGGACGAGTACGATCCGGCGGCGGAACGCCCGGTGAGCGGGAAGTTGTACCCGCACTTGTTCCACAGGTAGTAGGTGTCGTTGCGCTCGGAGAACGCGAGGTAGACCGTGCCCCCATGCACACCGAGCGTGGGCGCATAGTAGGCCATCAGGTCGGTCGCCCCGGGATCCTGCTCGGTGGCGAACTTCGCACCGGGACTCGCCGGACCTACCGCCCAGTGCGCACCGTCGTCGACCGAGGCGGCCGCGAACACCTCGGAATCGTCGTAGTCGCACAGGTAGGCCGAGTAGTAGCAGTAGTTCCGGGTGCTCAGGTTCACCGCACCGTTCCAAGCGGCGTACAGCTCCCCGGGTAGGGGGCCGAACTGGACGGAGGTGGTCGGGACGAGCTCCCAGACGTAGTAGAACGGCACCCCGAGCGCGGTGGAATAGCCGTCGTAGCCGGGCTCGGCGACCTGGCGCGCCACCGTCCGCAACGGCGACCAGCCCGTCCCGTTCGTCGTGGAGACCGAGGTCACGATGTCCTCGCCGTAGACCGAGTCCGACACCACCGCGCAGTAGGCGATGCAGGAACGATCGGTCGCGTAGGCGACGGCGAGCGCGCCGGTGGCGTTGACCGCCAGCGAGGGCGAGAAGGTGCTGTTGGACTCCGAGGAGTTCTCCCCCGGCATCAGGTACGGGCCGTGCCAGCTCGACCCGTCATCGGTCGAGACGAGCAGGTGGATCGCCACGGGGTAGGAGGCGTTGTGGCCCACCGTGGTGCTGCCGGGCAGGGGCGTGGTGCCGTTGGCGATGTCCTCGTAGGCGAGGTAGATCGTCGTTCCGGAGGCGACGACCGCGGGTCGGGCGAGATTGCCGCCCGCAACGAGGATCGTTCCTGCGGAGAACGTCGCACCGTCGTTCGTCGACCGGACGAAAATCAGCGCGTCGGAGCGCCGCACACCGTAGTTGTCGATCGCTCCCGCGTACGGCGACCCCCCCGGCAGGAGGTAGCTGGCCGTCGCGTTCGCCCCAATGTAGGCCCCCACCAGGTGGCCGGGTCCATCGGTGGTGAACGCCGGCTCGATCTGCTGGAAGTACGGGCAGACTCGGCCCGAGCTCCCCGCCACGAGACGTGCGGAGCCGAAGGTGATCCCACCGTCCGTGGAGAACGATATGCCGATCCGGGAGACCGTCTGGCTCGACGCGCCGGCGCAAGTCAGGTTGGTTTCGTTGGTGAAGAGTTGGAAGACGGCGGCGATCCCGCCGTTCCGGAGTCGGAGGAGGGAAGGCGAGGTCTGGCCGTCAAAGCAGTACCGCTGGGTCCCGAATTTGAGGCAGGGACGGTTGGCCGCCGGAACGGTTTGCACAGAGGTTGTGTTGACGAAGAAAGTCCCGGTGAGCCCCCCTAGGGGGGCTGCTCCGGGCTCCCGGGCGAGCCGTGAGACCGGCCCGTGGCCCGAACGGGGAGCTGCGGGCCCGGGGAGGTGGCCCGATCCGACCGTGAGCCCAGAGAGCAACAGGAGTAGCAGGCAGGACCCTACCCATAGCGCGGACCCGCCCCACCGGGTCTCCGGGGTGGAGCGTGCGGCCCACCCCCTGGGCGGCATGCCCGCGTTGAACTGAGACCCCGTTCATAAACCTCCCGAATCCAGGGGGGGTTTTCCGTCGTGGGCGTTCCGGCGGAGCCGAGAGAGGGGTAGGCGGACACTGGTAGGCCGTACGCCCCGACCCTTCTGGGCGCCGCGTTGCCGCGCGCACCCCGTGTTCGCCCATCGGAACCGGCGGGTCGATTGCCCTTTTCCGCCGGCGCCCCGCGCGGATCGTACTCGGGTCGGGGGGGCGAGGCGCGGGATCCCGGCGGTCACCACCGATTCGTCGGCGGTCGGCCATCGAGAGTCCGACCCGAAGGAGTCCCTCACCATGGATTCCCGGATTGTTCCGTCCGGTCGGAGTGCCGAGGTGCCGCGACCCGAGATGAACCGTTCCTATGCCCGGAAACCGACTCGGGGGCAAGAAAGATACAGCGGAAGTTGGAATCCACCGACGTGGCGGGCCTCAACACCCTCGATCTCGACCTGGTCGTGGTCTTCGGGACAGTGGTGGTCACCGCGCTGGCGGCGCGATGGACCAAACTGCCCATCACGGCACTCGAGATCCTGGCCGGTATCGGGCTCGTCACGCTGTTCGCCTTTTCGATCCCGACCGGCGCCGATTCGCTGCTGACGTTCGGCAGCCTGCTGATCGTCTTCCTGGCGGGCCTCGAGACGAATTTCGGATTCCTTCGAGCCCACCTCCGCGAGGCCTTCACGCTCGGGCTCGGTGGGTTCCTCGTCCCGTTCGGTGGGCTCTTCCTGCTGCTCTACTACGCCGCCCACGCCCCTCTGATCGTCTGCGTCGTCGGCGCGACGGCGCTTGCGGACACTTCGATCTCGATCGTCTACACGACGCTCCAGCAGTACGAGCTGGCCGAGCTGCCGTTCGGGCGGCTCATCCTTGCGGCCACCCTCGCGGTCAACCTGACCGAGGACCTGACGATCACCTCGACGACCTTTCTGACGACCCCGGGGTTCCTGTTCACCCTCGGGGTGTTGGCGGCGCTCGCGCTCGCGGCGATCTTCCTTCCGCGATTGTCGAAGGCGGTGGGCGCGAGCTCCTCGCGGGTCGGTTTCTCAAACGTGAGTGCCCGATCGCTGTTCTTCTCCCTCGCCGTGCTCGCACTGCTGTCCTCGCTCGTGGGGGTCCCGGGGATCCTGTTCGTCTTCCTGATGGGATTGATCTTCTCGGAGTTCGCCCGCGACCGGTTCGTGACCAACATCCGTCAGATCGCGTTCGCCATCTTCGTCCCCCTCTACTTCCTGGCGGTGGGTCTCAGGGTCCAGCTCGGGTTCGTGGAGGCGAACCTGGTCCTTTTGCTCGCCATCGTGGCCGTCGCGAGTCTCCTGAAGTTGGCGGCGATCTACCCGGCGGCGCGCGCGCTGTTCGGTCCGCAACGGGCCGGGCCCGTGTCGGTGCTGATGAACACCCGGCTGACCAGTGCGACCGTGATCCTGACCCTCACCTTGGGCCTCGGCCTGATCACGCCCGGATGGTACTCTTTGTTCATCTCCGCCGTGGTCATCCTGGCCCTCGGCTCCGTCGCCGCCCTCCGCGCCTTCCCAGCGTTCCGTTCGACGGCAACGGCGCGGGAGCTGTTCACCGGAGAGCTTCCGGAGGATCGCGCGGCGACCGCCTACCCGACTCCCGCCACGCGCTGACGGCGTCGCAGTCTCCCCCGCGGGGCCGAAGGAGCTCGGTGCCGGGGCCGACTCCCGGTCGGGGCGGCGTCCCGTTTTGAGGGGGGGTTGCTCGGCCGCGCCGTGCAGGACCCCGACTTCGTCTTCGACAAACGCGGACTCGTCCGGGCCATCGAGCTCCTCGGCGAGCAGCTGCCGCGACGTCGGCTGCGAACCCGCTCTGCGACGCCGCGCCTCCCCGCGTGGATCCCCTCCGAGCTCCCGGAACGCGGGCTCGGTCCGGAGAGGACGCTCGAGAGGCTCGCGCCGCTCGTGGTCGGCGGTGCCCTGCCGCTCGATGATCCTGGCATGCTGGCCCACATGGACCCGCCCACACCCTGGATCACCTGGGCCGTCCAGGCCTGGACGGCGGCGCTCAATCAGAACTTGCTCCATCCGGAGCTCTCCCCCGCGGCCGGACCGGTCGAACGCCGGGTCGTCGAATGGCTCGCTCCCTATTTCCGGATGGACGGCGGGCACATGGTCCCGGGATCGAGCGTCGCGAACCTGACCGCCCTCTGGGCCGCGCGGGAGCTGCGGGGGATTCGCAGGGTGGTCGCCTCCGAGGCGGCACATTTCAGCGTGCGCAAGGCGGCCCGGATCTTGGGCTTGGAGTTCCGTGCGGTCCCTGTCGGGCCGGATCAACGCCTCGATCCTGCCGCCCTCCCGAACCTACGTTCCGCGGCGCTCGTCCTGACCGCGGGCACCACGGCGGTGGGTGCGATCGATCCCCTCCGACTCGAGACCCGGGCGGCGTGGGTCCATGTGGACGCGGCGTGGGCGGGGCCGTTGAGATTCGGGCAACAGTATCGAGCGCGACTGACGGGCATCGAGGGGGCCGACTCGGTCGGATTCTCCGGTCACAAGTGGTTGTTCCAACCCAAGGACTCGGCCGTGGTCCTGTTCCGCGACGCCCGCACCGCGCATCGGGCGCTCTCGTTCGAGGCCCCCTACCTCTCCGCCCCCCACGTCGGCGTGCTGGGTTCACACGGCGGTTCCGCCGGTCCGTTGCTCGCCACGCTGCTGGCCTGGGGCCGATCCGGTCTGGCCGCCCGCGTTGAGCGTTGCATGGCGATCTCGGAGCGACTCGGAATCCTCGTCGGTGCGTCGCCGAAGTTGGAGCTCTGGCGGTCCCCGACAGCGGGTATCGTCCTGTGGCGACGGCGGGACATGGGCTCGCGCAGGGTCGCCGCAGCGGTCCGAGGTTCCTACCTCTCGACCGTTCCGATCGGCGGGCTCCACTGGCTCCGATGCGTAGTCGCCAACCCGATGGCGGACCCGCAGGCCCTGGTCGACCACGTTCTTGGTGTTCGCACGTAGGTCTCGACGGGCCGGAGGACGCGGGTCGTAGCGGACGTTCATCCGTCGGCGCGCGGGCTTGAGCACCCCCCTGTCTCGGCGGGCCCCGCCATATGGGGTGCGCCGACGGCCCCCTGCGCAATCCGGACCGGGGAAGGGGTTGGCGTCCTCGTTGGCGCTTGTCGGGGCGACGCGGTGGGAATCTCGTGCGACCCCCCACTCCGAGGGCGTCGCGCGACGCCCTAGGGGGCGGCGGGCGCAGGTATGTACCCCATCACCCAGAAGATATCGGCGTGACGCCGGCACAGATTGAAGAATCGAACCTCTCCGGTATCGGATCGCACCCCTCGGCGAGCGACCGCACCCTCACAGGGCATGGCGTGGAGCCTTTCGGGCGGGTCCGCTCCGGTGGCAAATCGATGCGCTTCTACGCACTCGGGCAGATTCGTTCCCCCTGTTGGGGAGCCCCCAACAACCCCCCCGCAAGAAGTTGCCCGTTACTGGCTGCATAGAAGGGTCCACGGGCGGCCGAACGGGCGGCGGCCGTGGCCGGTGCGCCACCGCCGGGCGGAGGTGCCCCGTTCCGACCCTTTTCGCCGGACGGTCGTGGAGTAAGTATAAATGCGCATCAGCCCCCATTTATCGCCGATGGTCGCGCGCGTGCGACGTCTCCGCCGCCCCGCCACGCGCGGGGTGTCCCCCATCATCGGGGGGATCCTCCTCGTCGGGTTGACGATCGTCGCGGGGACGGTCCTGTGGGGCTTTCGCGTCCAGTTCCCGTCGACCCCGGTTCAGATATGGTACGAGACGGAGAGCCCCGTCCCTTCGGAGGCATACGCCGACGGCTCCGACTGCCATAACGTGGGCTCGGGAGCCAACGCCACCCAGGTCTGTGACGGGCTGACGGCGATCGAGATCGTCGTGACCAGCTTCCAGCCGTCGTACCTCGCTCTGTCGTCGTTACAGCTCTACTTCTCGTGCGACGGGTCGACCTACCTTTCCGGGACCCTGGCGGCGATGGAGTGGAACCCCGGCAGCACCGGCACGATCGGGGGTGGGCCGGGGAGCGGTGTGCCCTCCCTCGGTACGTGCGGGAGCTATGTGCCCCCGAGGGCCGCATTCAATCGATTCATGTTCTTCCAAGCGATCGATCCGGGTGCCACCGGTCTACAAGCCGGGGATCGGTTCGTCATCTTCGCGGAAGGATTCACACCGCCTTCCTGCCGGTTCGCTCCGTCCACGCTGGACGTGTGTTGGATCGACGCCGGGCAGAACTCCGCGGTGCAATCCAACTCGAAGCTTTTCCCATCAACCTGTCCGGTACCCTCCTACGCCGCGAACGCGAACCCGGCCACGAACGGCTCTTACGGCCTGAATGGATGTGACGATGATTACCACGGGGTGCCGGACCCCGCTTGTTACTTGGTCGCCGGCGCCTGCGGGGTAACCGTCGCGTACCTGGGTCCGCCCGATGCGCTCGCCCTTCGAGTGTCGATGGTGGGTCTGCTCTCCCCCGGGGCCACGTAGCCGATGCGATTCCATCCGGGCCGAGGACTCGGTGGGAAGCGGCTCTTGCTCGCCGTCGGAGGTGCTTGCGGCGCGGCGCTCGTTATCGTGGCCGTGCTCGCGAGCTATGTCGCGAACCCGGTTCCCCCGCCATCGACCGGTTGGGCGTCGGGTTCGACGGTTTCGGTGGTCGATTTCGAGTTGACCCCAACCTACATCGGCGACGCCCGGAACGACACCAACTACCTCAGCCAGGCCGACTGCACCTGTGAGCCGATCAACCTCCCCCCCGGGGGATCGTTCAGCTGGTGGGTCCGGTTTGCCAACACCGACACGGTCAACCACACTCTCCTTCGGCTGACGGTCGATCCCCCCCTGAGGCTGGTAGGGGCCCTCCCGGCTCCGCCATACCTCCTGCCCGGGGGAGGCGTCGTCAATGTCTCGATGCTCCTTCAGGTCCCCACGATCGGAGGCGACTACGAATTCACGGGCGGGATCTGGGTCACCTAGTTGCTCCGATTCGACTACGTGCGACCCTCGGGGACTCGACTCACGGTCTTCGAGTCGTGTCGGGAAATGTTCCGTTGGGCCAGGGGCGGATGGCCCGACATCCCGAGGTCCCACCGACCTGGTGACGCGAGCCCGAGAATCCGCCCCGAACTTTCCAGCCGGTGACCCCTGCATGAGTGCGTATTAAGTAACTCCAGCCGGTGCAACGACTGCCGGGTCCCATGAACGCGAAAAGAGTCCCTCTGGTTGCGGGTGCGATTGCGGCGATCACGTTGCTCTTGGCGAGCGCCCTGTTGGTGCCCCTCGCCGGTGCTGAAGTGACCGCCCAAACAACGATCACGGCCAACTTCAACGCATCCACCATCCCAGCCGGCGACGTGATCTGGTTCGCGAGCGTGCTCCAGTGGGTCGGCACCTCGCCCACCGCGACGACCCATGTCTGGTTCTCCAATCAGACCCTGACCTTTGCCGAGCCGAACGGTACGACGTTCACGAAGAACGTGCCGCGCGGGATGGTCAATTTCAGTACGACCGCTACGTCGGCCGCGACCGTCTGGGACTCCACGACGTTCACCTGGAAGACGACCGTGCCCGCGAGTTACAAGGGGGATGTCTTCGTCTCAGGGTTCGCCTTCTACGTGCCGACCGGGGGGCTTCCGGGCAGCTCGAAGGTGACCTGGTCGGGAGACCTATCCGGCGATGTCCACCTCCTGCCCTCCAAGTGCCTCACGTTCAATTGGAAGTGGGCGGCGGCCGTGTATACGAAGTTCACGCACTCGAACGCCGCGATCGGTGTCAAGCCCGTAGACGACAACAAGCTGAGCAGCTACCAAAACAGCGACCACGCCGGCACTCCCGAGAACTTCAAGGCGTATCTGACGTCCGGAGCGACGGGCGGCGGCGGGTCGAACTACACGGGGTCGTACAGCGGCACCCAAGGCGAAAACGAGTGCAAGTCGTAGGCCGGGGTCGGCCCGGTTCGGCGCGCGAACCCTTTCCCCCGCACTGCAGAGATCCTAACGTCGACGATCGAATCCGGCAAATCTCGTGGAGAGGCAGGTGGGAGCAAGGGGAGCCAACCACGCACGCGCGAGTTTCTACTGGCGCCGTTGAGGCGGTCGACCAGCCCGTATCAGACGAGGCCAGACGGCTGGCGAGACCAACGCCCAGACACCCAAAGCCACCGTCACCCCCGCCAGCACCGCGTTCGTCGCCCAGCGGTTGGGGTACCAGAACGCGGTGGTTACGACGACATAACCACCAAGGCCGAAAAGCACGGCGGCAGCGGCGACCATCACGAGGCGGACCCTACGAAGCCTTTCCGGCGGGATGACGAACTCCGGACCCATCGTGGCCCCCGCCAGTTGACCACGGCTCAAGAGGAACGCGGAACGGTCTACTCGAGCCCAAGTCGGACCCGACTCTGGCCCGATTACATCGGGCCAAACCAGACTCGATTATCGCGGCCTCTCGGATCCTCGATCTCTGGCAAGCGGGTTGGCGGAGAGGAAAATGGGAGCAGGGGGATTTGAACCCCCATATGCGGGTCTCTCCGCGCGCTCCAGTCACTCGTCATCGAGGCGGCGTGCGCCTCTCCGCAGACCCAATCCACAGTGGCCCGACCCGGGACACTGACTGGAGCCCGCTGGTCTGCCAAGTTAGCCTATGCTCCCTCCCTCGCGGCCGAGGGGCCCGGAGAGATATCCTTTGTTGCGGGCGGGACCGGCGGCCCGCGGGAGGCGCCTACGCAGGAACCCTTAAATTAAAGGTGGATTGAAGAAAATCCAATGAGCTTGAATCCGGAATCCGCGGATCGCCGACCCGCCGGAGTGACCCGCACGGTCCTGGTCGTCTCCCTCCTCGTGGCCGCCGGGATCTCCGTCGCCGCGACCGCCGCCTACTTCGAGCTCCGTCCAACCCCGGCTCCGCCCGGGACGGTCGCCGTCACCGACGACACCGGTCGCACGGTCAATGTCCCGGCGGATCCCTCTCGGGTCGTCGTACTTTCGCCCAGCATCACCGACTCGATGGTCCGCTTGGGGCTCCGCGAGCGAATCGTCGGAGTGGACTGTTACGCCCAGGCGCTGGGCGGGCTCTCGGCCGACTACAGCCCCGCCCAGATCCATAACTGGAGCCTCTCGTCCAACCTCTGCGTTCAGACCGGTCCGAGTTTCAGCGTCGAACAGTTGCTCAACGCGAGCCCCGACCTGGTGCTGACCTCAACGATCGTCAGCGCGAGCACCGTTGAGGAGATCAGCACGACCTACCACATCCCCGTGCTGATCCTCCAACCGTCCACCCTCGGCGGGATCGTCGTCGACATCCAGCTCCTCGCCCAGATCTTCCATGTCGCGACGGCGGCGTCGACGCTCGTCGGCCAGCTTCAGTCCGTCCTCGGTCGGGCGGCCGCGCTGCAGGCGAACCTTTCGGCGAACGGCACCCCCTTCCCCTCTGTGCTCCTCACCTACTACGCGGACAACCTCGGTTTCTGGACCTACGGTCCGGGCACCTTCGGCCAATCCCTCGTCGAGCTGGTCTCGGCGGTGAGCGTCGCGGCGAACGCCACCCTTGCCTATCCGGAGGTCAGCGGCTCGCAGGTGCTCGTGGCCGATCCCTCTGCGATCGTCTACGCCACAGGCTTCGGGGTGAATCTGACGGTGTACTCTCAGGGCCCGAACTGGGCGCAGTTCGGTGCGGTCTCCTCCGGTCACCTCTACCCGATCGCATCCGAACTCCTGACCGAGCCGGGTCCGACCATGATCCTGGTGACCGTTCCGACCCTGCTCGCCATTCTGCACCCGGGTCCGAAGTAGGACTCGGCAGCGCGCCGTGCTCGAGGGACCCGTGGAGGACCCAACCCTCGGGCAGCGCCCGTGAATCAGCGTCGGGTCGGCGCCTTGGCGCTCGGGGGCGCGGCCCTCGGGCTCCTTGTGACGTCCCCGCTGGTCGGCAATGTCCCGATCCCGGCGGACGCGGTCTTCCAGATCCTGCTGCACCAGCTCACGGGTGGAGTACTGTATCCGGACCCCTGTTCCGGAACGAGCGCCTCGCCACGCCTGTGCAACGCATGGGTGGAGATCATCTGGGACAGCCGGCTTCCGGCAATCCTCCTCGCACTGATCGCCGGTGCGGCCCTCGGGATCTCCGGGGGAACCCTGCAAGGGACCTTCCGCAACCCACTCGCCGACCCGTACCTCCTCGGACTTTCGGCCGGGGGTACTCTCGGCGCAGCGGTACTGTTCGTCTTCCAGGTCGGGCTGGCCGACGCCAACTTGTTCCTGCCGCTGTTCGCGTTCGTCGGCGCGGTGCTCACCGGGGGAGCCATCCTGGTCGCCGCCCGCGTCCTCGGCAGCTCGGTCGAGACCCTGCTCTTGACGGGCGTGGCGTTGGCGAGCATGCTTTCGGCGGTCCTCTCGATCCTCCTCCTGTACAACCCGACGGGTAGCCTCCAGGTATCGTTCTGGCTTCTCGGGGGTCTCGGCGGGGCAACCTGGAACCGCGATGGTATCGCCTTCGGCGGAGCGCTAATCGCCGGGGTCGGGCTCTCACTCTACGCCCGCGAGCTCAACCTCCTCCAGCTCGGTTCCGACGTAGCCCACAGCCTGGGGGTCGAGTCCGAGAAGGTGCGCCGCCGGCTCCTGCTGTACTCCTCCCTCGGCACCGGCACCGCCGTCGCCTTCACCGGGATCATCGGATTCGTCGGACTGGTCTCCCCCCACATCGTCCGACGGCTCATCGGGCCGGACTACCGGTATGTCCTGCCGGGCTCGGCGCTGGTGGGAGGTTTCTTCCTCCTGGCCGCCAACGACCTCGCGGTCGGTGCGTTCCCGGCGAGCGTGCTGCCGGTGGGGATCTTCACGTCGTTCGCCGGCGCGCCGTTCTTCCTCTACCTGCTGTACCGTCGCCGGTTCCAACGCGCGGGGGATGCCGTATGAGCGCCTCGATCCCCTCGGCACCGACGTTCCACGCCGACCACGTGACGGTGCGCTACCGCGATCGTGTCGCGCTGCACGACGTCTCCCTTGAGGCCCGATCCGGCGAGTTCATCGCACTCACCGGACCGAACGGTTCGGGCAAGACCACCCTGCTTCGGGCCGGGCTCGGACTCTTGCGGCCCTCGGAGGGCCAGGTCCGCCTGCTCGGCCGGCCGAGCCTGGAGATGGGCGCCCGCGAACGCGCGCGGCGTGTCGCATGGGTTCCGCAGGAGGAGTTCCCCCGGGACAATCTCCGCGTCGTCGATTACGTGTTGTTCGGGCGGTACGCCCACTGGGAGCCCTTCGAGGTAGAGGGTCCCCAGGACCTGCGCCGGGCCCGGGCCGCCCTGGACGACGCCGGGTTGCTCGACCGGGCCGACTCCGGGATCTTGGAGCTCTCCGGCGGCGAACGGCAACGGGCGCTACTCGCTCGAGCGCTCGTCCAGGAGGCGCCCGTCCTCCTGCTCGACGAGCCCACGGCCTACCTGGACATTGGGCACGAGCTCGACCTGTTGGCACGGGTCCGCCGGCTGGTCGCGGACCGGGGAGGGACCGTGATCGCGGCGATGCACGACCTGAACCTCGCGGCCCGTTTCGCGGACCGGATGACCGTGCTTTCGCGGGGCCGGGTCGTCGATGATGGCCCGCCGCGCGAAGTGCTCTCGGAATCGCTGCTGCGCGAGGTCTGGGGCGTCACCGCCGAGCTCCGCCGGGACCCCGCCACCGGCCAGCCCTACCTGCTTCCGATGCTCACCGAGCCGAGCCGGCGACGGAGCGCCGGTTCGCAACGCGCCGGGACCGTCCATGTGGTCGGCGGGGGTGGCGCGGCCGGTCCGGTCCTGCGCCGCCTCGCCGAGTCCGGCTTCCGGCTGACGGCGGGTGCGCTGAACCTGTTGGACTCCGACGCGCAGGTCGCCGAGGAGCTCGAGGTCGTCTTCGCGGCCGAAGTTCCGTTCGCGCCGGTCGGCGAAGCCGCGCGCGCCGAGCACCGCCGGCTTCTCACCCTCGCCGAGGCCATCGTCGTGGCGCCGTTCGCCGTCGGTCCCTCGAACCTCGTCAACCTCGAGGACTTGCGGCCCTTCGCCGGGCGCACACCGATGTTCCTTCTCGGAGGTCCTCCGGGACCGGACCGTGACTACACCGGCGGTGCGGCGCGCTCGGAGTGGGCGGCGCTCGTCCGGGCGGGGGCGCGGATCGTATCCTTGGACGATCTAACGGTCGCGCTCGCGGCCGCTCGACCCGCTCCGACCCCCTGAGCGACGGGCCATCGGCCCGGCGCCGAGGGGACGGACGTCGATCGCGGGGGGGTTCGGTTCGCTGAACTGTTCGAGGAACCGGGGCAGATCGTCGGCCAGCACCACGACCGTCGAGCTGACCCCGAGCTCGGCGGCCTCGGCGGCGGTCGCGCCGACCGCGAAGCGGGCGATGGGACGGTCGGTGGCGCGACGGAGGAGGTGGTACGGCTCGAGCCCCTGCGCGGCGAGCAATCCGGGTTCGGAGTGGTCGAGCTGTCGCCGAAGCGCGGCGGTGAGCGGGCCCTCCTCGACCCGGCCCGGGTCGACCGTGAGCACGCGGATGCGACCGCGCTGGATCGGAACGATCCCCTCGAGCTGGTCGACCGCGACCAGTGCGCCGGTCGCGGCGTCCTCGGCGGCGCGACCCAGCGAGCGCCCGCGAAGGCCGGGCCGGGCGGAGAGCACGCCGTCCTGCATCTCCAGCGCCACCCGATCCCCCTTGCGGAGGGGTCCGAGCGCGACCGCCCGGGAGCTCCGGATCACGTGCAGCCGCCGGAGCCTCGCCTCGATGTCGTCGCGGAAGCCTCCCAGCGCTCGGTGGAGCCAGTCGATCCCGGTCACCGTCGCACGGTAGCGGCCGTCGCGGAACTCGACCAGCCCGCTCGCTCGGAGCCGGCGGTACGCCTGGCTGGCGGCCTGGACCGTGACGCCCAGCCGCTCCCCGATGGGCTGGAGTCGGGCCGGCGGGTCGGTCACACACTCGTAGAGGAACAGCAGCTCGGTGACCGTCCCCGAGCGGCGGAGCTCGGGCAACCCGGCCGACGGGCGAGGTGGCGGAGCTCGGGGCACGGCCCGCGATGGAAGGCGTCGGATAAAGGGCGCTCGCGCGATCCTCGCCCTACACCGAACGGACCGGTCGAACGAACTGAACAGGGGGCGCAGCACCGATCCCGGGGCGTCCTGGCCGCCGGGACCCCTCAGGCCGTCGTTCCGGCACGCTCGGGGGTACGGCTCCCCGCTAGGCCCGCCCGAAGCTCGAGCTCACGGATCCGGTCCCGGATCCGCGCCGCCTCCTCGAAGTCCAGCTGCTCGGCGGCGATCCGCATCTCCTCCTCGAGATTGGCGAGGAGCATCGGTAGCCGCTCCTTCCACTTCTTGCCCAGACCGGAGGTCGACAGGTCGCCGGATTCGGCGTCGGTCCCCTCGGCCAGGATGGAGCGGACCTCCTTGCGGATCGTCTCGGGCACGATGCCGTGCTCGGCGTTGAAGGCAAGCTGGAGTTCGCGCCGGCGGCGCATCTCGCTCATCGCGCGCTCCATCGAGCCGGTGGTCCGGTCGGCGTAGAGGATGGCCTTGCCGCGGACGTTGCGGGAGGCGCGACCAACGGTCTGGATGAGCGCGCTCTCGCTGCGAAGGTAGCCCTCCTTGTCCGCGTCGAGGACGGCGACCAGGCTGACCTCGGGCAGGTCGAGCCCTTCCCGCAGCAGGTTGATCCCGACCAGCACGTCGAACCGGCCGAGCCGGAGGTCCCGAAGGATCTCGACCCGCTTCATCGTCTCGACATCGGAATGGAGGTAGCGGACCTTCATCCCCAGCTGGGCGAAGTGGTTGGCCAGGTCCTCGGCGGTGCGCTTGGTCAGCGTGGTGACGAGGGCCCGCTCGCCCCGCTCGACGACCGTGCGGATCTCGCCGACGAGGTCGGCGATGTGCCCTTCGAGCGGTCGGACCTCCACCGGCGGGTCGACCAGGCCGGTCGGCCGGATGACCTGCTCGACGATGGCGCTCGAGTGCTCCCGCTCGAACTTGGCGGGGGTGGCGCTGACGAAGACGAGCTGGGGGACCCGGGCCAGGAACTCCGGGAACTTGAGCGGCCGATTGTCGCGGCACGAGGGAAGCCGCCAGCCGAACTCGACGAGGTTGTCCTTGCGGCTGAGGTCGCCGCGGTACATCCCCTGGAGCTGGGGCAGCGTCACGTGCGACTCGTCCAGGAATACGAGCAGGTCCTTGGGAAAGAAGTCGAGCAGCGTGTACGGCGGCTCGCCGGGCTTGCGTCCGGTGAAGTGCCGCGAGTAGTTCTCGATCCCGGAACAGGTCCCGGTCTCGCGGATCATCTCGAGGTCGTACTCGGTCCGGCTCTTGAGCCGCTGCGCCTCCAGCGCGTGGCCCTGGCGGGTCAGCTCGGCGACCCGCTCCTCCTTCTCGGTGTTGATCGCACGGAGCACCTCCTCGCGCCGCTCGTCCATCGTCAGGAAGTGGCTCGCCGGGAAGATCGACAGACGCTCGAGCGGTCGGATCTCCTCGCGCGTCGTCGGGTCGAGCTCGGCAAGCTCGGCGACGCGGTCGCCCTCGAGCACGATCCGATGGACGGTCTCCCCGCTGCTCATCACGTCGATGGTGCCGCCGCGGACTCGGAATCGGCCCCGCTGGAGCTCGACGTCGTTGCGGGCGTAGTGGCTGTGGACGAGCTTGTGCAGCAGCTCCTGGCGGGAGAGTGTCGCGCCCCGCTCGATATCGACGACCCCGCTCTGGTAGTCGGTCGGAGATCCGAGGCCGAAGATGCAGCTGACGCTCGCAACGACGAGGACGTCGCGGCGCGTCAGCAGCGCCTGGGTCGCACGATGCCGCAGCTTGTCGATCTCCTCGTTGATCTGCGCGTCCTTCTCGACGTAGAGATCGATCTGGGGCACATAGGCCTCGGGCTGGTAGTAGTCGTAGTAGCTGACGAAGTACTCGACGGCGTTCCGGGGGAAGAGGGCTCGGAACTCGCTGACCAGCTGCGCGGCCAGCGTCTTGTTCGGGGAGATCACGAGGGTGGGTCGCTGGAGGTGCTCGACGACCTCCGCCATCGTGAACGTCTTGCCGGAACCGGTGACCCCCAGGAGGGTCTGGTACCGCTCCCCTCCCCGGATGCGCCGCGCGAGCTCCTCGATCGCCTTGGGCTGGTCCCCCTGGGGAGTGAGCTCGGTCTCAAGCTGGAACTGCCCCGAACTCGCCCGCCGATCGGAGGCCTCCCGCGGCTCGGGCCGCGGGGTAGGTGCCTTCGTCCGTTTGACCGGCACGGCCCTCAACCTCCCGGTCGGGGAGCGTAGCCGGCGGGATCGAGGGTGACCTCCGAGAATCCGATCGTGAGCAGAGAATCGACCACCCGCTGCGCGGTGGGGGGTGCGATCAGGCGTTCGACCTCGTCCGCCCCCACGACGACTCGAGCGCCACCGGCGGAGACCCGGACGCGCACGCGGCGGAATCCGAACCCCCGGACCGCCGATTCCGCGCGGTCGACCGCGGCGAGCAACGCGGCGCTGATCGACTCGCCGTGGCGCACTCGGCTCGCCAAGCAGGCGTTGGACGGGCGGTCCCAATTCGGCAATCCCACGCTGCGGGCGCACTCCCGAACGTCGGACTTGCGCCAACCGGCCTCGAGCAGCGGATGGCGGAATCCGGCCTCGTCCATGGCCTTCAGCCCGGGTCGGATGTCGCCCAGGTCGTCGAGGTGGACCCCGTCCAGCAGTACGGTGATGCCCACGCCGGCCGCGAGCCGGCGGATCGCGGTGGTCTCGACCTGGCGACAAAAGTAGCAGCGATTCTCCGGATTCGATCGGTACTCCTCCCGGGAGAGCTGGTCGACCGGGATCTCGGCGTGTTCGATCCCGATCGCTCGGGCGACCGCGCCCGCCATCGCGCGCTCCTCGGCCGGGAGGGAAGGTCCGGTCAATGTCACCGCGCGTGCCTCCGTGCCGAGCGCGCGGTGCGCCAACAGGGCCACGACCCCCGAGTCCACACCCCCGGACAGCGCCACGATCGACGGCCCCGCCGCCCGCAGGCGTTCGACCACGGCCTGCGGAGTCTCGGGGAGGCCGTGGATCGGTCGGAGTTCCATCGCGACGGCGCAGGAGGACCCGCACCTTACCGTTTTCCGGACGGGTGCCCCAAGCTCCTTACGCCGAGGGGAGTTGGTGCGCCCGTGCAGGAAGTACACGAGGGCACGCGCTGGATGCTACGGCTCGATGCGGGGGAGGAGATCTTCGACCGGCTCGCCGACTTTGCCCGCCGACATGGGGTCCGGGCCGGAGTCGTCGTCGAGGGGATCGGGATGCTGGCCCCCACGACCGCGGCCTACTGGAACGGACGCGAGTACGTCCCCCACGTCCTCGAGGTCCCCCACGAGCTGGTCGCGCTCCACGGGAGCATCGCGGAGGTCGACGGTGCGCCCTCGCTCCACCTTCACGGCGCCCTCGCCGGGCCCGACCACCATGTCGTCGGGGGCCACCTCCTCAAAGGGAGGGTCAGCGTGCTCGCGGAGATCTACGTCGAGACCTTCCCCGGGCGGACCTTCGGCCGGACCATGGACGAGACGCTCGGGCTGCGCAAGCTCGATCTCGAGCCCGGCAGCGTCGCTCCGGTCTGAGCCGGGGGCGTTTTGAGTCGCACCCGGCTCGAATGGCCGTGGCGGAACTGCGCGCCGAGCTGTTCGAGGGGGTCCATCCGGAGCTCCTGAGGGCGCTCGCCGATCGGGGCTTCATCGCCCCGACGGAGATCCAGAAGCTCGCGCTCCCGCTCCTGGCCGGGGGCGATGGCGATGCGCTGCTCGTGGCGCCCACGGGCACCGGCAAGACCGAGGCGGCGCTTCTTCCCCTGCTTTCCCAGAGGCTGTACGCCCCGACCCCCCCGACGTTCCTGATCTACGTCACCCCCTTGCGCGCGCTGAACCGCGATCTCGAGGTGCGGTTCGTCGAGTTAGCGCGCGCCGCGGGGCTGACCGCGGCCGTGCGCCACGGCGACACTCCGGCGGCGGAGCGCACCCGTCAGTCGCGCCGACCCCCCGATGTTCTGCTCACGACGCCCGAGACGCTCCAGATCCTCCTCGTCGGCAAGAATCTCCGGGAGGGACTCCGGGGGCTGCGGGCCGTTGTCGTCGACGAGGTGCACGAGCTGTTCCCCTCGGACCGGGGCGCCCAGCTGGGGGTCACGCTCGAGCGGCTCGACGCTTTCGTCGGCCGGCGGATCCGGCGGATCGGCCTCTCGGCGACCGTATCGAACCCCGCCGAGGTCGCCCAGTTCCTGGCACCGCCGCCCCGTTCACCCCGATACGCGGTGGCGCGCCAATCCCGGGCGATCGTCCTCGAGGTCCGTACCGGTGCGGAGGGGACCGAGAAGGTCGACCCCGCCCTCCGTGCCGAGCTCAAGGCGGACGAACCGTACCTCCGCGCCCTCCTCGCCGCGGAGGAGGAGGTCCGTCGCCATCGCACGACGTTGATCTTCGTCAACACCCGCCCCACCGCAGAGGGCCTCGGCGCGCGCCTCGCCCGACTCGCCCCCGACCTGCCCGTCGCGGTCCATCATGGCTCGCTCTCCCGGGCGGTCCGTGAGGAGACCGAGCAGGAGTTCCGGGAGGGGAAGCTCCGCGGCCTGGTCGCCACGAGCTCGCTCGAGCTCGGGCTCGACATCGGCTCGGTCGACCTCGTCGTCCAGTTCGGCTCCCCCCACCAGGCCGGGCGCCTTCTCCAGCGCGCCGGCCGATCCGGCCATCGGCTCGACCGGACGGTGCACGGGGTGCTCCTCGCCCTCGACGACGAGGACCTCGAGGAGGGCGCGGTGCTCGCCCGACGCGCGCTCGCCGGCGAAATCGAGCCCACCGTCTGGAGGACGCGCAACCGGCTTGCCCTCGCCCAGCAGGTGCTGGCGGCCCTCCGGGCGCAGGGCAGTGCGGACGTCCGTCCGCTCTTCGACGAGCTCCGGGGCGCGCTGGCCGCGGGCGGGCTCAGCGCCAAGGAGTGGGACGAGCTCGTCGAGTACCTCGGGACCCTCGGTAATCTGCGCCGGGAGGGCGAGACCCTGCGTCCGACCCGCGGCACGCTGGCTCGGTTCTACTCGACCCTCTCGCTGATCCCCGACCAGAAGACCTACCGCTTACGCGACATCGCGACGCGTCGGCCGATCGGCACGTTGGACGAACGGTTCGTCATCACCCAAGTGCTCGCCGAGCCCGACCTGATCTTTCTCCTGCGGGGCCGGACCTGGCGGGTCGTCGAGTTCCGCGACGACGAGCTCCTCGTCGAATCGGTCACGGAGATCGGGCAGGAGCCGCGCTGGGTGGGAGAGGACCTGCCCGTCCCGTTCGAGGCCGCTCAGGAGATCGGACGGCTTCGCCGGACCGGAGAGCTCGGACCGTACCCGCTGCTGCCGACGGCCCGGGAACGCCTCGCGGCCCGATGCGCGGCCGCGAGGGTCGCAGAGGTCGCCGACGACCGCACCGTCACCGTCACCCTGCACGGTCGGATCGTGGCCATCGGAGCCTGCTTCGGCAGCAAGACCAACGACACGCTCGCGCTGGCGCTCGCCGGATCGCTGACCTCGCGCACCGGAGGCCGTGTCGAGATCCTAGGCACCGAGCCGACCTGGATCCTGCTCGGGCTACCCGTGGCCCTCGCACCAGAGACGCTGATGGAGGCGATCCGCCTGCCGCCGGAGGGGCTCGGCCACCTCGTCGAGCACCTCGTGCCGTCCAGCCCGGAATTCCGCTACGTGTTCCTGACGGTGGCGCGCAAGTTCGGAGTGTTGCCGGTCGGGGCGGACCCCAGGGCGCTCCGCGACCTGGAGCCGTTGATCGAAGCCTCCCGCACCACCCCGCTCGGGGAGGAGGCGCTGGAGAAGACCCTCCACGACCGGTTCGACCTCGCCCACGCCACCGAGGTGCTCACCCGGCTGCGCGACGGTACCATCGCCCTGAGGGTCATCGCCCCGAACCCGCTGAGCGACCTCCCGGTCGAGCGGCTCCGCTGGCGTGAGGTCCCGGACACCCCGCCGCCCACGTTGCTGAAGGCGGTCGGCGAGCGTCTCCGGGCCGAGTCGTTGACGCTGGTCTGCCTGCGGTGCGGCTTCACTCGCTCGGTGACCGCCGATCGGTTCGCCAAGGACAAGGGGGCCACCTGCAAGATCTGCCACGGCGCCCTTTCGGCCGTCCTGTCCCCCCGGCGCACCGAGGACATCGACCGGATCGGACGGTATGCCAAGAAGAAGTGGAAGGGCGAGCGCGGCGCCCGGAGACCGAACCCTTCGCTCGAGCCGTTGATCCGCACCGCGTACACCTCGGCCGAGCTGCTCGCCCACTACGGCGAGAAGGCGCTGCTCTGCCTGGCGGGCCGGGGCATCGGGCCGGACACCGCCCGGCGGATCCTGCAGCGACCCTACCGCAGCGACGAGGAGCTCCTCACGGAGATCCTCAAGGCCGAGCGCAAGTACGCGCGGACCCGAGCGTTCTGGGATTAGCGGGCGCCGGCGAGCTGCCGGACGATCGATTCCAACTCCGGATACGGCGCGTCCGTCCGGAAGGCGCTCGGCTGGACGTGGCACCGGGCGACGCGGAATCCGCGGGCGGAGATCTCACGGAACAACGCTTCGAGACCGGGAGGTTCTGGAACGGCGGTCGCGTGCGCCAGGCGATTGGGCTCGTAGTAGAACGGCACATCGACGAGCGACTCTCCCCGGAACCGTTGGAGCAGTGTGTCGAGCGCCTCTGGCAATTCGGCGCTCGTGGGGGTCCGCAGACGGGCGACGAACCCCTGCTCGAAGAGCGGTCCGACCCACAGGGGCCCGTACGGTCCACCGCCCGGGAGCGGGGGGGAGGCGCATCGGGGACTGGGCACCTGCTCGATCGGTGGCGCGACCGGCTCTTCCCGGCGCCGCAGGTACATTCTGACGTGATGGTCCAGGACGTAAGAGAGCACAGGGCGGAGTTGGATCCCCTTCTCGGCCGCACGCCCTACCACGTGCGCCAGGAGAATGCGCAGCCCCGCCTCCGAAGCCAGGCGGCCGCGCAGGGGATCCGCACCGTAGCGGCGATTGCACGCGCCCGGCTGGACCCCCGCGAGCACGGGCATGTCGGTCGCGGTCACGGCGAGGAGTCCCTCCGGAGCGAGCGCGGTGAGCGCCGCATCCAAGAACGGCACGGGAGTACCGAACGGATCGAGATCGACGTAGTCGTACGGCGCGGCCGCGGGAACTTTCCGTGCGTCCGCGGCCTCGACCGACACACCGGCGAGCGAAAGTCCGGCCGCGTTGGACCGCAGTACCTCCGATGCCTCCGGATTCCACTCGGTCAGGTGCAGTTCGCCGAGCGCCTCGGTCTCATTGCGGAGCCGCAGTCCGCGTGCGCCGGTAGCCGCCAACATCTCCCACCCCCGCCCTGGCCGTCCGCGGCCCGAGCCCCAGGCGGAGAGTACGGCGACCCCGAGGTCGCGGTCGAGCGCCATCGCCCGGTTGTAGAACACGGCGCGCCGCGGCGCCGGACCCCGTTCGCCGGGCGAGGGGGGCAACCAGAGCTCGGTGGCCCCTTCGCGGGCGCGGCGAACTCCGTTCAGTGCGCCCGGCCCGTCAGCAACTTGACGATCTTGAACGCGAGGAGATTCTTGTTGACGGGCGTCACTTCGAGCAGGCGTAGCTCGTCCCTCCGTCGGATGTCCTGGAGCAGCGGATTGCGCGACTTCTTGTGGAGGGTCATCACGATCGACTTGCTGGCATCGAGCGTGTCGACGACGCTCTGGGTGAACGTCTCGCACTCGACCTCCATCTTGCCGACCTCGTCGATGACGATGATGTCGGCGTCGTCCCGGGCCATCTGGAGCGCGCGAACGCCGAGCCCTTCGAGCGCCGAGAGGTTGACCCCGTAGCGGCCCGAACGGACCCGCGACTTCAGCGTCTCGTGGGCGAACACCTCGTGCTCCTTGGTGATCCAGTTCGTGATCTGGAAACCCGAGCGGTGGTGCTTCTCTTCGATCGGCTCGGTGATCATCCCGCCGACCCGCAGCCCCTCCTGTTCGAGGAGCTGGATGATGCGCAACAGGGTCTGCGTCTTTCCCGACCCCGGAAGCCCGGTGATGCCGATCTTCACGGGAGCCGCTGCGCGACGCGCCACTGTGTAAGAATCCCCGAGAAATCCGGATGGAATGAAACGATAAGAGCTTCGCGGCGGCGAGGGCGGGCGTGCTAGGGACGAGCACCCCGAACGGCCCGCAACCGCGGCGCCCCGGGGTCTACGCTCCACGCGAAGATTCCGAACTGCTCCTGCCCTTCGCCCGGATACCTCGACGGCTCCGGGTCCTCGACATCGGCACCGGGAGTGGGATCCTCGCCGTCGCGGCGGCCTCGTCCGGGGCGCGCGTCGTGGCGACGGACCGGAACCTCGACGCACTTCGGGCCGCACGCGAGCTGGCCCGGAAGCGACGGGTCGACCTCGACTGCGTACGGACCGACCTCGCGCGCGGCCTCCGCGCGTTCGACCGGATCCTATGCAATCCACCGTACCTCCCGACACCGGTCGGACTGGTGGACCCGGAGCCGGGGGATCGGCTCGCGCTGGACGGCGGGGCCACCGGCTTGACGATCACCAGACGACTGCTGTCGGAGCTCTCCCCACACCTGCGCCCGCGCGGGTCGGCGTTCGTGCTCTTCTCGACGCTGCAGGACCCAACCGAGCGGTCGCGTCTGCTCGACGGATGGATGCGAAGAGGGGGGCGATGGCGGGTGGTCGCCCGACGTGAACTCGAAGGGGAGCGTCTGGAGGTCGTACGGTTCTCGCGCGGGGCTAGTCGTGCCGCTCGACGTGCCGGATCAGGCCGTCGAAAATCCGCTGGCCGTCGCCGAACCCGTCCGGCCCGCCGGAGCGAGTCCAATCGGGATGGAGGTCGCGGAAGAAGGCACGCTCCGGGTGGGGCATCCAGCCGAAGACGTTCCCCTCGCGGTTCGTGATGCCGGCCACGTTCCCCGGCGATCCGTTGGGATTCCACGGGTAACCGGCGAGCTGGCCCTTCGGGTCGACCCAACGGAACAGCACCTGCCCGTTGGAGTCCAGCTCCCGAACCCCCGCGTCGGGATCGCCGGCAAGTACGAGCTTGCCCTCGGCGTGCCCGGAGGGGGTGAGCAGGACCGTCCCCTTCGGCAGGTGGGAGAGCGGCGCGAACGCCCCGCCCTCCCACCGGAGGAAGGTGGGCCGGCACTCGTACCGGCCGGAGTCATTGGTCATCAACGCCGCCTGCGGCGGGCCCAGCCGACCCTCGGGGTATCCGGGCAAGAGGCCGAGTTCGGTCAGGACCTGGAATCCGTTGCAGATGCCCCCGACGAAATGGCCGGAACGGACGAACTCCTGGAGCTCCGGTCCGATGGCGCTCCGGATCCGGGAGGCGAAGATCGCACCGGCCCGGACGTAGTCGCCCGCCGAGAAGCCGCCCGGGATCAGGAGCACCTGGTAGTCGGATAACCTACGACGCTCGTCGGAGGTCACGTCACGCCCCTCGAACTGCTTGAGGTGGACGATCTCCGGGCGGGCTCCGACCCCCGCGAGGGCGTGGTAGAGCTCGGTGTCGTTGTTGGTCCCCTCGATCTGGAGGAGGGCGACGTCCACGGCGGGCGGGCTCACGGTGGGGGGATCTCCATCGCCGAACGCGGAACCCTCAGGAGATGACCGGCAGGTGCGCGCCCGACGGACCGCTCGACTCCTCGAATCCGGCCGGGACGGGTGCGGGCGAGGGGGTCTGCGGCCCGACGTAGAACGGACGGCGGCGAAGCACCGCGCGCTCGAAGGCGTCCACCAACTCCGCCTGCGCGGCGGGGCCGTCGGCGGCGCGCAGGGCCGGTCGCAGGTCGATCAGGCCCTCGTTGGTCATCAGGCAGCCCTTGAGCAACCCGTTCGAGGTGAGCCGGAGGCGGTGGCACGCCATGCAGAAGTCGGGATTCGCGACCGGCTGGACCACCTCGACGGTCGCGGGCCGCCCGCCGGAGTCGAAGGTGTAGCGGGGTCGGTCGTGCAGCCGGTTGTGGGTGACCTCGAACGCCTGGGCCGCCGCCTCCTCCGTCAGTCGACCGAGCTCGGAATGGAGCGCGCGGTAGATGCGCGGGTCCACACGGCCCTGCACGGGCTCGAACTCGATGACCTGGAGCCAGGCGCCGGCGTCCTGGGCGAACCGGACGAGGGCGTCGACCGCCTCGGGGGTGTCGGTCGCCCCGTGGAGCGCGACGACGTTGAGCTTGATGGGGCGCAACCCGGCCTCGCCGGCGGCCCGGATCCCCCGAAGGACCCGATCGACCCCGTCGACGCCGGTCAACCGGTGGTAGGTCGAGGCGTCGAGGCTGGGCAAGCTGACGTTGACCCGGTCGAGCCCCGCCGCGCGGAGGGTCGGGGCGAGCCCGTCGAGCAGGAGCGCGTTCGTGGTCATGGAGATCTCGCGGACGTGCGGCCGGATCGCGGCGATGATCTCCGGAAGGTCGGTGCGGAGCGTCGGCTCCCCCCCCGTGAGCTTGACCCGGTCGATCCCTACGTGCGTGCCCGCCCGGACGACGCGGGCGATCTCCGCGACAGTGAGCTCCTCCCGGGCGACGGGCTGACCCTCCATGTGGCAGAACACGCAGCGCAGGTTGCACCGCTGGGTCAGCGAGATGCGGAGGTCGGAGACCTCACGACCGTACCGGTCGCGCACGAGAGATGCAAGCGTTCGACCATGCTTATCGTTTCGTGGCCGCGCGTAAGGGGCTCGGTCCGTAGGGCGACTCCCCGATCGGCGGGGGGAGCAGCTCGACATCGAGGGCCGAGCCCCGTCGAAGACTTCCGTGTCCCGGGGGAAGCAGGGCGTAGGCGTTCGCGGAGGACAGGCTGGTAATCGCCGAGGAGCCCTTGAACGTGGGCCACGCCCGGCCATCGGCGACCCGGAAGGGCACCACCGTCGCGAGGTGTCCGCGTTCGATCTCGTAGCCTTCGGCCAGTCGGACCGTCGTCCGAACGGTGCCAGGTCCGGAGCAATGCCCAAGCTTGCGGAGTACCGGGAGGAGCATCCAGAAGCAGTTCGAAAGGCAGGAGGTCGGATGGCCCGGTAGACCGAGGAGCAGTCGGTCGCCGACGGAGGCGGCGAGCGTGGGCTTGCCCGGGCGCACCGCGATTCCATGGAACAGCAGGCGTCCGACCCGCGGGAAGATCTGGGGCAGGAAGTCCCGCTCCCCCACCGAGCTCCCGCCGGTGAGGACGACCACGTCGTTGCGGGCCAGACTTCGTCGTATGGCCCGCTCGATCCTCGCGGGGTCGTCGATGACCGGCGGATTCGGCTCCGGCTCCGCGCCGGCGGCGCGGAGGAAGCTCGAGAGCACGAAATTGTTCGATTCGTAGATCTGCTCGCCGCGCAGCCGTCGGCCGGGCTCGACGAGCTCGTTGCCGTTGGGGATGATCGCTACCCGTGGTCTTCGGAAGACCGTCGTCGAGGTCAGCCCGCTCGCCGCCAGCGCCCCCAACCGCGCGGGTGTCAGCGTCTCCCCCGGACGGACGAGCGTGGCCCCGCGCGGGAAATCGTCGCCGGGATGCGCGATCCGCTCCCCCAATCGCACGTACCGACGGACCGTCAGCCAGTCGCCGCGGACCGGAGCCTCCTCGAAGATGATCACCGCATCCGCTCCCCTTGGGAGCGCCGCGCCGGTAGCGATCGCGGCGGTCTCGTTCGGCCCGAGGGCCCGCTCGAGCGCCCGTTCCGCGAACACCTCCCCGACGATCCGCAACCCCCGCGGGCTCTCCGGCGCAGCCCCGCGGGTGTCGCGCGACCGCAGCGCGTAACCGTCCCACGTCGCGCGGGCGAACGGAGGCACGTTGGTGCGCGCCCGGTGGACGCGCGCCGCGACCCGACCGGCGGCCAGCTCCAGCGGGAGGTGCTCGACGCCGCGGACAGGGTGGGTTGCCCGCAGGAGTCGGGCGACCGCGGTCTCGACGGGGAGTAGTTGGCCGAACGGGCGCATCTTCATTGTTCAGTTCTTCCGCGCCCCGGGCTCGAACCCGCCGTGACGGATCCAACTCGCCGCACGGTGCGTTCCGGCGGTCAACGACGCGCGCAAGGGTTCGCCCCGTAGATAGGCTGCATAGAACCCCCCCCGGAACGCATCGCCCGCGCCGGTGACTTGCTTGAGCCGTCCCACGCGCCGGGCGGGGACCTCGACGATACCCCCGCGGGTAAGAGCCCGAGCACCGCGCGAGGCGCGCGTGACAACGACCATCGGAACGTGGCGGAGCAGTTCGCTCGCGCTGGAAGCTCCCACGAGCCGACGCGCCCGCTGGATCTCCGCCTCGTTGCCGAACAGAATCTCCGCCCCTTCGAGGAGGCGGCGAAAGGCCGGGGAATCCCAACGGTAATGGATCTCCTGCGCGGGGTCCACCACGAAGTGCACCTTCTGCGAGAGCGCCGCCTGGCGGAGCCGCAAGAGGTAGGCCGGATCGCCCGTTCCCAAGTGCAGCCAGTCGGCGCGGCCCACGAGACCGTCGGGGGCTCCGGCGCCGCGTGTGTCACCCATCGCGCCTTGGTCGATGAGCGTCACCTGTCGTTCGAGCTCGTCCTGAATGATGAAGCAGCACGGCGACCGCGCCCCGGGGACCGACTCCACTCCGGCCAGGTCGAGGCCCTCGCCGGTGAGCAGACGGCGGTACTCCCCCGGGAAGTCCTCTCCCACGCGGGCGACGAGCCCGGTCCGTACCCCGGCGCGCGCCGCCACGCGTGCCAAGGTGGCGGCGGTCCCGCCGAGCTCCGTGCGCTGGCCCAGGAGCGGCACCGTGCGGTCGACACCGGGAAGCTCGCGGACGGTGAGGAAGTGGTCGATGTTGATGTGACCGGCCACAAGGAGGTCGAGCGACCGGGAACCTGCAGTCTCCGCATCATCCACGTGGGGCCGAGGAGACCCAAGTGATAGGCTTACCCGAGCCCGCCCGCTCGAATGCCGAAGCTTCCTTCGGCGCAAGGGAGATATCGCGCGGCGCCCGACCGGCCCCGAATGATCGTCGAGGGCGCGCTCGTGGACTCGGAGGGCGCACACTCCGGCTACCTCCGCATCAAGAGCGGACGCATCGTCGAACGGGGGGCGATCGGGACCGATTCGACGCGGGGGCGCGAGCGGCGCGTACGCGGGATCGCGCTTCCGGCGCCGGTGAACTCGCACACCCATTTGGGCGACGCCGCGTTCGGCCGCGAGCCGCCCGCGGGCCCGGTTTCGAGGATCGTCGCCCCCCCGCACGGGGTCAAGTTTCGCGTCCTGTCCGCGACGCCGCCGGCGGCCAAACGTGCCGCCATCCGCGAGGCGCTCGGTCGCATGGTCCGCGAGGGCGTGGGTGCGGTCGTGGACTTTCGCGAGGAGGGTCTCCCCGGCATCGAGACGCTCCGCGCCGCGGCCAAGGGACTCCCCATCGAGGTCATTGCGCTCGGTCGTCCACTGGCACGGCCGCTCGAACGGGGCGAGCTCGATCGATTACTCGCCCGTGCCGATGGCGTCGGGCTCAGCTCCGCGCGGGAGGAGGACCTCCCCACGCGGACGGCCATCGCCTCGGCCTGCCGCACGCGAGGCAAGCGCTACGCCCTCCACGCCAGCGAGGTGGTGCGCGAACCGGTCGACGCGTACCTGCGACCCCGGCCGGATCTCCTCATCCACATGTTCCGGGCCACCGAGCCCGACCTCCGGGCCGTGGCGGAGGAGAACGTCGCGGTCGCCGTCTGCCCGCGCTCCAACGCGCTGTTCGGGCACGTGCCGGACTTCCGGCGGTTCGAACGCGCCGGGGTACGGGTCCTCCTCGGGACCGACAACGCGATGTTCAGCGCACCCTCGATGCTGCGGGAACTGGAGTTCGCCTACGCGAGCCAACGCCTCTTGCGGCGCCCGGTCTCTCCGTCGTTCCTCGTTCGCGCCGCGTTCCTCGAACCGTGGAAGTGGCTCGGGCAGCCCGAGCGATCCCGGCTCGACGCGGGGAACCCGGCCCCGCCGCTCGTGCTCCGCCTCCCCGTCGACGATCCGGAGTACCAGGTCGTGACCCGGGCCGCCGATCACCTCATCATCCGCTCGGCGACCGGGGGAGTACGGGGTCCGAGCCGATGAAAAGCGACGAGCTGTTCGCGCTCCTGCGGCGACGCGGCGTGCTGTGGCCCTCGGCGGAGATCTACGGCGGCGCCCAGGGCCTGTACGACTACGGTCCGCTCGGCGCCGCGCTCAAGGCCCGGATCGAGGCCGCTTGGCAGAGCTGGTTCCTCGGACTGAGCGACGACTACTACCTCATCGAACCGGCCGAGATCCTCCCGGAGGCCGTCGTCCGAGCGAGCGGGCACCTCGAGAACTTCACCGACCCGGAGGTCACCTGCGGCAGCTGCCACAACGCTTTCCGCGCCGAGACGGTTCTCGAGTCCGCCCGTCCGGAGGGTGTCGACGGGCTTTCGCCGGCGCAGATCGGCGAGCTCCTGAAGGAGCACCAGGCCCGGTGTCCGTTCTGCGGGAGCACGCAGCTGGAGGTGCCCCGTCCGTTCAACCTGATGTTCGGCCTGGACTTCGGCGTCACCGGGCGCGAGAAGGCCTACCTCCAGCCGGAGACGGCGCAAGCGAGCTACCTCGCCTTCTCACGCATGTGGGAGGTCGGGCGGAGGGCGCTCCCGCTCGGTATCGCGGTCATCGGCCACGCCTACCGCAACGAGATCGCGCCCCGCCAGGTGCTGTTCCGGATGCGGGTCTTCACGCAGGCGGAGCTCCAGATCTTCTTCGACCCGGAGGCGTTCCCCGTCCCCTTCGCGGAGGTCGCCGACGACGAGCTGCCGGTCGTTCGCGCGGCGGCCCGCATCGCCGGAGACGGCGAGATCCACGGGGTTCGGGCGCGCGAGCTCGTCAGCTCCGGCGGGCTGCCGGAGTTCTATGTCTTTCACCTCGCCGCGACGCACCGCTTCTACCGGGACGTTCTGGGCTATCGGCCGGGGTCGATCCGCCTGTGGGAGAAATCCGACGAGGAGCGGGCGTTCTACAACAAGGTCCAGTTCGACGTCGAGGTCCGGCTGGAGAGCCTCGGTGGGTACAAGGAGCTCGGGGCGGTCCACTACCGCGGCGACTACGACCTGACCCGCCACGGGGCGGGCTCGGGTAAGGACCTGAGCGTGGCCCGCGGCGAGGGGCGTCGGTTGGTCCCCCATGTCCTGGAGCTGACCTTCGGCGTCGACCGCAACCTCTGGGCGCTCGCCGATCAGGGGATCTCCGCGACGGAGGATCGGACGCTCTGGCGGCTGCCGACCTACATCGCGCCGGTACCGGTGGCGGTGTTCCCGCTCCTGAAGAAGGAACATTCGGCCGAGGCGATTCGTGTGGTCGAGACGCTCCGCGCCGCCGGGATCCGGGCCGTGAGCGACGCTGCCGGCTCGATCGGGAAGCGCTATGCCCGTATGGACGAAGGCGGAACTCCCTTCTGCATCACGGTCGATGGCGAGACGATCGAGGCCGGTCACGCGAACTTCGGCACCGTGACCCTGCGCGAGCGGGACTCGAAGTCCCAAGAACGCCTGCCCATCGCCGCCCTCGCGGACCGGCTCCGGGGCACGACCGCGCCCCCTCGACCCGGCCGGCTCGCCAGCGCGTGAGTCCGCTCGGGTCGCCGATCGTCTCCGACGACGGAACTGTCATATGGCGGGCCCCGCATCCAAAAAAGCATGTCTTCTGGCGGAGAGGCGCCCCCGCCCTCCCCCTCGCACGCTCACATCGTGGCGGCTCGGGAAAGTCGTTGGCTGGGGCAGGAATACGCCGACATCACCAAGCTGCGCGAGGTCGCCGCGAAGCACGACCACCTGTCTTCCCGCTGGACGTCCAAGCAGGCCCGCGTGCTCGTGAAGATCGAGAAGCTGCGTCACGTCGCGACCGTCCTTCGTGAGAAGGCCGAGACGGTCCGCGGCCGAGTACCCGAACTCCAGCAGCAGATCGACCAGAACAGCCGTCAGATCCAGGCGCAGAACGAGCGCACCCGCGGCATCGTCATCGGGAGCGACGTGACCGCCATGTACTACCGCAACCAGAAGCTCCAACAGAAGATCGTCAACCTCAAGGACAAGGCCCAGAAGCTCGAGCACCGGGCGGCGATCAAGACGCAGAAGGCCGCGGAGCTCAAGGTGAAGTCCGACGAGTACCTCGAGCACGCCCGGGTCGAGGCGCTCGAGGCCCAGACCTACCGGGAACGCGCCGATCGACTGCAGAAGGCGACCGAAGGGGCGCTCGTGGCGCCGGCCGCCGGCGCCGGGTCCGCGGGCGGGCCCGAGCCGATCCACCGGGCATGAGACTGATCGTCACCGTCGGCATGCCGGGCTCCGGCAAGGACGAGCTCATCGAGGTCGCCCACCGCATGGGGGTGGCGACGCTGAAGATGGGGGACCTGGTCCGCGACGAGACGCGCCGTCGGGGGCTCGGTCTGACCAACGCCAACGTCGCGCGGATCGCCAGCGAGGAGCGGGACAAGCACGGCCCGGGGATCTGGGCCCAGCGGGCGCTCCCCAAGCTCACGGAGACCAAGATGCTCGTCGACGGCTGCCGCTCGGACGCGGAGCTGTCGGTGTTCCGGCACAACTTCGGGGATTTCTACGTCCTGGGGATCTTCGCCTCGCCCGAGACCCGGCACGACCGGATGATGCAACGGAGCCGGGGGGACGACGGCGCGAACCTCCAGGAGATGTACGACCGGGACCGCCGCGAGCTCAAGTGGGGGATCGGCAACGCCTTCACGCTCGCCGACGGGATGCTGCTCAACGAGGGCAGCCTCGAGACCTTCCGCGCGGCCGCGCGCACCAAGCTCCAGGAGATCCTCGACCGCGAGGTCTGAGGGCCGGGGGATACCGCCGATGCGGATCACCCGCGGGAAGGGAGGGGAGTACGACCTCGATGAGTTCCTGACCCGCCCGCTACTCGCCATCATCTCCACGCTCTCTCCCGAGGGCGGGCGTGCCTCCGTGGCCTGGTTCATCTGGGAGGAGGGCGCGCTGTGGACCATCGTGGAGGACGGGTACAACACCTTCCAGCGCCGCGTGGCCTCGGACGGCCGGGTCGCCGTCGCCGTCGTAGATTTCCGTCCCCGGGAGGGGCTCCTGCAGCACGTGAGCCTCCGGGGGAACGCCACCGTCGAACCGTTCGACGACGCCCGGGGCTCCCGGCTGCTCACGCGCTACTACCGACACTTGGCCGGGTACCACGCCTCGCCGCGCTCGGAATCCGGCACGGTCCAGGGGCGTCTGCCGATGCGCTTGGTCCGGATCGTTCCCGACTCGGTGCTGCTCCGGGGATGGGCCTACCGGCCCGATGTGCTGGGCGTCGGAGCCGCGCAGCTCGATGCCGGCGGGACCCGCGCGGCGGTCGAGTCCGCGACGCGGCCCTAGTTCGCCGACACAGGCGCTTCGAGGGCGGCGAGCAACGCTGGGACCCGCTCCCGGTCGATCACGCAGCTGATACCCCGCGCTCGCGGCGCGAGGGAGCGCAACGCCTCCGCGACGGCCGCCTCACGGCGCCGCTGGAGCCTTCGGCTGCCACCCCCGCGATTGAGGATCCGGTCCCAGTCGAGGATGAATCCGTCGGCGTCCGGCGCCTTCGGGGGGGAGCGCAAAAGACGCTTCTCCCGCAGGGTGCGCCGCACCAGTTCAAAGTACCCGATCTCCTCAGCGAACATCTCGGCGTACCGTTCTTCGCTCGGGTCGACGGGCACGATGCGCCGATTGCGGCGCTTGGCCCACTCGAGCGCTTCGAGAAACGCCGGATGCGGGACCCGGACCTCGCCGTAGCGGGACAGCTCACGAATCTCCACCGTCTCGCTACCGAGCAAGGGGACGAACGGCTCGGTCGGCCGCTGGACGAAGTGCTCGGTGAGACTCTGCGCTTCCTCGGTCGAGAGGGCGAGCGCGACGACCTCGGGGGAGGTCTCCTCGAGCACGCGGGAGAGCTCGACCGCCTCCCGCGCGATCCCCCGGACCACGCCGACGATCTCGACCCCCCGAACACCGTCGGGGCGCGCCCGGATCACGGACCTTCTCGCTCGTGGAGGAGCTCGACCAGCTCGTCCGGGTCGCGGTGGCGGTGCAGCTCGCGGATGGTGATGATCGGCAGCCCGTCGATCGACTCGCGGTGCGTCTTGTCGCGGGTGACGAACATCGAGTGGCCCTCGATCACTTGGGCGAGACCCTGGAGCACCTCGGCACGGTTCGCCGCGCTCCGGAGCGAGCCGACCCCCGTGAGGAGGATCTCCTCCTCGCCACGTGCATCGGCGTGGGTGAACGCATCGAACGGGCACCGGACCGTAACGACCACGCGGAAGCCCATCGTGTCGAGCTGACGGAAGACGTCGTCGCGCAGCACGTCGCCGGTCGGGAGCACCTGGGCCGGGGGGCGCGGCGGGGGCGCCGACTCCGACTCGCGCTCCGCCGGGTCGGCCGACTTCGACGGGGAAGCCGGACGGACCGGAAAGACCTCGACGGGCCGCACGACCGTATCGTGGAGATAGGTCTCGATCCGCTCGACGATGGAGATCTCGGCGCCCCCGCCGTCCTCGTACAGCTGGATCGTCCGCCGGGTCACGCCAGCGATGCCGGCGAGGGCTCCGAGCGAGAGCCCCCGGGCCTCGCGTAGCTCGCGGAGGCGGGAGCCGTCGATTCGGGCGAATACTCCGCCCGGGCTCGAGAACAAGAACGGGGGGACCCCCCGGAGGAGATACTCCCCGAAGCTCTCCTCCGTGAGGATCGGCACGCCGTAGCGCGTGTAGACCACTCCCGATTCGAGCATCGTCGCACCCGACGCTTCGCCCAGGATCAATGGGGTCGCGTGGAACAGCTCGCCCAGAACGCGAAGCCGGTTGGCTTCTTCCGGCGCAAGAGCGTCGATGTTCTTCAGGACCTTCAGGATCAGAAGTTGCGAATCGCGCCGGACCATCAGGTCGAAGCTGGTCGGACGGATGCCGTGCGCATCCGATACGACGAACCCGGCGCGCTCGAGGAGCTCCCGCACGCGGGCAATCGTCCGCTCGCGTGCCTCCATCCCCGGGTGGGAGTCCTCCCACTTGTACGACCCTGCACTGACATATAAACACACAGGGTCGCGCTCGACGAGGAGCCCGCAGCCAAGAATCGGCCGAGTACGTTGAAACCGCGCGGCGGTTCGTGGCTCGGTGCCCTCGCTTCCCGAACCGGTTCCGGGCCACGCCGCGCTACGGATGCCGGCCGAGGGCCGGCGGCCGGTCGAGCTCGCGGTAAGCGACCTCCACATTGGATTGGGGGATCGCGGGCCGGAAGGAGCCGGCCTGGCCGAACGGGGGGCGAGGGCGATGGCGGACGAGCTCTGCGACGTGGCCGCCTCGACCGGTGCCGGCGGGATCGTCGTCGTAGGCGACGTCAAGCACCCGATCGTCGGCACACCGCCGCCGATCGCCCGTCTCGTGTTCGACGTCTTCTCCACGCTCCTCCACGAGCGGCTGAAAGTGCGCGTGATCCTCGGCAACCACGACGTCGGTCTCGCCCGCCACCTGCCCCGCGAGGTCGATGTGGAGCCGGTTCGCGGCTATCGGCGTGGCTCGCTCGGACTGTTCCACGGGCATGCTTGGCCCTCCAACGAGGTGCTTGGTGCGTCGCGGATCGTCACCGGACATCTCCATCCCGGGTTCCGGTTCGCCGAGTCCAGCGTATCGGGTCCGAGCAAGCAACGCTGCTGGGTTCGCTCCCCGCTCCCGCCTGCGCCGGTGAGCGGCCGGCGGGCCGGACGCATCCGCGCCCGCGAGACGATCGTCCTCCCTGCGTTCAACCCGCTCTCCGGCGTCGAATCACTCAACCGCAATGCGCCCTCCCGCGGGCGCAGCTTCCTTGTGCGACGGTTCCTCGCCGAGGGCGAGGCACGGGCCTACCTGATGGACGGGACGGACCTGGGTCCGCTGCCTAGCTGGACGAACCCGAGAGCGCCGGAGCGATCTCCGCCGCGGAGGTGATCGGGGCCAGGCACCGGGTCCCGAAGCAGATGAGCGCGCGCGGGCCGATCGGGGCCTTCCCGTCCCCGAGCTCGCCCGGCAGCGAGAACGGTGCCGGCGGCGTCCCACGGAACGAGTAGAGCAGGGGGTACCAGCTGCGGTGCGCGGACCGTAGGAGTGCGTCGGCGTCTGCGCCCTCGCCCTCCACCACCACTCTCGCGGGAGCGACCTCGAGCAGCGCGCCCGCCAGCGCGGTGCCGGCCGCGAACAGCCCCGTATGCGCGAGGCGCCCGGCGAGGGCGCCGACGAGGGTCCTCGCCGACTTGGTCCACCGCTTGTCGTTGGTGATCGCGCCCAGCCGGACCAGGGCGAGCGCGCACGCCGCGTTCGCCGAGAGATGCGGAGTATCCTCGACGGGGAAGGTCGGCCGATCGATCGATGCGACCGTCGGACCGTCGTAGAGCTTGGGCGCGAGGTCCCGGAGCAACCCGTTCTCGCCCGCGAACTCACGGAGCGTCGTCTCGAGGATCTCCCCGGCCGCGCGAATGTAACGCGGTTCGGCCGTCACTCCACCGAGCTCTACCAGTCCGAGGGCGAACTCGGCTTGGTCGTGGAGGAGCCCGAAACCGGACGCGCCGCTCGCGTCTAGGAAATGGGCCACCCCGGCCCCCGGGCGGTACGCACGCTCGAGGAACCGGTCGGCCGCGCGGCGCGCGTCGGCGACGATCGTGGCATCCTGCAGGAGTTGACCGGCGTGGGCGAATGCCCGGACGAACCCGCCGTTGATGTGGGCGTACAGGGCGCGGTCGATCGCGGGCGTGGAGCGCGTGGACCGTGCCGCCCGCAACTTCTCGCGTGCCCGCTCCAGCGCCGAGCGTGCCTGGTCGGCGGTCAGGGCCGAGCCTTCACGCGCCTCGTTGACGGTGAGCAGCCGGAAGAGGACGTTGCGGTCGGGGTCGTGCGGCATCCGCCCGTCGCTGCCGACACCGTAGAATCGAGTCAGCAACCGGAGCTCCGTCGGGTCGAGCAGGGCCCGGAGCTCGGCCCGGCTCCAGGTGAAGTAGCTCCCGTCGTCGCCGGGGGCGTTGTCGGCGTCCTGGCTCGCGCCGAAACCACCGGCCGGGTCCCCCAGCACCTCCCGGCTCCACGCGACGGTCTCCCGCACGACGCTCTCGAACCGGGGCTCGCCGAACCGGCGCACGCCCTCGACGTAGGCATCGAGCAGCGCGGCGTTGTCCACGCCCATCTTCTCGAAGTGCGGGATGTGCCAACCCTCGTCGACCGAGTACCGGTGGAAGCCGCCGCCGATCTGGTCGTACATCCCCCCGTCGGCCATCTGGAGCAAGGTCTGTCGCGCGCGCTCGGCGGAGGCGGGGTCGTGCTGGAGCGAGGAATCGACGAGCAGGAAGCTGATCGCGGTGGGGTGCGGGAACTTCGGTGCCTGGCCGAACCCGGCGTGGGTCGGATCGAAACTTCCGGCGAGGTCCTGACGGACGGCGGCGGAGAGCTCCGCGGCCACGCCCGGCGCCAACGACGCGTGGGCGCTGCGGTCGAGGGCCTCGCGCACGGCGCGGGTGTTCTGCTCGACATCCCCTGGCTCGTCGCGAAAGATGCGGGCCATCTCGCGGAGGACCCGGCGGAAACCGGGTCGACCCATCGCGTCCTGAACCGGAAAGTAGGTCCCGCCGAAGTACACCTCGCCCTGCGGCGTGAGGAACGCGGTGAGCGGCCAGCCTCCCTCCCCGGTGAGGCTCCCGACCTGACGCTGGTAGCGCCGGTCGATCTCGGGGTTCAGGTCGCGGTCGACCTTGACCGCGATGAAGTGCTGCTCGATGAGGCGCGCGACCTCGGTGTCCGAGTAGGTGCCCTCGTCCATCACATGGCACCAGTGGCACCAGGCGGCCCCGATGTCGAGGAGGATCGGCTTGCGCTGACGGCTCGCCTCCTCGAACGCCTCGGGGCCCCACGGCCGCCAGCTGATCGACTGCTCGGAGGCCCCCCGAAGATAGAGCGACGGGGATCTCGCGAGGCGCCATGCGAGCCCGGTCGGGGCGGGCGCACCGGAGTCGGTCATGCGATCGTCGGGACCGGACCGAGGGGGAAAGCGTTGCTCGAAGGCGCGGCCGGCGACGGTTCCCGGGGCTCACCACCGGGCAACCAAGTGGCGCTCGTCGACTTTCGACCGTTGACTTATTAGGGGGTCGTTGGTGGGACCCGCCGCGACGGAGGAAATCCGATGGAAATGCAACCGGGCCAGATGGCGTACGACCGCGCCATCACGGTCTTCTCGCCCGATGGGCGGCTGTTCCAGGTCGAGTACGCCCGGGAAGCGGTGCGCCGGGGCGCCACCACCTCCGGCGTGGTCTTCCGCGACGGCGTCGTCCTCGCCGCCGACCGGCGGATCCCCAACCCCAAGCTCGCCGAGCCGGCGAGCTTGGAGAAGATCCACCAGATCGACGAGAACGTGGCCTGCGCGACGGCCGGTCTCGTCGCCGACGCGCGGGTCCTCGTGGACTTCGCGCGCCTGACCAGCCAGATCAACCGGGTGACCTACGCCGAGCCGATGACCGTCGAGCTGCTCGTGCGGAAGATCTGCGACTACAAGCAGCAGTACACCCAGTTCGGCGGCGTCCGTCCGTTCGGGACCGCGCTCCTGGTCGGCGGGTACGACGACACCGGCGTCCATCTTTTCGAGACCGAGCCGTCCGGTTCGTTGACGAGCTTCAAGGCCACCTCCACCGGCGGCAACAAGGGACCCGTGATGGAGCTGCTCGAGCAGAAGTACTCCCCCGACATGGATTCCGAGGCGGCGATCCTCCTCGCGATCGAGGGCATCCGCCAGTCGCTGGAAGACCCCCAGACCCTCACCCAGGTCGAGGTCTGCCTGGTCCAGAAGGACAAGGGGTTCCGCCGCCTGACCGCGGAAGAAATCCAAAAGTACGCCTCGCGCCTCCCGCCCTCCACAGGGAACTCGCGGCCGGCGCGCTCGTAGGCGCCCGTCGGCCCCGCGGGGAGCGGGCATTGGTCAAGGTCGAGGACGCGGTCGTCGCCCGGTGGGAGAACCAGGGCTCGCGGTTCGAGGTCCTCGTCGACCCGCTCGCCGTTCAGGACATCAAGGACGGCAAGACCGTCGACATCGCCGACAAGCTGGCCCTCGACCACGTCTTCAAGGACGCCAAGAAGGGCGACAAGATCTCCGAGGAGCACCTCGAGAAGGTCTTCCACACCCGCTCGATCCCCGAGATCGCGCTCCAGATCGTCCGCAAGGGCGAGGTCCAGGTCACCACCGACCAGCGCCACAAGCTCCAGGAGGCGAAGTACCACCAGATCGTCGCCCAGATCGCCCGCAACGCCATGAACCCCCAGACGGGGGCGCCGCACCCGCCGACGCGGATCGAGGCGGCGATGCGGGAGGCGAAGGTCCACGTCGACCCGTTCCGCCCGGCCGACCAGCAGATGCAGGAGATCCTGCAGAAGCTCCGGCCCATTCTGCCGATCCGGCTGGACACCGTCCGGATCCGGATCAAGCTGCGGGGCCAGGACTACCCCAAGGTCGTCAGCGACCTCAAGGGGCTCGGCAAGATCGGCGAAGAGAACTGGCTCGCCGACGGTTCGTGGACGGGGATCTTGGAGATCCCCGCCGGCGTGCAGACCGAACTCTACGAGAAGTTGAACGCGCGCACGAAGGGCGCCGCCGAGGCCAGTTTAGTTAAATAGCGGTCCCTCGTCGCGCCGGCCGGTGCAGAACAACCAATGGGCAACGGTCATCGGCCCCACCGTCGTGGGCGGGGCCGCGAGGGTAGACCCTCGCACGGCTCTTCCGAAAGGATACTAGTCCTCCCCGGCGAGGAGATCCCGGCCCGGGGCCTTCGGCCCGGCTCGGGGACCTACCGCATGGACGGTCGCATCTACGCGAGCGTCCTAGGACTGCTCCAACCGCGGCCTCCCTTCGTGCGGGTCGCCCCGCTCTCCGGCCGGTACATTCCCAAGGCCCAGGACACGGTCATCGGGATCGTCACCGACGTACAGGGCACGTTCTGGTTGCTGGACATCGGCGCCCCGCGGTGGGCCCCGCTCCACATGACCGGAACGCCGTGGAAGATGGACTTCGGGGAGACCGACCAGTACCTCCGCGTCGGCGACGCGGTCGTTGTCCAGGTCGAGCAGATCGAGAACACCGGCCGCATCGGGGTGACGATGCTCGGCGACGGGCTCGGCAAGCTCGAGGGAGGGACCCTCGCCATGGTCGCCCCGGCCAAGATCCCGCGCGTCGTGGGCAAGGGCGGGAGCATGATCCAATCCATCCAACGCGCCACCGGCTGTCGGGTCGTGGTCGGCCAGAACGGCCGGCTCTGGGTCGACGGCCCGGACGAGGGGATCCTCAAGGTGCGGGAAGCGCTCCACCTCATCGAGGAGGAGGGCCAGCGCCGGGGTCTCACCGAACGCGTCCAGCAGTTCCTCGGCGGGGGAACGACCTCCTCCGACGACCCGGGACACGCGGTGCCCCCGCGCGACCCGAATGCTCCCTCCCACCCCCCTCCTCCCCCTCCGGCCGAGGACCTCGAGGGCGGGGATTTCGCCGACGATGACTTTCCAGAACAGGATGTGAACTAGATGGGAAACGTAGGTGCCGAGAACATTCCACAGCTCATCGGGCCCGATGGGCTCCGGATCGACGGGCGTCGCCTCGATGAGTTGCGCCCGCTACGGATCGTGGCCGGACCGCTCCACCGCGCCGACGGGTCGGCGTTCGTCGAGTGGGGCGCGAACAAGGTCATGGCCGCGGTCTACGGACCGCGTGAGGTCCACCCCCGCCACCTGCAGCAGAACAACAAGGCGATCGTCCAGTGCCGCTACAACATGGCGGCGTTCAGCGTCGACGAGCGCAAGCGCCCCGGCCTGGACCGCCGCTCGCAGGAGATCTCCAAGGTCATCGCGGAGGCCTTCGAGTCGGTGATCTTCGCCGAGGAGTACCCCCGCACCAGCATCGACGTCTACATCGAGGTGCTGCAGGCGAACGCCGGCACGCGCTGCGCGGGCCTGGTCGCGGCCTCGGTCGCGCTCGCCGACGCCGGGATCCCGATGGTCGACCTCCTCCCCGCCGTGGCGGTCGGGAAGGTCGGCGGTAAGATCGCCCTCGACCTCAAGAAAGAGGAGGACAACTTCGGCGAGGCCGACCTCCCGATGGCGCTCGTCCCGCAATCGGGCCGGCTCGTGCTCATCCAGATGGAGGGGCACATGACGCGCGAGGAGCTCGGCCAGGCGCTCGACCTGGGCGTCGCGGGCTGCCGCCAGATCTACGAGAAGATGAAGCAGGCCCTACGGGACCGGTACGCCGTCGATAAGTCCTCGGCCGTCGAGGCTCCTCCGGAGGCCGCGGCATGAGCGAAGAGGTCACCGCCGAGATCCTCACGACCCACATCCTCGACCTCGCGCGCGGCGGCCGTCGCCTGGACGGTCGCGCCGTCGACGAGTGTCGGCCGGTCACGATCGAGTTCGGTTACGTCGCCAGCGCCGATGGCTCGGCCCTCGTCCGCCTCGGCGACACCGCCGTGGTCTCGGGGATCAAGCTCGAGCCGGGCAAACCGTTCCCGGACACCCCCAACGCCGGGGTGCTGACCACCAATGCCGAGCTCGTCCCGCTGTCGTCGCCCACCTTCGAGCCGGGCCCCCCGCAACCGCGGGCGATCGAGGTCTCGCGGGTGGTCGACCGCGCGATCCGCGCGGCCGAGACGATCGACCTCAAGCAGCTGTGCATCACGCCGGCGGAGAAGTGCTGGACGTGCTTCACCGACATCCACGTGCTCGACCATTCGGGCAACCTGATCGACGCCGCGATGCTCGCGGCGGTCAGCGCGCTGTCGGCGACGACGCTACCGGCCAAGCGGTTCGAGGTCGGCGAGGACATGCCGCTCCCCATGCACCACGTTCCGATCGAGACGACCTTCTGCCGGCTCGGCGACACGATCGTCGTCGACCCCACCTTCGAGGAGGAGGGGGCGGCGCAGGGCCGCCTGACGATCGCCACCGATGAGGCCGGACGGGTCGTGGCCATGCAGAAGGGGCTCGTCGGCGCCTTCGGACCCGACGAGGTCAAGGAGCTGGCCGAGCGTGCGTTCCAGCACGGCGACCGTCTGCGCGCCCAGATCAAGAACGGAGGTCGCCCATGAGCAAGCGCACCAAGAAGGTCGGCAGCACCGGTTGGATGGGGGCCCGCTACGGGATCCGCATCCGGCGCCGCGTGCTCGAGATCGACGCGGTCAAGAAGAGCCGTTCGGCCTGCCCCAAGTGCGCCACCGTCACGCTCCAACGCGTGGCCAGCGGCGTCTACGAGTGCTCGCGCTGCGGGAACCGCTTCGCGAGCGGAGCCTACGAGTTCGCCCCGCCCCCCTCGATCACGCGCACCGAACGGACCGTCGAGGTCGAGACCCCGGCCCCCAAGCGTTAAGCGGGCGCTTCCGGTAAAACGGTCCTATGTTCCGTTGCATCCGCTGTGGGGAGGCCCTACCCAGTGACGCGAACCTCTTCGGGGTGCGCTGCGACAACTGCGGCGGGAAGATCTTCACCAAGGAACACCCCAACGTCAAGAAGGTCCTGAAGGCCCGCTAGACGGCCGGGCTCTTCGCCGAGCCGCGCCGCAACCAGTTCGTCCCCCTAGGTCCGTGGACCGACCGGTCGCTCTCGGGGGGACCTCGCGCTCGCCGACCGCAGCCGGCGAACCGGTCCATAGAACGGTGGATTGCGGATCCGAGGACCGTTCTCTCGGTGCGCGCTCCGACTCCTGAGTTCGAGCTTATCTTTCGGTGGCCGACTCGGGGTCGTGGCCGGACCGACCGTCCGATTCCTCGGAGGCGTCCGGGAGATCGGCGGCAACAAGATCCTCATCGAGGACCGTTCGGACCGCATCCTCTTCGACTTCGGGCCCGCGTTCGACCCGAAGTACGAGGAGTTCTTCATCGACTATCTGCAGCCGCGCTCGACCAGCCCGATCAAGGACCTCCTCGAGTTCGACCTGATCCCCTGGATCGACGGGCTGTACTCCAAGGAAGCTCTCGCCGGGATCGAGGACCGGTACCGCCCACCGGAGGTCGGGGCGGTCTTCGTCAGCCACGCCCACTTCGACCATGCGGGGTATCTCAAGCACCTCGACCCGGAGATCCCGGTCCACGTCGGCCGCGGGACCCGGACGCTGATGGATGCCATCGAGACGAGCACGACGACGAAGTACGGCGAACGCTCGTGGCGTGTCTTCGACCCGGGGAGCTCGATCCGCGTCGGAGGGCTCGAGGTCGTACCCCTTCCCGTCGACCACTCCATCCCGCACGCCTTTGGCTTCCTGATCCGGACGCGAGCCGGCACCGTCGTTTACACCGGCGACTTCCGCCGGCACGGTCCGCGGGCGGCGCTCACCACCGAGTTCCTCAGGTCGGCCGCCCGGGAGGAGCCTCGCCTGCTGATCATCGAGGGTACGCGGGCGGGCCCGGACCCGCGCAAGAACTTCACCGAGCAAGGCGTGCGCGAGGGGGTCGACCACGTGCTCGCGAAGACCTCCGATCTTGCGATCGCGACCTGCTACCCGCGGGACGTGGACCGACTCGGCACGCTCCACCGGGCGGCGGCCGACGCGGGCCGCGACCTGGTCATCCCGTTCCGCGCGGCCCACCTGCTGACTTCTCTGGAGGGGGACCCGACGCTGGCCCCGCCGCTCCCGGGCAAGTCCAAGCACCTGAAGGTCTACCAGCGCCCCAAGAAGGTCTACTACAAGTGGGAGCGACCGTTCATCGACGACAGCGTGGACGCCGATTGGGTCCACCGCCACGGTCGGGAAGCGCTGCTCTTGCTCGACATGAACCAGTTCACCGAGCTCATCGACCTGCGACCGCCTCGGGGCACACCGTTCATCCGCTCGATGAGCGAGCCGTTCTCCGAGGAGGACGTGAGCGAGGCCGTGCTGCAGAACTGGCTCGGGCACTTCGGTCTCGGCCTCGAACAGTTCCACGCCTCGGGCCACTGTTCGGGCCCGGAGTTGATGGAGGTGATCGGCGAGCTGAACCCGGGGAGGGTCTTCCCGATCCACACCGAACATCCCGAGGCCTTCGAGGGGTCGACCTCCGCCGTCGTCCCGCCCGAGAAAGGCCTGCGTTACGATGTGGACACCGGACGGAAGGTGACGTGAGCGCCCCCGACCGGGTCCCCACCGGAAGCGATCCCATCGACCGGCTTCTCGAAGGAGGGCTGGAACCGGACGGATTGACCGAGATCTACGGAGAGGGTGGTACCGGCAAGACGATCCTCTGCCTGGAGGCGGCGCTCCGGGTGGCACGTCAGGACCGTTGGGTGTTCTACATCGACACCGAGGGGGTCAGCACCGAGCGCGTGGCCCAGATGGCCGGCGGGGACGCCGACCGCATCCTGCGGCGGATGCTGATCAGCACCCCGCCCGACCTCGCCCGGCAGGAGGACGCGGTGCATACGACCACGGACCTCGCGCGCGACGGCCGCCGGGCCGTCGGTCTGATCGTCCTCGACTCCGCGGTGCTGCACTATCGGCTGACCTTGGGAACCTCCGACGAAGAGGGGGCACGGCGACGGCTGCTCGCGCAAATGGCCGACCTCCTGGGCTGCGCCGTCGCCACCCATGTACCGGTGCTCTTCACGAACCAGGTGTGGCGGAACGTCAGCACCGGGACGCTGGAACCGATCGGCGGTCCGTTCCTCAACCACCTGTCCAAGACGATCGTTCGGTTCGACCGGACCGACTCCGGCCGACGCTCCGCCCGCCTGGTCAAGCATCGCTCCCTGCCGCCGCGTGAGGTCCCGTACCGCATCTCGGAACGCGGGCTCGAATCGGTCTCCTAGCGTTCAACGCGCACGCTGGCACGGCCGGAGGTCTCGGGAGGATCGCACCCTGGGGTGTCGGGCGTCGATGGCACGATCTTCGGCTCGCTCGGAAACCACCCCCGCCTTCGCCCTCGGCCCCGACCCGAACGCCTCGCTAGCGGGAGAACCTTTGAATCCGTGAACCGTTCGCGGGCCCATGGGGAGCGAGCTCACCGTCGCTCACGTGCCGACTCCGATCGGAACGTTCCGCGTTGTCTACCACGATCGCCAGGTCCGCACGGTCGACCTGCTCGAGCGGGGCCACGAGGAGCGGGAGGTTCCGCCCGGAGCGACGCCCCTTCGTGGCAGTCCCCCTCCCGGTTCGGCGGTCGCCCAGCTCAAGGAGTACTTCGCGGGGCGACGTAGCACGTTCGACTTCGACCTCAGTGCGGTCCCCGGTTCGGAGTTCGACCGGGCGATCTGGGCCGAGCTGTGCAAGGTTCCGGCGGGCCGGACGGTGAGCTACGGAGAGCTGGCCCGCAAGGCCGGCCATCCCGGAGCAGCGCGCGCCGTCGGCGGCTCGATGCATCGCAACCCGCTGCCGGTCATGATCCCCTGCCACCGCGTCGTGGGCGATGACCGAAGCCTGACCGGGTATGGCCTCGGCCTGTGGAGGAAGAAGTGGCTTCTCGAACACGAGGGGGCCTGGCCGCTCCGCTCGGGAACGCTCTACGGGCCCGCGGACCCCACCCAGCTCACCCTGGACGCCGCGACCGGTCCGGGAGCGAGGTCGCGGGCCCGGAAGCGGTCGAGCGTGCGCTCCCGTTGAGGAGCGCGCCCGGTACCGGCGGCGCTACCCGGAGTAGTAGGCCGCGTCGTAGGGCTCGGGCTTGAGCCCGCGCCGCTGACGGACCTGGCCGACGATGTCCTTCTGCATCTCGCGGGGGAGGACCTCGAATCCCATCGACTCCGTCGCCCACAGCACCTTGCCGGCCGTCGCGCTGCGGATATCGGAGGCGAAACCGAACAGCTCGGCGACCGGGACCTTCGCGACGATGGTCTGCAGGTCACCGACGCTGGTCATGTCCAGGATCTCGCCGCGCCGCCGTTGGAGTTCGCGGGTGGCGTTGGCGAGCACCTCCTGCGGGACGTTGACGGTGACCTTCTGCAGCGGCTCGAGGAGCACGCGACCGGCGAGCACCATCGCGCCGTAGACGCCGGAACGGGCCGCGGGGATCGTCTGGGCCGGCCCGCGATGGATCGAGTCCTCGTGGAGCTTGGCGTCGACGAGGCGGACCTTCAGCCCGTAGACCTTCTCGTTGGCCAGAGGTCCCCGGTTCATCGCCTCCTTGTAGGCGTCGACGATGAGGTCCATCGTCTCGTTGAGGTACTGGATCCCCTTGGTCACGTCGAACAGGATGTTCGTCCCCTCGACGGCGGTGATCCCGCGCGCCTCGTCGCGGTCCACACCCATTTCGACGAGCTTGGCGATGAGCGTCTTCGTGTCCTTGAACGATTTGCCCTGCGGGATCTCGCCGTCCTTGATCGCCTGGCTGACGGCGGCCGGGAGCGCCTCGACCTCGAAGTAGAACTTGTTGTGCTTGTTCGGCGACTTCCCCTCGAACGGACCGCCCGGCCCGTCGACGGTCTCGCGGTAGACGACGATCGGCTTGGAGGACTGGATCTCGACCTTGTAGTCGTTGACGATCCGGTACTGGGTGATCTCCAGGTGGAGCTCGCCCATACCCGAGAGCAGGTGCTCGCCGGTCTCGGGGTTAATCTCGACCCGGAGCGAGGCGTCCTCCTTGGCGATCTTGCGCATCGTCTCGATGAGCTTGGGGAGGTCGGCCATGTGCTTGGGCTCGATGGCGACCGTCACCACCGGCTCGGAGACGTGGCGGATCTCCTCGAAGGGGACCATCTCTGGGGAGTTGGACATCGTCGTGCCGGCGAAGGCGTCGGACAGTCCGATCACGGCGGCGATGTTGCCGGCGGTGACCTCCTCGACCATCAGCCGCTCCGGACCCATGAACAGCGAGACGTGCTGCACCCGGTTCTTGGCCTTCGCACCGGCCACCTGGAGCTCCATGCCCTTCTGCAGCCGGCCGGAGAAGACCCGCCCCGTGGCGATCTCGCCCGCGTTCGGGTCCATGGTGATGTCGGTGACCATGAACGAGGTCGGCCCCTCGGGGTCGGTGGCGACCATCGCCTTGCCGATCGTCGAGCCGGAATCGCCCCGCCAGATGTTCGGGATCCGGTATTTCTGGGCGACCGTCGGCGCCGGTAGGTGCTTGACGACCATGTCGAAGACGACGTCGTTGATCCGGGCCAGCTTCGCGATCTCCTTGGAGCGGTCGGTGGAGACGTAGTTGATGATGTCGGTGAACTTCACGCCGGTCCGCTGCATGTACGGGATCGAGATCGCCCAGTTCTCGTAGCCGCTGCCGAATGCGACCGAGCCGTTCCGGGGGTCGACGGACCACTCGTCGATGAACTCCTCCGGCGCCATCTTCCGGATGAGCTCGTTGACCTCGGTGATGATGGAGATGAACCGCTTCTGGAAGGACTCGGGGGTGAGCTTGAGCTCCTTGATCGCCCGGTCGACCTTGTTGATGAACAGGACCGGCTTGACCTTCTCCCGGAGCGCTTGGCGCAGCACCGTCTCGGTCTGGGCCATCACCCCCTCGACGGCGCAGACGACGACGACCGCCCCGTCGACCGCGCGCATCGCGCGGGTGACGTCGCCGCCGAAGTCGACGTGGCCGGGGGTGTCGATGAGGTTGATCAGGTACTTGTTCGACTCGTACTCGTGGACGATCGTCACGTCGGCGTTGTTGATCGTCAGGAGCCGGGCCTGCTCCTGCTCGTCGAAATTGAGGTAGAGCTGCTTGCCCGCGAGCTCGTTGGAGATCATCCCGGCGGCGGCCAGCAGGTTGTCCGACAGCGTGGTCTTGCCGTGGTGGATGTGGGCGACGATGCCGATGTTGCGGATGCGCTCGACCTGACGCATCATGCCGGGGATGGCTTCGGCGAGCTCGGCCCGTACGTGCGTCACAACGACCCTCCCCTGCGCGTCCGCCTAACGGGCCGACTGGGCGACGCGCTCGACCTCTTCCTTGCGGCCGACGGCGAAGCTTGTCAGGTCGCCCTTGGCGGCCAGCTGGATCTCGCTCGCGAGACAGCTATGGATCGGCTTGGTGGACTTGCGCGAGGCCTGGATGGCGCCGAGCGCGAGGTTGCGGATGGCGACCCCGACGCGGCGGGCCGGGGCCGAATCGACGGCGCGAGGGACGGAGATCCCACCGAACTGCAGCCGGGTGACCTCCTCCCGGGGAGCGGCGTTCTCTACCGCGTTGACCAGCAGCTGGAGCGGGTTCTGGCTCTCGGCCTTGGCCAGCTCGTCGAAGGCCTGGCGGATGGTGCCGATGGCCTTGGACTTCTTGCCCGTGAACTTGCCGCCTTTCATCAGGTTGTTCGCGAGCCGCTCGACGAGGTGCATGTGCGCCTTCATGAACGGGCGCCCCGAGAGCTTGCCCTCGGAGTGGAGCGAGTAGATCGGGTGGAGGTACAGGTACGGCGCCAGCCCCGGGTCGTGGACCTCGATCCCCTCGAACGGGTACTTCCCGAACAGCGGCGGGAGCGCGAACGGCGGCGGGGCCGGTGCGGGTGCCCGCTGGACGGGCGGGGCCGTCTCCTCCGGGGGGATCTCGAAGCGGGGGTCGACGGTGGGCACCGGGGTCTCGCGTTCCGACCTCATCGCTGCGGCTTCTCCTTGCGGCCCCGGACGAGCTCGTCGAGGGACGTACCGTTCACCTGGATGACCTTGTAGCGTACGCCGGGGATGTCGCCGTAGGACCGGCCCATGCGTCCGCCGATCCCCTCGACGAGGACCTCGTCGTGCTCGTCGATGAAGTTGATGGCGCCGTCACCGACGGCGAAGGCCGTGACCTGGCGACCGTTCTTGATCAGCTGGACCTTGATGCACTTGCGAATGGCCGAGTTGGGCTGCTTGGCCTCGACCCCGACCTTCTCCAGGACGATCCCGCGCGCCTGGGGTGCCCCCTCGAGCGGGTCCGACTTCTGCTTCAGGCGCAACGTCCGCCGCTTGTAGTACCGGTCGGACCACCGGCGGCGTTGCCGCAGAGCGGCTAGGCGTCCGCCTGTGTTGAGTCCCGACGGTGGCGACACGGCGATACTCTCGGAGGGGCCGAGCATCTAGGCTCCCTATTTAAGGGTCGCCGGGAGAAAATCGAGAGAAATTCGACGCGGGCGCTGGAGCCGCCGCATGCGAAGCGGGTCCCGAAGACCGCCACCGCGCCCGTTCGATGGGCGAGACCCGGTACCGGAGCGCGCGCGTGCCGCCAACCGAATATCACGGCCCCGGCTCCGGAGTGCGTGACCGGCGTCGATCTGTTCGTGCTCGGGGGCTCGTACCGGGCGTACGAGGACGGCGTCGTGGTCGAGCTCTACGCCAAGGATCGAGCCGGAGAGAGCCTGGTCGTTCGCTACTACGGATTCCGACCGTACTTCCAGCTGACCGAGGCCAACGCCGACCAGCGCCAGCGCCTGTCGACCGAATCCGAGGTCGTCGAACAGCGGGAGCTGACCCGCTGGGTTCGGGGGTCGGACCGGTCGGTGTTGCAGATCTCGATCCAGCACCCGTGGACCGTCCCGAGCTTCCGGGAGCGATACCGCCGCGAGGGGGAGGAAGGCAGCGTCCTCGCCTGCGACATCCCGTTCGTCCACCGCTTCCTCTACGACAAGGGGCTGGGCTTGACGGTCCACTGCGAGGTGGAGGACGAACCGGCCGAGGTCCGAGCCCTCTACACGGTCCCCCGGGTCGTCCGAGCGGTCACGAGCCCGACGGAGGACATCCGGCCGGCGTCGCCGTTCCGGCCCCCGCTGACCTACCTCGCCTTCGATATCGAGAACGCGATCAAGGAGCGGACGATCTTCACGCTCTGCGGGGTGATCGACCGCAACGGCGCCGAGGAGAGCTTCCGGTTCTCCGGTGACGAGCGGCATATCCTCGAATCGTTCATCCGAAAGGTCGTCGAGGCCGACCCGGACGTCATTACCGGTTACAACATCGGAGGGTACGACTTCCCCCTCCTGATCGAGCGCGCCCAGGCGCTCGGGATCCCGGGTCTGCCGCTCGGCCGGGACCGCGGGCCGACCGAGGACGCCGGCCAGCGCCTCTGGCGCATCCACGGTCGCATCGTGGCCGATGCGTGGTGGACGGCTCGTCGGGACCTCCGCCCCAAGCAGGAGTCCCTCGACTACGTCGCCCAGGTCCTCTTGGGGGACAAGAAGCTCGACGTCGACCGCCGCAATATCGCCGAGGAATGGAAGAAGGACCCGGAGGCCGTGATGAAGTACTGCGAGCACGACGCTCGCCTCGCCCTCCGAATCCTCCAGAAGCTGCGGGCCATGGACAAGGCGGCCGACCTGGCCACGGTCGCCCACTTGCCCCTGGAGGAGGGGCTCAACGGTCGAACCTCGCTCTTCATCGACGCGCTGCTCGTCCCCCGCGCCGACCGCCGGTCCATCGGGGTGCCTCCGACCCACCGGACCGGTCGCGACGCCCCCATCGAGGGAGGGTACGTGCACTCGATCCGGCCCGGCCTGTTCCCGTGGGTGGTCGTCCTCGATTTCAAGGCGATGTACCCGTCCATCATCATCGCGAAGAATCTCTGCTTCACGACGCTCTCCCCCGAGGGCCCCACCGTGGCTCCCTCGGGCGCCCGGTTCCTGACCGTCGAGCAGCGCCGCGGGGTCATCCCGGAGATCCTGCAGGAGCTCCTGCAGGCCCGCGACGATCTGCGCCAGCAGGGGCGGGCGGCTCCCACCGAGGAAGGCCGGCAGTACTACGACGGTCTCCAGGCCGCCGTGAAGGTCCTGATGAACTCGTTCTACGGCGTGCTCGCCTCGAGCTTCTACCGGTTCACGAACAAGGACATCGGTGCGGCGATCACCTCGTTCGCCCGCGACCAGATCACAACGATCATCCGGGAGCTGGAGGCCGACCACCACGAGGTCGTCTACTCCGACACCGATAGCGTGTTCGTCAAATCCCCCGTCCCGACGCTCGAGGGCTCCAAGGCCTTCGGCCAGGAGCTCGCCCGCCGGTTCACCGCCAAGGGCGTCACCTTCGAGTTCCAGTCCGTCTACGAGGCGCTCTTCAGCCACGGGGCCAAGAAACGGTACGTCGGCCGGACCGTCTGGCCAAAGGAGGAGCTCGTCATCCGTGGCTACGAGAGCCGGCGGACCGATGCCTTCGACTACCAGGTCGAGGCGCTCAACGAGGTTTTCGACCTCGTGCTCAAGGGCAATCCCGCCGTCGCACTGACACGCGCCCGCGAGCTGGTCGCCCAGGTCCAGAAGGAACAGGTCCCGCCGGAACGGCTCGTCGTCGCCCGGTCGGTCCGCGCCGAGGGCGACTACAACGAATCCACCCGGGACGGGTTGCCGTTCCTGCGCGCGTTCAAGCAGCTGCAGGCTGAAGGGTACGACGTCATCCCGGGGATGAAGGTCGCCTGGATCGTGACCAACGCTTCCCGCACCCCGCAAGAGATCGAGCCGTGGATGTCCGGCCGCCCGTTCACCAAGAAGCCGGACTACGGGTACTACGCCGAGCGGGTCGCCCAGACCCTGGCGCGCGTGACCGAAGTGTACGACTGGGATGCGGACATGCTCCTTCAAGGCCGGCGCCAGCAGAAGCTGATCGAACCCGCGAGCCCGGCGGGGCCGCTGGCCGCGTCGGCCACCCCCCCGGTCGGTCTCGACACCCCCATCGGAGACTTGGGCTCGGGGGGCCCGCGCAAGCGCAAGATCACGAAGACGCTCGCCGCCTTCGACGAGGTCTCGGCGCCCGAATCCTGATCTCGCTCAAGCTGTGGGCGTCGGTGCCTCCGCCGCGTGGCTCCCACGCACCGCCAAGATCGCCCCCACCACCGCCACGGGCACCCCGAGCAACCCGAGCCAGGGCGGGACCCGACCGAGCAGGGTCGCGGTGAACGCGAGCGTGAAGACCGGGATCGCGGCCATGAGCAGAGAAGGCAGGAAGATGCCGGCCCGCTCGATGGCGTCGAAGTAGAGCAGCGGTGCGATGAAGAAGCTCGTGGCCGCCGCACCCAGCACCAGAGCCAGTGCCACCGGATCGGAAGGGAATAGCCCGGCGAAGGACCGGTCGTAGAGCACGACCGCCACCAGGGCGAGGATCGCGCACGCGAGGTACGACTGCGCAGCCACAGCGCTGATCGGCAGGGTACGTCCGACCCGCGCGGACCCTACGAAGTAGCCCGCCACGAGTAGCGGTATGGTCGGGGCGGCGAGCAGCTCCGCGCCGCTGAGACCGGTGACACTGCCTCCGGCGAGGATCGTCAGCGACGCTCCCGCGCCGCTCAGGAGGATTCCCAGGACGAAGACGACCGAGCGGAGGCGTGCCCGTCCTTCGTTGAAGACCAGCATCACGACCAAGGGCGTGAGCGCGACGTCCCCCACGAGCGAGAGCAGGGCGGCATCGACGGCAGCTCCGCGGAGCGTGAGGAGAAGGATCCCGATCTGGGCGCCGAGGAGCATCCCGGCCCGTCCCCACTGCGGGGGCGAGGCGAACAACCGGACGTACTCCCGGCCCGACCCGCGGTACAGAGCCCACAGGCCGTAAAACACGCCCCCGAACAGGAAGGGATCGAGGAGCAGCGCCGCGCTCGATGCACCCGTGCCGATACCCAGAACGAAGCCGTAGTACGACGCCCAGAGGAATGCGGCCAGCAGCGAAACTACGACGGCGTAGTTCCGTGCGCGCGAGGTCGAAGGGATCACCGGCTCTGCCCAGGCGGACTAAGAGTATCCTTCGTACCGTAGCCCGAGCTGCGGCAGGGAGACGCCCCGACCCCGGGTCACATGACCGATCACCCGGGCATCGGGCGCCCCCGCGCGGCGCAGTCGTCGCATCAGCTCGGAGGTCCGCCGCGGCCGGACGACGAGGACGAAGCCGATGCCCATGTTGAACGTCTGGTACATCTCGTCGGCCGCGACGTCTCCCGATCGCTGGAGGAAGTCGAACAACGCCGGGGCCGCGGGCATCGCGTCGAGGACGAACTCCACTTTCGCGTTGAGGCGCACGAGGTTGCGGACCCCCCCACCCGAGATGTGGGCGAGGCCGCTCACGTCCGGGCCACGGGCCACCGCCTCGCTGAGGCCGACGTAGATCCGCGTAGGGCGGAGCAGCTCCTGACCGAGCGGTTCGTCCGAGCCGGGCCGGGGCCGGTCGAGCGCGGCGCCGGTTTCGACCACGAGCCGACGCACCAGGGTGAATCCGTTGGCATGGATCCCGCTCGACGGGATACCCACCAGCTGATCGCCCGGCCGGATCGAGGTGCCGAGCACGGGAGCGCGGCCTCTCGGAAAGAAACCGACCGCAGTCCCGCCGAGGTCGGGCCCCTGCACGATCTCCGGGACGACCGCCGTCTCGCCGCCGAGCAGATGGCACTGCGCGGCGCGCAGGCCGCGGTCGATCCCGCGGCCGAGCGCGGCGAAGACCTCGGGTTCAGCGACCGGCACCGACAGGCAGTCGACCAAACCCGCCGGTCGGGCTCCCACGGCGGCGAGGTCGTTGACATTGACCGCGACGAGGTCCTCGCCGACCTCCTCCCACCTCCCGAGCTCTCGGGCCAGGAGCGACTTGGTCCCGACGGTGTCGGTGGTGACCGCGATCGTTTCGCGACCCAGGCGCAACAACCCCGCGTAGTGGCCGGCGTCCGGTAGTCGCCGCCCGCTCGTCGGCGGGGGACGGTAGCGAACCTCGGCCAGCAGCGAACGGAGCGACGCGCCGACCGGGACTCGGTCGACTCCGGCCCGGGCGTAGGTCCATGCGGTCTTCGCGGAGGGTGCGTTCAACGGCCGCGCTGAGGGAGTTTCGGAGAAATAGGTAGCGCCGCGTCGCGGTCTTATGCCCGCGGCGCCGTAGCGACCCGGATGCCGACCCGGACGCGGGTCCGTTCGGGACGCGCTGACGACCCCCGCCCGGCGCCCGCGCCGGCCTGGATCCTGGCCGGCCGGGCCTGGGTGCGAGGGCAGCTGCGGCCGCTCGAGGTCGGGATCGACGACGACGGTCGGATCTCGGTGATCGGGCGGGCGCTCCGTGGGGGGCCACGCCACGACGTCGGAGACCGCCTCATCTTGCCCTCCGCGACCGATCTCCATGTGCACTTCCGTCGCCCGGAGCCGTGGTCGGGGTCCGAGAACTACGGTAGCGGGACCATCCAAGCCGCGGTCGGGGGGGTGGGGCTCGTGGGCGAGATGCCGAATTCCGAACCACCGGCGATCACCGCGGATCGTGTCGTGGAGCTGCGCGAGCGGGGCTCGGGACGGCTCGCCGTCGACCTGCTCCAGTACGGCGCCGTCACGACCTCCCGGAGGGTACCTCCGCTCGCGCGGGAGTGCGGCGCGTTCAAGCTCTACCTCTCGCCCACGACCGGCGTCGAGGAGGTTCCCGACGAGGAGCTCGCTCCGCTCCTCGCAGCCGTCGCCGCCACCGGTCTGCCTCTCTCGGTCCACGCCGAGGATCCCGCCGAGTTTCGCGCTCCGGAGGCTGCCACCAACGCAGCGGAATGGGACCATGCGCGCCCGCTCGACTCGGAACTCGATGCGGTCGTCCGGGTCATGGCCGCTGCCCCGCCGGGGCTTCGGCTGCACATCGCCCACGTCACCTCAGCGGAAGTGGCCGAGCGGGTTCGGACCGCGGGCCACTCGTGCGAGGCGACACCCCATCACCTCCTCCTTGCAGCCAAAGAGGGCTACGGCTCCCGCTTCAAGGTCAACCCTCCGCTTCGGGAAGAGAGGGTCCGTTCGGAGCTGTTCGACCGGTTCGCTGCGGGGGAGATCCCATGCTTGGCGAGCGACCACGCGCCGCACCCCGTCGAGGCCAAGGATCGACCGTTCGCGGCCACCCCGAGCGGGATGCCGGGCGTGGCCACGATGCTCCCCTTGCTCCTCAACGAATCCCGCAGTGGGACGATCGAGCTTCCGCGGCTCCTCCTTGCGGCATGCGAGCGACCGGCCCGGTGGTTCGGGGTCCCACGCGGGCGGATCGCGGTCGGTCATCGGGCCGACCTGCTTGTGGTGGACCCACGTATCCGGCGACCCGTGCGGGGGGAGCTGGACTCCGGGCCGACGGGATGGTCGGCCTTCGAAGGCTGGGAGGGGATCTTCCCCCTCGAGCACTACCTCGGCGGAGAGCGGATCGTCGAGGACGGCGAATACGTAGGCCGGCCGACCGGTCGGGTCGTCCGACCGGAATACGCACCGGCTTCGACCGGTCCGGTACGGGGTATGCGAGCCGACCCCGGCGCCAACTTCCCGGGCGCACTCGAAGCGCTCTGACCGGACCCGTCGGTCGGCGCGTACCGCTCGGAGCGAAAGGGTGCGGTCGGAGAAGAGAGCCCCCGAGTGGTCGAGGGATTCCGGGAGGGGACGGATCGCGCGGGACGCCCGTTTCCCGACGGGTCGGATGCTCCGCCGCGCCCAGGGCTAGCCGGGGCGTGACACGACCGGGGCGAGCGTTATCTAAGCGAGAGGCAGGCGAGCCGGTGGGCGCGAGATGGCGGAGACGGTCGTCGAGGCGAAGGACGTCTGGAAGGTCTACGGGACCGGCGAGATCCAGGTCCCGGCGCTGCGCGGGGTGAACCTGCAGATCGGCCGAGGGGAGATGGTCGCCATCATGGGCCCCTCCGGCTGCGGGAAGACGACCCTGCTCAACTGCTTCTCCGGCCTCGACGACATCACCAAGGGCTCCGTGACGCTCGAAGGGGTCGACATCCACCGGATGGACGACAACGCCCGAAGCGAGTACCGGGCCAAGCGCACCGGGTTCGTCTTCCAATCCTACAATCTGTTGCCGATCCTCGACGCCGCGGAGAACGTCGAGCTTCCCCTGCTGGTCGCCGGGGTCACCCCCAAGCAGGCCCGGCAGAGCGCGATCGCGATGCTCGACGAGCTAGGGCTCGCCGACCGCCATCACCACCGCCCGGCCGAGCTGTCCGGGGGCCAGCAACAGCGGGTCTCCCTCGCCCGCGCGCTCGTCGCACGTCCGGCCATCGTCTGGGCCGACGAACCGACCGGTAACCTCGACGACGAAGGCTCCGTGCAGGTCACGACACTGCTCCGCGACCTCAACCAGCAGTACAAGCAGACGATCGTGGTCGTCACGCACGACCCCGATGTGGCCAAGGTCTGCGATCGGACGTTGATGATGCGCGACGGCCGCTTCGTCAACTGAGCCGCGGGGAACCTCCATGGCCAGCGGGATCGTACTCGTCATCTTCTTCCTCGGGCTCATCGCCCTCGTCTCGGCCGCTCTCGCGCTGCGCTACCGGCTGCCGTTCAAGCTCGCGGTGCGCAACGTCCGCCGCGGCAAGGGCCGGACGGTCCTGCTCATCCTCGGGCTGCTCGTCGGTACGACGATCGTCTCCGGCTCGCTCGTCATCGGCGATACGGTCAATGCGGTCGATGTCCACTTCACCTACATCGCCCTCGGCCACGTCGACGAGGGCGTCTACAATCTGAGCCCGGGGGGCGGCAGCCAGCCGTTCTCCTACCAGGTCGCCACGAACCTGCAGCAGAAGCTGGCCAATGATTCCGACATCGCCGGCATCATCCCGATGATCGTCGGGACGACCGCGGTCTACGACAAGACCACGGGCGTGCCCCAGACCAATCTCAATCTGATCGGCCAGAACGCCAACCAGACCGGCGCGCTCGGCTCGTTCACGTCCACCTCGGGCCAGAGCATCGCCGGGCCGACCGCGGGCCACGTCCTGCTCGATTCCCAGGCCGCGAACGACATCAACGCCAGCGCCGGCGACACGGTGGTCCTGTTCGCCAAGAAGTCGATGCCGCTCATCGTCCAGGCGGTCGTCAACGACGACAGCCGCGGCGGCTTCCTGTTCTACGGGACGGCGTTCGTCGACCTCGCCACTGCGCAGGCGCTGGAGAACTTCACCCCCCAGCAGATCAACTGGGTCGCGGTCGCCAACACGGGCTCGATCCAGAGCGCCGTCGGCCTGTCGAACGGCGTGACGACCCGGCTGAACTCGACGCTGACCGCGATGGGTCCGCTCGCCGCCGGGTTGGGCGCCGTGCCGGTGCTCCAGCTCGCGCTGAACTCCGCCATCCAGGGCGGATCGTCGCTCTCGACGCTCTTCCTCGTCCTCGGCCTGTTCTCGATCGTCGCCGGGGCGATGCTCATCGTGGGCATCTTCGTCATGCTGGCCGAGGAACGCAAGGGCGAGATGGGCACCCTGCGGGCCATCGGGGTGCGCCGGCGCGACCTCGTGTTCGCCTACTACTTCGAGGGATTGTTCTACTCCGCCGGTAGCGCGCTCGCCGGGACGTTCCTGGGCGTGCTCGTCGCCTACCTGATGACCTACGCCTTCAGCGTCGACTTCTCCGGCGGCGGAGTGACAAGCAGCGCGATCCTCGCCTCGTTCACCGTCGCGACCTCGAGCCTGCTGATCGGCTACTTCGTCGGATTCCTGCTCACGCTGGTGACCATCTCGGTCGCCGCGACGCGTGTCAGCCGCCTCAACATCGTCCGGGCGCTTCGGTCGATCCCCGAACCCCCGCCCCAGCTGCGGGTCTACACACGGCTCGCCTACGTCGGCGCCGCCCTCTTCGCCCTCGGGGCGCTGATCTATGCCGGTACCTACAGCGGTACCGGCGATGTCTCGCTCCCTCTCATCGGCGGCATCCTGATCATCCTCGGCGCCACGCTGCTCGCCAGCCGGTTCGTGAAGAACCGCATCGCCTTCTCCGCCGGCGCCGTCGGCCTCCTCGTCTGGGGGGGCGCCGAACCGCTCCACCGGATCCTGCTCGGGACGCAGCACTCCGGCACGATCTTCGTCGTGTTCGTCGAGGGGATCATGCTCGTGCTCGGCGCGGTGATGCTCTACAGCTTCAACGCCGAGGTCGTCGTCGAGGGGGTCTCCCGGCTCGTCGGGAGCCGGCCGGCGGCGGTCCCGGTCGTACGGATCGGGCTGTCCTACCCGAGCCGGCGGCCGTTCCGGACGGCGGTGAACCTGACGATCTTCGCCCTCGTGCTCTTCACCATCGTCGCGGTCGCGGCGTTCGGCAATTCGGTGGAGACCAACCTGGGCCAGACCGTTCGTTCCCAGAGCGGCGGGTACACCTTCTTCGGCTTCTCCCAGACCCCGATCCCGAGCCTGCCGAGCCTGGTCCGCTCCAATTCCACGCTCGCCCCGTTGTTCACCGACGTCGTACCGATCGCCTCCGGTGCGGTCAGCCTGCAATGGTCGGGCTCCGGGCTCTCGGCCCCGTGGCAGGACTCCCTCTACGCCGCGCCGACCAACGCCACCGGCTCGAGCTCGTTCTACTCGACCAACGGGTTCAACTTCAGCGCGACCCAGGGCGGCCTCGGCGCCGCCCAGGTCTGGAACCTGGTCGCGACGGACCCCAACGACGCCGTCGTCGACCACGGCTACTCCATCGGCGGGGTGAGCTTCGGACCGACGACGGTCCATCCCGGGATGAACATCGGGACCAACGTCACGCTGCGCAATCTCTCGGGGGCGTCGCTCCATGTGACGGTCATCGGCATCCTGTCCGAGTCGTTCGTCGGCGGGATCTTCGTCAACCCGAGCGTCGGCCGCTCGCTGGGGATCATCCAGGAGAATACCTACTTCCTGACCACCGCCAACGGCGTCGACGCCAACCACGCCGCGCAGGCGGCCAAGCGCGCGTTCTTCCCGTTCGGGCTCGTGCTGTTCAACTTCGCCCAGATCCTGCAATCCTCGGTCCAGTCGACCGAGGCGGTCATCGGGCTGCTGGAGGTCTTCGTCGGGCTCGGCCTCGCCGTCGGGATCGCCGCGGTGGGGATCGTCGCGCTGCGCGCGGTGGTCGAACGCCGTCAGGAGATCGGTATGCTCCGGGCCACCGGCTTCCGCAAGGCGGGGATCCTCAAGGTGTTCTTCCTCGAGTACTCCTACGTCGCGCTGCTCGGCATCGGGATCGGGACGGCGCTGGGCGTGATCCTCGTCTGGGAGGCGGCGACCAGCGCGAGCGGGGTGCTGAGCTTCGCGATCCCCTGGCTCAATGTTGCCGAGATCCTGGGCATCAGCTACCTGCTGACCGTGGTGGCGATCACCGGACCGGCGCTGCGCGCGGCGCGGCTGCCCCCTGCCGAAGCGGTGCGCTATACCGAGTAGAACGACCCGCCCGATCTACGGACCGGGGACCGGAACGTCGGCCACCTTGCGCCGCTGGACGACGTACCACACCACGATCGCGATACCCACCACGACCACGACGACGTCCAGGAGGTTGAAGTACGACTCGAGGACGGTGTAGTTCTTTCCCAGCAGCACGCCCAGGTAGACCAGGGCGACGGCGAACGGCGTCGCGCCGAGCACGGTGAACAGGGCGAACCGCCCGCGGTTCATCTCCGCGGCTCCGGCCGGGTAGGAGATGTAGGCCCGGGCGAGCGGGACCAGCCGGGCGACGAAGACCGTGGCCTCCCCCCGTCGGTCGAAGAACTCCTCGGCCCGGCGGAGGTCGTCGTCCCCGAGGCGGAGCTTGGCTCCCCAACGTCGGATCAGGCCCCGGCCACCCCATCGGCCCACCTCGTAGGCGATGACCGCGCCGACGAGACCGCCGGCAACGGCGACGACGATGACCGACGGCCAGGTGAACCCGTTCGCGCCCATCACGATCAGGACGCCGGAGAACGGCAGGATGACCTCGCTCGGAAGCGGAGGGATGCCGAAGCTCTCGACGACCATCAGGGCGAACAGCCCGGGGAGTCCGATCGTGCGGAGAATGGTCAGGATCAGGTCGAAGAGCCAGCCGACGAACGAGAAGATCGACCTCACCCCCGACGGCGCGGCGCCGTCCTAGGAGCCGTGGGGCTCCTCGACGATGAGACGGAACGGGCTCCGCAGCTGGGTGTTGGTGCGGGCGGGGATCCCCTCGAAGCTGAGCGGCACCGAGCAGCCGCCGCAGGAGGCCGACGGCCGCTGGCGGCCGAGCGCGATGGACAGGGCGATGCCGACCTCGATCTCGCGGACGTTGCCGTGGGCGGAAGCGATGGCCGTCCGCAGCTCCGCCAGGAGCGGCTCGTCCTCGGCGTGGGGCGCCCCCGCGGACATGGCGGAACTAGGGAGCGGGGGGGTAAAAGCCTCTCCGGCGCCCTATTCGGTCTCGTCGGTGGGAGGGCTCTCGGGGGCGGGCTTGGCGCCGGGCCCCTTGGGCTTGTCCTTGCGGAGCATCTCGCCGCTGATGCGGTCGAGCTCGTCCATGAGCGCGTCGATGTTCGTCTCCCCCTCCGCCTCGCCCGGAGCAGACGCGGCGGCACCCACCGCGGCACCCGCCGCGGCGCCCGCGACCGCCGAAGGGGGGGTCGGTAGATCCGGCGGAGCCGTCGCGACGTCCTCGGGTCCCTCGACGTAGGTCGAGGCACCGGGCCCCTCGGGAGCCGTGGGGCCGGCGACCGGGCCGCTCCAGGGCTCCACGCCCGGAGGGATCTCGCCGGAACCGGAGGAAGGGGGCCTCCGGCGGCGCAGGACCAGGAGCGCCGTTACGAGCACCGCGAGGAACACGATGACCCCGATGGCGGCCCACGCCCACAGGGGGGTGGAATTGCCTCCTGCGTTGGAGGTGCAGGTTTGGGCGTACTGGCAGCTCGAGTCGGCCTTCACCAGGCCCGTGTTCGCGCTCAGACCTACGGCCACCAGGATGGCCAACATCGATAGGCCGAACAGGAGCGGGACCACCCGACTCCGTACGGTCGTGGACACGCGAGATTCCATGCGGAAAACCGTCGGATGCAGTCAGATGCCCCTGCGTTCTATGTAAAGGATTCGATAGACCATTCCCCGACGGCGCATCGGGGTTCCGGTGTATCCCCTTGCGTATAACCCGGCTCCCGCTCGGGGGTCCCTCGTGCCGACGCTGCTCGAGTGGACGTTCGGCGCCCTGGTGTTGGGGTACGTCGGGTACTCGTGGTGGGCGCGACTGGATGCACGCTACCCGTTGATCGGCGGGACGTTCCTCGCGATCGTCGCGGGGGTGGCGTCCTGGCGCGGAGAGCTGGGGCTCGCGATCGACCTCGCGAAGTACGCGACCATCCTGTTCGGCGGCGGCGTACTGTTGCTGCTGATCGACACGGCGTGGGTTCGCGCGCGGGTCGCGCGGATTCTGTCAGTCACGCGCGGGAAAGTGTCGGGCGATCCAACGGGCTCCGGGCAGCGGGCGGCCGATCATCCGCTCGACCGCCTCCAGTAGGAGCCGGTCGCCCCGGTCGAAACTGCGGGTCGCGATCACCACCCCCAGGAAGGTGGCAGCGACGCCGAGCACCAGCCCCGGGAGCAGCCACAGCGGGGGGGAGCCTGGGACCAGGGCGAAGATCACCGCGATCGGGATGCTCGTGCCCAGGAGGCCGACCAGGTAGTTGCGGAGGAATGGGTGCAGCCCGTGGGTCCACGCGAGTTCGGCCACCGAGAGCGTCGGGATGAGCGTGGCCGCACCGGCCCAGGCGACGGCCGCCCCGACCTCCCCGTAGGTCGGCACGAGCAATAGACCGAGGATGACGTCGAAGGCCGCCCCTGCGATATTGTTGTAGAGCAGCAGGCGGGTCTGGCCGAACGAAACCTGCGCCGCCGACGCCGGACCGATCACCGTCGAGGCGAACGCCCCGGTGACCAGGATCTGGAGCGGGAGGGTGGACTGGGCGTAGGAGGACTTGTAGACGAAGGTGAGCGACGGCCCGGGGAAGAAGACGAAGACGAGCCAGACCGGCAGGGAGGTGACGACCATCCATTTCGTGGCGGTCGCGTAGATCAGCCGGGCGTTCTCCGGGTCGTTGTCCCGGGCGAACCGAGCGATGACCGGGAGCAGGATGTAGGCCAGCGCGCCGAGGCCTAGCAACGTGAGCCGGGAGAGCGAGAGCGCCGCGCCGTAGGCTCCGGTCTGACTGTTGTGGAAGTACCCCAGGAGAAGGGTGTCGACGCTCCCGGCGAGGTAGGAGAAGATCCCAACGACGAACAGCGGCGCGGCGAACAGCATCAGACGGCGTGCCGCGCCCGGTGCGACCGGTCCCGGGGTGAGGTAGCGCCCGATGCGCGCCCGGTAGTAGACCAGGATTCCGCCGAGGGCGACGACCGCCGAGAGGGCGTAGGCGAACAGGGCTCCGGAGTATCCGAACGGGACGTTGCGCGGACCGACGGCGACGAAGGCCACGACGAACGCGATGAACAGGACCGGATTGAGGATCTGGACGAACAGCGTGTTGGGCCAGACATCCTCGAACCCCTGGAACACCGACGCGACTTGGCTCGTGACGATGGCACAGACGACGGCGACGGCGAAGAACTGGAGCGCCATCCCCAGCAGCGGGGCGTGGAACCGGTCCGAGATGGGGATCGAGAGGCCGAAGAGGACCGCTCCCGCGCCGAGCGCGAGGGGCACGACGACGAAGAACCCGGTCCGGATGAAGGCCCGGCGCTCCTCGGGGGAATGGGCGAACGGGATCGATCGCGCCACCGCGTTCGGAAGGCCCAGCTGGCCCAGCGCGGTGAGGAGTCCGGCCAGCGTGAGGGCGATGTAGAACTCGCTGAACTCGATCGAGCTCAGGTAGCGTACCAACAGCACCCGGGCGATGAAGCTCGCCCCGACGAACGCGACGGTCCCCAGCAGGAGGATGAGCGTCCCCCGCGTGACGGAGTGGAGACCCTCGCGGGCCGCCGAGATGTCCCGCGCCAACTGAGCACTCGGCCCCGGGGTGCACCCGCTTCTCGCATAAGCCGTTCGGCGAGTCGGCTCCTCCCCGTTGAATATGCGGGGCCGTACCGACCGCCGTGAGCGGGCCCGGCCCGGGGGCGATCCCGTGGGGGTTCGAGCTGGTGGTCTTCGCGCTAAGCTTGCTTCCGCTGGGGGAGCTGCTCCGACGTCTGGCCGCCCGGCGGGTGGTTTGGCTTCGGCTTGCCGACCCGATCGAGCGCGGACTTGTGGACCTCTACCTCGCCGGCGGAGCCCTGTTCGTGATCGCTTCGATCCCCGCCCGGCTCTACCCGCCGACCGCTCCTGCATTCCTGATCGCCGCCGGGGCGGTGGGGTTGCTGGTCGTGGTCGTCCAAGAGCGACGCGCGCCTACCTCCTCCCTCGCCCCTTCGATCGATTGGGCCGTGGTCCGGTCCCCGTGGGTATGGGCGCTCACCTCCGCGTGCACGATTCTCCTCGCGGTGGAAGTGCTGGCCGCGACGGGTGCTTCCGTGGGCAACACCTACGACTCGAGCCTCTACACGACGTACGTCGGACTGCTCTCGTGGAGCCACGGGGTTCCGTACAGCTTCCAGCCGATCGCCGACCCGACGCTCGTGTTCCCCCAAGGGGCGACGGTCTGGTTTGCCGCGGCGCAGAGCATCTTCGGACTCCCAGCGGCCCGCGCGTCCCTCCTCGTAACCCCGCTGTTCATCGGGCTCGCTCCGATGGGAGCGTACGTTTGGGCTCGTCGCTGGATCGGATCGATCACCGCGGGGGCGGTGGTCGGGGTCTGGTTCGCCCTGGTGGTGAGCTGGACCCGCGTGCTCGTCAGTGGGAGCAACGACTTCGTGCTGGCGTTCCCCCTGGTGCTCGTCCTCTGGGGGTGGATGTCGCGCTGGACGGCGCCATCGACCCCGAGCTGGGCCGATGCCATCGCCTTTGGGGCTCTCCTTGGCTACTCCGCCGCCCTCAACCCGGTCGGGGCGGAAGTGACCGCGGTCGGTCTCGCGCTGCTCGCGCTCCTCCGGGTATGGCCCCAGCCCCGCGAAACGTTCGTCCGTGCCGGTCGAGCGTGCGCCGCTCTGCTCGTGGCCCTTCTGTTCGTCCTTCCGAACCTCCGGGCGCTCGGAAGCGTGGCGGGCGGTCCGCCGCCCGGGGCCACGGGAACCCCGGCGCTGACCCCGGGGAACTTCGTCGGTCTGGTCGACCCGTTCCTCTTCCGTCCCACCGACATCTGGCTGTCACCCTTCCCGGCACTGCGCGCGGAGCTCGCGTTGTTCCTCGTCGCCGGCGCGGTGCTCCTCATGATCGGGGTGGAGCACCTCCGGCCGAACCTCCGTACCGTTCGTCACGGAGCGGCCGCTTTGGCGCTGGCATCGGTCGCGCTGTTGGCCACCCAGTGGACGTCGGTCCAAGGAGTCGCCCCCTTCGTGTGGATCGGGCGGGTGACCAACCTGAGCGAACTCTCGGTCCTCCTGTTCACGGTCTTCGGGATGGTCGCCGCCCTCCCCCTCGTCGCGCTCGCCGAGGCGCGGTCCTGGTCGACGCTGGCGCCCGAGAGCCCTCCGTCGGGGGGAGCTCCTCCCCTCGAGAGGTCCCGGCGACCGCCCCCCCGTTCGATTCGGGGATGGACCGCCACCGCGGCCGTCGCCCTGAGCGTTGCGCTCCTCGTACCCGGTGTCGTGATCACGGTCTCCGACCTACCGGGGTACAACGCGACGATCTACCGGCAGTTCGGGAACGTTTCGACGGCCGACTTCGACCTTCTCGCCTGGGCCGGGAGCCACGTGCCGTCCGGCTCCCGGGTGCTGGTGGCCCCGGGGAGCGCCGCGGAATTCCTGCCCGGCTATCTTCCCTCGGTGCGACTGCTCTACCCGATGTCCGTGACGCCGCCCAACGGGTCGTACGGGGTGGTCGTCGCCGAGCTCACCCACGGGCGACTCGACACCCAGGGACTCACGGCGCTCGACCGACTCGGCGTGGAGTTCATCGCGGTCACCCAAGCCAACACGATACTCTGGCCGCCGTTCTCTCCAGCGCCCCTCCTCGAGGCACCGCAACAGTTCGAGCTCCAGTTCCGCCAGGGCGATGCCTACGTGTTCGCGGTCGGCCAGGTGGCCCCTCCCTGAACGTGCCCTGCGGTCCGCCCGTCGGTAGGGCGTCACGGAGACGGTCCGGCCGACGGGCCGACCCGGCTCAGAGGAACTCTTCGAGGAGCTCGCCGCGGCCCTTGAGGCCGGCGGGCTGATGGGCGAGCGGTCCGGCGGTGAGGACCTCTTCGAGCTCCTCGTAGGTGGGCTTGTCGGTCTTGTAGAACAGCCCGATGGGGATCTTGTCGCCCCACTCGAGCGCCCTCTGCCAGGCCTGTACGATGTTCGTCGGGTCGTGGCCGGAGCTCTCGAGCTTGTAGACCCGCTGGCGGAACCAGTCGAACGTGTTGAGCTTGTTGTAGGTGACGCACGGGCTCAGCGCATCGACGAACGCGAACCCCCGGTGCTGGATGCCGTTGGCGATGAGCTCGGCCATGTGCTTGACATCGCCGGAGAAACCGCGGGCGACGTAGGTCGCACCGCTCGCCAGCGCCAGCGCGATGGGGTCGATGGGGTTCTCGATGACGCCGGTCGGGGTCGACTTCGTCTTGTGGCCCATCATCGAGGTGGGCGAGGCCTGCCCGGTCGTCAGTCCGTAGATCTGGTTGTCCATGACGACGTAGACCATGTCGACGTTGCGTCGCATCGTGTGGACGAAATGGCCCGCGCCGATGCCGAAGCCGTCGCCGTCGCCGCCGGTGGCGACCACGGTCAGGCCGTGGTTGGCCCATCGGATCCCTTCGGCGACCGGGAGCGCCCGGCCGTGGATGCCGTGGAACCCGTAGGAGGACAGGAAGTGCGGCAGGTTGGACGAGCAGCCGATCCCACTGACGATGACGACCTCGTGCGAGGGGATCTGCAGCTTCTTGACCGCCATCTCGACGGCGGCCACGACACCGAAGTCCCCGCAGCCCGGGCACCACGTCGGCTTCGTGTCGGATTTGCCTACGACGACCTTGAGCTGGGGTCCTGCGGTCGGGACGACCACCGCGGCGCTACCGGCCATCGAGCACCTCCGTCGCGCGGTTGACGATCTCCATCGGATAGAAGGGCTCCCCGTCGTACTTGAGGAGCGTCGTGGACAGGTGGAGCCCGGTCTCCGCGCGGATCAGGCGGCCCAGCTGGCCGGAGTAGTTCGCCTCCACGAGCAGCGTGCGCTTCGCGCCGCCGAGCAGGCTCAGGAGCGCCGGTCCGTGCAGCGGGTAGACGGTGGGGAGGTAGACGAGGTTGGTCCGCTTGCCGCGCTTCGCCAGGATCGGCATCGCGTCGCGGATCGCGCCGACGGTCGAGCCCCACGCGACGAAGGTCAGGTCCGCCGGGTCCGGTCCTTCGCGGATCGGAAGCTCGGTCTGTCCGGCCAGTCCCTGGAGCTTGTGCATGCGCTTGTTCATCATCTTGGTCCGTTCGTTCACCCAGATCGGGACGCCGCTCTTCACATCGGAGATCAGGTGGCCCTTCTCGTCGTGCTCGTCGGAGCCGGCGACGTAGTTGAGCCCCTTCTGCCCGGGGAAGGCGCGGGGCGAGACGCCCGAGTCGGTGTACCGGTATCGGAGGTAGTCGTGCCCGTTGGGCTCGACGGTGAACAGGGAGGGTACGTCGACGTTGAGGTCGATCTCCTCCGGGTCGACCGTCGCGTAGTTCTCCGACAGATGGAGGTCGCTCGCCACCAGGATAGGGGTCTGCCAGTCCTCGGCCAGCTGGAACGCGCGGATCATCGCCTTGTAGGCGTCGGCCGGGTGGGTGGGGGCGAGGATCGCGCGGGGGAACTCGCCCTGGCCGGCCCCGAGCATCAGGTTCAGGTCGCCCTGCTCGGTCTTCGTGGGCAGCCCGGTCGATGGACCGGACCGCTGCGACTCGACGACGACGAGGGGCACCTCGGCCATCCCGGCCATCCCGAGCGCCTCGACCATCAACGAGAACCCGCCGCCGCTGGTCGCGGTCATCGAGCGGACCCCGCCGTAGGAGGCTCCGATGGCCATATTGATCGCCGCGAGCTCGTCCTCGGCCTGCTTGACGACGACCCCGATCTTGTGCGAGTGGGCCGCCATCCAGTGCATGATCGACGACGCGGGCGTCATCGGGTACTGCGAGAGGAACTTGCAGCCGGCCGCCGCGGCGCCGAGGGCAATCGCGGCGTTCCCGGTCATCAGGTATTTCGGCGGCCCCATCGGCTGGACCGCCGTGGCGCAGACGCTCGCGTTCTTCTGGGCGTGCTCGTAGCCCTGCTGGGCCGACGAGACGTTCCAGTCCACCACGTCGCCCTTCTTCGATCCGAAGGAGTCGGCCAGCGTCTTCTGCAGCGTATCGAGCGGTATCCCGGAGAGGTAGGCGATGGCGCCGAGGCCGCCGGCGCTCTGTAGGATCGGGGTGGAGGTGAACTTCCGGGCGATGGCGAGCGTCGGGACGCTCAGCGCCTTGGTGCCGACCGGCATCGCCGAGTCGGCGATCTGGAAGTTCTCGGGGTCGTAGATGAGCACGCCGCCCTGTTTGAGCGACGGGAGGTGGATGTCGGCGGTCTCCTTGTTGAGGGCATAGAGGATGTCACAGCCGTCGCCCTGCGAGTAACACCTCTCGCTCGAGGCGCGCGCCTGGAACCAGACGTGCCCGCCGCGGATCACCGATTGGTAGGCGTTGAGTCCAAAGACATGGAGCCCCATCCGGGAGAGCGATTTGCTCACGTTCTCCCCGATCGAGGCGATCCCGTCACCGGCGGCACCGCCAGCGCGGATCGAGATCTCCGGCATGGTGCGTACGACGAGGGAGCGGTCTTAGCCGTTACGCCACGCGGGCGCGCCTCCTCGGTAGACTACCGTCGGCCGGAGGACCGGCCGGCAAGGAGATAGACCGACCCGAGATGGCGCACTCCGTGGGCGGTCAGGTCCGCGTCGTCCTCTTCGCCACGGCCCGGCAGGCGGTGGGGGCGGGCGAGATCACCTGGGAGGTCCCGACCGAGGGGATCACCGTGGGCGAGCTGATCGAGGGGCTGACCTCGCGCTACCCCCACCTCCGGCCGATCGTGGCCCACTCGCGACTCTTGTGCAACGGGGAGTACCTGCCCCGTCGGTCGGTCCGATTGCGAGCGGGAGACGAGTTCGCGGTCCACCCCCCCTACAGTGGCGGGTGAATCGTGTCGGTCCGGATCACCGATCGCCCCTTGTCCGTCGACGCGGCCGACCGGGCCCTTCGGGACCGGACCAGCGGAGGGGTCGCCCTCTTCGTCGGCCGGGTGCGCCCCGACCGGGTGCGGAACGGGCGGGTGCGCGCCCTCTTGTATGAAGCGGATCGGATCCCCGCCGAGCGCGAGCTGGCCCGCATCGAGCGGCTGGCGAGGGACCGATTCGGGGCGACCCGTGTGGTCCTGTGGCATCGGGTCGGCGAGCTCGCCGTCGGCGAACCCTCGGTGATCGTCGGCGCGGCCACCGGTCACCGCGCCGAGGCGTTCACGGCCGCGCGATGGCTGATCGAGCGGCTCAAGCGCGAGGTACCGATCTGGAAGACGGACGTAGTACGGCCCGGGCGTCGACGGCCACGACGCCGCGCCCCTCGGGCCGGACGAGGAGCGGGTTGATGTCGAGCTCCGCGACCTCGGGGACCTCGACCGCGAGCTGACTGATCCGCTCGAGGGTCTCGCACAGCTTCGGGATATCGCTCGCGGATTCGCCGCGTACCCCGGTCAGCAAACGATAGGACCGGATCGAGCGGACCATGTTGATGGCCGACAGCGGTCGGATGGGAGCCAGTCGGAACGTCACATCGTTGAGCACTTCGACGTAGATCCCGCCGGTGCCGAAGGCGAGGACCGGACCGAAGTCCGGGTCCTGGTGGACCCCGAGAAGGACCTCTTTGCCGTCGCGTACCATCTCCTCGACCTCGAATCCCTCCAGACGTGCCTGCGGGGCGCGCCGACGGATCGTCTCGGACATCTGCGCCGCGGCCCGGCGGACCGCGGCCGCGTCCTCGAGCCCGAGCGCGACCCCGCCGACATCGGTCTTGTGCGAGATGTCCGGGGAGACCGCCTTGAGCACGACCGGATACCCGATCCGGTCGGCCTCTTCCCCGGCCGCGGCGGCGGACTTCGCCACCGCGAAGCGGGGGACCGGCACGCCGTAGGCGGCAACGAGGCGACGGGCGGCGTACTCGGGGAGGACGGTGACGCCCGCGGACCGGGCCTCGTGCAGCACCCGTCGAACGAGCGCGCGGTCGACGCGGAACTTTCGGGTGCGCGTCCTCGGGCGCGTCGACCAGGCCCGGTACCGGGCGAGGTTACCCAGACCCGCGACCGCTTCCTCCGGGAAGGTGAACGCCGGGATCCCGTTCCTCTCGAGGAACGCCACCTCCTCCGAGAGGTCGTTCAGGCCGAACAGGCAGGCGATGACGGCCTTGCGGGAACGCCGCTGGGAGGCGACGATCGCCTCGGTCACCGCCCGGGCGGGCGTCTCTCCCGTGGGCGTGGCGATCACGAGGACCCCCTCGTATTGCCGCTCGGCGAGCAGCGCCTGCAGGCCGACCCGGTACTGGGCCGGCTGGGCGTCGGCGGTCATATCGACGGGGTTCCCGAGGGAGGCGGACGGCGACAGTCGGGGAGCGAGCCGGCTCCGGGCCGACTCCGGCAGCGGTGGTAGCTGGATACCGAACCGGGCACAGGCGTCGGTGGCGACGATCCCGGGTCCCCCGGAATTCGTGAGGATGGCGATGCGCGGGGCCTTCAGTGCGACCCCGGAGCTGAAGATCTTCGCCATCCGGAACAGATCGCCGATGGTGTCCGCGCGGATCACGCCCGACTGTTCGAACAGCGAATCGTAGAGGCGGTCCTGGCCCGAGCGCGCGAGCGAACCGGTGTGGCTGAGCGCGGCGCGCTCACCGAGCGGCGATCGGCCGCTCTTGATCACGAGGACGGGCTTGCGGTCGGTGACCTCGCGCGCCGCCTCGAGGAACCGGCGACCGCTCGCGAGGCTCTCGATGTAGAGCAGGATGACCTTCGTCGCCGGGTCGTCGGCGAGGGAGCCCAGGAGGTCGTTCTCGTCCACGCCGGCCCGGTTCCCGACCGACAGGAAGCGGGAGAAGCCCAGCCGCTCGGAGATCCCGTACTTCAGGATGCCCGCGCAGAGCGCCCCGCTCTGGGAGACGAAGGCGATGTTGCCGCGGGGCGGCAGCGTGTCGGAGAAGGTGGCGTTGAGACCAACTTCCGGGTCGGTGTTGAGGACGCCGAAGCAGTTCGGCCCGATGATCGACATACGGTGCCGGCGGACGATCCGCACGAGCTCGGATTCGAGCTCGGCACCCCGTCGCCCGACCTCCCGAAAACCGGCGGAGATGACGACGAGCCCCTTCGTCCCGCGGCGGCCGAGCGCGTCCGCGACACCCGCCACTGCCCGCGCGGGCACGATGATGACCGCGAGGTCGGGGGTCTCGGGTAGTGCACCCACATCCCGGTAACAGCGCACCCCCGAGACGCTCGACCACGACGGGTTGACCGGGTAGGCGACGCCGCGGAATCCGCCGGCGAGGATGTTGCGGAAGAGGCTGAATCCCACGGTCCCGGGCCGATTCGACGCGCCGATGACCGCGACCGATCGGGGCTCGAACAGCTCGCCCAGGGCCGCATCCTTTCCGACCACCATCGCCGTCTCACCGTCGGTGAACCCCCGGTTCACACCGCATTATATAGGGGGCCCCGGTCCGTCGCCGATGGCCGCCGATCCCAAGGCACCGCCGGGCCGACCGACCTCCTCTCCGAGGGCCGGAGTGCCCGGGAGCGTGATGCAGCGGATGGACAAGGGGGCCATCAAGCACGTCGTCGCGGTGGGGAGTGGCAAGGGGGGCGTCGGCAAGTCCTCGGTCACCGCGATGCTCGCCGCGGAACTGCGCCGGCGCGGGCTGGCCGTCGGGATCCTCGATGCCGACGTCACCGGGCCGTCGATCCCGAAGCTCGTGGGTGTCTCCGGTCCGCTCTTCGACAAGGGCGAGGGGATCGAACCAGCGCACACCCCCGACGGGATCGTCGCGGTCTCCTCCCAGTTCCTGGTCGAGGAGGAGCAGACACCGGTGATCTGGCGGGGACCGCTCGTTACCCGCCTGATCATGCAGTTCTTCGGCGGGGTGAACTGGGGCGCGCTCGACTACCTGCTCATCGACATGCCGCCCGGAACGAGCGACGTGCCTCTCACCGTGTTCCAGACCATTCCGCTCGACGGCATGGTCTTCGTGTTCTCGCCACAGGACCTCGCCGCGCTGATCGTCAAGAAGGCGATGAACATGGCACGGGACCTCCACGTTCCGCTGCTCGGCATCGTCGAGAACCTCGGCTTCCTCACCTGCCCGCATTGCGGCGAGCGCATCGAGCCGTTCGGGCCGAGCAAGATCGACAAGATCGCCGAAGAGTACAACGTCCCGCTCCTCGCGCGGCTCCCGATCGACCCCCAGGTCTCGGTGCTCGGCGACGCCGGCCGGCTCACGACGTTCAGCAGCCCTCCGATCGCAGCGCTCGCCGACGCCTTCCTCGGCGCATTGACACGTTCGAAGGAGAACCAGCTCACAGTTCTCTGAGGGTCGCCGCGTCGGTACCCGAGGGATCGTCCCGCCGAGGCCTCCGCGTGCTCCGAGGGGGGCTCTCGGCCTGTTCGGTCGGGAGCGAATCCCTTTCGCGAAGGTCTATACAGGGCGAAACGGCTTGCCGCGGCGGTGGCGGCGGTCTCACGGTCGACGGCGGCGACGCATGCCCCCCGCCATAGCGGGAGTCCGTCCACTCTGCCCTGGAACGTCGCCGCGGCGGTGGCGGGCGTGACGATACTGCTCCTCCTCTCGAGCGCGGGCGTGGCGTCTACCCCCAGCACCGTCGTGCTCAAGGCCCCCTACCGGGGAACGCGCGCCATCGTTTCGGACACCGCGAACCCGCTCATCCCGTCCCGGTGCTCCTCCGCAACGGTCCAGACGAGGAGCGCGTGGAACGCCTCGAGCGGTGCGGCCCAAGGCGCCGGTTCGGCCACTGTGCGGTCCTCGAAGAGCTGCACGAACCCCACCGGCTCGATGTCGACAGGCGCCGTGTACGAGGACGACTTCCAGATCGGAGTCCCCATCCCCACCCCTCGGCACTCGGGGGTACATTCCGTCGCGGCGAACTGGTCCGTTTCCGCCAACCTGTCCTGGAGCATCGTCCACGGGCCGTGCCCGAAGGCGGTCCTCGTCAACGGCACCGGGAGCCAAGCCTGCGGGATCAGCGCCGCCGGCCAAGTCTACGTCACGGCGGCCTACCTTCTCGACCTCACCGGGCAGAGCCTCTGGGTCTCATCCCATGCCTCCCCTCTTGCGTTCCAATCGTACTGGAACCGCTCCGTGAGCTGTTACCGGTACTCCTGCTCGACGGGCCGAGGGCAGTTGGGCAACACGACGGGCAGCCTTGCCGCGCGGACGAGCTGGAACTTCAGCTGGAGCGGAGTGACGCTCAATGCGAGCCACCGCTACGCTCTCGAGTTCTACTTTGGGACCTACGTCGGCGTCACCGTCGCTGCGAGCCCCCAGCCCTGGTTCGCGACGGCCACCGCCTCCATCGCCGCCGCCTCCCCCGGACTGGGCTTCACGCTCCGGTCGGTGACCGTCGCATGACGGCGCTATGGACCCGCCGGGGCGGGCGCATCGCCGGGCACGCCGCCGGTGCGGCCCTCGCTGCGGCGACCGTCCTCCTCCTTGTCGTCGCCGGGGGTGGTCTTTCGTCCCCCGTGATCACGCTCCGCGCCCCGTACCGGGGCAGCCATGCCGCCCTCTACGACGGCGTCTCCCCGCTGCTTCCCGGACCGTGCGGCTCGACGTCCCTGACCCGGCACTCGGTTTGGTCCCCCACGAGCGGTGCAGTGTACTGGTCCGGGACGGCCGTCGCGAGGAACTCCCCAAGGTGCAGCGCGTCCATCACTTCCGCGGCATGGACGAACGAGTACGTCGCGATCCCCCTGCACCCTCCCAAGACCACGGGCACCTACTCCATCCACGGGACGTGGAAACTCTCGGCGCTCGCCACGTGGAGCCTCCGACACCTCGCCTGCCCGACCCCCATCTACGTCGGCGGGACCGGGGGCCAAGTATGCGCCGAGTCGGTCTACATCTACGGCGCCCCCAGCAACTACCTGGACTCCCTGATCGACCTGACGACCCAGAGCACCATCGGCTACTCGAGTTCGGCGAACAGCCCGATCTCGTTGTACGCCGACTGGAGCCACACGGTGCACTGCTACCAGTACAACTGCACGAAGTCCAACTCGAGCACCGGTCCGCAGAACGGGAGCGCCCCGCTCGGCGCCACCTGGAACTCTTGGTGGAACGCGACCTCGCTCAATGCGAGCCACCGCTACGCCATCGAGTTCGTCTTCGGCTGGTCGGTCGAAGCCGGGGTGGTCGGCGGGCCGCGAACGTGGTCCGCCTTGGCGGCGGCCTCCCTGTCGCTCTCCGGAGCGGGACGCGGGGCCTACCTCAGCTCGATCACGATCTCGTAGGCCCCCCGCGCGACGACGCGGCCCAGGGCGACCGGGTCCTCTCTCCTCCGCGCTAGCCCGGGGTCTCGGCCGAGGGCCCCGCTCCGAGGGGTGGAGCCAGCGCGGAGAACCGGATGGCCTCGACCGGAATGGCTCGGCGGTGCAGCGCTTCCGTCAACCCGACCACATGGGCATCGCCGACGATCGCCGCGACCCGGCCGAACCCGCGTCCACGAATCTCCGCCAGCCGGGCCGCCATGTGCTCGTTGCGTTCGTCGAGGAGCACCCGGGTCACGGTCGGGAACTGCGAACGCATCTCCTCCAGCAGGGGTTCGGGAGATTCCGTGTATTCCCCGATCTGCTTCTCGACCAGCCGTGCGGGGAGAAAGACCCCGACGATGCTGCCCAACAGCAGCGAGATGCGCTCCTTGAAGGTGAGACTGCGGACCAAGCGGCCCAGCGTTTCCCGGATCGGGTCGTCGATCAGGAACAGGGGCACCTTCCATTCGTGGGCGAGCTGCGCGGCCGCGCGCATCTCCGCGCCCACGCCCGCCCCGAGCTCCTGACCGAGTCGCTGCTGGATCGCCGCCCAGAGTCGAAGGAAGAACGGCCCGCCGCCCCCTCGGCCGGGCGTCGCCCCCGGCTCGGCGAGGATCTGCTGGGCCCGCTCGGCGTCGAGCTCGAGGGCGATCCCTTGGAGCCCGCGGTCGCTCAACTTCACGCGCAGGGCGGCGGCGACGTCGATGACGTGGGCTGTGCCCACGAGAACGACCGGCGCTTCCGTCGTGCTCGAGTACATCGCCCGGCGACGGATGCGGGGGGTATGGGCCTTGGGGTTCCGCCGTTCCGCGCAAGCCCTATCTGCCCGTCCGGGTCGGCCCCGCGATGGCCTGGACCCTCCACCGCGTACCCAACACGCGCCGTTCGGAGCTCGACGCCGCGCTCAAGGACGATATGATCTCCCGTCAGAGCCACAAGCTCCGCGACGCCGCGACCCTCGGCGGCCCGGCGGGAGAAGTGTACGTACTTGTCGAAGGGTCGGCCGAGGCCATCGCCCGCGCCGACCAACTCCTCGAACCCGCGGGTCCCAAGCTCCCGGCCGCAGAGGGCGAACCGCTCTACCGCCGCCTGAAGGAGGAGGACGACTCCGCCTCCGCCGGCATGGGACTGTTCTTCACCGAATAGTCGGCCCGGGTCGAACGGCGGTCAGCTCTCCGGCGGGGCGTGCGAGGGTTCCAGATCCTCCGAGCCGGAAAAGGTGCGCTGCACCGAACGGTAGAGCATCTCGAGTCCGGTCCCGTCCGTGGCGGAGGTCGGGATCATGGAAGTGAACGGGGCCATCGCCTCGACCGCGCGCAGCAGTTCGGCCGAGAGTTGCACCTCCGGCGTCGCGGATTCGGCGGAGATGGCGTCGCTGAGTCGTCCCGGCTCCCCGCCCCAGGCGACGATCTCCTCGAGCTTTTCCGGCACGAGCAGATCGCTCTTGGCGAGGAGGTTGACCGTGGGCAGCCGGAACCGGAACTCGACGTTGGAGGAGAGCAACAGCAGCGATACGAACCCCGCCGCGGTCTTGGCGAGGCTCGGGTCGAACAGGAACGCCACGATCGAGCGGTCCCCGCTCAGGGCATCGACGATGGCCTTGGACGACTCACGGAACGCGAACAACTCGACCTGGCCGGGGGTGTCGATGAGCACTAGGTCGGTCCGGAACTCGTCGAGCGCCTGCTTGACCTCGAAGATCTTCAGCGCGATCAGGTCGGCCGCTGCGACCTGCGCTCCGTTCGGCCCCAGCCCGTACTCCTCCATCACCTCCGGCAGGCGCACCCAGTCGCGGATGTCGATGTCCGGTTCGAAGGTGGTGCTCTCGTTGCCGGGGTCGAGATTGACCGTGATGGCGTCGTATCCGGCCGTCTGGAGCCATTTGTTGAACGCGAGGACCAGGGAGGTCTTCCCCGCGCCGGCGGTACCGGTGAAGTAGATCGCGCCCGGCTCTTCGGCCATGCCGGTCAGCTCCCCGCGGCGACCGGCGCCGCCGCCCGGACAGCGGCCGCCAGCTCCCGCAGCAGCTTGGTCTTGGAGGTCCCCTCCTTCTTGGTGATCTTCACGCGGCCCTCGAACAGCTGCGACTGCCGGGGGTACAGCTTCGCCGGTTCGACCTCGGCCTTGTATCCGAGCTTGCGGGCGGCGGCGTGGATCTGCTCGGCGGAGACCTCGGCGAGGCCGAGCTCGGCCGGGACGCGGCGACCGACTGCGCGGGACGATTTCTTGCGCAGGTAGGAAGGGTAGACGTAGACGTAGTCGGGCACGGCAGCGGCCCGCGGCCTAGGCGGGGGCCTTGGCCGGTACGCGGACGCCGTTGAGGACGCCGTCCTGCCCGGGGCGGGAGCGGATCTGGACGAGTCCCACCTCGGTCTCCACGATCGCACCCCGGGTGATCACGTTGCGCTGGACGTAGTTGGGATTCGCCGGGTTCTCCCGGACCGTGACGAGCTTGGCCGGCTGGATCTTCTTCGTCGCCGGGTCGTAGACGTTGACGGTGTTCGTCGTCAGGATGCGGAGCTTGCGGTTCGAGCCTCGAACCCGGTACTTCTTGACCGTCCCGCTCCCGATGGTGGCGTGCTGGAGCTCCCGACCGATCTCGAACCGGCGCTTCTTGCGGATGGGCCGGAGCCGACCTCCGGTCGGCTTTCGGCGTGAGCGTCCCTGCCAGATCCCCATGGAGCCTCGGCGAGGGGCGGCGACCCGGCGCGGCCTATAATAGCTCGCGGGTCGGCGGTCGGTCCGAGCCCGCTGCTACCGTCCGGCACCGTCGAAGGTGAGCACGGTCTTGATCGCGCTCGCGCTCTTGCCAAGGAGCGGCTCGGCGAATTCCGAGGCCGGGCGACGCTCGGTGATCAGCCGCTCGACGACGGGTCCCCAGCGTTGGCGGAACGCGAGCAGGTGGGTGATGCCGCGCTCGAAGTAGAGCCGGTTGGCGTTGACCGAACCGACGATCGCCTGGTTCTCGAGGACGAGCTCGCGCAGGACTCGCCCGCCGGAGACCGGGAACGCCGGGTCATCGGCGGAGGGGATGCCCGTCAGGACGAGGACGGCATTCGGGGCCAGGTAGCTGACCAGCTCGAAGTCGAGCAGGGCCGAGCCGCTGGCCTCCAGGACGAGGTCGTACCGTGAGTCGCCGAGCGCGGAAAGCCCCTCGTGCACGTTGACGTGGTGGGCGCCGACGGTCTCCAGCAGTTTCGCCGCGGGCGTCGCATCGTCGTGCCGGTCGATGGCCGTCACCTCGTATCCTTCGCTGGAGAGGACGAGCGAGGCGAGCATGCCGATCGCCCCGGTGCCGGTGACCAATGCCCGTCGCGGGCGCTCCCGAGGGAACCCGGGGGTCGGCTCGAAACGATCGAGGATCGACTGGCCCTCGAGGATCGCCTTCTCGACGACGCTCAACGGCTCGAGGAGCACCGCGTGACTCCGCAGCGCCGGCGGCACCCGGACGAGGTATTCGGGGATCTCAGTGTAGGAGGAGGTGAGGTAGCCGTCGCGGCCCCGGATCCCGCGCTCGGTGAAGCGTCCGGTCTCGCAGAAGTCCGACCGACCGGAGTTGCAGAACCGACAGATCCCGCAGCCGCGCCGTACCGTCGCCACGACCAGATCGCCCGGGCTGAGGGCGGAGGAGGAGGGGGCTTGGACCACGCGGCCGAAGTTCTCGTGGCCGAGGATGAGGCGAGTCGATCCCTCCGGCGGCGTGCCGTACTTGCCCGAGGCGATGTCCCGGTCCGTCCCGCAGATCCCGCACTCGATCACTTCGACGAGGACCTCCGCCGGCTGGCGCAGCGGCTCCGGTAGATCGATCCACGTCGCCCCCGGTGTCGGGGGCTCCACCACGATCGCGTGCACGGCCGCTAGCGGAACCCCGCGAGCTCCTTGTCGTACGGGGCGAGAGCGGCGAGTACCCGGGTCTCCTCCTCCGGGGTCAGCGGGTCGTAGGGCGAGCGGTAGCCGTCCGGCGCGCCGCGCAACCGACGCGCGAGGAACTTGCCCGAGGCCGGGAACGGCCCGGCATGGAGGACCGCCATCAGGTGCTCGAGCACCCCCTGGAGCCGTTGCACCGACGCCTCGTCGCCACGATGCGCGGCGGAGACGAGTTCCGCCCCGAGCTTGGGCAGGACATTGGCGCTCCCCATGATCGCCCCGGCGGCGCCCTCCCGGATCGAGGCCGCCGCCAGGGCGTCGTCGCCGGGAAGGACCGCGAAGCCGCTGGGGGCGCCCTGGAGGAACGACCGCACGCTCGCGAGCGACCCGGAGGTATCCTTGACCCCTTGGAGGGTCCCGTCGCGGGCGAGCTCGTGGACCAGCGACGGAGCGATCGCGTATCCCACGAGCGAGGGGATGTTGTAGGCGAACAGCGGGAGCTTCGTCGCCGCCCGGAGCGCGCGATAGTACCGAGCGATCGCCGCCGGTTCCGGGTGGAGATAGTACGGCGCGACGGCCACGATCACCGCGGCCCCGGAGGCCTCCGCCGCCCGGGTCAGGGCGAGCGCCTGCCGGGTCGAGGGGGCACCGCAGCCGACCCACAGGTCGGTCGTGCCGGTCAAACCGTCGCGGACCGCCCGCAGCAATCGGTCCCGTTCGTCGCGCTCGAGCAGTGGAAACTCGCCGAGCGAACCGAGCGCAAATGCGTGCTCCATCCCTCCCTCGCACAGGCCGCGGATGAACGAGCGATTCCGTTCCGGATCGACGTCCCCGCGATCGTCGAAGAGCGTGGCGGTCGGGACCGCCAGTCCGTAGAAGGCCACGACGGTCGTCAGCACGGCGTTCACTTATCACCGCGCTTCCGTGACCTCCCTCGTACTCGGGAGGAGTGGGCACGGACCCGCCGGTGGACCCCGATCACGGTGCGCGGTGGGTCCTCGGACTCGACGAGGCCGGTCGGGGCAGCGTCGTCGGCCCTCTGGTCGTCGGCGGCTTCCTGGTCCGGGAGGATCGGCTGGAGGAGCTACCCGCGGCGGGGGCTTGCGACTCGAAGCAGATCTCTCCGTCGCGGCGTGAAGTGGTCTACGGAAACCTGGCGGCCCTCGGCGACCGGACGGTGGTCGTTCTTCCTCCGACCCGAGTCGACGCCGCGGTCCGGCACCACGGACTGAACCTGCTCGAGGCGAGGGCGTTCGCCCAGATCATCCGCCGGGCGCGCCCGGCGTTGACCTACGTCGATGCCTGCGACCCGGTCGCCGCCCGGTTCGGTCGGCTCGTACGTGCGCTCTCCGGTTGGAATGCTCCCGTCGTGGCCGAGCATCGCGCCGACCGGGACCGTCCGATCGTGGGGGCGGCGTCCATCGTGGCCAAGGTCCGGCGCGATCGGGCCGTCGCTTCGCTCGCGCGACGTCTCGGGCTCGAGGTGGGCTCCGGATACCCTTCCGATCCCCGGACGGTCGCCTGCCTCCGCGACGAGCTCGCCACCGCCTCGGCGGAGGCCACGTGGATACGACATTCGTGGTCGACCGCGACAAGACTTAAACCGCCCCCCCGGCTCGTTCCGCTCGACGAGTTCGCCCGATGATCGAGGAGACGCTCGCAGGGCTGGTCGACCGCTTCAACCGCCACGCCGACAAGAACCCGGCCGTCCGCGCCGAGCTCCAGGGGCTCCATCGCACGATCGCGATCCGGCTGACGGACGAAGGCCAGTACGCCGTCGACCTCAAGGACGGGCGACTGACCGAGCTGCGCAGCGGTACACCCGCCCGCGCCGACGTGACGATCACGACCGACCGGGCGACCTTCCTCGGGCTGATCCAAAAGGAGATCGGTCCGATGAAGGCGCTCGTGACGCGCAAGCTCCTGATCGACGGGAGCCTCGAGGACAAGCTCCTGTTCCGTAAGCTCCTGTAGGGAGCGGCGGGTCCCCGGGCGCGCCAAGCGCGCCGTTCGACCTCATGGCAAGAAGACGCAGGCGGCGATGCAGACCCCGTAGTGGTCCATGGGGATGACGAGCTCCTCGGTCCGATAGTGGATCCGACGGAGCTCGACGCCGCGGAAGTGGGCGATCTCCTCCATTCGCCACTTGAGGAACTCCTTGAGCGACTTCTGGGTGCCGTGGATGTGACCTTCGGCGACGTAGCCGCCCTGGCCGTCGGTCCGGAACCCATAGGCGATCCCGGCACTGATGACCTCGCCCTCGCCGCCCCCGTAGCGCGCGAGCACGCAGTGGGTGATCGCACCGCGCTTCATCCGGGTACGATCGACCTGGCGGATGCCGATCGGGAGCACCGAGGAGACCGAGACGAGGTTCTGCTCTCCGATCCCCGCCTGCAGCAGTGCGAGGTCGAAGGCGTTGAGCTCGCTGGTCTTGTTGATCCCCTTGCCGCTCGTCACGAAGAAACGGGTCGGCACGGGGACGAGCGTGTCCTCGCGGCGAGGCTCGCCAGCCTTCGGCACAGGGCGGCGTGAGAATTCCGCTCGGATAAATCTACTCTAGCGCCGCGCGTGGATCGACCGACGCGGCCGTCAGACCATGATGGCGTGACGGCGCCGCATCGACTCTTCGGTCTCCCCGCGGGCGCGCATGATCTCGGCGATGAGCGCGTCGGTGAACGCGAGCGCGGTCGCCTCGAACAGCGTCCCCAGCGGCGCGAGCCGCGGCCGGTCGCCCTCCTCGGGGAACTGGAAGGTGACGAGCAACGTCGCTGTGTGGGCGATCTTCGAGCCCGGGTGCGCGGTGAGCACGACCAGGTCGGCGCCCACCCGTCGGACGATGTTCGCCGTCTGGATCGACGAGTAGCTCTCGCCGGCGCCGGAGAGGATCACGACGACGTCGCCCTTGCGGACGATCGGGGTGACGCTCTCGCCGATGACGTAGGCGGTCAGCCCGATCTGGGTCAGGCGCATCGCGAAGGCGCGGACGATGATCCCGCTGCGCCCGGCGCCGTAGGCGAAGATCGCGGGCGCCTGCTGGAACAGCTCGACGGCGCGGGTCACCACCTCGGGGGCGACGCCGTCGAGGGCGCTCGCCACGCGCCCGGCGACGTAGGCGTGGGCGCGCGCGTAGGTCTGGGCCTCAGCGGGCGGGGCCGGCTCCATGGGACCTGCGCACGGACAGCGAGCGCATCGGCCGCTTGGTGTCCCGCGCCGCGGCGGCGGCGGGGCGCGCCTTCGCCGCGAGCGCGATCGGCTTGAGCGCCGGCTTGGCCGCGGGCCGGGCCTTGGGCGGGGCGGCGCCAGCCGCGGCGGCCTTCGGCTGGGCTTGGTGGCGCTTGGCCCAACGCTTGGTCAGCGCCCGCTCGTACAGGAGCTTCATGTACATCGCATCGTGCTCGAGCAGCGGCGAGCTGGAGATCACGCTCACGTCGTAGTCCCGCTCGCTCAGCACCTCGGCGAGCGGGTCGAACTTGAGCTGCCCGCGCTTGATCGGGGTCAGGCGGAACTCTCCCGGTCCGTAGAACTCCACGCCGGAGAAGTTCAGGTAGAGGTTCCCGTGGCTGGCCTGGACGAACTCGTCGACGACCGGCCGGATCTGGTCGGCGGTGTCGAGGTCGATCCGCTCGCGCGCGGCGATGTGCGGCAGGTTGAGCACGGGCACGACCCCCTTGACCTGGTGCGCGAGCTCGAGGACCTCCTCGCGGCTGCCGAACACGTCGGGGTGGCCGCTCGGCTCGATGCCGAGCCGCACGTCGCCGCCGGTGTAGTCCTTCAACCACTGGGTGATGTCCTTGGCGAACTGGGTCAGTTCCTGGACGGAGTCCTCGCGGGCCGTGCCGCCGTAAAAGCCGAGGTGGGTGACCGTCAGGCGCGCGCCGAGGCCGTCGGCGAGGACCCCGGACCACAGGATCTGCCGAAAGCTGCGGTCGCGGGCCTCCTGGCTACCGAAGAAATCGACGTAGTACGGGGCGTGGAGCGTCAGGTCGACGTCGAGCGCCTTGGCGAGCGCCTTGGTCTGGGCGAGGTCGGCATGGTCCTTGGCGAGCGACCAGGTCAGCGTGGTCACCGAGCTGCGCTTCTTCAGCGGCGAGGACAGGTCCGCGATCGTCGGGCGACCCGGCTCCTTGCCCGGTCCGCCGACCTCGACGACGAGCTGCTGGAGCAGCTCCTTGGCCTGCTTGCCGGCCTCCTCGTCAAGGATGACGCGCGTGAGCGGATTGACCTTGATGAACTGGACCTCCAACGCGGCGAGCCCGAGATGGTGGACGTCGGCGATCCCGTCCCGAAGGGTACGCCCCTTGCAGGAGAGAGGGATACCTGCGGGTCCGAAACGTATCACGTGACCGACCCTCAAAAACTGCGGGGGCCCCCTATTTCGCGCCTCTATAATACCGCTGGGACGGCCGCCCGGCGGGTGGGGGCGGAGGGTTCGGGCCGGGTCGAACGGCTACCCGCCCCGCCCGTACCCGAGTCCGATGACGTACAGCTCCGAGGAGGGCGCACGCGAGGCGGGCGGCTTGGTGCGCTCGAGCTTTTCGAAGCTCGGGCGCAGTTCGGCCTCCAGTTCCCCCAGGAGGTCGCCCTGGAAGACCTTGGCGACGAACGTACCGCCCGGCACCAGGACCCGTCGAGCCAACGCAAAGCCGGCCCGGACCAGCTCGATGCTGCGGGCGTGGTCGGTCGCGTAGGCTCCGCTGATCGAGGGGGACATGTCCGAGAGCACCACGTCGAACTGACGGCCGGCGAGCCGGTCCCCGAGACCGGCGTCACCGACGCGCGCCCGGAGGACCTCGACGCCGTCGATCGGGTCGATCCCGCGGGGGTCGATCGCGGTGACCGTGCCTCGGGACCCGACGAGGTCGCGGGCGACGAGCGACCAGCCGCCGGGCGCCGCGCCGAGATCGAGCACGCGGTCGCCGGGAGCGAAGACCGGGAACCGCTCCGCGATCCACCCGAGCTTGAACGCCGCGCGCGACCTCAGCCCCTCCTGCTGCGCGGCCCGGTAGTACGGGTCGCGCCGCCGCTCCTGGACGAATCGGCGGGCCATCGACGGCGTCGAGGCGCGTGAGAATATAGTGTCGGCACGAGGCACTCGGCGCCGGCCGTTCGAGAAGGGGGCGGGGAAGGGGTTGGGTGGGCGGGGGAGGGTCACCCCGGCCACGGAGAGCGCGGGACCTAGCTCACGACGATCTTGACCAACTTGCCGGAGTTTCCGAGCGTGGACAGATTGATCGACGCGGTGGCCACCGCGTGGCCCCATCCCTGAACGTCCGTGAAGGTGTTCAGGTCCACCTCGAAGAAGTAGGCGTAGTGGTGCGCGGCCGAGTAGGAGTTGTTGTACCACAGCGTGAACGCGGTGGTCGTGGTGTTGTTGAACGATGTCGGCCCGCTCCAGGTCGGGTAGTAGGTGTTGCCGAACTGGGCGTTGGTGCTCGTGGTCTGGTTGAAACCGTAGCAGCCGTTCGTGTAGGTGTAGCCGCTGCCGTTCCAGAACGTGTCGTGATAGCACTCCCAGTAGGTGGTGTTGAACGTGTTGACGCTGCTCAGCAGCGGATCGATGTAGCTCGAGTTCACGATCGCGCCGGTCGTCAGGTCATCGATGTAGGAGCCGATCGACAGGTACGCCTCGGTGTCCGAGGTGCAGTACTGCTGGGCACCCGAGTAGTTGTCCCAGTACTGGTTGGAGCCGTACCCGTAGGTATAGTTCTCCACGAATGGTACCGGTGCCGGGCAGGCGATCGTCGCGGACTCGGCGCCCTTGAGGTTGGACTTCACCGACCAGTCCGCCGCCACATGGTGGAAGCCGGTCGGCAGTCTCAGGTGGATCGCCACGTCGGTCCCGAACGTGTTCGATCCGTCGCTGTAGGACCCCGCCCCGCTGAGCTGCTTGGGGCAGGTCTTGGACGAGGACGATGCGCTGCCCGTGAACGTCCCCGTCGTCAGCGAGAAGGCCGCCTTCCCCTTCTCCGTAGCGCAGCCGGCCAAGCCGGTGTACGAGAGCTTGGAATCCACGCCCGTGTAGGGCGGGAGCGTGCTCGCGCCGAGCGCCATCGGGGCGACGAGCACGAGGACCGCCACCGCCCCGGCACCCGAGGCGACGGCGAGCGACCAGCGCCCCGCCATACGATGTCCGGCGACCCGTTCGGCCTTCTCCCTTCCTGAGCTCATGTTTCGATCACCCACTTCCCCAACGGGATGCCCCGAAACGAGGCCCGTCGAGGAGGTTGCTCGACATCCGGGAGCCCGTAGATGAACCTCGTGAAATGGCGAACGGCCGCCCGAGGGCGCGCCGAGCGTCCGCGAGGTTCACTCCAAGCCCGACGGCGAGGAACGGTGGTGGGGCCGTCCGAATTTGAATCGGAGTCTCTTGCACCCCAAGCAAGAAGGATGGTCCAAGCTACCCCACGGCCCCACGGGCGCTCCGTCCCGCGCGGGGACAATGGTTCGCGAGATAAGGTTGGCCGAGCGGGCGCCGGGCCGTTCGCTCAATGGGGGATGAGCATCCACGTCGCGACGCCGGCCACCCCGATGATCGTGGTGTTGGCGAGCGCGAGCCAGAAGAACGTCCAGAGCTCTTTCTTGCCTTCGGCCGGGTTGGTGTGCGGCGGCGGCAGCGATCCCCCCGGGGTGGGGGTGTACGGCGTCCGGAACTCCGAGCTCATGGAGGCCCTCGACGATGGCGGCGAACTTCGAGGGGATAAAAGCCCTGCTCGACGCGACGCTCAGGCGGCGAACCACGGCAGCCGCGCCGCGGGTCCGGTCGGCTTGAGCACGAGCAAATGGAGGCTGCCTCCGGGGTCGCCGGGGGCGTAGGAGAAGCGCATCGCGAGATGGTACATCATCCACAGGATGTCCTCCTGCGCCTCGACACCGAGGGTCTTGGCGAGGTCGATGTGGAACCGCCCCTTGAGGATCTCGAGCATCTCGCCGAAGTCGATCTGGGCGCCGTCGCCCTCCGACGCAGCGCGGCGGAACATCCCGACGATCACACCGGTCGCGAGGTCGAGCAGCTCACGTCGGTCGACGGCTCCCGTGTGCCAGTGCGCCGCGTCCCCTCCCGGCCGACCGTGCGCCAGCACGAGGATCGAGATCTCCGCCACCGCACCCCGCGCGCGGTGTGCCCTGAGCTCCCGCCAGGCGTTGACCGCCCGAGACTCGTCGGGCACGACGAGGATGGCCGGGCGCGGTTCGGAGGCGAGCGCCGAGGTCTGCGCGAGCGACTCCTCGATGAAGACCGGGTAGAGCCTTCGCGGCACGCCCGGCTCCTGCACCCAGAAATTCGGGCGCTGGTCCCCCGGGGGCCGGGTCGTCGGGGCGACCTTGGCGTAGCCGAGGCGGCGGAGCGCGGTCTCGACGCTCTGGACCGTCGGCCGATTCGCGGACGAATCGCTTCCGGGCTCCCGGTGCTCCGGCATGCCGTTTACACCGGAGCCGCGGAGATAACCTTGAGCCCGCCGCAGGTCGCTCAGGCACCCACGGCGAGCGCCGGGTGGGCGATCAGCCCGCTCGCGACGAGCACGACCAGGACGGCGAGCAAGTAGATCCCGGAGTAAATGAACCCCATTCGAGCGCGCCCGGGGAGCACCGCTCCCCAGAGCGGCGAGGTCAGGGCCACGAAGGCGATCCCCAAGGCGACCAGCGTACCGCCCGCCCACCACGGGAGCGGCGCGAGCCACCAGACGAGGATCGTCGCCGGCAACAGCAGCGCCGCGGAGACCACGACGACCTTGCCCGAGAATGCGGGGTCATCCATCTTCGGGAGCATCGGGAGCCCGACCGCGGCGTAGTCCTTGCGCAGCAGCAGCGCGAGCGACCAGAAGTGCGGGGGCGTCCACAGGAAGAGCAGCAGCGCCAGGGCGTAGGCACCGGCGGTGAAGTGGCCGACCGCCACCGCGCTGCCCGCGAGCGCCGGGGCGCTGCCCGCGAAACCTCCGACCACGATGTTCCACGAGGAGCGTCGCTTGAGCCACAGCGTGTACACGCCGACGTAGGTCACGCCCCCGAGGAGGATCGCGAACGCCGCCAGCGGGTTCAGGAGCAGCGCCGCCCCCCCCACGCCGATCGCCGACAGCGCGATCCCCCCGGCGAAGACCGAGACATCCGGAGCGATCCGGCCCTCGGGGAGGGGCCGGTGCCGCGTGCGGCGCATCTGGGCATCGAGGTCGCGGTCGAAGTAGTGGTTGAGCATCGCGGCGCCCGCGCTCGCCGAGGCGCCGAAGGCGACAAGGAGCGCCAGAGGGACGAGCCGGACCGGACCGGTCAGGGCCAGGAAATAGCCGCCGATACCGACGGCCACGATCAGGCCGGTGATCCCCGGCTTGGTGAGCGCGAGGTAGTCCTTCCAGCGCGGCGTCTCGCCCACCTCGACCGCCCGCGCCGACGCGGACCGCGGAGATAACACCGGAGTCTCGGCCGCCACCGGGCACCTCGGGGCCGACCTAGCGCAGGAGCCGGGGCCGCGGAGCGACGCCGACCGGTCCGCCGGGCGCCCGCATCGGCGGTTCGGCCGGACGGGGAGCCTCGCCGATGGTCGTCGGAGTGCCGGTGACGTTCTCCTCGATCGCGCGGCTGGCCCAGGCCTTCCACGCCGGGGGAAGCTCGCGCACGTTGGCCAGGAACGCGATGAGCAGCAGCAGGGCGAAGAGCACCGTGGCGACGGCGAAGTGGACGAGCACGATCGCCACCACGAGGTCGCTGTCGACGACGACGCCGCCCAGGAGCGCCTCGACGATCACCGTGGCCAGCGCCGCGTAGGTCAATCGCGTGATCGTCGGACGAGCACGCTCGAACAACACCGCGGCGACGGTGAGGGCGAGCACCAACACGCTCAGGACGAAGGCCGCCACCCGGTGCGAGTACTCGATCGTGGTCGCCCCGGACAGATGCGGTACGAGCTGGCCGTGGCAGGTCGGCCAGTCCGGACAACCGAGCCCCGAGTCGCTCGCGATGACGTTCCCCCCGAGGAGGATCGTCACGTAGCAGGCGAGGAACGCTGCGACGGCGACCGCTCGGAACAGCCCGTGCCCGCGCATCGGAGTCTCCCCGGACCGCCTACGCGGTCCCCTCCGGCACGGCGGCGACCGGGGCCCGCGAGGGCAGCGGCTGGAAGGTCGGCGCCGGTCCGGTCATGGTGCTGGGCAGGGGCTCGCCCCAGGGGTCGTCGCCCTGGACGGGCTTGCCGCCGTAGTAGCTGTAGATCAGGTTGAACACGAACACGAGCTGCGCGATGCCGAAGATGAACGCCCCGAGCGTCGAGAGCAGGTTGAGGAACTGGAACGTCGGGTCGGGGATGTAGGTGTAGACCCGCCGGGGCATCCCCATCGCCCCGAGGATGAACATCGGGAACAGCAGCAGGTTGACCCCGATGTAGGTCATCACGAAATGGACCTGCGCGGCGGTCTGGTTGTACCAGCGGCGGGTCCAGATCGGGAAGTAGAAGTACATGGCGGCGAAGATGGCGAGGACGGTCCCGCCGAGGATGATGTAGTGGAAGTGGGCCACCACGAAGTAGGTGGCGTGGTAGAGGTAGTCGATCGGGATCGAGGCGAGCAGGAGCCCCGACAGGCCGCCGATGACGAACCCGGTGATGAACGCGATGCAGAACCACATCGGCGTCGCCATCCAGATCTTGCCGCCCCAGAGCGTCGCGACCCAGTTGAACGTCTTGACCGCCGAGGGCACGGCAATCGCCATCGTGCTCAGCATGAACACGAACCGGACGTTCGTGTCGAGGCCGGTGACGAACATGTGGTGCTCCCAGACGGCGAAGCTGAGCACCGCGAACACGCCCAGCGCGATCGCCATCGCCGCGTAGCCGTAGATGTCCTTGCGGGCGAGCTTGGGCAGGATCGTCGAGATCAGCCCGAACGCCGGCAGGACCATGACGTAGACCTCGGGATGGGCGAAGAACCAGAACATGTTCTGGTAGAGCAGCGCCCCGCCGAGCGGGGTGCCGTTGGCCGCCGCCAGGATGTGGGTGCCGAAGTTCCGGTCCGCCAGGATCATCGTCAGCGCGATCGACAGCGACGGGAGCGCGAAGAGCAGCAGGATGGAGTTGATGAACGTCGACCAGACGAACAGCGGCATGTTCCAGTAGTGGACGCCGGGCGCGCGGTGCTTGATGATCGTGACGATGAAGTTGATCGCCCCGAGCATCGAGGAGGCCGACAGGATGTGGAGACCGAGGATCCACAGGTCGACGCCGTGGGGGTTGGTCGGGTCGACCTGGACCGAGAGCGGCACGTAGCCGGTCCAGCCGGCCGACGCGTTGGAGAGGATCAGGAGGATGCCCGCCGGCGGGATCATCCAGAACGCGATGTTGTTGATCTTCGGGAGGGCCATCTCCTTCGACCCGATCATCGACGGGACGAGGTAGTTGCCGAACCCGACGAGCACCGGGATGACGAACATGAAGATCATCAGCGTCCCGTGCAGGGTGAACAGCGTCGAGTACGTCGCCGGGTCGATCCCGAGCGTCGTCTGCGGGTCCATCCCGAGTCCCTGGACGACCCCCAGGTCGGTACGGATGACGGAGGCGTAGATCCCGCCGATGAAGAAGAAAATGAAGCCGGTGACGATGTACATCAGCCCGATCCGCTTGTGGTCGGTCGTGAACAGCCAGACCTTCGCCGTACGGACGAACCAGGTGCCGTAGCGGCTCAGCAGATAGTACAGCAGCGCCGCCGCCACGACGATGGCGGCGACCTCGATGCCCGCCTGGGTGTTCGCGTCCATCGGGCTCCCCTAGGAGGTGATCACTCCGTAGACGACGTAGGCGACGGCGATGGCAGCGCCGAGGATGACCAGGATGCGCAGCGCACCGGCCACGGTGAGGTCGGTCACCGGCGGCCCGGCGTGGGTGTGGATGCGGCGGCCGAGCGGCCACTCGCGGTAGGCGCGGTCCATGACGTGGGCGAGCAGCGCGCCCAGCAGGAACATCATCGAGACGGCGATGCCGAACGACTGCTCGACGCCCGGGCCGACGAGCGGACCGAGGCCGATGACGTAGGCGAGGAGGATCCCGATCGCGACGAAGGCGATGATGATCACCGCCAGGTACAGCGACAGCACGCGCGACTGCAGCTCGCGCAGGTCGCGTAGTGACAGCTCCGGGAGCGCGGCGTCACTCAAAGAGCTCGATCCTCCGGTGGGGCACGCCGCGGAGCCGATCGATCCGGTAGAGGACGCCCGCGATCATCAATCCGACGTAGACCGCGACCGACCCTCCGACGATCATCGCGACCGCGTCCAAGAGATACCGGTGCGTACTGAACGCGTCGGTCAGTCCCCAGACGACGAACGCCGCCGCGGCCGTGCCGATGAGCAAGAGCACGCTGAGCACGGCCCAGATGACGCCGGTCTTGTAGGGCGGGGCGGCCGCACCCTTCGTCATCGGCCGGGCCCCGGGGTAGCCGTCACGCCGGCGGGGACCGGACCGGCGGGGCCGCCGCCCGCGCTACCGGCGCCGTAGATCCCGGGCAATCGGAGCGAGCGCTCCCGCGCTTCGAGCCGTGCGCGGTAGCTCTTCTGGTACCGCCAGTAGAACAGCCAGACGACGACCAGGTTGACGAGGAAGATCGGGGCCAAACGCAGCGCGACGTCCTGCACGGGGATCTGCAGGCCGGGGGTCAGTCCGCCCCAGACGGTCATCATGATGAAGAACCCGAGCAGGAAGTTCCCGATGATCAGGAACAGCGGCCGGTCGCGCGGGTGCGTGCGCTTGGAGCGGTCGAGGAACGGCAGGAAGAGCACGAAGAGCAAGATCACGTTGGTCGCGGCCACGGCGATGACCGGCGTGACGCCCGCGAAGTCCACGAGCTTGAACACCCACAGGAAGTACCAATCCGGCTCGGTGACGCCCCCGGCGGCGGCGACGTTCCCGACGTAGGTCGGGAGCTGCCACGGCCACAGCGCGGCGATGCCGAGCAGTAGCCCGATGTACAACAGCGCCCACTTCGTGATGTAGAAGAAGATGTGCGGCCAGAACGGGACCCCCTTCTTGTCCTCGTGCTCGTTGAACCGCCGCCGCTGGAGCGGGTCGGAACCGGCGGGCGGGGCGATCCCGTGCGATTCGAACAGGGCGATGTGCGCGTAGAGGAGCGCGCCCAGCGCCAACGGGATGAGCAGCACGTGGGCGGCGAACATCCTCGACAGTAGCCCCTGGCCGGTGCCGTCGGCGAGGATGAACGGCCCCAGGAGCGGACCGGCCGTGGGCAGCCGCAGCGCCAGTACCAGGCCGACGTTCGTCGCATTGTAGGACAGCTGGGTGTAGGGGAGCAGGTAGCCGGTGAACCCCATGCCGAGGGTCATCAGCATGAGCAGGGTCCCGACCATCCACGAGAATTCGCGGGGGGCCTTGTAGACGCCGAGGTAGTAACCCCGGAAGAAGTGGATGAACATCAGGAAGATCATCGCGTAGGCGCCGTAGAGGTGGCTCGAGAGCAGGATCGAGCCCATCGGCAAGGAATTGATGATGTAGTACGTCGAGCACCACGCCGCCGGCGAGCTCGACAATGCCCCCGCGGCCTGGCCGCAGAGCGTGTAGGTCGGATTCACGCTCGGCTGGTAGTACAGCAGTAGGAGGAGCCCGGAGACGACCTGGTAGAGGAACGCGTTGGCGACGAAGGCGCCGGTCCAGTACGACGGCTTGAACGTGAAGTCCGGTTGCGGGCGGAGCGCCCACTTCGGGATCCCCGCGCGGTCCTCGATGAACCCCCAGGTGCGGTTCAGGGACCGGTTGAACTGACGTCCGAGCGTACCGCACCCCCTAGGTACCGAACTCGCAGAGGATGATCGGCGACTGCTTCTCGAGCTGCGAGGTCGAGCTTACGCCGTAGTCGCCCTGGAGGGTGTTGAGGTGGCCGTTGACCGGCGGTCCGGTCTCGCCGATCGCCGAGATCGTGTCGTCGGAGGCGTTCCACTCGAGGGTGACCTGGGGCAGTGGCAGGACCGCGGGCCCGGTCAGGTTCGAGGCGCCGTTCGAGACATCGTAGGTCGAGCCGTGGCAGCTGCAGTGGATGTAGAAGTCGAGGTTTCCGAAGCTACGGCTGCACGTCTTGGGGGGATAGTACGACAGCGCCGGCGCCGGACAGCCGAGGTGCTGGCAGATGGCGCTGAAGGCGACGATGGAGTTCTTCGGACCGACGCCTCCCTTGACGTTGGTCGCGCCGCCGGAACCGCCGGCGGGCGGCGCGAGGTTCAGCAGGAAGTTCGGCTCGTTGCGGAGCGGGTAGTTGAAGGTGATGACGTCGGGAGTCTCGACGCTGTACTCGCTCATGACCTTCGTCGCGGTCAGCGGCGAACCGTCGAGGTCGACGAGGGCGACCTTCGGGTAGGAGGAAAGCCCGACGATCGGCGGTTGACCGACATACTGCAGGGAGGCCCCCACCAGACCGCCCCCGGCGGCGCCGACGACCCCGGCCACGACGGCGAGCTTGAGCAGGTTGCGCTTGGTCTCGTCGACGTCGGTGCTCGACCCGCCGGGAGGACTGGCGCCGGCGACCTTCCGAGGGACCGACGCGACCCGATAGGTCTGGCCGATCGGGTAGCGCGCCGTGAACGCCGGGACGAACGGGAACGACCGGAAGGCCTCGGGCTCCGGGTTCATCGCAGCGTCCTCCCCTCGGGGAAGCGGTTGGGGTCCTCGGGCTGGGCCGGGTCGGGGATCTTGGCGTCGCCGGGCAGCTCGGCCTCGTCGCTGTGGTAGAAGACGACCCAGGTGATCGCGATCCCGAGGAGGATGACCAGGACCTCGACGAGCGTCAGCTCGTCGTCGATGGACAGGCTCATCGGAGACGCACCACCTCTCCCGGGGAGGACGTCAGCGCGATCGACCAGGTCCCCGGGCCCATCGCGGAGCCGTAGGCGAGCGTTTCGACCGAGCCCAGGTTGAGCGGTGCCGCCCGCGTGACGATGCCGGGGTATCCCGCGCCGCTGGGCGGGAGGGATGCCGGCGGTTCATCGACGCCGAGGAGCGCGGAGCGGATGGAGGCGGAGGAACCGACGGAGTTGGGGGGAAGGCCGGCCGATGCCGTGACCTCGTTCAGGAGCTCGTTCTTGAGCTTCATCGCGCGACCGTACAGTCGACCGAGCTGGCGGACGAACGGGGCTCCCTGCCCGCCCATGAGAAGGAAAGCGGCGACCCCCAGGATCACGAGCCAGTCGATGTCCGAAAAGAGCGCCAGTTCAGTTCACCCCGGCAGCGCGCCACGGGGCGCGTTCGGCTCCTTGTGGCGCTCCCAGCGGCCCGCGAAGAAGGCGCCGCCGAAGTAGAGCGCGATCATCGGCGAGGCCACGAGCAGCATCGTGACCCCCGAGTTGTCCGGGGTGACGACCATCCCGAAGACCAGCGCGCCGATCACCGCACCGCGCCAGTGCTTGCGCCAGGTCTTCGCCTGCACCACGCCGAGCCGGGTCAGCGCGTAGATGAACACCGGCAGCTCGAAGACGACACCGAACGCGAGCGTGTACAGCAGGGTGAACGTCACGAAGTCCTGGACGCCCAGCACCGGGACGAGGCCGAGCGCGTTGACGTACAGGAAGAGGAAACGGTAGGTGAACGGCGTGAACACCAGGAGACCGATCGCGGTTCCGATCACGAACAGGATCGTCGCGGGAATCCCGATCTGGCGAAGGAGCTGGCGCTCGTTCTGGCGCAGCGCCGGCACCAGGAACGCCCCGACCTCGTGGGCGATCCACGGCATCCCGACGATCAGCGTCAGCAGCGCGCCGATCTCGACCTGGACCATCACCGAGTCGCCGACCTTGAGATTGAGCAGTTGCACGCCCGGAGGCAGCAGCCCCCGCATCGCCTGGAAGACCTGGGCCGTGACGTTGTAGAAGAAGTTCGGGTAGGGGTAGGCGAACGGGATCGACACTCCGCCCAGCTGGAGGTCGAAGGGCCGAAGCTGGAAGGTGATCGTGAAGGCGAAGATCGGCACGAGGACGATCGCGATCCGGATCAGGCGACGCCGCAGCTCCGAGACGATGTGCAAGATCCGGTCCAGGTCGCCCACGGCTCACTCCGATGGGTGCGAGGACCGGGCGTACCGTCCGAGGGTCCTCCCCGGACCCGGGGACGGGTACGACCGCATGGCCGCGGAGCACGGGCGCGGCCCTAGTGGGGCGCGGAATCCGGGGTCCCCGACGGGGCGGGGGTGGCGTTCTCTCGGCGGATCTCCTTCTCGACCTCGAGCCGGCCCTTCTTGAACTCCCCGGTCGCTCGGCCGAGGCTGTGGGCGAGCTGCGGGATCTTGCTCGAGCCGTAGAACAGAATGGCCACGACCACGGCGATGATCAGCCAATCATCGATACTGTCGAACATCGGTCCTCTCGCCGAGGAGCCGGCTCGTCGGGAATATGCGGTTCGTACGGGAGGGTGCGACTTGTCTGCATCGTTCGTACTCGCACTATTTCAAGGGTGGACGGGGGCGCGCGCGCGGGTGGGTCGTTGCGGACCGGCCAGCGCCCTCGTCTCCGACCCTTGGAGCTTCGCGCGAGACCGGTCGAGCGCGACCGATGAGGGCGCCCGGGCCTCGGGCGCCCGCCCGGTGTGCTCGCGGTTAACCCGTCTCGATCAGGACCGTCTCGCTTCCGACGGCCACCGCGCGGTCGATGGCCACCGAGGCGAGGGTGGTCAGGCAGGCCGCGCCGCGTTCAAGGGAATGACAGATCGCCGTCCGCCGGTGCCGGTCCGAGGTCGAGGCCCACTGAGGGGCGCTCTCCGAGATCGTCTCGCGGAGCCGCAGGGTGCTCCCGTGTGCTTCGCACCCGCCCTGGAGGGAGGGCCGCATGAGCGCTTCGACGACGACCTTCAGGTGCGAGCGCAGATCTCCGAGGAGAGGCTCGAGGATGGCGCTGCCGGCCCGGAAGGAAGCGGGCGCCCGGTTGAGCTCGGTGGCGATCCGCCCGAGAAGCTCGCCGAGCTCCTCCAGCGACTGGACCACGACGCGCCATTCCAGGAGCTGGCGGGGGTCGGGGCTTCCGATGCGTCGGGCGAGCGACCAATCTCGGCTGGCGAGGAAGAGCTGCCGGATGAGCAGGGAGAGCACCTTGTGGGTCTCCTCCTGCAGCGAGGGCAGCCGCTTGGAGTGCGCGCGGCGCCGGACAATATCCTCCGATTCATCGAGGAACGCGATGAGGATCATTTTCATGCGCTGGACGAGCTGCGGCAGGCCGTACTTCGACGGGTCGATGAAGTTCTGCAGAACGACCCGGTTCGACTCCTGGGCGACGATCGAGACGCCGAGCAATCCCCGCGCCACGGCCTGGAGTTCTTCGAACCGCTCCGCGGCGAGCGGGAGTTCGGCCCGGATCTCGATGGCATCGTGTCCAACGCGGTAGGCACCCTCGACGAGCCGGGTGAGGACGCCGGGCGCCTCGAAGGCGCGGGCCTGGACCAGGTACGGGCTGCCGGGCACCCCGCTGGCGGCGGTGGGCGCGGGCTTGAGATAGAGCGTGCCGTCGTCGTTCTGGTCGAAGACGACGATGTCGCCGGGTCGCAGGTTCATCGCTTCCGCCCAGGGCTTGGGGAGCGTGACGGCGATCGACGAGTGGCCGGCCTTCAGGACGCGGCGCTCTCTGCTGGGCGTGACATATGCCATTCCGGTTCCGCCGAACCTCTTACAAGGCTCGTAGGTTCCAGTCCTTCCCCCTTCTTAGAGGTTCGCCTCCCCGCCGACGGGAGCAGGGGGCTCCTAGTGGGGAGGCGATCCGGGTCCGCTGGGCGGGTTCGAGGGCGAGGGCTCGGGATAGCCGAGCCGCTCGGGCGGCATCTCGTACTTCGCCCCTTCGCGCTTGCCCACCACGAAACCGAGGACGATGGCGACCACCACGAGGATAACGATGACGCCCGCGATGATGTACAAGCCGAACGGCAGCCCGGGTCCGGGCGGGGGACCGACGGAGACTCCGGAGCCCATCAATCCCCACATCCCGGCCTGGAAGTGGCCGGGCACCTCGCAGACGTACTCGTAGGTCCCGAGCCGGGGGGCGGTGAAGGTGACCGTCTGCTTCCATCCCGGCGTCGCGTTGACGTTGACGTAGACGAGCGGTGGATGCGCGGTGAAGAAGTTCGCGAGGTCGGTGGTGGTGTTCGAAGAGGTGAACGAATAGTTCGTGACGCTCGAGAGGGTGAAGGTGTGTTGCGCGCTGTCGAGGTTCTCGACGGTGAGGGTGATGGTGTCGCCGGGCGTGACCTCGAAGCTCGACGGCGAGAACGCGAAGGCGGTCCCCACGGTCACGGTGACGCTTTCGGAGGCCTGGCCACGCACCGGAGCCGCCGAGCTCCCCTGCAAGGTGGCGGCCACCGGTATCAGCACCATCGCCGCAGCCAGCAAGAGCGCGGCGATCCCCCGGTGTCGGCGAATTGTGTGTACCTGGCCCGACATCGCCCTACGAGGGGAACCGTCGCCCCGACCGATGCGTGCTTCAAACCCCCTCCGTAAGTATCGGGCCGCGGTCGCCGGCCTGCCCCGGAGCAGGACACGGCCGGTCCGATCCGACTCGCGGTCGGAGTCTCCCCGGTCGTGATGCCTGCCGGAAGGAATATCTCCGCCGGCGCCGGTGCGTGGCAGCCGTCGGTCGATACGAACCTACGGAATATGTACCGACCGCCGTACAATTTTCAGCGTGAGGACCGACGGGCTACGTCGCGTGGCGCTCGGCGGGACCCTCGGTCTGGGGGCGCTCGCGCTCGCGGGTACGGCGGCCGCGGACGGCCAGAGCGTCCTCCAGCAGGTCTCGCCGCTCGTCTGGGCCATGACCGCAATCTCCGTCGGCGGGGCGCTGATCACCTACACCTTCCTCGTCTACGCGATCTGGAAGTACCGCGACCCGAACACCCGGCGGCGGAACTATGGATAATCGGCTCGAGATCGCCTGGACGCTCGCCGTCGTCGGCCTGATCGCCGGTGTGGCGGTCTACTCCACGGTCCTCGTCTACCACCTCGATCAGCTTCCGGCGAACCCCGGAGAGTACGTGGTCGTCACGGGCCACCAGTGGTACTGGGAGTTCGCCTACCCGGCCAACCACACCGACTGGAACGTCACCTACGACCCCACGACGAACTCGGCGAGCGGGGGGGCACTCTGGGCCTACCCCGGGGAGGTGGTCCAGGTGAACGTCACCTCGACCGACGTCATCCACTCGTTCAACATTCCGGGCCTGGGCGTGCGGATCGATGCGATCCCGGGTCGAACGAACCATTACGCGTTCACCGTTCCGAGCTCGGCGAGCCCGGGGACCGAGTACCTGATCCAGTGCACCGAGTTCTGCGGGACCTACCACGGGTCGATGCGCGCGTTCCTCGTCGTGAAGTGAGCCGAGCACCGGGACGTCCGCGGCGACCTTGCGCGATCGTGCGTGACCCGACGCTCCGTCAACGGAAGGGACACCGGGCTCGGGATGGTGCCGGTCCCTGCACTTCCGCCGCGGGGCCGCAGCGTGCCGACCGGGCCGTGCGCACGTCGAGCGCCGCCCCGCGATGGTCCGCGTAGCCGCGGCAGTCGCCGACTCGAGCGCCCACCTGGACTCGCAGCCGGCGGTGAGCTCGCGGGGATCAGTGGTGTCCGGGGGGCGAGGCGCTCTTAGGGAATCGCCCCACGAAGTTCGAGGCGAACGCCACCACGACGCCCACAGCGAGCAGCACGCCGGCGCCGGCGAGCACGCCGGTTTGGACCAGCGCCGTGCTCGGGGGAGGCGCGATCACGGGGGGCGGGACGCCGACGAACAGCGAGCCGTTCATCCCGTTCGCGAAGTGGCCGGGGACCATGCACAGGAAGGCGTACACCCCCGGACCCGGGATGGTGAAGGTTCCGTTGACGGTCCCGCCCGAGGCGGCCGGCACCTGAAGGTTCGCCGCCGGTGCGTGTTGGGAGAAGTAGGCCGTAAAGTTCGTGGGGGTCGGTTGGACGTCGGCGAGCGCGCTGAGCGTCCAGGTGTGCGCGAGCGAGCCGACGTTGGTGACGGTGACCTCCACGACGACGGGATACTTCGTGGCGTTCACCACGAGCACGTTGGGGACAAACGAGAAGCTGCTCGTGGCCTGCTCGGTGAGCGTGACGCTCGGCCCGCCGGCCGAGGTGGCCAGGAATCCGAACATCCCGGCCTGGAACTGGTAGGTGTCGAGCGAGACGAACTCGAAGAAGACCCCCGTGTCGTTCGCGGGTAGGGTGAAGTTGCCCACGACCGTCGCGCCCGGAGCCGCCGAGAGATTGACGAGGCTCCCGTTGGCCTTGAACCAGGCATTGAGCTCGGCCGGGCTCCAGCCCCGGTCGAGGACGAAGTTGGCGACGGTGGACAGGGTGAACGTGTGGGAGAGGGAACCGCCGTTGTGGAAGTGCAGGGTCACGGAAGCGCCCGCCGGAACGTTCGTCAGGTTCGACGGCGAGTAGGCGGGCGCATCGGTCGCGTTGATCGTCAGGTTCACGTGGCCGACCGCCCGAGCCACGGACCTTCCGTATTCCAGCGCGCGCTCGGCACCCGCGGCGTGGGCGAGCGGCCCGGCCAGGGGGAGCCCGAACGCCAGGACCAACGCCGCCGCCACGAAGGCGGCGAGGGAGCCCTTCGGGAGCCGACGGCCCGGCGCCCGGGCGAGCGTTGCCGTCGACACGATCTCTCGGCGCTCGACCGGCCCTGGCTTGATATGGCTAGGGTACGAACGGAGGGTCCGAGCCGCCCGGATCAGGGCTCGTGGCTGCGGGAGATCCGGGGAGCCTCGATCGTCTCGAACCGCCGCAAGAGCTGCGTGGTGACCTCGATCAGGGGGTGGTGGCCGGAGTGGTCGACCTCGATGTCCCGCAACGACTCCAGGTGGTGGTCCTTGGCGATCCGCTCGAGACCGATCTCGGTGTTGGCGAACTCGTCGGGCTTGTCCGAGCGCAGGATGTAGGCCTGGAGCTGCGTCAGCCCCATCTCCTGGGCGGCCAGCGCCCGGTGGTGCCCGTCGATCAGGATCCACTTGTCGCCCTTCTGGACGACGAGGAGCGGCTCGGCGAACCCCCGCTCGAGCTCGTAGCGACGCCCCTCGAGCTCGTCCTCGTAGACTTTCCACTGCGTGGGGACGAGGGCGGCGATGGGGACCAGGCCCCGTCGGAAGGAGAACGGGAGCTGATATCGCTCGGAAAGGAGCGACTTTAGCGTCTCGGCCTTCGCCGGGTTGGCGCGCTCGAAGTGCGAGCGCACGATGTCCAGGTTCGAGATGATCCCGCAGAGCTTGCCGTCGTCGTCGGTGATGGGTAGGTCGCGGAGCCCGAACCGGAACATGATCCGGGCCACGTCGTCCAGCGCCATCTCCGGCGAGGCGGTGTAGGTCCCGGGTCGGATGATCTTGTCCAGCGTCAGGGAGCGCTCGTTCGAGTGGCGGAGCAGCTCCTTGGCACTGACGAACCCGATGAGCTTGCCGGAGCTGTCGGTGACCGGCATGCCGTGGTGGCGGCTGCGCATCAGCCGCTCGATGGCCGTGCCGACCGTCGTGGTGCTCGGCAGGTGCTCGACCTCGAGCACCATGTAGTCGCGGACGTGGACCAGCGTCATCCGGTGGCAGGGGGCGCCTCGTCCCGCAGGTAGGCGGTGAGGACGTGGCAGACAAGGAGGTGGGCGTCCTCCACGTGCTGCATGGAGTTCGACGGTACGACGACCGGTACGTCGACGAGGTCCTTCAGCTTCCCCCCTCCGATGCCGGTCAGGCCGACGGTGGACAGGCCCATGGATCGGGCGAGCTCCATCGCCTTGAGCACGTTGGGGGAATTGCCGCTGCCGCTGATCCCGACGGCCACGTCGCCCCGGTGGGCGAGGCCGCGGAGCTGCTCGGAGAACACCACGGAGTACTCGGCGTCGTTGGCCCAGGCGGTGACGGTCTCGACGTTGTCGACCAGCGCCAGGCACTTGAAGCGGCGGCCGTCGCCGCGGATGGTCGCCTTGCCGATGTCCGCGACGAAGTGCGAGGCGGTCGAGGCACTCCCGCCGTTGCCGAAGAAGAAGATCGTGCGGCCGTCGACCCGGGCCTTCAGCAGCAACGGGACGATCTGGGCGATGGCGCGGGGAAGGTACTCGCCGGAGATCGCGGCGCCGGTCTCCTCCACATAGCGACGGACGTACGGTTCGACTCCGGCCATTGGACTAGCGCCCCACGAACAGGATACGCGATCCCTCCGGGGAGATCCGGATGGGCATGCGCATCCACGGCGAGAGGGCGGTCGCTACTTGAGCGCTTCTCTCGGGAGGGTGCACGACGAGGAGGAACCCGCCCCCGCCGGCGCCGGTGATCTTCCCGCCGAGCGCCCCGGCCTCCTTCGCCCGGGCGTACGCGTCGTCGATCGCCGAGTTGGTCACCCCCGAGGCCAGGCCCCGCTTCAGTCGCCACCCTTCATCCAGCAGCGCCCCGAACCGGCTCCAGTCCCGGGCGGCGATCGCGTCGCGGGTGGAGGCGGCGAGGTCGCGCATCCGCAGCAGGTTGTCCTTGTTCTCGCCGGTCCGGGAATCCTGCTGCTTGAGGATCCCCTGCGCCGAGCGCGTGATCCCGGTGTAGAACAGCGTGAGGTGATTGCCCAACGCCTCCCGGTCCTGGACCGTGAGGGGGATCGGGGCGACGCGGACCGTGTCGTCCGGTCGGAACTCGAAGTATTGGACCCCGCCGAACGCCGCGGCGTACTGGTCCTGCTTGCCCAGCGTCCCGTGCAGCCGGTCGATCTCGATCTGGCAGGCCTCCTCGGCGAGCTCGCCGGGGCCGCGGAGGTTGCCGCGGTAGGCGTAGAACGCATTGAGCAATCCGACGGTGACCGAGGAGGACGAACCGAGACCGGTCCCCTCACCGGGGATGTCGGCGATGGTGTGGACCTCGACCGCCTCGGTGACCCCGGTGGCCCGCATCGCCTCCCGGACGAGCTCGTGGCCGAGCTCCTCGAGGCGCTCGACGTTCTCGGTCCGGGAGTAGGCGACCCGGATCGACCGGTCGAACTTGTCGTTGACCAGGACGTGGATGTAGCGGTCGATGGCCGCGCTCACCACCGCCCCGCCGTCGTAGTTGCGGTAGAACGACGGAAGGTCCGTCCCGCCCCCGGCGAAGCTCACGCGCAGCGGGGTGCGGGTGATGATCACGGGGCTCGATGGCGCCGGGCCGCACTTATGGGTTTGGAGCCCGCGGCGCGACGCGGGGCGCCGGCGTCGCCGCGTGACGACGCACCGTCCTTCGGCCGAAGAACTCCTTGACGCTCGCGTGGAGGTCCTGGATCGGTTCCAGGCCGGGGAGCACCGCCGAGAACTGTGCGGCGCGGTGGTCGAGGATGATCCCGATCCCGCGGTCGTTCTCGGTGCGGATGAGGCGGCCGATCGCCTGGAGCATGGCCCGCTGGGTCGGGCCGAGCACGCAGTACTCCCAGCCGTGGCCGGTGGTCAGGTCGAGGTAGGTGCGGAGCGCCTCGCGTTTGGCGGTCGGCTTGGGGAAGGGCAGCCCGACGAGGACCACCGCCTCGAGCTGCTCGTCGGGGAAGTCGATCCCTTCCGAGATCCGGCCGCCCGTGACGCCCAGCACGACGCTGTCCTTCGGGCCGGTGCGGAATCCGTCGAGCGCGCGCCAGAGGTCCGCCGTCGTCGTCCCGCGGCTCTCGATGACCGCGTGCGCGGGGAGCTCCTCCTTCAGCCCCGCGGCCAGGACCTGCTCCATCAGCGCGAAGCTGGGGAAGAACACGGCGGTGCGGACCGGGAGTTCACGGAGCACCTCGTTGACGCGCCGCGCGAGGCGGGGGATCGCCTCCGGCTGCGAGCGGAGCTCCTCGAACCGGGTCGAGATGCCGGGGTCGAACAGGAGCTTGCGGTGGTTCGCCGGGAACGGTGAGGGGACCACGAGCGAGCGGCTGGGGGCCGGGAGCCCCAGCGCGTCACGGTACTCCTCGATCGGACGCAGCGTCCCGGAGAGGTGGACCGACAGGTGGCACTCGCCGATGGCCTCCGCCGCCGCCCGGGCGTCGACGGAGTACGCCTCGAGCGCCGGACGCGGCTCCCGGGTCACGACCTTGACGTAGCGCGGCGGCTCGAGCTGGGGCCAGTTGAGCAGGCTCAGCGCGACCGAGTGGACCGAGGAGCGGGGAAGGAGCCGGGCCTTCCGCCGTTCCTCCCGCAGCGACTCGCCCCAGGCCACGAGGCTACCGAGATAGGTGTCGAGGCGGTGGGAGGTGCCTCCGATCGCGCCCAGGATCGCGTCCTCCAGCGCGTTCGGGGGGAGGACGCCGTCCTCCTCGCCGGCGAACTCGCGCACGAGGCCGTCGATCGCCAGCCCGACGGTGTCCAGCAGTTCGGTGGCGTGGAATCCCTCGGGCAGGACGAAATCCCCACGCTCGGCCAGTTCGCTGCGGGCACGGCGGATCGCCTCGCGCGGGAGGACCACCGAGGAAAGTTCCCGGAGGTAGTCCGGCAGATTGTGGGCCTCGTCGACGACCAGGTCGACCTTGTCCGGCCCGACGCCGATCCACTGGTAGAGCGATCGGCGTACCTGGGGGTGGAAGAAGAACGCGTAGGGAGCCGTGACGAGCCGGGCGCGCCCGGCGAGCTTCTTGGCCAGCTCGTAGGGGCAGAGGTTCTCGGTGCGGCTGTACTCCTCGAACTCCTGCGGCGTCGGCAGCTTCTGGGCGAACCGGTCGACCAGCGGCTCGAGGTCGGTCTGGAGCAACCGCGCGTAGTAGGCGCATCCGTCGAGGTCGGCGAGCTCGACCGGCCCCCCCTCGGGGATCTCGGTCGGTGCCTGGAGCACGAGGCCGGCATCGAACGACTCCTGGGTGGCCCGCTTGCGGTCGGCACAGAGCTTGCCGCTCTCCTCGGCGGTGGCGCCGGGAAAGTCGGCCATGCTCTCGAGCAAGAAGCACCGCTTCTGCCGCCCGGCGAGGCCGACGGCGAGCAGCGGGCGGTCGGCCCGGTGGGAGATCGCGCGGGCCTCCTGGATGACCTGCAGCTCCTGGGCGTGGGTCCGAACGAGGTAGAGGATCTTGTGGTCGGCCCGGTCGGCGTGCTCGATAAGCGGCGCGAGGGTCGCCACGGTCTTGCCGGAGCCGGTGGCCGCCTCGATGAGGAGCGGCCCCCCGCTCCGCCCGAGGTCGTCGACCTCCCGAAGCAGACGGTCCTGACCGGGCCGGACCCGGTAGGGAAAGAGAGCCGGAAGGGCGGTCGACGCGCTGGCCGATGACGTATCCGGGGCTCTCCGTCGAGGGAAAGGGTTCGGGCGCACTTGAAGGTGCGCGTGGACCGGAACGACGGAAGCTCAGCCGTAGGCGTAGCGGACCCCGTACGGCCCCCGCGGCATCGTCCAGGTCACCGAGCCCTGGTCGCAGGCGATGTCGCACGCCCCGCACTCCACGCAGTCCTCGTACCGGAACACGAGCTTGCCCTCGATGCGCTGGTAGCACTGTGCCGGGCAGACGAAGGTGCAGAACGAGTGCGGGCACTTCGCGCAGATCGGCGGCTTGACCGTGATGTGCGCGTGGTCGGCCGAATCGGTGTTGTACCTCAACGTCCCGAGCCGGCGCTTGATCTCCACATAGTCGACCTTCCGTCGCGCGGCGGGGGGCGGAGTCTCCGGCGACGTGGCGTTCACCGCGACCTTCGGCGAGGCACCGCGGCCCAAGCCACGTTCTGGGTGGTCGGCACCATCGAGCTCACCTAGGCGCTCGAGGGGCCAAAAGCTGACGGTCCGGTTCAGACCGACGGCAGTACGGCCAGGTCCTGGCGCACGGCGGCCGCGCTCGCCTCGAACGCCGCGCGCTCGGCCCCGGTGAGCTCCACCTCGAAGACCTGCTCGACGCCGGCCCGGCCGATGCGGGTCGGCACCCCGAGGTAGACATCGCGCAGCCCGTACTCGCCGTTCAACGCCGCGGTCACCGGGAGCAGGCGGTGCTCGTCTCCGGCGACCGCACGCACCAGCTCCGCCTGGGAGGCGGTCGGGGCGTAGTAGGCGCTGCCGGCCTTGAGCAGGTTGACGATCTCGGCTCCGCCGTCCTTGGTCCGCTGCACGATCTGTGAGAGCTGCTCGGCCGGGAGCAGCTTCGTCAGCGGTACCCCGTTGACGCTGGTCAGCGACAGGATCGGCACCATCGTGTCCCCGTGGGTCCCCAGGACGAAGCCCACGACATCGCGCGGAGCCACACCGAGCGCCTCGGCGACGAACCAACGGAATCGGGCGGTGTCGAGCGACCCGCTCTCGCCGAACACGCGCGCGGCCGGGAGGCCGCTCGCCTTGCGGAACCAGTAGGTCATCACATCGACGGGGTTGGTCACCACGACGACGACGGCGCCCGGAGCGTGTTGCTTGACCGCGAGGGCGTGGCCACGGAGGATCTCGGCGTTCTTGCCCAGCAGGTCGGACCGACTCATTCCGGGTTTGCGCGCCAGCCCCGCCGTCTCCACCACGACCTCCGAACCGGAGAGCGCGTCCAGGTTCGTACTGCCCGAGACGCGGGTCGAGAAGCCGAGGATGGGGGCCGATTCCTGGATGTCCAGCGCCTTGCCTTGTGGCAGGCCATCGACGATGTCGAGGAGGACGACCTCCTTGGCGAGGTCGGCCTCGGCGAGTCGCTGTGCGAGGGTGCCGCCGATGTTCCCGGCGCCGAGGACGCTGATCTTGCTGAGCTTGCCCATGACGATCCCGCCCGGGGAGCTGGGACCTCGCATAAAAGTACCGAACGGGCCGGGGTGGCGCCGCCGGCCGATACCCCGGGAGCCGTGACCGGTCGGGCGAAAGGTTCATGCATCATTTTTCGGGTGCGTCCGCGAGCATGGACGTTCGCACGATCCTTCTCAGCGTCGAGGAGCGCGAGAAGTGGCGGCGGCGGCTCGACGTGCTCAAGTCCACGCTGGCGGACGTCAAGCTCCGCCGCCATCAGCTCGAAAAAAGGCTGAAAGCGCTCAAGCGCGAGATGTCGCATCTCGGGGAGGTCGCGGAAGCCACGATCGACCCGGTGCGGCTGAGACCGGTGAATCCGACCCATGGTGCGGAAGAAGCTCGGATTCCTCACCGATAGGGTCGACCTCCTGCGGACCTCCCGGTCCAGCCTGGAGGAGGAGCTCCACCGACTCCTCCGGGAGGAGGAGTACCTGGCCCGGCAGATCCGGCGGGCCAAGGAGCAGCTCCGCTACTACGACCAACTCTTGGTGGAGCTCAAGCAGTCGGCCGGACGCGCCCCGCCGCTCCGCGAGCTCGCCCGGCGGTTTGGCTGAGCCCGGGGAACCCCCGCGTGCGCGTCACGGTCTTCGGGGCCGGAGCGGTGGGGGGCCTCCTCGGAGCTCGACTGTTCAAGGCCCGGCACGAGGTCGTCCTGGTCGCCCGGGAAGAGGACGTCGTGGCGATCCGGCTGAACGGACTGCGGAGCGAGGGTCTCTTCGAGGGCACTTTCGACATCACCGCGGTCGACGCGCTGACCGAGGGGATGAGCACGGAGGCCGTGGTCCTGACGGTCAAAGCGCCCGACGTCCGAGCCGCCGGGGAGGAGCTCGCTCGGAGGCTCCATCCGGTGCCACCCATCCTCGCACTACAGAACGGCCTCGGGATCGAGGACGAGCTCGAGGCAGGGCTCCGGGCGGGGGGAGCCACCGTTTCCCCCGGGAGCTTTGTCCGCGGCGTGAACTCGCTGGGAGTCACACGGGTCTCCCCGGGGGTCGTCCGACTCGCCGGCGAGGGCGAGCTCATCCTGGGCGAGGGTGACGATCCCGACACCGCGAGAACGAACGCGCTCTTCGCCGACCTCCTGGGCTCGGCCGGAGTCCGGGTCCGACGAGTCGCCGACCTCCCCCGGGAGCTCTGGCGCAAGGTCCTGGTCAATGCCGCCGTCAATCCGGTGACCGCCGACCACGGCATCCTCAACGGCCAGCTGTCCCGGGACCCGTGGAGGGGACAGGCCGAGAAGCTCCTGCTCGAGGCGCGCCAGGTCGCGGCCGCGGAAGGGTTCGGGTTCACCGAAGCCGAGGCCGAGGCGGAGCTGTGGAAGGTGGTCCGCGCCACGGCGCGGAACCGCTCGAGCATGTTGCAGGACCTGGACCGGGGCCATCGGACCGAGATCGATGCGATCTCGGGAGCGCTCCTCGCGCTCGGGAGGCGCCGGGGCCTGAAGCTCCCCCAGACCGAGCGGATCGTCGCCCGGATCCACGCCAAGGAGGCGGAGGGGACCGCGGGAGCCCGACCGTCCGGCGCGGCGCCGTAAGAATCATCCCACCCCGCCTATCCCCGCGCTCGATGAGCGAGAAGCGGAGCGTGCGGAACGCGACCGTCAAGGGACGACGGGTGCTCGTCCGGGTCGACTTCAACGTACCGCTCACGCCGGGCGGCGAGGTGGCCGACGGTCGCCGCATCACCGAGGCGCTCCCGACGCTCCGCCACCTCCAGGCCGCCGGCGCGAAGACGATCCTCCTGTCGCACCTCGGCCGGCCGGGCGGGCACCGCGACATGAAGTACACTCTGAGGCCCGTCGCCCACCAGCTCTCCCGCTACCTCGGCCAACCCGTCCCGCTCGCGGAGGATTGCGTGGGGATCTCGGCGATCCAACAGATCGCCCGGATGCAGAATGGGAGCTTCCTGATGTTGGAGAACCTCCGCTTCCATCCCGGCGAGGAGGCCAACGACCCGGGATTCGCGGCCGAGCTCTCCCAGCTCGGCGAGGTGTTCGTCGAGGAGGCGTTCGGGACGGTTCACCGAGCGCACGCTTCTACCGTCGGGCTCCCCAAGCGGCTCTCGTCGTACGCGGGCCTGTTGCTCGAACGCGAGGTGCGCGAACTATCGAAGCTGACCGACGAGGTCGAGCACCCCTATGCGGCGGTCCTCGGGGGCGCCAAGGTCTCCGACAAGCTGCCGATCCTGGAGGGTCTGGTCGGACGGGCCGATACCCTGCTCATCGGTGGCGCGCTCGCCTTTCCGTTTCTCGCGGCGCAGGGGGCGGAGCTGGGGGCGAGCCCCGTGGAAGCAGGGCTCGAGCCGGAGATCCAGAAGTTCCTCGACAAGGCGAAGTCGCGCGGGACGCGCGTCGAATTCCCCGTCGACTGGCTGCTCGAGACGCCGGGGCAGACGGAGGTCGGCCACAGTCCGGCCGGAAAGGTCCCGCGCGGTGCGTTCGCGCGGGACATCGGCCCGCAGACGCGCGACCTCTTCTACGAGGCGCTCACCGGTTCGAAGACCGTCTTCTGGAACGGGCCCCTCGGGCTCGCCGAGGATCCCCGGTTCTCGCCGGGGACCCGCGAGGTGCTCGCCGGGCTCGGGACGATGCCCGGCTACCACGTCTGTGCCGGCGGCGACTCGGCCCGGGTCGCCCAGGAGCTCGGCGTCGACGGCTCGTTCCAGTACGTCTCTACGGGAGGCGGCGCCGCGCTGGAGTTCGTGGCCGGGATCGAGCTGCCCGGCCTTTCGGTGATCCCGAACGCCTGACCTCCTTGCCCCCGCCCTCGATCGAGTCGGGGTCGATGGTGCCGAGCATCCAGGCGATGTACGGCTCGTGGGCGCGGGAGACCTGGACCTCCAGGATGTCGGGCACCTCGTAGGGATGTTCGCGTTCCAGGTACCGAAAGAGCGCGCCCAGTTTCTTGGGGGAGGTCTTGAACCACAGCGCCCGCTCGTCGGGCCGCTCGAGCTGCCCCTTCCACCAGTAGGCCGAGGCGATCGGCCACCAGTTCGCGCACGCTGCGAGACGCCTCTCGACCGCACCGAGCCCCAACCTCGCGGCGGTCGCTTCGTCCGGAACCGCCGAGTAGACGAGCCGGAGCCTCCGGTCCGCCCCGGTGGGGTCGAGGGGCGGGGCCGTCATGTGGGGGCTCCCGGCGTGGCCGTCGGTCGCGGGCCCTCGAAATCGAATGTGTCGAGGGTGAGGTCGGCCAGGTTCACGACCGCTGCGCGCGCCGGAACGGGCGTGATGTTGCGCATCTTCTGGTAGGCGGTCTCGGCCTGCCAGGTCGAGGCGTTCAGCAGCAAGACCCCGCGGTACTGGTCCACCCCGTAGGTGTGGGCGTGGCCGGTGACCAGGATGTCCGGGACCGGGTCGACCACGAACCCGTCCCGGGACAACGGCGCGAGGGGCGTGCGGCCCCCGTAGATCGGCGCGAGGTGCCGCATCGCGAGCATCGTCTTCATCACCTCGGTCGGGCGCGCGTAGCTCGCCCCGGCGATCGCCGGGATCAGATCGTCGAAGCTGCGGCCGTGGTAGGCCTCGACCACGACCCCGTCGAGTGCGAACGTCGACGGATTGCCGACGGACCGGACGTTGTCAGGGAACCCGGCGCGAATCTCGGGCGGGAGGGCGGGCTGGGGCTCGGCCGGGCAGACGGCGTCGTGGTTGCCGGGGAGGATGACCACGTTCAGCCGGTCGGGCAGCTCGCGCAGGCGGCGCCCGAGCTCCCGGTACTGTTCGAAGATATCGTGCAGCGCGAGGTCGCGCTCCTGGTTGGGGTAGATGCCGATGCCGTCGACCAGGTCGCCGGCGACGACGACGTGCGCGATCTCGGCCGCGATCTCCGGCCGGGGTCCTTCGCCGCGCAGGAACGCGACGAGCTCGGCCCAGGACTCGGACAGGAACGACTTGCTCCCGAGGTGCAGGTCGGAGAGGAACATCACCCGTCGCGGACCGTCGGAACGGCGTCCGGCGCGCAGCGCCGGGACATCCGGGCGCACGATGTCGCGCACGATGGGGAGGCGGCCGCGATCCCGCGAGCGCTGGACGCTGAGGCCGACGATCTCGTCCGGCAGCCAGCTCTGGCGGGCCGCGTTGCGGTCCCGGGGCACGAGGACCTCGATCGATCCGGATTCGTCCTCCACCTCCAGGAGCAGGTGCTTGTGCTCGGTGGTCTGGCGGACCGACCGGATCATGGCGATGAGGGCGGAGTTCCCCTCGCGCTGGCGGAGGTCCTTGGCCGTGGTGAGGTTGGTCAGCTCCGGTTTACCCCGAAGCATCCGTTGGATCTGCCGGAACCGGGAAGCGAACAGGCTGCCGTAGCCCTGGAGCGCGTGCTGGCCGATCGGAACGTCGGAGAACCCTTCGGAGAGGAGTTGGAAGGCGACGGGCGGCCCGGTCGGTGCCGCCGGAGCCGCCGGGGCCAGGCGGGCCGTCGAGCGCGTCGCATGGAGCGCCTCCTCCACCATCCGGCGGGTGACGATGGGCTGGGCCTGCCCGGTCGCGTCGATCAATCGGCGGGAAAGCAGGACCGGCTCGGTCGCGTCGAGCAACAGGTCGAGGGCGTCGGCCTCGACCAGCTTGCGATTCTCGGCGAAGTAGCGGGCGAGCTCGGCCCGAAGGGCACCGGGGCGTGGCCCGCTCACCCGCGAGCTGCCTTCGAGCAATGCTTCCACCCTCCGCTTTGCCGGGAGGGACAAACCCCGCCTCCCGCGGCGCCGAGTGGGCTCCGGTTATTTGAACAGTCGGTCGCGGCCGGGCTCGAGCGGGCGCCCGCCGTCAGGCCCGGTACGATTCCTTGGCGTAGGACGCACCCTTGGGATACTTCTCCTTCAGGTGGTTGACGAACTGCTCGGGCACGTTCTCGAGGTGCGCGGAGTACCAGGCCACCACGGTGTCCTTCAGGATCCGGTGGACCTCGCGGAGATTGACGTTGCGCTCGGGCTCGTCGTAGAGCACCGCCTGGCTCATCATCCGCATCCAGCCGGTGTAGCGATGGTAGGATTCGCCGTCGCTCCACTCGAAGATCCCGCGGAACCGGGTGGTGCCCTCCGGCGTACTGTAGTACCAGAACCGGAGCGTGAAGGCGAGCCACCCCTGGGTGCGGTCCTTGAGCTCGATGGTCTTGACCGCGCCGAAGTCGAAGCTGTCCTTGAACATCCAGGTGTTCGGGTACTCGGTGAACGTCGCGAAGAGGGTCTGGGAGGGCTCGATCGTGAGGTGGATCGAAGCGTCCTCGAACTGGTTGTGGACCTCCCAGAGGTCCTGCAGGAGGCGCCGGTTGAGCTCCCCGCGCTCGGTGAGGTCCTCGTTGCCCTTGCTGGTCGCGGCCTTCTGCGAGCGGACGAGCTCGGCCTTGAGCGAGCTGACGAAATCGTCCTCGGGAAGGGCCTTGGGCTGGTCCATCGAAGGCCCGGCAGGAGCGGACGGCCCGGAGCTGCGTCGCGGCATCTCGGTGGTGATCTCCGGGGCGCGCTATCAGGCCCCTATATATCTCACTTTGTCGCGAATGGCGGTTATTCCGTCGTCGACCGGGCCGATTTCGCGCGGCCGTGTGACGGCGGCTCGCGGGGTCGGCGTCGCGTTAAATACCTCGCCTTCCTCAATGACTTTGCCACTCGCAAACCGCGAACGAGGCCCCAGGCCCTCGGCGCGCGCGTCGCAAGGATCCCCGACTGATGCTGCTCCCAAGCTCCCGTCGTCGCTCCCCCAGCCTCGTGCCCGACCGATCGGTACCGGCCTAGTTCGTCGTTTTCGAGTTGGCGGCCGCGGACCGGCCCAGCGGTCCGAAAAACCAACCCACCGAACATCGGAAGGAGACCAACGAGACAATGAGCAATGACCCGAGCGCCGCCAAGTACCAGATCCGTGCCCGCATCACCGCCGAGGGCGTCATCGAGAAACCCGACGTCGTCGGGGCCGTCTTCGGCCAGACCGAGGGACTCCTCGGTGACGAGCTCGACCTGCGCGACCTTCAGAAATCCGGCCGTGTCGGCCGGATCGAGGTCGAGATCGATTCCCGCAAGGGCAAGAGCGAGGGGGAGATCATCATCCCCTCCTCCCTCGACCAGGTCGAGACCGCCATCTTAGCCTCCGGGCTTGAGACCGTCGACCGCATCGGCCCGTGCCGGGCCAAGATCGAGGTCGTCGCCGTCGAGGACATCCGGATCTCCAAGCGCCAGAAGATCGTCGAGCGGGCCAAGGAGATCCTGAACCGGCTCACCGAGGAGTCCAAGGGGGTCGGCATCGACCTGACCGAGTCCGTCCGCAAGGCCGTCCAGGTCGAGGAGATCACCTCCTACGGTCCGGAGCACCTGCCCGCCGGACCGAACGTCGACCAGGCCGAGTCGCTGATCGTCGTGGAGGGCCGCTCCGACGTCCTGAACCTGCTGCGCTGCGGGATCAAGAACGTCATCGCGGTCGAGGGGACCAGCGTCCCGCAGACCGTCAAGGACCTCTCGCGCGGCAAGACCGTCACCGCCTTCACCGACGGGGACCGGGCGGGGGAACTGATCCTGCGGGAGATGCTCCAAACGATGGACATCGACTTCGTCGCGCGCGCCCCGCGCGGCAGCGAGGTCGAGGAGCTGACCCAGAAGCAGCTGCTCAAGTGCCTGAGGAACAAGATCCCGATCAACCAGTTCCTCGAGATGAGCGGGTTCGAGTCCACCGGCGCCTCACGGGCCCCGATGGAGGAGCGCCCCGAAGGCGGTGGCGCCGGACCCGGCCGCGGCGGGGACCGCCGAGACGACCGCGGTCGCCGCGACGGAGGCGAGCGCGGTCCTCCGCCTCCGCGCCCACCGATGCCCGTCACGGCCGCCCCGCTCCCGCCCCCGCCTCCCCCGCCGCCGGCGGCGGTCCCGCTCCCCCCACGGCTCGCCGGATTCCTGGACCTGCTCGGGGGGATCGAGAACACCTCGAAGTCGCTCTTCCTCGGACCGGAGGACACCGTCGTGGCCGAAGCGCCGGTCAAGGAGATGATCGACCGCCTGGCCGCCCTCGAGCCTCCGGCCAAGACCGTCATCTTCGATGGCGTGGTCAGCCAGCGGCTCCTGGACGTCGCCCAGGAGCGCGGGATCGACACCGTCATCGCCAACCGGCTCGGTGCGGTCGGGAAGATCCCCGATGGGCTCAAGGTCCTCACCCGGATGGACCTGACCGGCGGCCGGTAGGTCGCCGACGGGTCGAACACCGTCCCTTATTCGGCGAGGCGCCGTACCGAGCTCGGGAGCTGGGGACGTGGCGGAGTCCAGCGTCGTCGCCGAACGCCCGCGTCCCCAGCAGGTCGACGAGATCGAGAGCACCGACGACATCCAGATCCCGGCCGACCCGTTGGCCCGGGTGATCGGGCAGGACAAGGCCGTCGAGATCGCCCGAATCGCCGCCTACCAGCACCGCCACCTCCTCCTGGTCGGCCCGCCCGGGATCGGCAAGTCGATGACCGCCCAGGCGCTCGCGCTCCATCTCGAGCGGCCCCAATCGGAGCTCCGGGTGGTCCACAATCCCGAGAATCCGGAGCGACCGACGATCGAGCTGGTCAAGCGGGAGGAGGTCCTCCTCGAGCGCGAGGCCGCGCGCACGACGGAGGGCGAACTGATCGCCCCGACCGAGGCGCCCGCCTCGGTCGCCGAACGGCTGGGCTACCGTTGCCCGCGCTGCAGTTTCTACTCGCTGCCCGCGGACCGGTACTGTCCGAGCTGCGGCAATACAAAGGCGATCCTGCCAGGCGCTACGGGCGCCGGGAATCCCTTCCGCGATCTCGTGGGAGGCATCCTCGAGCTCACCGTCAATCCGGGTCCGAACCCCCAGGAGACCGTCCGGACCACCCGACTTCGCAACGGGGTCGAGGAGGTGGTCGCCTACGAGCGCGCCGGCGACCGGGTCCGCGTGCTCGATCAGCGCGCGCTCGAGCGACGGAGGACCAAGCAACGGGAGAGCCCCCGCAAGGTCCTCGTCAAGCTCGATCGGAACACCTTCGTGATGGCCACCGGAGCGAGCGAGACCGAACTGTTGGGGGATGTCCGCCACGACCCGTACGGTGGACACCCGCAGTTGGGGACGCTCCCGTTCGACCGGGTGATCCCCGGCGCCATCCATGAAGCGCATGAAGGCGTCCTGTTCATCGACGAGCTCCCCCACCTCGGTCCGCTCCAGCGCTTCATCCTCACGGCGATGCAAGAACGCCGATTCCCCATCTCCGGGAGGAACCCCCAATCCGGTGGGGCCTCGGTCCGCGTCGACAACGTCCCCTGCGATTTCATCCTCGTCGCGGCGTGCAACATCCAGGACCTCCACCACATCCTCTCCCCGCTCCGCTCCCGGATCGCGGGCGGAGGCTACGAAGTGCTCCTCGAGACCACGATGGAGGACAGCGACCGGAACCGGATGTCCTTCGCCCAGTTCGTCGCGCAGGAGATCGCCACGGACGGCCGGCTACGACCGGCGACCCGGGACGCCGTCCTCGAGCTCCTCCTCGAATCGCGACGACGCGCCGAGCGTCTGGACGGTCGGAAGAATGCCCTGACGCTCCGCCTGCGCGAGATGGGTGGGCTCTTGCGGACCGCCGGCGACCTCGCCACCGTCGCGGCGAGCCCGTTCATCGAGGCGTCCCACATCCGCGAGGCGCTGGGGCGCGCGCGATCGATCGAAGAACAGATCCGCGACGCCTACGGTTCCCTCCAAGGGGGGATCCGGCAGGACGTCACCGAGGCCCAGCGTCAGCAGATGGGCTACTACAGTTGGAACCAATACCAGGACCCCAACCAGTTCCCGGGCGGCTACGGCTGAGACCGCCGCGAGCGGCACCGGTTTCATATGGCCCGCTACGTACGCCGGCCGCCCTTCGGGCGGGCGCGTAGTCTAGCGGTTATGACGTCACCCTGACACGGTGAAGGTCGCCAGTTCGAATCTGGCCGCGCCCATCCGACCAAGCCTCTCGGGCCACGGACGAACCCGATGCGACGGGCCCCCGGGAGGAGTTCGTCCTGTCTCGTCCTGTTCCGGGGGCGAGTGATGCTCCGCAGGGCGGGCGAGGATCACCGGGTACGTGGACCCGACCGGACGGTGGGAACGGACCGGGGTCCGGAGTTATTCCGCGAGCCGGGGCTTCTCGAGTATGACCTCGAAGTAGTGCCAGTGCTTGGGGCGCCAACCGTCCGGCGCCTTGAAACAACGTCCCTCTTCGACTGTCTCGCGGAGCAACTCCACCTTCCAGCCGCGCCCCAACCGGGCGATGTCGGATCGGCCGTGGAACGACATCTCATCGTTCCCGCTCCACTCGTCCGCGTCCCCGAAGAGCACGCCCGCGAAATGGCCCCCCGGTCGGATCGCTCGGCGGATCGAGGTCCACAGCCCGGGGAACTTCTTAGGATCGCAGAACGGAAGGGAAAAGCTCGCGAAGACCAGATCGGCGGCCGGCAGACTCAGTCCCTCCATCGGCGATACCACGGCCGTGAGTCGGGATCGGAACCGGACCGGCGTGCGGCGGACCAGGAACCTCGCCGCCGACACCTCCTTGTCGACCGCCAGTACGCGCCAACCCCTCCGGAGCATCTCCAGCGACTCGGTCCCGGCGCCCGACCCGAGATCGACGGCCGTACGTCCCGGGCTGGCGCCGCCCTCCCAATCCACGTGGTCGAGGACGTGCCGGAGCAACTCCCGGGGGGGCCGGTCCCGACTCTGGCGGTAGTAGCTCGACCAGTGCTGGGCGTTTCGTCGAGGAGTTCTCGTCGACACGGGACGGCGGGGACCCCGGCGTTGGGGAAAACCTGTTCAGCCCTACGGCCACTCGGTGGTTCGGGCCGGCGAGCCTTTGCCGAACGAGGACCGCCCGTCGATCGAGTACGCGCGAGGTGCGCCGCTCGCCCGGCTCGGTCAAGGTCGGACACCCTGAGAGGTCGGTGAGGGCGCGCGGCCAACGGGGGGCCCGCGAACCTCGGATCATCGACGCCGGCGAAACCCGTCCAGGGCCGCGCAACAGTTGATATAGGCGGAACAGGGGTATCCATACGTATCTCTCGGCTTGAGGATGCGCGCGCTATTCCGGGTCTGCGCGGTCATTGCGCTCGCATCGATCCTGGGACTCCCGAGTTTGGGGGTGAGCAAACCCCCGGCGGGACCACCGACGAGCTCTGAGCGGCTCGCTCCGAGCGGGGCGGGGTTTTCCATTCCGTCCGCGCCGGACGTGGGCTCCTCTGCGTCTCCCTCACCAGAGAGCTGGTACAACATCACCGGAGGACTCTCGGGCGGTCCGCCCCCGCTCACGGGGGCCTCCATGACCTACGACCCCTCTTCGGGCTCCGTCGTGCTGTTCGGCGGCTGCAGCGTGAACCAATGCCCGCTGGCGAATCAGACCTGGTCGTTCTCCGGCGGGACCTGGTCCAATGTGACGGGTTCGAGCCCCCAGCCCCCCGCCCGCTCGTACGCGACCATGGTCTTCGATGCCGCGGACGGGTATCTGGTCCTCTTCGGTGGGATCGCCGCCGGCGGTAGGCTTCTCAACGACACCTGGACCTACGCGGCCGGCCGCTGGACGAACATCACGAACGCCTCCGCTCCCTCACCGCGTTGGGCGGCGGGGATCGCGTTCGACCACACCGATTCGGAGGTGGTCCTGTTCGGAGGCTGCGGAACGGCGAACCCGTGCATGCTCCGCGACACCTGGTTCTTCCAGGCCGGAACGTGGACCGACGCCACTACCACCGTCAGGGGAGCCCCCCCGCCCCGCTACGGGGCGTCGTTCGACTGGGACGCCTATGGTGGCTATTCCCTGTTGTTCGGCGGGTGTGAGCCCGGAGCGTGCCCGGCCAACGACACCTGGCAATTGATGAAGGATCAGTGGACCCTAGAAGCCCCCGGCCCGGTCAATCCGCCGGCCCGATCGTACGGTGGGCTCTCGGCCTACCGGCCGGCCAATGGCTCCGTTCTGATCGGGGGAGAGGGGGCGACCGGACCGCTCGGAGGCGTGTGGTTCTGGTCGAACGGCCAGTGGATCAACGCCACGAACCAGTTCCGGTCGGCGCCCTCGCCCCGGTACGGCGAAGGAGATCTCGGGAGCACGGTGTCCTGGCTGGGATCCACGGCGAAGACACTGCCCTACCTCCTGATCTTCGGCGGCTCCCGTGATCCTTGTGCGCCCTGCGGCAACGTCTCGCTCGACGACACCTGGGTCCTCGAACCGACGATCACGGTCACGGCCCAGGCGCTTCCGAGCGTGATCGAGGTGGGGGAGCTTACCTCCTTCACGGCGACCGGCGCGGGCGGAACGCCCCCGTTCGCCTTCGTCTGGGACCTCGGGGACGGGAGCATGGCGTTCGGACCGACGGCCGACCATTCGTTCTCCACGGTGGGCAACGACACGGTGACCGTCACCGCGACCGATTCGGCCGGCGCCGACAGCGCCGGGAACGTGACCGTCACCGTGGTGTTGGGGCCGTCGATCTCGATCCGGGTCGCCCCGTCGGCGACCGACGTCCGACAGCTGATCCGGTTCAGCGGAAGCGTCACCGGCGGGAGACCGCCGTTCTCCCACCTGTGGTCGTTCGGGGATTTCTGGACCAGCAACCAGCCGAACGCGACCCACGCCTACGCGAACCCGGGGCAGTACCTGGTGGAATTCACCGTGACCGACTTCGTGCAGGGGTCGGCCATCGCGTTCGCCAACGTCACGATCAATCCACCCCTGGAGGTGCAGGTCATTCCTTCGACGTTGACGGGCGTCGTCGGCAAACCGGTCGCGTTCACCGGCACCCTCTATGGCGGGACCTCGCCGTTCATCGCGCACTGGAGCTTCGGGGATGGGAGTACGAGCACCCTGCTGGCGACCTCGCACGCGTACTCCTCCCGGGGGAACTACTCGGCGCAACTGTGCACGACCGATGCGGCGAATGAGTCCTCGTGCGCGAACCTGACCGTCCAGATCGCCGATGGCACCGGATCGACCACCGACCAGCACGGGTCGAACCCGGGATCTTCGATCTCCCTGCTGCTCTTCGCCATCGGTGTGGGGACCGCGGTCGCCATCGCCGCGGTCGCCCTGGTCCTCGCCATCGTGCTCCCGCGGCGCACCAAGCGACGGCGACCCTTGCCTCCTCCCTCGGCCGTCATCGCGGCGATGGCGGCGGCCTCGGACGAGGAGTGGGAGGACCACCGGCGCAAGGACGCCCGGTACGCCAGCCGCCGACGGTGACCGGGCGCGGCGGGTAGGGGGTTCCCCATCCCCGAGTGAGGGTAGGGGTCGCGGGACCCGAATTCGACCTCAGCCGGGTAGCGTGATCGGTTTCCCGTCGATCTCCAGCCGCGCCCCGGCCAGAACGACGATGCCCCCGAAGTTCGCCTTGTTCTTCCCGCCCGGGACGAACTGATTGTTCCCGACCGTGATCGTGAGCGCGCCCGCCTCGCGGTCCTCCATCTGCGGGGTGTTGTGAAGCTTCGGGTTCAGGCCGACGCCGAGGTAGCCCGGACGGTCCCGTCCCTTCCCCCCCTTGGCATAGGGCTTGTCGAAGAAGGCGGCGCCCTCGTCAAAGTGGTGGCGCACGAGGCGACCCTTGCGGAACTCGAGGACTCCCCCGGTGGACATGCCGATGTCGTTGTAGCTCGCCCGGTTGGCGACCACCTTCCCGTCGGCGACGGACTCGTCCAGGGCGACCCGCACGACGCCGGCCGGGAGGATGTTGAGCATCCCGAACGGGACCTTCTTGTCCTCGTTCGAGACGCGCCCGGCATCGATCCGCGCCCGGCGCCGGGCGAGGCCGAGCGTGAGGTCGGTCCCGTTGTCGCTCGTGATGTGGACGCGTCGGCCCTTCTCCAGGGCCTTCGCGATCGGCTTCGCCGCCGCGATCATCTCATCGGGGTCGACCAGGGACGCCTCGATCAGCTGGTCCATCCACGCCGCCTGGTCGACCCCGTAGACCGTGGCGAGGCTGGGGAAGGGACGGCCGATATCGAGGCGGCTTCCCCGGAGTCCGGCCTTGGTCGCGGCCTTGTACCACGCGGGGTTCCACCCGAACAGCTTCGCGTTGCGCTTCTCTCCGAGCTTGTCCTGCCGCAGCCGATCACCGGCGTTCCACATGTGGATGTAGACGTCCGCCTTGGCGACCGCCGCCCACTCGTGAGCAGGAGTCGCGCCCAGGACATCATCTTCCCGGGCGTCGACGGAATCCCAGTACGAGTCCTCGTCCTGGTAGAAGACGAGCGGGAACGCCTTGAGACGCCGGGTCTCCCGGGCGAGCGCGGTCGCCCACGGGATCATCCGGCTCCATCCCTCGATGATGACGTTCTCCCCGGGTCGAACCTTCAGGTTCTGGGTGAGGATGGCCCGGGCGAATTCGGTCTCGCGACTCCCCGACGAGGGCTGCGCCATGTTCGGCCATCGGCACACTTCTATAAATCGCGCAAAAAGCAGCTCTATCCTCGCGGGGTCCCTCCCCCCGGATCGCGCCCCTTCGGTGGGCCGGGCTCAGCGGTGGGCTCCCGTTCTACGCGCCCCGGGCCGCCCCGGGGGCCGACGCGCCTGGAGGACGAACGCGCGGACCATCGGATCGACCAGCTCGTATCCGGCCTCGGTCCTCCGGGCGAGGTAGCTCGATTCGAGCGCTCGCAGCACCCGCTGGACCGTCGCGTCGTTCACGGGCCGACCGAGGTCCTGTTCGATGTAGGTGCGGACGACGCTCCACGGGGACCGCAGGGCGAGGGCACGCAGCGCCGGCCAGTAGAGACGCCGGTCGCGCTGCTCGAGGAAGTGGCCGATCTCCTCGTCGGCGACGCGCACCCCCTCCCGCACCGTCTCCGCGAGCGCCCTGATCGGGGTCCACCCCCGTACCGTAAGATGGTTCCCGAAGAGCGTGAGCCACCCGGGGGTTCCGTCGAGCGGACCGGCCAGGACTTCGGAGAGCTCGGCCGGTGTGAGCGACCTTCCACTCTCCCGGAGGCCGCGTCGGAGGAACTCGCCCGCCGTGTCCGGGTCGAACGGGGACAGGGTCATCGCCACCGGCGCCCGACCGAAGAGCGGAGACCTCGCCTCGGGCTCGACGAGGGTGCGGGAGAGTCCGACGAGGGAACCGGTGAAGACGAATCGGACCCGGGGGTGGGTGTTGAAGATGTTCCCCAGAAGCTTGAGCAGCCGGCCGGAGACGCTCGAGAGCTCCTGGACCTCGTCGAGGACGACGAGCGATTCGCGGGTCTCACTCCCGAGGACGTTGAGGAGATCCCAGACCCCCCTCAGCTTCGGCTGGGCGGTGGTGACGGAGACGCCGCCGGGCCCGACGCCGAACCCGTCCACGCGCCGGATGGCGTGGGCGATCCGGGCGCGCAAGGACACGTTCTCGTTGATGCCGGCGATGAGCCCCTCGGTCAGCCCCTTGATCGAGTTCACCCCCCAGAGATTGACGTAGGCCCCCGGGAGTCCGAGTCGGTGGCGGGCCGCCTTGACGAGGCTGGTCTTCCCCACCATCCGGGGACCCAGCAGGACGACCCACCGCCCCGCTCGAACGAACCGGCACAGCTCCTCCAGTTCCCGGCCCCGGCCGAAGAGCGCGCTCGGGGACTCCTTCGGCGCGAGGTCGAAGAGATCCATCGCTTATGGGGCATAAGCACTTATGACCCATAAGTAGATTCGCTCGCGAGTGGGGCCTGTCGCGGCGCACGCGACGCACCGGCCTTCAGAGCCGACGTCGCCGGGACGGGTCCCGCCGACCGGCCCCCGTACGCCCGAAGCTAGCCCGCGGGCGCATCCGTGTCCGTCCCGGCGCGCTCCTCGGTCCCACCGGCACCGACGACCCCGCGCCCGTGAGGGGCAGCCGGAGCCGGCTCAGCCCGCGCCGCATCTCCTCCGCGTCGAGCCCGATGTAGTGGACCGTCATGTCGATGGAGGCGTGCCCCATCAGATTCTTGAGTTGAACCAGGTCCATGCCCGATTCGTGGGCCAAGCGGCCGAACGTTCGTCGGAGATCGTGGTGCGAGACTCTCGCGCCTTCCGTGCCCATCCTCGCCTGGCGAACGACGCGCGCGAGCACTTGGTCGGCGCCGGAGGGGCTCAGTGGGAACAAGCGGCCGTCGGGAGCCTCTCGGAGCGGGAGCGCGTTCAACGCCTCCCATACCGTCGGGTGGATCGGGATCTTTCTCCACTTTCCCCCGTCACGTCCCTTGCCCAGTACCCGTAGGCATCCCTCGTCGAGGAGCACATCCTCCTTCCTCAGGCGGAGGACCTCGATCCGACGAAGTCCGTTGAGCCCCTCCAGTGCGACCAGGAGCCGATCTCGTCCCCGTGCCGACGACAACAGGCGAGCGAGCTGCTCCCGGGACAGCCACCTTCGGCGGCTAGGCTGACCCGACCCCAGTCTCCAGACCGCCTTGTGGTCGGCAATGGGGTTCCCGGCCCAGCGCAGGAACGCTCGTACCGCCGCGAAGTGGATCGCGAAGGTCGCCCGGCCCCAGGGGAGTCCCCGCCGAAGCGCCCGAATGTGCTCCGAGGAGACCTCCGAGCTGGCCGCAGGGATTCCGTGCGCGCCCACTCCGGACAAGAGTCGAGGGAGGCGAGCCAGCTCCCAGCGCATGCGTCGGATCCAAGCCTCCCCCACGGGAGCGTCGATCGCTTTGCGTCGAAGGAAGGCCCCGATCTCACTCGACCACCTCTCCTTACCGACGGGTAGCACGCCGCTACCGTCCGCGTCCGGAACGAGGGAACTCTCCCCCGGCCGCCCGCCTCCGAAGCACTCAAGGGCCGGCTGCGAGATGCGCCCCCGAGCGTTGGCTGCTCCCCGCGCGGATCCCATCCGACCCTCGACGACGGCTTCCCGCCCAGGCTCTTGGAACTGAGCGCCCTCGTGGACGATGGGCGGGCAGCGGGAGGAAGGGTTCCGAATCCTTGATCGCACGTGTGTTCGGAATCGTCGGCCCAGTAACAGTCCCGAATCGGGTGTGAACATCCCTTGAAATTCGGGATGCCGCGAGATGGAGGCCACGCGTCCGCGCCCGGCAGCTCCTCTCCGTGGCCCCGACCGAGCGCGCTCCTGCTCGACCTTCGGTGGGACCGGGATCCTCTCCGGCGGGGGCCTCAACAGGTCGATGTCGAGAAGATGCTCTTGTGCTCGTCGAGAAATTGTCGCATAGTCCGAGGGTCACGACCGAGGATCTGAGGCACGCTCGGGGAGATCTGCGCCGTCGGTCCGCCCGCGCGCTGGTAGCTCCACAGGGCGAGCATGCTCTGTACTTCCCGCGGCGGGATGCCCCGCGCTGCCAACCGCTCGCCCGCTTCCTCCATGCTCTCTTCCCGGTAGCGGATCGTCCGCCCAAAGGACTGTGACATCTCCACGGCCACCTCCTCGTAGTTCAGTGCCTGCCCACCGGTGAGGACGATTTTCTCGCTCCGGTGGTCCGATTTCGCAAGCAGCGCCGCCGCGACCGCGCCGATGTCCGCGGAATCGATGAACGGGACGCGCCCGGGTCCCACGGGGGAGCGGAGCTCGGAGGTCGTCCTCAAGGATTCGGCTTCCGAAAGCAGGTTGTCCATGAAGTAGTGCGGTCGCAGGATCGTCCAGCCCATCCCGGAGGAGATCAACGCCTTCTCGACCTCGTAGTGCCATCGACCTATCGTCGACTTCGAGTGGTCGGAGGCACCCAACGCAGACTGCTTGACCACGTGATCCACCCCTGCGCTCGTGGCGGCGGTGATGGCGTTGAGCTGAGCTTCGAGCATCCGATCGTCGTTGGAGGTGAGCACGAACAGTTCCCGGCAACCTTCCATAGCGGGGGGGAGGGTGGAAGGTTCGGTCAGGTCGGCGAAGACCCAGTCCACGCCCGGCTGGGTGGGCTGTCGGTCAGGATGGCGGGTGAGGGCCCGGACGGGGATTCCGCGCCCAGACAGCCCGCGGAGGAGCGCGGTACCGACTCTCCCCGTCGATCCAGTGACGACGATGCTCGCCCGGTCCACCGGCCCACTAACCCTCCGCGCAGTTCGCGAACAGCGACCGGCATTCGATAAGGTGGGGGGGTGGGCGGCGCCTCCGAGGTGCAACCCCTATTGCACCTGCTCGGTTGGGACCCACACCATGACGGCTCACCAATGGCACGAGGTCGAAGATCACCCTCAGGCGCGCTATCGTAGCGCGGACTGGTCAACCGACCTCGAGAAGATCCGGGCGATGTTCCAGGAGTATCGCCGGTGGGTCGCGGAGCACAGCGACCCCCTCCCCGCATCTGCACCCCGCGTGAAGGAGGGCCTAGCCCTCCTCGACGACCTCACCGGAAGACTGCCCGGCGCCTACGGCCCGCCCCGCGGCGATGTCCTCCTCTGGTTCGAGAAGGACGATGTTGTCGCGTGCGGTGCGCTGCGCGAGACAGCGCCGAAGATCGGCGAAATGAAGCGGATCCAGATCCGTTCGGACTATCGTGGCGAAGAGTTCGGCAAGCCCTTCGTCCGTGCCATGATCGCACGAGCACGCGAGCTCGGCTACGCCCGCTTGAGGTCCGACACGCTGGGATCGATGACCAGCGCGATCGAATTCCACGAGGCGTTGGGATTCCACCGGATCCCGGCGTTTTGGCCTCATCCCGCCGACGGGACCATCTTCTTCGAGCGCGATCTCGAAAAGGGGTAGCCGTTCGAGTCGGGTCCAGGCCCCGTCGGCCTACTCTCCCGGCGTCGGAACCGACCGGGCCATGAGGTGCCCGGTCGTCACATAGCCCATCTTCTGATAGAGGGAAATCGCAGGAGAGTTCCCGGCAAAGACGTGAAGCCCTATCCTCAAGACGTGGTGACTCCTCGCCTCATCGTCCAGCGCGCGGAGTGCAGCAGCTGCGTACCCCTTCTTCCGATTGGGCTCATCGATTCCCAGCCAGTAAATGAACATCTCATTCGTACCGCCTTCTTGTCGGCGGACGAACCAGAGCTGGCCCACCGTCCCCGGACCGTCATCGTCGACGATGTGGTTGAACGAGTGGCCCGGAGTGGCTTGCCCCTGGGGGGCGATCTCACGGAACTCCGCTGCAGCGTTCGCCTCGGCGGACGCGGGATCCCAGCGCCCCTCTCGGGCATTCGCTTCAGCGTAGAGCCTGGTGCACCACGACATGAAGTGAGTCCATTGCACGTCGTTCATCGGCGCGATTCGAATCTTCATCTATCGACTCCTGTGCTCACTCCGTCGGGGCGGAGTTCACTCATCGAGGAGCGAACCCTTTCGCGGTAAATGGACTTCCGAGGCGGACTTCTGGCGCCCACGCCGCCGGGGGAAGACTTCGGATGGGCGTTGCTCGACGTCTTCGACCGGGGGCAAACCGGCCATCACCGCCCGTCTTCTGGGGTGAAGCATAGGCGCAACTATGCTTGCAGGTCTGTTTCGGGGTCCCTCGCGGGGCACCAACCCGCCAACAGGACCATTGGCCGGCAGGAGGACCTCCTGCCGGCCTGAAGAGGTTCGCGCGACCGCTCGACCCGGACACCCCTACGTCACGCTGATTGAGTTCAGCGTGGCCAGCGTGCCTCCCATGGAGTACGGGTCGATGTGCGACTCGGCGTTGAAGCCGCCGCTGACCCCGTAGGCGAACTGATAGATCTGAATGGATGCCCTGGGGATGTACGAGTCGGTCGAGAGCAGGTATGCCTTGCAGGTTTCCGTTATCGACAAGCTCTCGATGGACAGGTCCACGTACGCCGCGTTGGGGTTCCCCCACGTGTACGACGCGCAGACCGCGGCTCGCGAATCGAGGTGGAAGACCGTCAGAACAGCGTTCGGAACGGTCTGTCCGGACCCCTGGGTGTTGTCCCAGATCGCCATGCTGAGGTTGACGTCGGTCGTCGCGAAGTTCGTGAGTGAGACGCCGTTCCCGGTCCCACTACCGCACTGCGCCCAGAGATAGTCGTGGATCGAGATCGTCCAGCTCGCCGAGAACGTGTAGATCCCTGTCGACGTCGGTGTGTAGTATCCAGATATGTGAGTGCCAGCCCACGCGGATTCCCAGATGGTTTCGGGCGTGCAGGTCGAGTAGGAGGCAGTCCCGCTCCCCACGTCACCCGTCGTTTGTCCCGCAGAGTTGAGATTGCTGAGACTCGGCGTGTTGTAGCCGTAGCTGCACGGAGGGGACGGTGGGAACGAGTGGGCGTTGCTGTTCCAGGGGCTAGACCAACTCGTCCATGAGGTCAAGGGAGTGAAGATCGTTGCCCGCCCGCTCGATGGGGCGGTGGCGGGTAGGTGGATTCCCCAAGCGATGACCGCCGAGACGGCTATCGCACCGGCCACCAGCGTCACCAGAATTCGCCGGGGACGTCGATGGACCCCCTCCCTTGTCGGCATGGTCGCGGTCGTCGCCGTCGATTTCCCATTGGTGAGCTGTTGCTCCAATGGATCACCTCATAACATTCATTCGAGCATAGAACATAGCGTACTTTCGAAGTTAGTTACATCAAATGCCGGCTAAATCACGCAGATTTCGGTATGATTCTTGATTTCTAGCCGGGAATCCTCCAAGGGGCACCGAGCAAACCCGGCTGCTGGTTGGCCGTAGAGCCGTCCACTGAGTTTGCTCCCCGCCCGATCGCCCGGCGATCGGCGGCAGATAACTTCCGAGGGTCTCGTCCGAGATTACCTCGAAAATGAGAGATGTGTAGGACGGGAGGAGGGTGCGCATCAATCTAGGATTCCTCCGGAATCGGAAGTCGCGTTCACGGGCCGTCGACACGGATTCGCGTCCATTCTAATGGAGTTACAACCGGCGGGGTGAATGGGGGGCCAATGGCATCCGGCCGACCCGCCATTACGGGGGTTGGGCTTGGGGGCCCACGGCTGCCCCTAGTGGGAAGGACCGGTCCGGCTCGTCCCCGTCACTCCAAGTCAATATCTTCCAACGACGTAGACGCCAGCATGCCTCGAAGCGCTCGCGCGGGCCGGGGGAAACCTGCCAGGAAGAAGGAGGGCAAGATCTCCGCACCTGTCGAAGTCTACTTCCACGACTCTACCGCCCTCTACGATGCCCCTATCGATGACCTATGGGAGTTCATGCGCGACGAGGAGATTCACGGGGCGGCGCACGGTCCTACGCTGCGGAATTTCGAAGGGCGGGAGCTCTCTCCGACGAGCTTCGAGGCCACCTACGAAATTCTGAGAGGGGGGAAGTGGTACTGGAGCAAGAGCCGCCACACGGAGTTTCCCCCGCTATGCAAGATCGGCGAACACTTGGAGGGTGCTTACGCCGGGACCATCTTCTTGATTCACTTCTGGCCGGAAGGGGAACGCACGCGAGTGGAGGTCTGGGCGCGTTTGCGTTCGGACGTACTATCGGCCAAAGATCTGAGGGCGCACTGGCGCGAATCGTTCACCAACGCCTACAGCGAAGATATCGCCGTCCTCCCAAGATTCATGAAGGCGAAGCGGGACCGTCGAGCTGAGTCCTGAGGTGTCCAGATCGCCTTTGGGAGTTGATACGCGCGCTCCCGTGCTCTCACCGATGGCGAAGGAAGTCGATCCGGACCCTGCCGGGAGCAGATTCTCGCAAATCGCCCGACTAGTCGCATCGGGCGAAAGTGCGGATTCGGCTCACAGGAAGGGGTTCGGGACTCGATCCATGTTCGTCGGAAAGAAGATGTTTGCCGTGTTGGACTCCAACGGCGATCTCGTGGTCAAGCTCTCGCCCGTTCGGGTGCAGGAACTCATTGGGACAAAGATCGGACATCCCTGGCACCCCGGCAATGGGGTCCCGCTGAAGGAGTACGTAGCCGTGCCGTTCGCCCACCAAGACCATTGGGAGGTTCTCGCTAGGGAAGCGCGCTTGTATATGGGCGGCAAGCGATAATTTTCAGGTCACCCGCTCCGCATCCTGGGCCGACGGGCGGTCCACTGCGCACCAGCCTCGGCCTTCGGATCCTCTCGATACGGCCGCGGGGCTCCTGAACGAGAGGTCCAGGGTGCGGGACGAGGAGGCTGACGATTGTCGAGGGGTCTGGAGGGTCCTCACCGAGGTGGGATGTGGCCCCGGGCCCGAGCGGCGATCCCGATCGAACTTCCCCGGGCGACGATTAGGACGAGTGCGTCCCCTGAGCGGCTCGGGTCCGGAAAGTCTCCCGCGCCCAGCACCGACCGATGCTCGCCACCCTCGGAGCTGAACTCCAGATTGGGGCCTCGGCCCAGCCTCAGGTGCGGTCCAATTGCAGTCGCGATACCGGGATCCCATAGAGGGCCGGTGCAACTCTACGTGCACCGATCCGATCGCTCGCGTCCCGGTGTTACGTCTATCTCATTAGCGGGGGCGGGTTCGCGCGAGCGGTGTCCCCATGGTGCACGTGAAGGATGAGGGGAGCGTCTTCGACGCGCCGATCGACGTCGTGTGGAATTATCTCCAGTCTCAGCAGGATCACGGTCAGTCCCACAAGGGCCGTCGCAACATCTCTCGTAAGGAGCTGGCGCCGAACATGATTGAACTGTCCTGGGAGCAGGAAGTGAACGGAAAGTGGGAGAAGAGTGCGAACCGCCTGACTTTCCTTCCTCCGGTGGGATTCAGCGTCGAGCCGCTCGAAGGGCCACTGGCCGGATCCAAGTTCTACAACTACTACACTCCGAAGGGGAGTAAGACCGAGGTCACAGTCGTAGGGGAGTACGCCTCCCACGTCATCCCCGCCGCCGAGCTCGAAAGGGCCGTTCTCGCGAACAACGAGAAGGTCTTCAAGGAAGACATCGAAGGGCTCCGCGCCTTCACGGCGAAAAAGTAGATCGCCGTCCGCCCCTGTACCCCCCTCCAAGGGGGGGTCCGCAGCCACCCCTCGGAATCGGAGGCGGCCCGATGCCCGAGGCTCTCCGGACCGCACGGCCGGAGCAATGGCGGTCTAGCCCTGATTGCCCCTCAGCCGGCCAACACCTTCGGGCGTCGGCCCCGACCGACCCCCAGGGGATTAGGGAGGTGTCGGACGCTCTACCGCGATCATCGCGCTCTTGGCACCAGCGCGACGAAGCTGAAGCGCCGGTGCGTGATCAGGCGACCGATACCACGATTGGAGCGCTTCCATCGAGGGAAACTCCATGACGGCGATTCGGCGAGGACTCCAGTCCCCGTCGAGGACAAGGGGGGAGTTTGCGACCAAGGTCTTGCCCCCGAACTTCTCAACTGACGGGCCGAGGATCTTGCGATATTCGGCCGCCTTGACTTCGTCGTGCCAGTCGATATCCAATATCGTGTAGGCCGTCATTGGGGGAACAACAGGCTTCGCCGTAAAGCGACGATGCTGGAATGGTCGCCGGATCGACGCTGTGCAATCCACTTGCACTTTGAGTCCGAACGAATCCCGGATTGGCTGATCGCGAAGTCCGGCTCCGCCCGAAGAATGCCTCGTTTCCGACTTGAAGCTACCGTGCTTGGGGGTGGTCTCGCGAAAGTCGAACCCCCTCCGGGGTCTCCTGGGTCCAACCTCGCTCTTTGCAATGTTGAAGCACCCGGTTCAATCCCGCCAGGGAGATGCGGTGACCCTGGCCTTCGAGGGTTTCCAGAATCTTCCGTCGGCGAATTGGTCCCGGAACCGACTCGAGGATTGCGATTACGTGATTGACCATCCCCGAGGGGACCCCGGGAACGCCGGCAGATGGGTCGAACACCGCTTCCTCGCGGAGCGCGAGTGGCCCTAAGGCGATTGGTCTCCTTCTTGATCGGCAGGCCGCCAACCGGGCGAAGCTCCGTCCGGCGGATCTAGAGCTCGGGGACGGCACTCGCGGCGTCGTTGCCGATGGGTGCGCGGGCTTCGAAGTTCCGCTCGGCGCAAACGATTATCCTCTGACCCCCGCAGAATGGTTCCAACGCCAGCGGGAGTTGATTCATCGTCGTGTCCGAAATCTCGACGCTCGCCGAGGCGAGTTCGGCGGTCGGTCAACCGAACCTCGACGCATCCCGACGACCTGTCTTGCGCTCGGCGTCTTCGACCCTCGTTTCACTCGCGACCTTGGATCCCAAGGGCGCGGCAACATGGCACGGCATCTGGATCGACACGAAGGGGATCCGCCCCCTCGGACCCGAGCTCCAACGGAGTCTCACGACCGAGGGCTCGACGGCGCCCGCGGCCACGATCGCGCTCGTGGACCTCGTGCAAGCGGCCTATCGCTCCTACATCGAGCGGCTCGAAGATCTCGCCGGCCGTCTCGACGCGGTCGAAGAAAAGCCGGATCCGGCTCCGTTGCCACTCCTCGGCTCCATGCTTCGTTCCCTGGCGCGAGTCCGGAGGGAGGTTGTCCGGCTGGAGACTCTCGTGGCAGAGCTGGATGGTGCGCTCGGATCGAAGTTCCCAGGTCTTGCGACGTTCCTTCCGTCTATCCGTGGCGAGGTTGCTCACCTCGACGAGCTCTCCACGGGTCTAGCACAGGTCGTCCGCGATTTGGTAGCGATTCGTAATTCGGTTGAGGCCAACGAGCTGGCGGCCGCTGCGAATCGATTGGGTGAGGTATCGAACCGGATCGCGGCCCTCGCCAACACCTCCAACCTCCGAATGCTGGGGGTCGCGTACATCGCCCTGGTGCTCGCCCTCATCAGCGTCGTGGTCCTGATTCCCAATACCGGGGCGACGATTCTCGGGATGCCGAGCGCCGGATGGGTCCCAGGACTCTGGGTTGACTTGATTCTGATTGTGCTCGCCGTGGTCCCGATCGTAGTGGTCTTTTCGCGACCTTGGGTGTGGAAGACGTTCCGTGGACTCCCCGCCTTCGAGGGGAGGACCCAGGAGGGGCTCTCAGACCTTCCGGAAGTCCAAGCTCGGGACGTTGATGGCGACGCCTCGGCGATCCGGCAGTCCCCCTGAGGGCTCTCGCTCGTTACCATTCGCACGCGCAGCTCGTCGTTGGGTGCAATGGGTATTGCACGCAAGACCGGCATGGTTGAGACCCCAGGAAGTAGCGCTCGCAATTCGACGACGCTTGACTGAATCCAACTTAGCCTGCGGCTCGGGACGGTCCGTCTATCGGAGGTTTGAGCAATTATATATGTGTAGAGATTGATGTGTAGTAGATGGCAAGCCGGACCGTGTCACTCGAGGAAGGGGCATACGTTCGTTTGAAGGCAGCCAAGCGACCCGGTGAGAGCTTCTCGGAGGTTGTAAACAGGGTACTAGCAAGGGATCGACCCACGTTTCTATCGTTGAGCGGGTTCCTAAGCAAGAGCGATGCAAAGGGCGTGCGCGAGGTCATCGGGGTGATGCGAGAGCTGGAAAAACGCGGCGAGTCGAGATCACGAAAGCAGTCGAGGAGGTCCGATGGGGCTTACGCTCGACACTAGCACGCTCATCGAACTGCTCGCGGATAATCCGCGAGTAAGAACTGCGATCGCTTCGCACGAAGAGAAGGGACTGGTCCCCGTGCTGAGTACCGTCGCAGCATTCGAAGCGCTGTCCGGTGTCGAGTACACCAAGTCCCGAGCTGAGCGTGCCCGGCTGGAGGCTCTGTTCCGCCGGCTACCGCTAGAGGAGTTCACCCTCGACGCCGCCAGGGCCGCAGGTGAGCTGCGTGCTGACCTTCGTCGCTTGGGCAGGTCGCCGAGCGCTCCGGATGTCATGATAGCGGGTCAAGCGATAGCCGCCGGTCACACCCTGATGACAGGTGATCGCCTACTGGCCCGCTCAAGCGAATCCATGGGCCTTTCGGTGATCCTCGTGGAGTGAGCCCAAGAGCAATCCGATTGACCTCGGGCACGGAAGGCGGGGGAGCACGTTTGGTGGCCCCTTCGTCGGCCCGAATGGAAGGGTGGCTGTCGATACCGAGATTCGATCTGAGTTCTGCCGTAGGGGTACGGAACCACGGTTCCTGCACCCTCGGTTTCCATCGAGGAACTGGACTCCGAGGGTCGATCGTAACCCTGTCCGGGATGGAAGATCCTGGTCACTCGGACCTGGGTCGGGACCCTATCGAAAACCAGTCGATAGTCTCCACCGCTCGATCTGCAGAGGTCAGGTCTGTTTCCAACGCCCTTGAACCGCCGATCGTCCCCCGGACCACTTGTCGAGATGTTCTGCAGTACCCTGCGGATCCGGTCTCGACTCCTCGCCTCTCGGTCAGAGAACTCGTGCGCGGTGACGGTAGAGAATGGATCCCGTCGGTCACGCGAGATCCTGCAGGCGGCTCCGGCCCTTTGCTTGCTGCAGGGTCTTGCACTGGCCTTCCATCAAATCAACGTAGCCCCAGACCGTGAGCAGCCTTCGGCTGATGACGTAGTCCGTTTCGCCCTTCTTCCCCAGGGACTTGAGGAGGCCTCGCTTCGCGGTGGAGAGCTGAATGGTGGTAGCCACCAACGCCGCTACGGATTACCCGTGTCGGCAATATTGGATCATCGGGAGGCCCACCCCGGCGACACGAGAGGGGCGCTGAACGGGGGCAGGCACTGCGAGGCGTGCAACTGGTATTGCACCCTTGAATCCGACTGCGGTCCGGGGACCGAGGTCGGGGATCTCTTTCTGCGAGCGATTTGACGGTACGTTACGGATAGTATTCGATGACCGTCTGATAGCTTCCGCTCGCGGAGGCCGTCACCCCGACCGCCCAGAGGCCGCCGCCGGGAATCGCCGCGATGCCGGAGAGGCCGCTGTCCGCGCCCCGCCCGAAGCCGGGGCTCGCCACGAGGGTCCAGACCCCGTGCGAGTAGTGTAGGATGAGCGCGACGTGCGTTGCGTTCGCCGGGTTATAGATCGCCCACCCAACCGCCCAGATCGACCCGTTCCCCACCATCGTTACACCGAACAGGTCGTTCTCGGATGGGGTCGCGCTGGGCATCGCGACGCGCGTGAAGGACCTCGGCCCACCCGTGGCGACGTATGGCGCGTAACCGGCGGTATCGTTCTCCTGTTGCCCGACGATGGCGAGTGTGGAGCCCTGCGCTGCGACACCGAGCGGCAGCGCGGAGGCGGCTGGGTCGGACGGACTCGTTAGCACGCTCCACCGGGTCCCGTTCCAGTGCTCGATCAATGCCTGGCTGGGGAACCCGGCCCCCGCGGCTTGGCCGACCGCGTAGACGTCGTTCGCGGCCACCGCTGTGACGGCGTAGAACTGGTCACCCCTGGGGCCCGGATTCTTCGTCGTCACCACTGACCATGCCGTACCGTTCCAGTGCTCGGCGAGCGTCTGCCAGACCCCTTGGGCGTCGGTCGCGGCGCCGACCACCCAGACATCGGAGTCGGTGATCGCACCCACGCCGTAGAGGATGTTGTGCGTCGAGCTCGGGTCCGGGCTCGGCACGACGGACCACGTACCTGCGTGGAAGTGCTCGACGAGGGCCCGCTGTTCGAACGTACCGCTGACGTAGTAGCCCACCGCCCACGCCGTCCCCGGCCCGGGCATCGAGACGCCGAGGAGGGAGTTCTCCTCCACCCCCACGTCAGGCAGGGGGTAGGCGGTCCAACGGGTCCCGTCGAAGTGCTCGCCCAACGTGGCGAGTACACCGGCCCCGGTGCTCGGGTAGAACTGGCCGACCGCCCAGGCGTCCTTGGCCGAAGCGGCCGAAACACCGGCGAGGACGTTGTCCTGAGCGTTGAAAGAGACGCTCGGTACTACCGACCATTTCGCCGCCCCACCCAAAGAGACGGCCGCCCCCTTCTTCGCGAATCCCTCGGGGAAGACCTGGTCGTGCCCCGTCGGGAACGCGTACGGGGGCGCGAGCGCCGGAACTCCGCTCGAGCCGGTGATCGAGAACAGCGGCGTCATCACGTTCGCCCGGCAGCTGTTGAGGAGGCAACCGACGCCGAACGCCTTCTCCAGCGTGGCGAGCAGGGAGTAATGGTTGTACCGAGTGGAGTCGAGCATCCCGCGGGGGCCGTGGTTCGTGATCACGATGGTGGCGATGCGACTGCTCGCCTGGTTTCCCTCGTCGAAGGTCACGACGATGGCGTCCTCGCCGCTGGTCCACGTCGTGGAGGCGGTGATGTTCTGGACGACGCCGTGGACGAACTGGTCCCCTTCCGCGATCAGCCAGTCCTGCTGGAGCGTCCCGGTGTTTCCTGAATCGACGCACCAGGGCGGGGCCCCATGCATGTCGTGGCATTCGTCGGGGACGATGTAGCTCAAGTTGGCGAGGGTGCCGTTCGCGAGGTCGTTCGAAAGCTGTCCGAGCGGCTTCATGTTGGCGAACTCGGAGGGCGTCTGCAGGTTCGCGAAGTTGACGACGCCGTTGTGCTTCGAGACGTATTGGGTGTCGGCGTCGGGGATCCCGTTGCACTTGTCGGGGTAGCAGTAGCCGCGGTACCCCGCGTAGGGCATCCCCTGGTAGTATCCGGTCCACGTCTCGTTGTGGGCGTTCAACTGGGACATCAGATTCGCGCTGTTGACGGTGTTCCCGGGATACCAGTAGGGATTGTCGTTGGTGATGCCAAAGGCGCTTCCCCCCAGCATTGCGACGTAGTTCGGCTCGCTCGGGTCCGCGACGCCGTGGTAGTTCGTCGCGAGCCCGTAGGCGTGCGCGAGCCCGTTGAGGACCGGAGCGTAGCTGTTGCCGATGATCTGGTTGTAGCCGTTGTTCTCGAGGATGATGAGGAAGACGTGGTCGTAGCGCGGAACACTACTGCTCGCGTTCGTAGGGGTCGTCGCGGCGAGCGCGCCCGCCGTGGCGACCGCCATCATCAGCGCGGCGGCGAGAAGTGCGGCTCCGGCCAGACGTCGGGAAGCTCGCCGACGCGACATGCGAGTTGGATAGTGGGCGCGGGCGCGAATAAGGCGGCCGAACGAAGATTACGCATCCCATCTGCCCCAACGTGGGCCTCCCAATATCCGAAGAGTAACTGGGACAACGCGAAGGGAGTGGAGGAAAGATCGGGCCGTGAACCCCTCGAAGAGCGATGTGGTCTGGCGTCAGCGGAACCGGGGGCGCGTTGAACGCCCCAATTGCTACGGCCGACCTGCCGGGCGAATGGCCGCTCGGATCCACCCGGTTGGGTGAAAGGCGTATTGCACAGACAGCAGCGTTGGGCCGGAACACCGCTGGTTGCCCGTCGCGCGAAGGAGTTGAGCTACCGCTTCCGGAGTTTGATCAGCACCCCTCGGAGGTTCTTGGGCTCGCGCCCGCGCGGTCGCCACGATGCAACCATGGACGAGGAGGGCGGACCGATTCGGAACATGCCGAGGGACTGGTGGGAATATCCCACCCTCGCCCCGACCGTCCCTCCGATGTGAGCCTGAGCGGCCTTCGCCTCAGACCAGGGCGTCTATTGGCTTAGCGAACGTCGTGGCAGGATTGCCGGGCGCCGGGTCGAGAGGCGGGGCGGCCGGTTCGACCCATCTCCAGGCCGACAGAATGATCGCGATTCCCGCGGCGATCATGACTCCCGTAATGAACGCGTAGGCGGGCGTCGGTATACCGACGAATAGCGTCGCGACGTTGACGATCGTTAGAAGCCCGGCCACGATGAGATTCGCCCACCGATTCGTGGGATTCGCCAAGACGCGTGATAGAACGATCATTACGATCGCCGGTTCAACGATTATTGCCCCGAACAGGATGAACGTCGGCGAGTAGGTGATCGACGACGCGGGGTGCAAGTAGACGCTAGTGTACAGCGTTGTGATGTCGCCGTATGCGCTGTTCAGTACGTAAAATATCCACAAAGTCGAGAGAATCGTTCGAATATCCTTCATTGCTACAACTTCACGAGGCTTGAGGGCTTCGAATCCGTCGATGGCATATAGCTCAGGCCCAGCGCCCCTCGCCCAAACTCAAGCGACTCGGCCGGGCCGGACCAGCATCACTTGTTGGCGTCGGTTGGAAATCTGGCGCGCTTAAGTTTCGCAACTATCGAGGGCAGATCGTCGTGGACAAATTTCCACACCCGTTCGGCTTTGACCTCCGGGTATTCGTGAACAAGATCATTCCGGATCTGGTCGATATCATCCCACGGAATGCTCGGGTTGGCCTTCCGGAATGACTGGCCGGTCCTCGTGCCAGTCTCGACAAAATGCAACGCCCGAAGTTCCACGCTATCCCTGAATTCGGGTGTCCGAATGTCAAAGAATCTCGCCTTTCCACCCGCCAGATAGCGCTCCGCAGCTGCGGCCTCTCTGAGCATCCTATCTACCAGCGATCGAAGCCTCGCCTCGGATTCGTTCAAAGCGGGACTGCCTCGGCCTCGACCTGTGGGCGCATTGGCCACGGGAGATCGGCGACTTCCACTACGTCTACGCGGCGATTGAGAATCCGACGGAGTTCTCCCTTCAGGTGGGCGACGTCAAGGATCGACGTTCCGGGTAGGTTGTCTACCAGAAGATCCAGGTCGCTCTCACTCGTTGCCTCCCTCCGTCGAACCGAGCCGAAGACGCGGACTTCCTTCGCGCCATACTTCTTCAGCAGCGACAGCACCTTGCCTCGCTTCGCGCCCAGGACCTCCCGGACCCCGAGTCCGTTTCCCAACTGGACAGGCCGTACTCTGGGCACTCCCCAGAGCTTTGACTTGCATCGAGGGCACATCCTGGCCGGGATCCGCCGCGGAGTCCAGCTATAGATGCAGCGGTAACAATGAAACTCCGGAATAATCCCCCCCTCCATATGTGACATCGGAACGTGGGTCACCCGATTTAACCTTACCTATGAGTAAACCGATCTAAAGTAAACGCTCGGCGCGAATGCTCAAGGTCGTCCTACCAATCGTCCGCTGGGCAGGGTTCAACCGCTTTGATTTCGGTGCCAAGTCCTTGGTCACCCTATTCGAGTTGCAACGCAGCTTGCAGCCCCGTGGGAACCCTTGAACCGGGCCCCATCGGTGCAGGTCGATCGTATCTCGGAGCGGTTTCAACTTGTATCGAGCGCTTTGCGTGAAAGCACTTGGTACAGGGTGGGGCCGTGGATGAGGGACCGAGGGTCGGCAACGAATTCGTTAAGCTCTTTGAGTGCGGCCGCACAGCGCGCAGCCATTCCCTTGTTGAGATTCTCGAGAGAATCCTGGATCGACTCCAATGTCAAGGGCGCTAGCACCTTGGTGTCGGGAGCGAACGCCCCTCGTCCCAGCTTTCGGCCTTCAGGGCTCGGGATGCCCGCCTCGCGGAACAACTCGACGAGACGGCGGCCGACCGATGGATCCCCCCCGTAGGCTCCGATCGCTGTCTTGAGCCCGTCTCTCAGAAACTCGACTCCCGAGTTCTGCGGGACGGAAGACCATCCGTCGTGGTCCATGTCCTCGACGGCGAGTGCGCCCCCGGGACGTACTGCTTTCCACATTCGAGAGAGCGCGCCCGCAGGCGAAGCGAGGTGTTGTAATAGGAATCTCGAATAGACGAGATCGTAGGCTTCAGATTCAGACCAGTCGGATAGGGACAGCTCGAGGAACTTGATGTTCTCGATATGGGAAGCGCGTGCGCTCTCCCGAGCCATCTCGAGCTTGATCCGGTCCCGGTCGAGACCGACGACGTGCCCGTCGGGGCCCACCCACTTCGCAAGCTCAAGAGTCACCGCCCCTCCTCCGCACCCGACGTCGATGCACCTAGCGCCGGACCGGATCCCGACCTGGGAAAGGAATCTCGACGTATCGGCCCACCGATCTCGGGCCAAAATCGCCAATCGATCGTGCCCCCAAGCGCCACCCCGGAGGGCGTACCGGTCGGGACGAGACGACATCGGGAGTCTAACGAATCCAAGGTTAAAGAGGGCGGCGAGGCACCGCTGAGGACAGTCCAAGAAAACCCACGTGACCCAGGGGTCGAGCTCGGGAACTAACGCGAAAGTGCAGGGCGCCGCAAAGGGACCTGTCGCGCGCTAAGAAGGCCTCTTCTAAGCCAGTTGAATTCCGACGCTGGGTGGGAATCACACACCCTATCTCGCAGCGTGCGACTCAACTTGCAATTCCCCGGCAGACTCAAGGCGACGGATGTCGCTCATCCCCGAGATTTTTCCCCCTCAGTTCTAGCTCGGCCGTCGACGGCGGACCCTTCATAACACCCCCACCAACCCGTGCCGCCCTCCCGGAAGGCCCGATTAGCCCCACAGAGACTGGCAGCCATTATCTAAATGATGACCAAGTCCCAAATGATGGCAACCGCGGATCCAGTCACGAGCATCCCGGTCCACAGATCCACGCTCAAGATCCTTCAGCGAATCAAGAACTCGGCCGAGACCTGGGATGAGTTCCTCTACGAGCTGACGGATGACTACATATCGCCGGCGCTGCGGGCGGAACTCGACGAGCGCCTCAAACGCGACTCAGTAATATCGGGGGCAGAGGCGCGGCGGCAATTCGAGGAGCGGCGCAAGGGTGCCCGCGCGTCGCGCTGATCGCTCGGGCTGGCCGGACTTTACCGCGCCGGCGCTGAGGCAGTTTTTTCGACTCGACAACGAGATTCAGGACAAGTTTGTCGCTGTCTTCACCGAATTCGTAGAGCACCCTCATCGCCCTTCACCAACCTTGGATGTCCAGCCGCTTCGAAACGATCCTCGAAGGTGCCGTCTCGCCGCGGAAGGTTGTAGGGCTCTCTTCTCCGTTCGGAGCGGCTACCCCCTGATCGAGGAAATCGAACCTCGCACAGACCTGGCCTACGTGCGATTTGGAAGGCTCATGTCTAATCGTCCACGTTAGGTGCAACTTTGGTTGCACACACCTCTGGGCCCAGGCGATGAGGGCTTAGTCCAAACTTATGGACGGGCGGGGGGAGCAAACGGAAGTCCCTATTCGAGGTCAGTGTAGCGGGCGCGGGCGAGCTTACGACGGATGCTTGGAAGTTCATCTCGAATGAACGTCCACAGCTCTTCAAGATTCACTTCCAAATATTCATGAACAAGCCCGACGTTTCTCAGCTTGGAGAGACGAGACCAGGGAATTGAGGGGTTCGCGGACTTGAATCCTCTCGAAGTCTTCTCAGCAGACTCGGTCAGATGAATCAGGTCCAGTAGGACGGCTTTCTGGACCAATCCGGGCCGTAGGAAGGCCTCCCGCCCCTCAGCAACATCGGCTGTTACTTCCTCGATGGCTTGAATCATAGCCGTGACCCGACTACGGTCTCGCGAGGATTTCACAGCGGTACCGACTCCGCGATAACCTGCGGGTGGATGTCCCATCGAAGGGCTTGCTCAGTCACCACCTCTACAGTCCTCCCGAGGACCTTCTCGAGCTCAATCGCCATGTCAATCGAGCGAAGAGATGAGCGGACCTTCTTCTCGTAGTCGAAATCCACGAGCAGGTCGACATCACTCGTTGGACTCGCGGACCCCCGAGCCACAGAACCGAAGACTCGGATTTCCCGGGATCCATATCGTCGACCGATGCGCAGGATCGCCTTTCGATGTGGGTCGAGAATCTCCTTGATGCCGAGGCCCCCACCGCCTCGAGGAATGCGAATCCGTGGCTCGTCCCAATACCGGGACTTGCAAGTGGGGCAAATGCGGACAACCCGTCCTCTGGGAACCCAGGAGTATCCGCAGCGGTAGCAGTGCAGCAACGGCACCTCCACCTCTGCCATGAATGGCTTAACGGCCGAGCCTGATAAGAATTTACCTATAGGTAACGCCAGGCTCGGGCTGACAGGAGGAGCCGGGGTCTTCGCAGGCGACCCAAATCAGGGTCGGTGCAACTCTCATTGCACCCACCGCTAGGCTCGGCGCGCGAAGCGAGCCTCCGCCCAACTCGGGCGGCGACGAATGTGCGGTTCAGTTACCACCTGTAGGATCGGAGTAAGATCGACTTTCGATTACGGCCCCGGACTCCCGGCGTAGGTCCGATTTCTCGCGCAACAAGGGGCGGCCCCGCGCTTAGGGCACCTCCCCGATGCTGGAATGCTGCCCTCGGAACGGGATTCAATTGAGAGTGGGATGGCAAGTCGTCGGATACGTAATGTGAACGGAACAAATCCTATATAGGACGTATGACGTCTCCCTCGCAAGGTATGGCGAATCGGGTCTACCCCGATATGGATCAACTGAGAACGGAAGTAAATGCGCTGATTGATCAAGGCAAAGTGAGAGTGCACAAGCATGCCAAGTCCAAACATCCGGAGCTATCAGAGCTCGAGCAGATTGCTGTTATCCGATACGGCAGCCGACCCAAGCCAGACCGGGACCGCCCGGCATCGGATGGCGTCTACGTATGTTGGGGAAAGCTGCCAGATGACCGGCTCTGTAGGGGGGTCTTTTGCGTCGAGCAAGTACAGGCCGCGCTTTCCGTACTAGTCATAACTGCATTTGAGGAATGAGATGAAGGAGCGGGGCAGTGAAAAGGGGTCAGAGATTCCCAGCATCACTAAAGCCCAAATCGAAGAACTCCGTGGAAGGCTCGCTTCGCTGGGGAACGAGCCTCTCCACCCTATTGGGACTCAGTCGACCTGTCCCAATTGTGGAGGGAGGATGGTGACAACCAATGACCTCGAGAAGGCGATTCCGACACCGGGACTGCTGTTCGTTGTAACGCGGCTGCCTGGGTCTCGCTGCCTGAGCTGCTCCTCCACTCTCATCGACGGTTCCGCCGCAGCATCGGTCGAAGCTCACGCAGGCAGGGGATTGATCGCAGACTACGAGACTGCCGTCACCCGCGCCAGCGGCAAGACGCTGGGGACGTACTTCAAGATGGACCTGGTTCGCGTTCTCGGCCTTAAGGGGGACGAGCAACTCTTCTGGAAGATCGTGGATCGCAACCTCGCCCTAGTCGAAATCGTCCGGCACCCGAAGCCACCCGCGACGTCACGGACTTCTGTCCACCGCCACCAAGTTGCTCGTCGATCTCACCCCGGTCCGAGGGCGGAGCCGAACCGCGCCCCTGTCCAGGCCTAGCCCTCGGTTTTGGGGGAGACTGGGCCGCTGAGACTCCCAGCTAGACTGGACTCAGTTAGCCTGCGAGACAGGGGGATTGCGAACTCAACAGCGCCTGAGAAATCATGAGAATCAGTTTCGTAGATCAGAGAGCAATCCATACTCAGTCGTTGCCTTGGGCTTGGCGAGCTACGTGAAACTCTGTTTGCACACCGCCCGGCTGCCTCGGAGCTCCGCACGCTCATGGGCCTCAAGGAAGACGAGTGCAGCCCCACGTCGAGGATCCGGGAGTTTTCGACAATCTAGTCGGTTGCTGCTCCACGCAAGTTAGAGACCACCAAGCCGCAAGGCTAGTACGAGGCTGACAACCGCCAAAGTGGCCGAAGCTACTACGCTTGCCACGAACCCATACAATGTTCGGCGGTTAAGGGTGAGAAGCTCGGCATGATCACGTCTATCCTGTTCGTACACGCCCGGGTCGAAGACTACATACGACGCCATCGGGTGTATGATCTGATATGTTCGACCGTCGACGGGGTTCTTGACGCTCGGGAAGTCCAAAGTGTATATTCCTGTCCCATCGGCGTGCAACCACTCGATATCTAGGTACCTTCTTGTCCGATCGTGGGGCTGCAAATCGAAGCTGATGCGTGCTCGATGTACTGCCGGTCGGTCCTTCCGCAGAAGCTCCCAAATCACGTCCACATCTCCCTTCCATGGGAAGCCCCCGTTTTGCACTTCGAGGGTGAATGCTGGCCCGTCCCCCACAAAGTAGAAAGGCCTTGGATTCCAGACTTCCATCCAGAAGTAGCAGGCGCAGACGTCGACCGGCGGACGGCGGAGATTCACCATTTCTGATTCCCAACGTCCGAGGTACAATCTCTCTGGGTTTTATGGGCTCGGCTAGCGACCAACTCCCTGCCTCTTCGAAACTCCTGGGGACCCGCTCCGAAACGCGTCTGTTTGGTCTTTTCAACTTGACCGGGCTCGACCGAGCCTTGAAGTCCATGCGCTTACTAGAGTCGATTTCACTCGTCGCCTAGTGCCGCATCTAGTGGGAGAGTTCGGGATTCCTGAACTCTAACGCAAGTACTTTCCGGGGAGGGGCTGTGCCCCTCTCCGATGCTCGCGTCCGTGAGCTCTCCGTCGAGGAGGGCCAAGCTCTCAGCCGTCTGGTGAAGCGCTCCAACGACCCGACGGTCGTCAAGCGCGCCATGATCATCCTCCACTCGGCGCAGGGCTTCTCCCCTCCCAGGATCGGCGGCCTCGTTCTCTGGAGCGAGGACTGGGTCCGTCGCGTCATCAATGACTACAATCGGATCGGTCGCGACGCCCTCTACCCCAAGAAGAGCCCCGGACCCACGCCGAAGTTCACCCCCGAGGTCCGCAAGGCGATCGTCGCCTTCGCCCTCTCCCGACCCAAAGACCACGGCTGGCAAGGACCCACCAGCTGGTCGCTCGACCTCCTCCAAGAGTCCCTCGTTTACGAGGGGGTGCTGGAGTCGATCAGCCGCGAGCGACTGCGGCAGATCCTCATCGAGGAATCGGTGACCTTCCAGTCGGTGAAGACCTGGAAGAGCTCCAAGGACCCCAAGTTCGCCGAGAAGCTCCGTCGACTGGAGGAGCTCACCAACCGTCAGCACAACCCTCCGATCGTGGTGTCGGTCGACGAGATGGGGCCGATCTCACTGCAGCCCTACGGCGGCCACACCTGGGCTCGGTCGGGGCACCCCGACCGAGTGCCGGCGACGTACAAGCGACTCGGAGGAGTCCGCTATCTGATGGGCGCCTACGACTACTACCACCATCGGTTCCGAGGGTATCTGACCTCCTCGAAGCGCGGGGAGGGGTGGGTGCGGTTCCTTCGGTGGGTCCGGAGCAAGTACCCCTCGGGCGGGCGCATCTACCTGATCCAAGACAACCTCTCGACCCACACCACGCCGCCGGCGGTGGTGGAGGCACGGAGGCTGAGGATCTCCTTCGTACCCACACCGACGAACGCGAGCCACCTCAACCCGATCGAGACGCACTTCCGGACCCTACGGCGGTGGGCCTTCACTCGGACGAACTACACTGACTGGGGCGAGGCGGAAGAGAACCTCCGCCTCGCGATCCGCCGGCTCAACCGGATCCACTGTGTGACAAATTCACGTCCCGCACACCGCTGGTGGACGCGGCACTAGGGACCCATGAGGTATGGTAGGAGCGGGCCAAGGAGCATCGCCCTGCGTCAGGTTCGGGCAGAGGCGAACAAATCCTGCGGGGAGCTAAATAGTCGGGGTGCGAGTGCACCTTGATCGGTGCACTTTAACGCCCCGCGAGAACCCGTTTCAGCAACCCAACCAACCCCTTATCTAGGAGCGAGGTCAACCCCTTGACGTGTCTCCACCGAACCCGAGTGCCGACGAAGGTACGACCTCACAGCGGAGCGTGCAAATCTACTGCCAGATCGCCGCCGGAATGTTCTCAAACGAGCGTGTTGCCATCTTGGAGCTGGGCGAAGGGAAGAGAGTGGTCACGCTGGTTGACGAATCGCTTGTAGAGCCCCGCGAGCATCCTCCTGGAGGTAAGACGGTTTCTGGCACTCTTACGGTTTCGGAAGTAGAACGAACGGGGGACAAGATCACAGTCGATCTGCCGGAGGAGAGCTTCAGATACGGGACCAGAGTGCTCCTCCCGATGAGCCTGCTCGCTCACGGCTCCGGCCCCAGATGATTCTAAGTAATCTGGATATCAAGAGATACCTCCGAGATGGGAGAATCCGCATAGACCCGCCTCCCTCCGACAAGCAGTACAGCACGAATTCAGTTGACCTGCTGCTAGGCGACGAATTCATGCTTTGGCTCCCGCCAGATGCGGGCGTAGAGATTGCGGTCGAACCACAGGAGGTAGACCTCCCAACTCTCATTCAAAAGTACATGAAAGCGGCCCAAACCGAGGAGGACGGATCATTTGTACTGGGGCCCGGACGATTCGCACTGGGGATTACCCACGAGAAAGTGGTGTTGCCGACTGATTCGAGGATCGCAGCCCGCGTCGAAGGAAGAAGCAAGCTCGCACGCCTCGGACTCTCAATCCATCTTACCGCGCCGACCATTCACTGCGGGTTCACCGGAAAGATTACGCTTGAGATGCGAAACAATGGCCCACTCAGGTTAAAGCTCAGGCCGCAGAAGCTAGCTGTCTGTCAGCTGATATTCGAAGAATTGATGAGTAGTCCGGAAGCTAAGGCTTCTACTTTTGATGGGCAGACGGGCGTCGCCGGCGCCTGACCGCACATCATAGCGCCTACCAATAGATCGGGTCGAACGCATGTGAGGTCCCCGTGCGCTCGAGCCCGCCTTCGGAGCATGGACTGCATCGCTCACCTAGTGGCCACCCGGGCGTTCTGCAAGCTTACTGATAAGTGGTTTGAATCGGTCAGGCACCCCCGAAGCGAATCCAATTTGCATTGTGGACGGGGGAAGGCGATTTGCAAGGCCATCCAAACATTTCCCGAGTGACTTACGGGCGAAATACAGATTGGGCGAGCGCAGGAGCACAACCATGTCGACCGGCCCGTTTCTTGAAACAGAGGTCAGCGCAATCCCCGCCCCGCCCAACGGAATCTCGAATGGGAGAATGTATGAGATGTCCTCGGTTCGGAGCACAATAGGGTGTTCTGGCGACTGCCCAGACTCTGATTCGACCATGAGTACAACGACTGATTTGGCGAAAATCACGCTGGCATGTCGAGTGTGGCGGTCCTGGATTGCCACTTCACAGCTGCTCAACCAGTTAGTGCTCGGCCCCACGAGCCCTTGTGCCGCGGACGCACTGACTCGAGGATCCGGGTCGTCGACCAGTATCTCAAGCCTGCTACGAGTGTAATCCGATCGAAACGCCCCATACATGTCCGCCACTACGACTCTGACCAAGGATGAGTCGTCTTGTTCGTGGTCTTTTAGGTGCGCAATGTCAATCGACGCGCCGCCTCTTACGGCAAGTACGACATGGGATGCCCGCTCGTATTCGTTAGCGCTATTGTGAGTGCTCTCCACAAGCGACAAGATCGAGTGCTGAAGCTTGGGACTGCTGAGCACGTTGGAAGCCTCCATCCAGGTTTCCCGTTGCCCCATGAAGGGTCTAACTACGCGGATCGCCCGATCAGTTACGACCCTGCACAGAGACCAGAGGAATGAGTCCTTGGTCCCAAGGCTGTGCTCTTCCTTGCGGAGTGCTTCAAGGAGGCGAGTCTCAAACAAGTCTGCACTTGCTCGGGCAAGCTCTTCAGTAAGCTCAATGGCCCGTCTTCCCTCAGTAGACTCGGCGACAAAGTCATCCCAAAGCACGACCACTGCGGAGGGCCCATCAATATGGCAAAGAGCGTTGCGCGCAGCATTCCTCACCCTATCACTTGGGGAATGAATAAATGGCAAGACAACCGCGAAGCCCTCGGGCGCGCCCAGATGACCGATGGAGCGGAGGATTGTGCCGTCCCATTCGCCGTCTTGCAAGCCGAGCATTCGTTTCAGTACCGTGAAACTCGCTTGGTCTCCGATCAGGCCAAGTGTCTTAATGCACTGGTTGACCAGCTCCTCGAGGTCGCCGCTCCCCCTTGAATCGAGGCTGCGCAGCGAATCCTCGAGGATCCGCAACACAAGCGTGCCTCCCTCTCTGTATCCCCTGGCGCCGAGTCCTTCGACCAGGCAAGCCCATTCGGGTTCCTTGAGCTCCCTGTTTTTCTCGCGCCAGATATTGCCTAGGTTGAGGAGCTTTGTGTGTGCATCATCCGTCCCGAGGGTGAGGAACAGTCTGAGCGCTGATAATCTCTCACCCTCGGGGCAAGTCTGCAGGAAGCGCAATAACGGCTCCGCAGCCGCTGTATTTCTAGTAGCCTCAACAAACGACCATGCCCAAGCCCTCAGCTGTGCATCGTCCGAAAAAAGCCACTCAACGCTCTTCTTCCGTGGAAGCTCTGATTTCCAACTATCCAACAGATAGATCGCATCGATCCGAACCGCGGACGGCGCCTCATTCGCGATTCGAACAATCTCAGGCAAGTATGAAGTTAGGTTGAGGCGACCAACGTCTCGGATCCCTCTGGTCATGTCTTCGGGGAGAGCACTGCCTAGTAGTGCACTGATCGCATCGAATCTTTGGGAGGCGCTGTTCAAACTTAGATCGACGCCGGTTGGAGGTAGATACCAATCTCTCCACTTCCGGCGTTCAGTAGCTCCAAAGTGTTTGGCGATTTCTAGGGTTCGTCCCGGCGGTACGACTTCACTCGCCGATCTCTCGAGTGCAAGATCGTGTGCGAGCTGGTCTAGTGGAACGATCCTGAACCACGGTGCTCGAACCTCATCAATTCCGGTTAGGATTACTTCAGTGCCGGGTTCGACTACAACCCATGATTTGACGGATTTCGAGATGTTGTACGCGCGATTGCCCTGATTATGAGCAACCGCGTCCCGAGGAGGAAAGGCGCTTAGTACGTAGTTCGTGAAAAGTTTTCTGTGCCGCTCAGCTTGATGGAAGGGGTTAACCCTGTCGACCGCCCAAGGGGGCTGATTTGGTCGGTGGACAACCCAGTGACCCTTCGGGCCACAGTCGGCGTACACCTTGCCCGAGAAATCTTTGAAATCTATAAGTATGAACGCATTCCCGCGAATCGCAAGCAGATCAATTTGGTTTGGCCATGCGACTGGGAGTCGGACATTGATGAATACTGTGCAGTCAACTCTTCCTTTGCTGAACTCTTGGTCTAGGGTGGGCAGGAGAGTCTCGACCTGACGCCGCTCCGGGGCGTCATCGGGCGGGCCCGCGCTAAACACTAACAGCCCCACAGAACTCACACCACGGTTGGATCATGTCAAGCTAGGATGAGGGCAGGGGCACGGCCGAACCGTGGCTACGATTAGGCTGAGGCCTTCCACCCAAATGAAGGAGGCGGCTCCTGGGTGGATGAAACACCGCTTGCAATGTGAGCCGTAACACTCGAACATGAGCCTGTCTTGGTCCGCCACGGAAGTAACAAGTGCGTGTCGGACGAACTACCATTCGCAGTCCGACCCCGTAACGCAGTCTGTTGTCAGGCTCCGCGGAGACGAGATATCACGCTCGGTGAGGCCCCGCACCCGCAGACATGGTACGACTTGCGGTTCCTTCGAAGCGGCTCAGCAGTGAGGCCTTGCTCGGTCTCACTGATGGCCTCATCCGGGACCCGCGACCGCAGGTACAAGTCCGTCTAATCCGGCTGACCGCCGGTGAACCGAGAGTCCCCATCGTCCGCGCGTCCCATCAACCTTAACCCCTAGCCCACTACAACTGAGCGTATCATGGTTTCGAAGCTCAGACCCTGGGCAATCACGAAATCTGGCGTCATCTACCAGCGCGATTGCGTGACGGGACTCCGTGAACTCGCTAGGATCCGGCCTGAGAGCTTTCACTGTATCTACGCCGACCCAGATTACAATGTCGGAGTGCGTTACAATGGGCATGGGGCCCACCTATCATTTGAAAACTATATTCAATGGTGTTCAGAGTGGGTGATTCCCGCAGAACGACTTCTCCGTCCTGATGGAAACCTGTTCATAATGAACTATCCAAGGAATAATGCCTTTCTATGGGCCATGACCTTGGAGAACCAATACAATCCTCTTTTTGAATCTGTGAGCGAGTACGTCTGGTGTTACAATACAAACATTGGGCATTCGCCTACCAGGTTCACGACTGCACATCGAACCATTTTGCATTGCCGCAAATCACGAAACAATCAGTGGTTCAAAGACCCCGTCGCCGAACCTTACAAGAATCCCTCGGATCGAAGAATCAGGAGAAGCGTACGCTCCGGATCAAAGGGCAGGATGCCCTACTCGTGGTTCTACCACGATCTCGTCAAGAACGTTTCTAGGGAGAAGACTGAGCACGCGTGTCAGATCCCTGAACAACTCTCAACCAAGCTCTTTAAGGCTGGCACGAAGACGGGAGATGAGCTCCTGGTGCTGTTTGGCGGATCGGGTAGTGAAGTCCTGTCTGGAATCAGTCTAGGGCTCAAGTATACGGTCTTTGAAAAAGAGAAGACGTATTGTAGAATAATAAGGCAGCGGGCAATCGCCGCAGAGGCCCTGCCGAGGGGGACCCGCACTCGTCCGACTTCAGTGGAGTCGTATGCGGATGCGTAGAGGAGGCCGGCCGACTCCAATCTCGCTGAACGAGCCCGTAGGCTTTGATTCACGAAGTGGTCAATGGCACTCATTCGCCAAGGCTATCTACCGCTCGTGGTCCTCGATGGTCAGGCCGACGACCTCCTATGACTTCGACGGTGCTCCGGACCCTGCTAGATGCTCTCGGTCGTGCTGGCTACACATACAGGACAAACACTCCCATTGGGATAGGTCCCAGCGGGGCGAGAATAAGGGCTCAGATACTTGCGCGATCTACTGACGGAACGGGCATACTCCTTGCCGCCCACGCTCAGCGAGGATCCGGGAGCACAGAGAACAAGGTGCCGTTTGAGGTCATATCCCTCGCAGCTGCACTGGAGCACTCCAGAGATATAGCGTCACGAGCCTACATTGTACTTGTTGGAACCGGTTGGACGCTGAAAGACTTCTACACAAACGGCTCCCTCGAACACTATCTTCGAAATACGGAGCAGATACGGGTCATCACCATTGATCGCTTTTTGGAGCTTGTTTCGGAGCACCGACTCTAGGTTCCTGCGGCGCGTCGGTGAATGCTTGTGGCACCCACCAAACTAGGGACTCGGGGACATGTTCCCAGACACTGCGGAGACCCTGGCGGCCCACTAAAGCGTCAAAACTCGCTGTCTCGATCCGTGAGTTCCAGAATCTCGCACCGAATCGGAGGCCATGACAGCGGTGGAATCCTGAAATTACGACTAGGTCGATGCGCGAACGGGTCAGGGTGATCTTCTTGAACCGATCCATCTAACTGCCATCTGGCCATGGCTCTGGAAGAAGATCGCACCTCGAATGAGACCGAGGCGGCAGCGAAAGAGGCAGAAATCTATGGAAAGTTTCTCGCGCTGCTAGCCGATGAGCTGAATCGCGTAACCGACCGCTTCGGATTCAAGCATCGCTCTGATGCGTTTACGTTTTGGGGAGTCCGCCAGATCAGCCCGAGCCTGAAGGATGAAGAGGTTAAGGCCGCTGTAGTCACAACCGCGCCCGATAAGCGCGTTGATGCTGCCTGGTTCGATCCTACGATTAGAAACGTGGCGAGAGGGGTGACGGGAGTGTACTTTGTTGCCCAGGCCAAGTGCCCCGAAAGCCTTACAGAAGTCCAGACTTTTGGCACCGAGCCTGCCGACGAGCTCATTGAGGCACTCACTTGGCTGCGAGCCAAGAAGGAAAGGGCGAGCCGTTCGGAGCTTAAGGTCATTAGACGTGAATTTTTTGAGAAAGTAGAAAGCCAAGGCTATCCGGCGAGGCTAGCTATCCTTGTGCCTGGGATTGCGTCGACTGCCCTCACAGAGTTGGTGCACGACACAAATGAGCAGCTGGCTCAGTCAGGTCACGATCGAATCACCCTAGAGATCTTCGATGCCTTGCGGTTGTATGACCTCTACATCAGCCGACTAGAAACGGGCGAAACTCCGATCCCCGACCACGTCTCGTTTCGCATCAGGTCGGGGCCCATGTCTCACCTGAGCGACAAGGCGAAGGCGTACATCTGCGAAGTTCCGCTATCCGAGATACATTCACTCGTCAAGGAGCACGGCCTTGCTCTGTTCGCCAAGAACCTGCGCGTTTATCTCGCCGAGTCTACCTACAACAAGGGAATTACTCGCGTCCTTGAGGATGGCACTGACCGTGAGAATTTTTGGTACTATAACAACGGGCTAACCGCCGTCTGTGAAGGCGCAGAGACTCGGCCGAGTGACGACAATGGTGAGGATGGGTTGAATTGGCTCCTCGCGACCAAGTTTCAGATTGTTAATGGGTGCCAGACATGCATGACGGTATCCGAGACGGCGACGAGGTGGGAACATGAGCGTGTCCCTCTCGATCCACTGAAAACAGTGTCTGTACTGATGCGGGTAATCATCATTCCGAAGGTAGATGGCGATACCGGTAGCTTGTCTAGAAGTGTTGCGCGGTACACCAACAGCCAGACACCGATTACATTCAGAGATCTCCACTCCACTGATCCGGAGCAAGGGAGGCTCAAGTCTGTGCTTGGTCGGGATTGGAGTCTCTTCCTGGAGGTCAAGAAGGGTGAGTGGAAAAGACGGCTTGAGCGGGACCGGAGCCTCAAACTGAGCTACGTCAAGCCCTTGCCAGTGTCTAACGAGGAGATGGCCCAGGCATCAGCCGCCTTCTGGCGTCATGAGCCAGTGTTTGCTACTGCCTCCAAGCGACAGCTGTTTTCCGACGACACTTGGTATACTTCAATCTTCTCGGAAGCAAATTCACCGGAGAGTCTGCTTCTCCCTACGCTACTTTGGTATCTGGCTGACGACTGGGTAGGATATCGCGGTTATCGGAAGCGAAAAGTCGCGGGCTCCGGTGGCGCTCGAGTGACCAAGGCAGAGGTTGCTAAGCGGGGTAGTCTGTACTCCATCGGCATGGCGGGGCTTTCTCTCATGAAGATCTGGCATCTCGGGAAAGCCTCCGAACTGGACGAGCACGTAGGCAAGAATGCCGTTCGAGTGCTTCGGAACATCTACCCAGACTACGGGAATCCTCCAAAGAGTCTCAAGCCGCTGGGCGACGAACTCGACAACCTCTTTCAATCATCTGTAGACATGCTTTTCGAGTTCTCCCGAGAAGAATTGACAGGGGACCCAGACACGAATCTGCGAAATCTTTTGATCAGACCGGCGACTTGGACAAAATTCAAGAAGTCGAGAGCTGCGGATATCTTCGATCTCGCAAAGTTGTTAGCACCCATGTTGACGTCCCCCGCGTGATTGAGAGGATAGGTGCAATCTGCATTGCACCCGTCAGCAAGCGTTGACGCGGGGCTCGGTGTTTGCGTCCAGATTCACCTCGACTCAATGAATCGCCGAAGTCGAGCATACACTTCGTCGCGAGTCTCGAACATCTCGAACTCTGGCCGGCCTTGCACGTCCCTGTAAATTCCGCGATGTCCTCCTGGGACCTTGAGCCGCCATCGTCCGGGCATGTCCCGAAGCGGCCCGACGTCCAAGGTCGGAATTGATCTCCAGGGGCGTTGAGCAAACTCTGGAAAAACGTCCAGGAAGGCCTGTTGAATATCCGATGGAAGTCGGTCGAAATCGCGTTCCGCCTCGTCTCGGAAGGTAAACTCCTCCTTCCACGCAGCGAGCACCGCCCGGGGCAACTACTTCCGCCCCCGATTCCCCCAGTTTGGATGCCTCTTCGCGACCTCGGCAAACGTGGAGCTCTTTCCCTTCCGCTCCCGTCGCTCAAGCTCAGCCAGGGTTTCTGGCGGGATCCAGTCTTCGAACGCCGAGAGCAAGAAATCATCCCAGTTCTTGTTCGAGGGCTTTAGGCTCTGCAAGAGTTCGATGGTCGAGCGGTGGGCGGGGATGCTCGACATCGGATCGGATGCGCTCATGATTCAATCATGATTTCGTTTCTAATAAAGGTGATGCGAATCGAGGAATGAGATGGATCTCGACGAAGGAGCTGCGTGCAACCTGCATTGCACATCAGAGAGAACTTCTTGGGTCGAGACAGCCGGCTGAAGGCCCAACCCCTGCCTGTTGGGCAAGAATCAGATTACCGCGAGTGGTAGACCACGGAGGGCGCGCCCTTCAAGTCGGGATCGGTGGTGTGGAGCACAGCGTCATAGCGTCGCGCGGTGGCATAGATTAGCGCGTCAGAGAAGTGCAGTTTCAGCGTCAGACTGAAATCGGCTGCTTCAAGCGCAATTCGTTCATCCACAGGAGCGACGTGGGTCGCCTTTAGTGCCGCGACCCCGCTCAGAGCGTCGGCTTCTCCCTTGACGGACCGGAGCTTTCGATAGACCTCGTAAATCGACACTACCGACGTCACAATCTCGTTCGGTGCGACGCTCTCCATGACGCGGTTATATTCTCCGGCCAGTGGACCGTCGGTGAGTCGCTCGATCCAGCCGTAGCTGTCCACGCTGATCACGGGCCCCCCGGAGGGAATTCAGACCCGATCCGCGTGGTCGCGGAGGTCGGATAGATCGAGCTTCAGGCCGCGAAACAGGCCTTTCGACTTCGAAAATGGCTTGACCGGAACCAGGTGGACCACCCCGTGCTTGACGAGGATGGCCATCTTGTCTCCCGGCCTTATCTTGTTCTCCTCTCGGATCCGCTCGGGAATGACGACCTGGTACTTCGACGACACCGTGACCGTATCCATCGACCGTCGCCCCGTTTAACGACTGTCTGGTCGATATAAGGCCCTTTCCGTTAACGTCATTCGCCGAAGGACGTCGAAATGCATTCCCGCGACGAGCCCGCCGAAGGTGAGTCCGCCTTGACCCCGATCGTTACAGGGGTGCAAACTGCATTGCGTGTTCAGGGTAGCGCGCTCGCCACCGTGAACACGCAACGTGAATTGCACCCACTACTGGGCGACGCGGATCCTCCGAGGAGTTACAGCGGCAGCCACCTGGTGTACGCCGTGGGAAGCCGCGACCGACATCAATCGGGACTCCAGACAGGAAGGTCCGCGCCAGACGCGGGCGACGAACTGGTGCACGACGCGCCGGACGCCGCGAATCTGCGCCATCCGGCGGGTCCGTTCCCATACCTGCGCGGCCGAGTCGAATGACCAGTAGAACGCGATGTAGGAGGCTTCCGGATCCCCGGGCAATTCGTGGAGCGTGACGAGTCGGTCGTCCGACCAATCCCCCTGGGGCACCAGCATCGGGTCCAAGGCTTCCAGCTCGCGCCACACCCCGGCCAAATCCGCCCGCTCTTCCAGCTGGATACGGAAGTTGACGACGACCCCCGGGGCGACGGTGAAGTCGGTGATCGGATGGAAGAACACGAGATTGTCGGAGACCAGGCGCGCGAGCCGGCGCGCCGCAGCTTTTGGCGTGATCCCTAACCGGATCGCCAGATCCGACGGACTCGCCTCTGGTTGACGGGCTAACTGCGCGATCATCTCCCAGTCGCGGCGGAGCGGGCGACGCAGGACGCGCGGGAAACTGAGCGGCCAGATCTCCGGGTCGATCTGGATCCCGGGTACGGTGGCCACCAGGGCGAGGGATCGTTCCAGGAGATCCCCGCCGTCGTCGAGCCAGACGGTCCAGAAGCCCGTCTCGATTTCGAGTGCGTGGACGAGGTTCGGCACGAGGCGGAGCATGCGCTCCACGGCCGCGAATCCTTTCGGATCCTTCGGAAAGATGTGGGTCGACCGAAACTGGACGTCGAGAAGTTGGGGATTCGGGAATATTTTCAGACCATGGATGAACCCGCTCTGTCGCCACTTCCTCAGGCGTTCGCTGACCGTGCTGGTGCTGAGCGCGAGCCGGCGCGCGACGCGGGAGGCGGACATCCCGGGGTCCCACCCCCCCATCCACACGATGCGGTCGCGCCACATCTCGCGAAAAATGGCGAGATCCATCCGGTCCATCGCGGTGGCACGGAAACGACGTGGCCGCTATAGGAGTATGGCCGGATTCGAGCCCCACCCCATTCGAACGGGACGGTTTTCCACAGAACCAGCCCGCCCGATCACGCCGTTCGGCGGCAGCACTATCCTGCGAACTCGAGTCCGCAGTTCCGGAGCGGCCGATGTGGGTGGGTGGCGTGGGCGGGCGATGGATCATTCCGGCGTCGATCGTGGGGCTCGCCGTGTTGTTGGCGGCGACGCCTCTTTCCGCGGGGCTTGTGCCTCACCCGGTTTCCCCTACGACCGGTCGCTTCACGACGGCGGTTACCTCGAACGTTATCCGGAACTGCACGGAATCCGCGTTGCGGACGGCCCTGCTGAAGGGAGGGGTGGTCTACTTCGGGACGAACTGCTACAACCTGATCCTCTCGACGACGATCACCCTGCCCGCCACACTCAACGTCACCCTCTCGGCCCGAGGGTATTCCATCACTCTCGACGGCAACGGGAGTACACGCTTGTTCGTTGTGAACGGGGCGCATTTCACCCTCGAGGGCGTCACGCTGTTCGACGGAATCGCCGCCGGAGCCAACGGCTCGGCCGGGATGAACGGCGCGCCTGGAGCGACCGGGGCGGCAGGGGCCAGCGGCTCGAGCGGAGCCGCCGGAAGCGGGGCGGCCGGTTCCGCCGGTAGCTCGGGCGGAGATGGGTTGAGCGGGGTTCCCGGGATGACCGGTGGAGCCGGTACCGCCGGCGCGGGTGGTGCGCTCTACATCCGGTACGGGACCGTATACCTCTACGAAGACACCCTCGTTTTCAACACCGCTCTCGGCGGGAACGGTGGGGACGGCGGGGCGGGCGGCCCGGGCGGCGACGGGGGCGATGGGGGCTCCGGCGGTGCGGGCGGGAGCGGTACTTCGACCGGAGGCGTCGGAGGACCCGGCGGGGCCGGAGGCCTGGCCGGGAACGGTGCCCCAGGAGGGAAGGGTGGAGCGGGCGGCGCCGGAGGCGCGGCGACCGGCGGAGCGATCTATAGCGCCGGGGACCTGATCGTGGCCAACTGCACCTTTGGCTACAACCTGGCGCAGGGTGGCGCTGGGGGCAACGGTGCGGACGGAGCACCGGGCGGCACCGGTGGGCTCGGCGGCAGCGGGGGCAGTGGCGGCCAAGGCGGCCAGGGCACCGCAGTGCCGGGGGCGTCTGGCGGGGCCGCCGGGGCGAATCAACGTGGGGGGAACGGTGGGGCGGGCGGAAACGGAGGCACCGGCGGTGCCGGGGGCGCGAGTTCTGGCGGGGCGATCTACAGCACGGGGAACTTGACCGTCACCAATTCAACTTATCAATGGAATCTTGCCAACGGCGGCTCCGGGGGGTCCGGGGGACTCGGTGCGGGTGCCGGCCTCGGTTGGGATGGCGGAGGCCTCTCGGCCGGCGGGAGCGGCGGCGCGGGGGATACTACTTCGGGTGGCGGCAGCGGCCTCCCCGGTGGTTCCGGAGTCCTCGGCAAGGTGGGCGGCAATGGAGGTATCGGCGGCGCGGGCGGATCTGGCGGAACCGGCGGTGCCGGGGGGCCCGTCCAGGGCGCGGCCATCTACAATGCCGGACAATTCACGAGTGAGAACACGGACATCGAGTGGAACACCGCTCGCGGCGGAGGCGGAGGCATCGGTAGCGTAGGCGGCCTCGGAGGCGACGGCGGCTACGGGGGGATCGGAGACGCCGGTGGCGCCGGTGGCGCGGGCGGATCCGGCGGGGCCGGAACCTCGTCGAAAGGTGGCAGTGGTTCCAGCGGCGGGCCAGGCGCTTTCGGCGAACTGGGGGGTCCAGCGGGAACGGGTGGATCGGGCGGAAACGGTGGCGCCGGCGGTGCTGGTGGCGCGGCCCTCGGGGGAGGCCTGTACGCTGAGGCCGCCTCGTCGGTGACGATCCTCGAGAATAACACGATCTCGAACAACACGGCGGTCGCGGGGGACGGAGGCCCCGGTGCTCCGGGGAGCGACGGCGGTAACGGTGGGCTCGGTGGCGGCGGAGGCTCGGGCGGTGCCGGCGGCTCGGGAGGTTTCGGTAGCTCCACGGCCCAGAAGGCGGCCGTGAACGGCGGAAGCGCCACGGCAGGAAGCCGCGGTGGTGCTGCCAAGGGTGGCGGGCCACCGGGGGCTGCCGGCCGCGGCGGGCACGGCGGCGCGGGCGGTGAATCCGTCGGAGGCGGGGCCGCCGTGGGGGGCGTCACCCGGCTCGACTCGTGCACGATCGAGGCCGATTCCGCCCTCGCCGGAGCGGGTGGAACGGGCGGCGGGGGAGGTTCCGGCGGGTACGGAGGCAACGGCGGCGGCGGTGGCTGGGGGGGGACCGGTGGGACCGGGGGCAGCGGGAACTATCGAGGCGCCGGTAAAGCAGGCCAACCGGGCGGGGTCGGCAACATCGGGGGCGCGGGGCTCCCGGGAGCAGTGGGAGGACCCGGCGGCGCGGGAGGACCCGGTGGTCCGGCGTTCGGAGGGGGAATCTACAGCATCCTAACGCTCGACCTCAATCACGACACCTTCGGGAGCGACACGGCGACCGGCGGTGCGGGGAGCAATGGCGGACCGGGGGGTTCGGGGGGCTACGGAGGCAGTGGCGGAAGTGGCGGACTGGGAGGCTCCGGCGGCGCGGGTGGAGCTGGGGCGTATGTCGGGGCGGGCGCCCACGGTGGAAACGGGGGCCGCGGCGGGAACGGTGCGCCCGGCGGCGCCGGCGGCAACTCCGGCAATGGGGGAGCAGGCGGCGATGCCGAAGGGGGCGCGGCGTACTTCGTCGTCATGCCGAGGAGCTTTACCAACAATTCTTTCAGTTCGGACCTGGTCATCGTCGGAGCCGGTGGCAACAACACCTGCTCGATGGGGAACGGCAATGCGTGCCCCGGAACGGGCGGCCCGGGCGGAACCGGCGGGACGGGCGGCACGGGGGGGTCCGGCGGCGGTGACGGGAATGGGAACAATCCCGCACCGAACGGCACGACGGGTTCCTCGGGGCTGGCCGGAACGACCGGGGCCAACGGAACGGCCGGTCCGAGTGGTCCGAACGGCCTCGGAAACTACACGGACCACAACTAGATCGGCGAGGAGGGATCGACCCTGGGATCGAGGGGGGCAACCTAGATGTCCCCTGACATGAGATGTGACCGGCTGAACTGACACTACATGTGACCGGCCATGAGCCGACCTTCCGAGCTAACCTCCAGAGAGACCGAGGCTCGCAGGAGAGGTCGGGTTCCCGGTCATATCTGTTGACGGTTAAACCGGTCCGATGTCCTGTCAGTGCACAACTGGTACACCATCCCCCGACACGACGGGGTGGATCTCGCTGGTGCGGTTCTCGTCTTCAAACTACTTTGGCGACCGAGACAGAAGTCACGGTGATCCCACCAATGGCGGGCAGCGCTCTGACGGCGGCAGCACCCGAAACTCCCGGTGGGTTGAAGTAATTCGAGAAATAGTTTGTGCCGGTAAAGCCAACGTTCCCACCGTAGTCGAAGGAGGTGGACATGAACTGTACAAGCATGACGATGGCGTACTTGTGACCAGTAAGGAGGGTCGTATTGTAGCCGTTGTAGTTCATCGGGTAGTCGGTAGTGTTCGACCATAGGCTTGACGCCCCGGAGTGTGCCCCGGGTGCTTCGCACAGGCCGAGTACATCGTGCCCCGGACCCTGACCTTTGGCATTGAAGTTGCAACCGGCCGAGTAGGTCCCGGACGAGCACGCCCCATGCTTACAGTAGCTGTAGACGTCCGAATATGAGGAGTTCGAGACCGCCCATTCGGAGATGGAGTGGCTCACCATCGACCGGTTCGTGAGGTCCCAGATCTCGGCAGACATGAACACGCTCCACTGGGCTCCCTGCACGCAATCTACGTAATTGTAGCCCTTCGAGTAATTCACCGGCTTCCCGCAGGAACTGCTCCCTGTAAGTCTCAAGGCGTCCTGGATTCCCCATCTGAAGTGAATTGAAGCGTTGTAGTAGCCCGCTTTGACGACAGAGAAGGGGAAGACCACGTCGACCCAAGCAGTCGTGGAACCCTCCGGCATGCCGGCCCAAGAGGGACAGGCTTTCATGCTGGACCTCGCGCTTCCGGTGATGAGCCCGCTGGTATTCACCCAAGTGGTGTTGGTCCCGCCCGTGCTACCGCAGTTGGCGTAGCTGGTTTGTCCACTGGACGACCTGGAACCTGTGTAGGGAGGACTGTATCTCGTCGACCCGCCCAAAGCGGCTGCTGCCAGAATCATCATCACTACGACACCCAGTGCGAGGCCAGCCGGGAGCGGAGCAGCCCAGCGGCTGAGTTCGCGGTTCCCGTTAGTTCCTGAACCGTCTGGGCCCATCTTGCTTGCCAAGCATTCCGGATGAATCGCTCGGAATCTGTCCCTGGACCTCCCCTGCCGCACGCGTCGGGGGCATATAGGGCCGCCGAGGACGGGAATCCTCCGCTGTGTTGTGCATCGAACCGGCCACTTGGCCCGACGACAAGTCGGTGGTGGGTTCCGCTCTCCGTCCATCAGGCGTGAGAAAGGGCCACGGCGAACCGGTACGAGGCGCCTCGCAGTAGCCCCTTTGCATGCCCTCAGGGAAGCAGGGAAGCACGAGTCAGAAGTTGGACAGGATCTCCGGTGCTTCCCGCGACATCCCCATCGCACCTGACGAAAGCAACCTGCAATCGTGATTGCACGTGGTGGGGAGAGTCTCGAGGGTCGGCTGACCCGAGACCCGCCCTCCTCCTCACTCCGCTATGGGCTCCCAGATCAACTCAGCCACATCCAGGACGAGGTCCGATGGATTCCGAGGATCCTGCACCCTCTTTGGTCGAACCTGTCCGGTTCCAACGCACACGGTGTCGTTCAGCCATCGGTAGCGCTCGTCGCTGCTCAAGTGCGTAACGGTGGCAACCCATTGTCGGCCACCGGGTGACGCCCGGTCGTACTCCGGGGTATGTGCCCGTCCGTATCCGCGGCACTCAAGGAGAACCACGGCCTCGTCGGAGGTCTCAATCACGGCGCGGAAGTCCGTGACAGCTGTCCGGTCGGTCCTGCGTCGAGGATAATTCGTCCCTTGGAACTTCCCCGACAACCGCCCCTCTGCGGTACCTTTGGCATACAAGAACAGTTGCTCCTCGGTGCCCTGATCCCCGTGGAGGTCGACGGACCAGCTCTCTGGATAGTCGAATCGAAGACGGTACAAGGGCGCGAGCCTCATCGCGAAGCCGGACTTCGAGCTTCGGAATTAGGTTTCGTTGCCGGACCCCTGTGAACCCTGGTCATGGCGTTCCGGCGGCGCAACTCTGCCTCGGCCCTGCAGGGCTCTCTGAGCTCGGCCAAATCTGACCGCAGCGACCGGAACCTCCCTGGGCGGTTCGTGGCGGCGTTCCCGGTCCTCGACAAATCTTGGTGGAAGGATTGAGGACGGGAGGACGCGGAGTTCTGGTAACAATTGATTTCGGCTCAGCCAGCCTTGTGTGTGCACCTCGCCGTCCGCCGCATTATCGAACTGCCCGAGCCTTCACAACTGTCTGGAGCGGGACGTCCGTGCCCCGACACACTCCCGAGCCAGAGATGGCGGTGAAGTCGCGGCTACCTCTGCCGCCAACGTTAAGACCCGAATTCCACGGCCTCCCCAATCGGTCTCCGATCGAGTCGGACGGAAGTCACGAAGATGGCAGTTTCCAATGCGACGGTCCTCGACGCCAAGGCCGAGGTATCCGAAAAAAAGTTGTCCTCCGGCAAGGAGGCCGGGCTCCTGGCCGCCTTGCTCATCGCCCTGCTGCTCGGCGCATTGGACATTTTCATCGTCGTCACCGCCCTTCCGAAGATCGCCAGCGACCTGAACGATGTCAGCGGTCAGGTGTTCGTCATCAGCGGCTATCTTATCGCCCAAACCGTCGCGATTCCCCTCTTTGGCAAGCTCTCGGACCGGTATGGGCGGCGCTCGTTCTTCCTGCTGGGACTCGGGATCTTCCTGTTCGGCTCGGTCCTGGCCGGGCTGAGCCAGAATCTGAACGAGCTCATCGCGTTCCGCGCGGTACAGGGGGTCGGTAGTGGGGCGTTCTTCACGGTCGTATTCTCGATCGTCGCGGAGGTCTTCCCCCCGGAGGCGGCTGCCCGAGTGGCTGGGCTCCTTTCCGGAGTCTTCGGAGTGGCCATCGTTTTCGGCCCGCTCATCGGGAGCTACATCGTCGATCACACGACGTGGCGGTGGATCTTCTTCGTCAACCTCCCGATCGGGTTCGCTGCGGTCGGCCTCGTCATCGCAACCCTCCCGGCGACCAAGCCGAATGTGGTGAGCCGTCCGTTCGATAGCCTCGGCGCCGGGCTCCTTGCCGTCTGGGTCGGGGCCCTCATTTTCGCGCTCGTGGAGACCTCGCATGGCTGGGCCTGGACCGATCCGCGCACCATCGGGCTCATCGCGCTCTCCCTGGTCCTCATCCCGGTGTTCCTCTGGGTCGAGTCGCGCGCCGTGGACCCGCTCGTGCCCCTGAAGTACTTCCGGAACCGGCTCATCGCGGCGAGCAGCGCGGTCAACTTCCTGCGGGGCGCAGTGCTCGTCGCCGCCGCGACCTTCGTTCCCATCCTCGTGGTCTACGGCCTAGGCGGCAGCACGGACGACGGCCGGAACGTCCTCTACGCGTTCATGATCCCGATGATCGTCGGCGCGGCCCTGGCCGGCGGGATCCTGCCCCGTACGGGGTTCGGGGCCCCCGTCAGCGTGGGGCTGGCCTTCGTCACGCTCGGCGCGATTTTGCTGGCGCTGGTCCCCACCCAACCTCCCATCTACCGCTTCGTCGGAGGGATTTTCCCGGTCGGCCTCATGGGCGCCCTGATCCCCCTCGGTTTCGGGGTCGGGATGACGTTCGCCCCCACCCAGATGGCGATCCAATACTCCGTCCCCCGGAACGAGATCGGCACGGGGACCTCGCTCGTCTGGTTCCTCTCGAATCTTGGGGGGTCTATCGTCGTTTCGATCCTCGGCACATATCAGCAGAACGTGTACACCTCGCTCTCCCCGAGCGGACCGCCCCCGATGCCCGGCACCCCGGCGTACTTCGCCTACCTCGGACAGTTTCAGACCGCGTTTGCGCAGTCGATCCAGCATGTCTGGGTTGCGCTGATTCCGGTCGCCATCGCCGGGCTCATCGCCGCGCTGCTGATCCGAGGTCGCTTGCCGGCGACCGAGGCCGGGTCGTCCGCGCCGGTCGTGATGTAGGAATCCCGGGGCCGGCCGGGCGAACACCCGGACTCGATCCACCAGCTGGTACCACTCCCGGCGTGAAGCGGGCGCGGGGGGCCGTAGTATCGGGTGAAGACGCGGTCCGGGGCCCGTCACTCCCGCCCGGTGCGCCCCGAGGCCTCCGTGGGTCGAGATAAATGCGCTCGAGGGCTCGGGGACCTCAGTGGTCGGCCCGTTCTCACGCCCTTCCCTCTGCTGCCCCAACTGCTTGCCGACCCAACGCGGGGAGTGGGAAGTTCGCGGGAATCCATACCTCCTCTATGGGGCGATGGGACCACCCTGCACGTTCTGCGGTTCGCAAGCTCCCGAATGGATCCTCACCGACGCCTGTCCCATTCCATGAGCGTAGCTTCGGCATCAGCGTAGCGGGGATGCATCCCCGCAGGTCTTCGGCGGCGGAGTCGTCGACCTCGATTCAGGCACCGCGTTTCGGGGGCAGCGGCTGGAACAGCGCGTCTTTGCGCATGTGATGGATGATCTTCACGTCGTCCACATCGTAGCGTGTTTGGGCCCACGGGTCGGCGATGTTGGAGTAGCCTCGCACCTCCCAGAAACCGGGCTCGTCCTCCCGGACAAACTTCAGGCCCCGGAGCCATTTCGCGGACTTGTAGAAGTAACGTTGCGGGACGAGCATGCGGACCGGACCGCCGTGCTCCGCGGGTAGGGGCATCCCCTCCACCGTGTGGGCGATCAAGACGTCGTCCTCTCGCAGTGCCTCATACGGGAGCGATGTCGTGAACCCTTGTTCGCACTCCATCACGACGAACCGGACGGCGGGGTCCGGAACCACCGCGTCGGCCACGGCGGAGAAGGGGACGCCCCTCCAGCGCATCCCCAGGCGCGTCCAGGACGTGACACAATGGATGTCGCACTCGACCTCCTTCTGGGGAAACCGGAGCAGATCCGCGAAGCGCAGCGTGGAGGGCCGCTCGACTTCTCCGTGGACCGAGAGATCCCAGTTCTCCACGGTGAGCTCTTGCGGAATCGACCCGGCATGCAGGACGGGCCAACGTTCGGTGCGGATCTGCCCGGGGGGTACCCGCGGGCGGCTTGCCGACATGGCCCTCTCCGGTCGCATCGCCGCGGGCGGTAAGGGATTGCCCCTGCCCCTCGCGAAGGGTGCGCTCCCCTTAGATTGAGCCTCGCACCCGCCGACCGCCGGTTGGTCGAGATCCCGGTCGGGACGGTGGATCGGACCGGGGAAGGTGGAGACTCTGCGTCCCAGAGAATCGAGTTTGGAATAGTGTGGCCCCGCATCGGGACGTACGATGAGCGCCGTCGAATCCGTTGAACCTCCGTTGACCCGGGAGCAAGCCGTTCACGAACTCCTACGAGTAGAACGCTGGTCCAAACCGCTGCTCCAACGAACGGTCGGGCTGACGTGGATGATCTGGGCCGCCGTCAACGGGGGCATCTTCGTGAGCTACGACGCGATCGCGATCGCGAACCCATCGAACCCAGGGGCCTCCCTGGCCTTCGGGCTGGCCTGGATGCCGTGGGTACTGGTGGGAATCGGGGCGACGTGGGTTCTGTGGCGTTCGTTCGCTCTGATTCTGCCTTCGAACTCCGGCGGCGCCGTGCGCACCACCGTGGCCGCCACGGCCACGTTCCTCGCGCTCGTCCTCGGTGGGTTGGCCATCGTGGCCTTCGCTAGGGTCCCGATCGACGGCTCCGCATTCGCGATGATCGTCATCGGACTGGCCGCGGCCGCCGTCGGCGGATCGGGCCTCACGACCGATTCGCGGTCCGAGCGGAGCTTCTGGCTCCTCGGGGGGGTCGGTCTAGCTCTGCTCACCGTCGGAATCGAGCTCGTCGCAGGTCGTGTAGGCGTCGACGCAGACACCACCCTTCTGGTCCTGGGCCCGATTGCTTCGACGGCGTTGCTGTTCGGAGGGGGACTTTACACGGCTACCGCGTAGCTCGCCGGGGCCACGAGCGATGCCACCGGAATCCCTGGACCCCATCATCCACCAGCTCGTCCGACTTCGGGTGATGGCCCTCCTCAGTCGGAACCGCGCGGCATCGTTCGTCTGGGTGCGGGACACCCTCCAGCTCACGGATGGGAACCTGGGGAGTCACGTGGCGCGACTCGTCTCGGCCGGTTACGCGGAATCCACCCGCCTGCTCACCCGTTCGGGCTTTCAGGTGTGGCTTCGGATCACCCCGAAGGGGGACCAAGCGTATCGGGCTTACCTGTCGGGGCTCCGATCCTACCTTGCCCCGGAAGACAAGTCCTGATCGAATCCTCTCTGAGGATCGCCCCGAGCCCGACCCCCGAGGCGATGGCTACCGATCCGAAACATGCACCGTTGAGAGGTCTGGGCGCTGACACCTGGAGCTCGCGGTCCGGTCGAAGTGCGGGCTCCGGGCGGGCGAGACTTCGATGCTCGGCCAACTGGCATTCCCCCATTCCGCGCCGACCGTCCCCGAGGAGGCGGGGTGCCATTGTGATTGCACCCTGGGTGCTCACCCCGTTCGGAGCGCGAATCAAGCTCGGTGCTACGCGCGTCGAACGTTTGGCTGCGCTCTATGGCCGCTGGAATTCGTGGCCTGACAAACAGGGGTTCTTTCGCCGGGTTCTCCACCAGTGGTGATCGAAGCCGTGCGGGTATGAGCCGGAACTCTCGCGGGGAATCGCTTCGGGTCGCGGATGTCACTGTTGCCACTCGAATGATATCTTCGAACCGCAGCCCTTCGGCCACTACCTGGCGCCCTGTAGCTCTCCGTTCCCCTCGCGCCGGCTCCCGAAGCGATCATCCGCGAGGTGTCTCGATTCACGTATCGGCAGGGTTGGGCCATCGAATCTACACTTACGGGCCGCTGTAGCTCAGGGCCGGCACGTTTGGAGGATCTCGACCACCACGCCCCAAGGAATGGTGTCTATCTGTCGGAACCGGATGCACGACTTTCCCGCGTCCAGTTTGTTCCTCTTGGCCAGCGCCGTGCCGCGATCCCCAGTATAAAGTGCGATGTAGCCAACCTGGCTCGCGAAGCCGATCCCGGCCCCATTTGGGCCGCGGTAGTAGGGCATGCCGAACTCCATCCCTTCCTGAAACCCCTTGAGCTCCCTCTGCACGAGCCCGCGTAGTCGAGCAATAACGGCCCGTCGATCGGTCGGGAGCCCGGCGAGATACTCATCGACCGTGGCTGCCCGGCTCTGGACCATGTTGGTGGGTCAAGTCCGGCACTCGATAAGAGGGGAGCGCGAGCCCTGCGACGCCAGCACGTATCGGTGGGACCCGTCGGAATACGCGCGGTCCACGAGCGGCCGCCGCTGAGGGTGCACTCACGACTTTAGGTTCTGAGCTGCCGACCACTGCGCATGGGCCGTGGAGCCTCACCCGGACCCTGTCTGTGGATGGCCTCAAACTCGGGTGGGTCTTAGGGGAGGCGATCCCATGGGCACCGTCGACGAAATCAGAGCGTTGGAAGAGCGACTACGACAGGGCGACCTGGATCCGAGTCCCGATACCAGCTCGGTGTTTGATGAGCTCCTGGCCGATGACGTGCTTTTCGTGCAAGCCCCGGGCAACTCGGTGGGTAAGGCAGGGGTCCTGAGGGGACACCAGCCCCCGCGAAAGCGGACGTTCTCTAAGGTCGAGAACCACGAGGTGGAAATCCGAGACCTCGGCTCGACGGTGGCCGTTTCGTGCCGAACCGATTATGCGATTCAGGAACGAGCTTTCTCGCTCCGAGCGTTACGACTCTGGAAGCGTGCGGGAACGTCCTGGAAAGTGGCAGTCGTCGCTCTCATGGAAGTTCCCAAGGACGAGGCGTGATCCGGCTGGCCGGCTGCATCGTAGGAGTCTCGCGGCACCGCTCCATGTTTTTCCGGCCCCAACCTTCAGCGTTCATGCGGAGGGAGCGAGAACAGGGGTGACAGGGTCCTCGTCTGGAACCTCTTTCGGACCTCCATGACCGCGACGGAAGGTTCATGGGGTGGTACCGAGTGACGACGGTGCTATGGACCCCCGGAAGGTCGCCTGGTCGTTCCTGATCGGGTTGTCGCTGCTCGCGAGCGTCCCGCTCGTCACCGCCCACGCCCCGTCGCCGCATGACGCGGCCGCCGTGGGTTTCTCGTCCACGCCATCGATTCGAGGCAACGTCACGAATTGCACGTCGCAGTCGACGTGCACCTACGCGTTCTCAAACGCCGGCGGGAACGGCTGGGCGAATTCGACCTTGTCGGGGACCGGGCCACTACGAATGGCTCTCCAGTTGCCGGGCGAATCGATCCCGTCGTACAATCTGTCCTACACGACGTCGACCCAGCGGGTCACGAACAACTACCCGACGTACATCTACTGGACGGTCGGCTCGTTTCTCGGAACCGATTCGAACACCGGCCACATTCTCTACGGCACGACGAACACGAACTACTCGGCGACCTGTCACGTGGTCTACCGGTGGTGTCACTACACTTACGTGACCGACAACGGGACCATCGTCGTCCACCCGACCAATGCCCGACCGACGGGGACGACGTTCACTTGCTCGCCCACGACGTTCCACCCTCAGCAGAAGACGAGCTGCACGGTGACGGTCACGAACCTTTGGAATGCGTCGAATTACCCAACCGGTAAGGTCCATCTAAGCGACGGGGGGACAGGGGCCGGCAGCTTTTCGAACAAGGGTACCTGTGCGCTGGTGAACGGAACCTGCTCGTTTTCCTTCCGATCCTCGGACAACGCCTGTGGGCTGATCTACCTCTCGGCGAGTTTTCTCGGAAACGCCGCCTATTACAAGAGCGGCGCCGAGACTTCGATCGATGTGTACGTCTCGGGTGGCTGTTAGGGGCCCGGGGTAACGTCAGGTTCGGGTCGGACCTGCTCCCAATCGACTCTGCCCCAGGCGGGCGACCAACAGTTCGACCTCCGACGTGCAACCCGTGTTTCACCTCGGCGTCGCGACTCCGACCTGCGGAAGACGCATGCTCGTGAGATGGCCCGAGTGCTCGATGTGACCCCGGGGGGTCGCAGAATTTTGCGGCCAATGACGCTACCGGAACCGGGGCGAACCGGGGGATTCCGCCGATCTAGACGGTGATCGCTACTCTCCCTATCGCGAGCCCGGAGTCGACCCGCCGGTGAGCCTCCGGCAGCTGTTCCAACAGATAGGTGCGGTCGATCACTGGACGAATCTTCCCGGCTTGGATCAATTCGCGCAGGTCGTCGAGGTCCTGGGTCGAGGGCGGCGACCCACGCACGAACACTTTCTTCCCCCTCCGCCTCCGAGCCCACAGTGCCCGGACGAGCACCGAGAGGCGAGGGTTGGCGACAAGGTACACCCCCCCATCGCGCAGGGCCTCCATGCTTGCCGAGAACGGGCTGCGACCGACGACGTCGAGAATGACATCGTACGCGTCCGGCCGTCTCGCGTACTCCTCGCGGGAATAGTCGATCACCCGATCGGCCCCGATGCCACGGAGAAGGTCCATCTTGCGAGGGCCGTCGACCGCGGTCACATTGGCTCCGAAGGACTTGGCGAGCTGGACGGCGATGGTACCGATGCCTCCGCCCGCCCCGATGATCAGGACCTTCTTGTTCCGCAGGTCGCCCGCCCTTCGGAGGAAATGGAGCGCCTCCAAGCCCCCCGTGGGGATGGTGGCGGCCTCTTCGTAGGTCAATCTCACCGGCTTGGCCGCCACCGCACCGTCGCGGGAGGACTCGCGAACGCACAGGTACTCGGCGTACGCTCCAAAGCCGAAACCGGTCGTTCCGTAGACCGGGTCTCCGATGCGGAAAAGCTGCACATCGGGCCCGATCCGCTCGACGTCTCCGGCGAACTCCTGGCCGAGGATCTTATGTCGCGGACGGACCGGGCCCATGATCAGTCGCACCAGCAATCGCATTCCAAGGCCAAATCTGAGGGCGCGTAGCTCGGCGTCTCCGGCCGTCACCGAGGTGGCACGGATCCGGATGAGCAGCTGAGCTTTCACCGGTACCGGCGTCGGCACGGCCCGGGGTTGGAGCCCTGAGGGAGCGCCGTAGTCGGTCCACACCACCGCACGAATGGGTTCTACCTCCGCGTCCGGGCGGGATCGGCGTCCCACCCGTTCTCACGTGCCGGGGCGATCTTCGGGCTACGGACTGGCCATCGGCGCGATGGTCTGGGGACCTCTCGACAGGGCGAAGACCTTCCAACCCACCAGAAGCGGGAACACCACGAACGTCAGCGCGGCTGGAAGCGCGAAGGAGGCGGAGGTGACCGGGAAAGAGGCCACACCGATGAGCCCGACGACCCCGATCGCTGCGGTAACGGCTCCCAAGGCCTTGCCGTAGCCCAGCGCCTTCCACATCGCGGTCCCCAGGAAGATGAAACCGACCGAGAGGAAGATGTACGCGCAGGTGTCGAACTCGTTGAACATGCCCTGGGTGGCCTGCCAGACGATGACCGCCGCAGCCTGCTGGGCCGCGGTGGCACCCGCCGCGTGATACTGGGCGGAGATCTGGGCCATCGCAACGTTCGGCTCGCTTTCGACGGCGAGGACCGCGAGTCCGAGGAAACTGAGACCAAGCCCGAAGAGGGCCGGGGCGAGACTCGATAGGCGGAGCGATCGGTAGAGTGCCAGCATCAGCGGGACCATCAGTAGGGTCCCGATCAGGAAGAGCGTCTGTCCGATCTCGATCTGGGTCTGGAGACCCGGGAAGCGTATGATCGGCCCGGAACCAGATGCGGTAGTGCCGGTACCGATGAACGCGACCTGATAGATGATGGAAGCAACGAAGATGATACCACCAAGGATCCCGAGCAGACCGCCCCACCGAACAACCGCCTTCTCCTGTCCCTTGCCACCTAGGAGGCTTGAGAAACCGCCCCACCCGACCGTGGGCGTCTGTTGATCGATCGAAAGCCCAGGCTGACTAACTTCCATGAGACCCCCAGCCGTGAGAGGGGATAACATCACCTCCGTGTGCGTAAATTCCCAGAATCATCCTGCCCTCGTGGGCCCTCCTCCGATTGGTCGTGCGCGGGAGGTCGCGGTGGCCGGGCGAATCGAGACCGCTGAGGTGAACGCAAGATCGCGGCTCGCATGTCCCGAGCTTCGCCATCCGTGTCCAAACAATCGGCCCAAGACTCGGCGGCAGTGAACGCGGCAGGGAACTGATTCGCTGAGACACTGGAGGAGTTCGTGGAGCGGGGGACGAGCTCGTGGCGGCCCACCGACAGGGGTGGCGGTCGATCGGTGCGAGGCGACGTTGTATGCGCCGAATCGTGCTGTCAGCGAGTGTCTCGACCAGCGTATCCCGGCGTTCTGAATGGGGCGATGCGCGAAAGTGCGCGAGAACCTTACGGGGCGGCAGCCGCCAGTGCCCGGTTCTGAGCCTTGATACGGAGTGCGCATCCGGTGCAGTGGTCGTTCATGTCCCGACTTCGGTTGTACGGATAGAGTTCCATTTCGCACCTCGCACAATATCTTGCAAGAGCAGGACGGTGACCGATCTTCATTCGTTGCTGACTCTAGATGTCCCGATAGCACTTAGGCAAGCCCCTCCATCGGTATCCGTGCGGGCGGGGCCCTCCGCGGCGGGGCCGTAGCGTTGCCATTTGCTGTCGACCCCGGGTGGTCTGGGCCGTCAGTAGGTTTCGACCACGAGACCGGTGGCACGGGCGACATCGACCAAATCGGTGTCACTCGATACCAGCGCTTGTCCGCCGGCGGGCGCGATGCCCGCGGTGAGCACATCGACCGCGCCCTTGACTTGTCCGAGACGAGCAAGTTCGGTTTGAATTGCCGCCGCGCGCTCCGCGGACGGGAGATCGAGCGGGCGACATGAAATCTCGAGATCCACGCGCGAACGAGCTCGGCCCGTGTCATCGACTTTGCGTGGAGGATGCCGTACAGGATCTCGTACGCTGCCGGCGCGGGGAGTACCTTGGTGTCCCGCTGAGAATCGAGTTCGGCAACCTTTGCTATGGCTTATGGGCGCCGCCGAGCTAGATCGATGAACACGGTGGAGTCAACGGCGATGCCCACTATTCGATGACCTGCGCCGAGAACGGCGCCGCTCTACTTCGAGCTCTTCGGCCCTGGCCGCCTCTATCTTGTCCGCTACATCCGACGCGTCATCGCGGGGAAGGAGCGCGAGGAATTTCTTTAGTCCGGGGCTGCCCGCTCCCAAGAGCCGGTGGATTTCCTCCGAGAAGCTCTCATCGGGCCACTTCCGAGATCGAAGCAGATCGTAGGCCGACCGATCGAGGCGGATCGTGGTCGTTCCCATTGCCCCATGTCCATGCATGCATGGCTCATCATCGATTGGTGGGGCCGCGGACTGTCCGATACGCCGAGAGATTCGAATGTGGACCTCTGTGCAATTCGACTTGCCTCAATGACGAGTTGAACGAGCGCCGATTACCCTCTTGCGAGCGAACGCCGTCTCCCGTCGTCGCGACGCTATTCTGCTCCGGGATCTTGAGCGCGAGCTGCCGGTGAGAATCCCCCAGAAGCCGTCCGCACGGAAGTCCCGGCGGGGCAGATGCGGACCGAGGGAGCGGTGCCGGATTCGCGATGTGCCGGGGACCCGTACCGCGCGGAGTCGCCCCTGGTTGACGGTGCCCTTTAGAGGCTGAGTCGCCATCGGGGCCCGCGAGCAAACGGCCGTGCCGGCAAGCAGCCAACGGGTGTATGCCACCCAAAAGGTCCGCGTCGTCAAGACCATCGATGTCCCCGCCAAGTACGCCTATACTTGGCTGACGGATTTCCGAGAGAGCGATGGCTTCCTGTCGAGTCGCAAACCGGAGTATTCAGTCCAAAGGATCGGCAACGATCAAGTGGTCAGAGTCCGCAAACTGAGCTTGGAGAAGGGCCAGGTGGCCGTGGCTGTCGAGCTGGTTCGGCTGATGCCCCCGAACCGTTGGCACGTCGACCAGATCGATGTCGAGGACTTGGAGACGGTGGACTATACGGTGCGCGGTGCGGGCCCCCGGCGGTGCCGGGTCGAGCTCCGCATGGTCGAACGATGGATGGTGCCGAAGCACCCCAGCGCGGCACAGGTCCGTGACGGGACCGCCAAGTTCTGGGACAAGATCGCTTTGGCCATCGAAGAGGACTATCGGAAGGGCCGGGCTCCGGATGCCTAGCCCCCACAACCGAATCGGCAAGAGATCTCCGAGCGCGAGATCGTAGTGAGCTAGTGAGACGCCCGGGCAGCCGGTCGCTTCGCCTCACCCGCGCACTCGTGGTGAACCCGCTGCAGATCCCTTCGTAGTTCGTCCGATATCGAATCGCGAAGACCCGGCTTTGAATCGAAACGGCTCAGCGTGTCGCTGAACCGCCTTCGACCCTCCGTGACCTTCCGCTCACCCCGTGCCCGTCGGCGTGACCCGGCGGGTAGAGGAGGATCATCGCATCATCGGCCATGGCGTCGGGGTCAAGCACGAGACCCCCGAGTCCTGCCCTCATCGGCCCTTGGGGGGCCTCCTTCAGGACGGTTCGACAGA
>DASYYY010000007.1:0-2327 GCA_035933635.1 Thermoplasmata archaeon | reverse complement strand
GGCGCTCGAGGAGCGGCTGAGGCGCTGGGACGCCTTCGGCCGGCTCCTCACCACCCCCGAGGAGCGCGCCGCCTTCGACCGGATCCGCACCGGCGCCCGGCGCTACGTCGCCCAGGCGACCTACGTCGGGAGCCCGGACCTGCTCGAGTCGATCCTCCTCTCCGTCCTCCTCGACATGGCCCGCCAGTTGCCGCCGGAGTCCGCCCCGGTCCCGTATCCTCCCCCGCTTCGCCCGGCCGCCCGGACCCGCTAGCATGCGCTGCGCCCGGTACAATGGGAGGTCTGTGGCTGGGGGGTGCAAGAACGACGAGTCCCCTGCGCGGTGGGGGCCCCCTAGGACCAGTTCGACCAGTATTCGCCAACCACGGAGCGACGCTGGGGGTTCCCGGAACCGAGGACGGACAGGGCACCTGAACACTAGCTGGTCCCCGACCTCCTCAACCTCATCACATCCTTCTCCGCGAGACTCTACGGGCTTCGAAGCCCCAAGGCGAAGCGGTTACTCTCCTGCATATGGGCGATGCTGAGGGGCCCGTCATGAACATCACTCGCGCCTACCGGGTCGAACTAGATCCGACCAAGGTCCAGCGGAGCGCGATGGTCCGCAACGCGGGGACCGCGAGGTGGGCCTACAATTGGGGTCGGCAGCGCAAAGAGGAGGTCTGGTGGATGAACCAGCTTCCCGGGCCTCGACTCAAGTTCCCGACTGCGGTTGACCTGCAGAGAGAGCTGAACGAGAGGAAGAAGCGAGAGTTTGCATGGATGTATGCGTCCTCGAAATGTGCTCCCCAGCAGGCCCTACGGGACCTAGACCGCGCCTACGCTAACTTCTTCGAAGGTCGGGCGAGATTTCCCAAGTTCCGCTCGCGACATCGCAGGATTGGTTCATTTCGCCTGACTGGTGCAATCACGATTCACGAGCGACATATCGACCTGCCCCGGATTGGTCGACTCCGACTCAAAGAGCGAGGGTACCTACCGGTGGGGCCCCACGTCCTCTCTGTTACCGTTTCCGAGAGGAGGGGACGCTGGTATGCCAGTGCGGTGGTCAAGGAAGAACGACCCGTCCCCGCGCCGATCGAGGGAGAGGTGGTGGGAGTGGACCTCGGCATCCGCCACCTTGTGACGATCAGTGATGGGACGGTCATTGAAAATCGGAAGGCGTTTGCCCACCAACTGCGGAAGCTCCAGCATCTCCAACGGGCGGTATCGAGAAAGGAGAAGGGAAGTCAGAATCGGGAGAAAGCGAAGAGACGACTGTCGCGCTGCCATGCGAAGATAGCGGACCTTCGGAAGGACACGCTCCACAAGGCCACGACCGCGCTGGCGAGAACCAAGTCGGTGATCGTGGTCGAGAGCCTCCGACCGAGGAACCTGCTCCGTAACCTCCGCCTCGCTCGCTCTCTGGCGGACGCCTCCTTCGGGGAGTTCGTCCGGCAGTTGGAGTACAAATGTCGATGGTACGGGTCGCGTCTCGCCAGAGCCGACGCGTACTATCCGAGCACGAAGCTCTGCTCGGCCTGCGGCACTCTGAAGGAGATGCCCTTGTCAGAGAAGATCTACTCGTGCCCGTCCTGCGGGCTCGTAATCGACCGCGACCTGAATGCCGCTCGCAACCTAGCGAGAGTCGCCGCCAGTTCGGCGGAGACGGAAAACGCCTGTGGAGGAAGGAGGTCCATGTCCGCGAGGACAGGTGCCTTCCTGGGAATCAGGAACCCAGCATCAACCGCGCCCGGCACGGTTGTGTAGGTATGGGAGAACGGTGGCTCCTCGACATCACCGAGGAGCGCACCGGCCGCGAGGTCCGGCTCTGGCTCAAGGGGACCGACGGGACCGTCACCTCACGCACCGTCGCCTACCGTCCGCCGTTCTTCGTCGACGGCGCGCGCGACGCGCTCGAGGGGCTCGCCGGCACGCTCGCCGACGACCCGCGCGTCGAGCGGACCGAGCTCCGGCGGATGCGCGCGACGCTCTTCGAGCACCGCCCGCGTCCGCTCCTCGCGGTCGTACCGACGCACAACGCCGAGCGCAAGCGGCTCGCCGGAAGCATCGACGCGCTCGGCGGGTACGTCCGGTTCATGCTCTACGACGTCGACCTGACGCCGCCGCAGCTCTACCACCTCGAGCACGGCCTCTACCCGTTCGCCCCCGTCGTGATCGGTCCGACCTCGGTCACCGCGACCGAGCCGGCCGAGACGCTCGAGTACGTCGCACCGCCGCTGCGGAGCGTGCCGTTCGCCGTGGAACTGTCCGAGGGGCGGCGCGACGGGATCGTCCGCGCGGACGACACGATCCGCCGGCTCCGGCTCGGCCCCGTCCTCCTCGAG
>DASYYY010000002.1:0-3668 GCA_035933635.1 Thermoplasmata archaeon | reverse complement strand
CAGCGGTAGCAGCCGCTGGCGGACGGGCGCATAGACCGCCGCGGATGTGGGGCGGTTGTAGAAGAGGTGGAGCTCCGTGACCTCAGGCCGGCCATGGTGCGTTTCGCCAGCCACGAGAATCTCCCCGACGAGCGGGGGGATGGCCTGGACCGAGGTCGGCACGGGGAAGAGGCCCATCAGCGGAAGGCCCGCGTCCGCGAGGCGCGCGTGGACGCGCTGGCCGACGGCCCAGACCTGGGCTCTCCCGCGCAGAGCGCCGAGGACTTCGATCGCATCGTCGGCGACGATCTCGTTGAACTGGCCGACGAGCCCCTGGTCGGAGCCGAACACGACCGCGCCGACCGCATCGGGGTCGGTCTTCGCCCCCTGCGCCAACGAAGAGGTCGGTCCGCTCTCCCGAAAGCACGCGCTCAACCCGAGCTCGACGGTCCGGTAGTAGTCCGCCAAGGCTACTGTTCCGGTAAGCGTGTCCCCCGGGTTGGATCTGCACGGGTAGCGTCCTTGTGACGACGGCGATCGCCGTCAGGAGGAGCGTGCGATGGCAGACGATTCATTGGCTGTGCTGAAGGGCGCGTTCGACGGGTGGCGGAGTCGCAAGCGCCACGCGCGCGAGGCGGTGCCCGGGGTTCTCATGGAGCGAGCGCGGGCGGCAGCTCGGCATCACGGGCCGGCCGCAGTGTGTCGGGCGACGAAGGTGCCACGGGATCGTCTCGTGGTGGCCCGGATGGAGCGCGGTCAGGGCGTGGGTGCGGCGAGCATCGTCGCGGCGTACTCGCGCGTGGAGGTCGCTCCGTTCGAGCCGGCGTCGCCAGCGGCGCAGCCCTTCGCCGAGGTCGAGACGCCGTCTGGTCTGACGGTCCGGTTGTTCAGCGAGACCGGCGGCGCCCTTGGGCTCCTCTCGGCTCTCCTCGGCGCAGGCGGTGCGCGATGATCCAGGTTCCCCCGAATGCCACCGTCGTGGTGATGCACGAGCCGATCAACTTCCGGACGGGGATCGACGGCTCCGTTGCGATCGCCCGGCTCGTGCTCGAAAGAGAGCCGATGGACGGCGCGCTCTTCGTCTTCCGGAACCGGCGAGGCCACATGCTGCGCGTGCTCTGCTTCGACGGGTCCGGATTTTGGCTCTGCACGAAGCGGTTGTCGAAGGGCCGCTTCTCCGGCTGGCCCACCGGCGACGGGACGAGTCGTAGCTCGCCGCTGCTCGCCCGCGAGCTCCAGGTGCTGCTCTGGGGCGGGGATCCTGCTCGCGTCGTCTTCCCTGATCTCTGGCGCAAGGTCGCGTAGTCGCGCGTCACTCGGCTCCGGCTCGGCGGCGCGCTCCGCGGATCGCGCTGGGGCGTCTGCACCGCTGTTTCGCGCGCGGTAGACCCACGGCAGGTAGTGCTCGGGCCTCTTGGCGAGGTCCTCGTGAGAGCGCAGGCACTCGGCCAAGTACGCGACGGGTTCGACCCCGTGGGCGCGTGCGGTGGCGATGATGGACATCGCGTGGTCGCCGACCACGGCACCATTTTCGGTGTGGTAGTTGAAGGAGCCGGCGAGATAGCGGACCGGCACGATGAGCGCCTGTTCGACGAGGTTGGTGTCGAGCGGGACGCCGGGCGCCTCGCAAAACAGAGTCAGTCGCTCCCACTGGTTGAGGATGAAGGTCACGGGCTCCCACAGCGGCGAGTTCGGCTCGACGCTCCTGTTGGCGACCTTCTCCTCGCACATCTTCTTCAGCTGCAACATCAGAGGCTTGGAGTGCTGCCGGTGGTAGAGCACCCGGTCGACCGGACTCAGCTCGAGCGCCTTGGCCTTGTCGTCGTTGTCGAAGACCGCGCTGTAGACCTTGCCGGCCTCGGCGTACTCGATGGGGTACTTGTCCTTGAGGTCGCGAAACTTCAAGAGCGCGTGCGCGTTGCAGGTCGCCTCGACCAGCTTGTCCGCATGCGCGTGGTCGAAGTTCTTCGAGGCTCCGTCGGTGCACTTCACGAGCGTGGGCCTCGAGGCCAGGCGACGGCCGAGGACTTGGTCGATGATCTCTCCGGCGTGATGCCGGCCCGTGTAGTAGAGGACGATCGGTCCGTCCGGCGTCTCCCAGTAGATCCCCGTCGCGTTGACCCCGGTCCGCACGCCCTTGGTCGACTCGCCCATGGCTCGAAGCGATGCGAGCTCCGCCTCGATCTGCCTCTTGATCGAGATCACCACCGAGCCGGTGTCGTCGATCCGGAAGTTCGTGGCCCGTTGGATCGCATGCTGCTCGATGGCCCTGTACAGCGGCAAGAGAAGGTCGTCCGCCTTGTCGACGAGCTCCCACTGGTTCGCGTCGGGCATCGGAACGCCCCAGCCCTCGTGATGGGACTCGACGCGCTTGAACGGATCTCCACCGGTGTAGTGCATGAAGAGAAGCATCGCGCACGCCGACCAGTCGTACCGGATGTACTCCGTGCCCACGCCCTCGTGGACGCACGCCGGGCCGTCGGCGCGCACGACACGGCCGCAGTTCCTGCAGCGCGCCTGCTCGTGATGGTGCTGCTCGGCGCGGAACATCGGCTGGCCGACGATGCGGATGATGATCTTCTCCCGGTAGCGGCACATCTTGCCGATCTGGCACGCGGTGCACACCGCGCCGATCACGCCGAGCGCCAACGCGTAGAAGAAGTGCTGCGCGGCCCGAAACGCGCTCGCGCCGTTTCGTCCGTGCCCCTTGGGTTTGCAATCGCCACCGGGCTCGGGCTCCTCGTCATCGCCTTCGCTCTCCGCGGCGGGCGACGCAGCCGCTTCGCCGCTCGTCGCCTTCGCGTCGGACGACCACGAGCTGCTCGCCGGAAACGCGGCCGTGTCGTCGGACGCCTTCGGGTCGCTCGTGCTCGGCGACGCGGCGGCAGACGCCGCGATCTTGGCGAGCATGCGCGCGTCCCTCTCCTCCGCTCGCGCGACCAGATTCAACACGAGGGCCCCAAACACGAGCCAGTCCGAGGCCTCGAGCTGCTGCTGGCGAATCCGATGGTAAAGCTCACGAAGTCCGCTGAGCGTAACGTCCAGTCGCTGCTTCGGACGAGGCGTTCGCGCCGGTTTTCCCATGCGCTTGCCGCGTCCCCTCAGCCGATAAGCGAGGCGTCGGACGACTCGAGCTCATCGTACGTCTCTTCGAGCAAAGCCCGGAGGAGGGCCCAGTCCCCGGGCTCCAGCTGCCGCTGCTCGATCCGCTCGTGGAGCTGACGGAGCGCCGCCACCTCGGTCAGCGCGTTCGCCAGCTCGGCATCGTCGCCAGCGAGCTCGCGATCCATCGTCCCGTTCCGCCTGTCACGCTTACCCATCGGGACTGGAGCGCTCATCGCCGATTTGCTTCCCAATGGAAAGCGCAAAAAAAAAGACGCTGCGATATGGACCAGTTACGAGCGGCCCGAGCGGCTACCTCAGAGGCACGCGCAACCAGCCTCCGATCGCCCGGGGTCGAAGGGGGTCGAGGCCGTCACGCTTGCCGGAACAGTAGGGTTGCGACACCACCAACAAGAGGGCCCCGATGAAGACGAGACCTACCCGAGCCGCAGCCTCCAGTCCAGAGTCGAGCGCGGAGGCGCAGTCCGTCGAGGGATCAGATGCGGCGTACGTTCATGCCGGACGTGGTCAGCGAGCTGCGCGCGCGCACCGGACACAACCCGCGACAGCGGCAGGGCACCGCGTTC